>JADGFA010000038.1 GCA_016744065.1 Gammaproteobacteria bacterium
TTATTATATTTCATGGTCTGTCTCTTTTGTTTGATGTTTGTTGGTACTTACATCATGGCTCATTTGAAGCCTTTTAGGGAGGGGTGGACCATTCCATTAGGTCTTGTGTTTTGCTTTCGATGCGTGAAAGTAAAGGAAAAATACAAGACTCCTTGTTTTCGGGTATTTATAAATTTAAATTTTTTATTAAATAACAACCATCTCAGTAAACAACAGACCGTTCAAATTATTATCAATCAATAACTGTTTAAAGTTCTCAGTGCAGTAAGTATGAAGTAGATGATCTGATTCAGACTTGAAAACACCGTCATCCTCTAAACCATTAGTCGAAAAAGAAATATTTTCAAGCCCCACATTGACACTGCCATCAATTACTTCTCTGGCTTTTGTCTTGTCAATATACTTTTCGTCTATAATACGTAATGTATTAAAAATATAATAATCTATGCCTTCTACAGAAACGGGTAAAAATTCACCAGATACTTTAAGGGTGTCTGATAATATTTCATAAGCTCTGGTGTTTAACACAAGGTTTCCCGCTACCCAGGTGGTAATGTCAGGTATAGATACTTTTTCATTTAAATAATTTTCAGTGGCATAAAATGAAGCGTCAGGCTTAACCCATTCGGTAAGCCGTGTTTTAGTGTTAAACCTAGGTGAGTAATCAGGCATTTTGTTGTAAAGCTCAGCCCCTTTAATAGTGAAAGTGAAATGTTTTTCATAATCATCCGTTAGTTTATATGTTTTCATTCTATTTCTTCTGGGTGTTGTTGTTTACCATTTTATCCCAGTGAGTGTATTCAATGTCGTCTATTTCTTCTTGAAGCTTCATCTCATCACTGATATTACCCTGAAGAAGCTGCTGTCTTACGGTTGATAAAAAGGCTTTTATTAGCCCTGGATTATTTGTCAATGAGATTCTATTAAAAATCCAGTCGTAATATTTTTTCTATGAATTCTGTTATGTCCAATAGCATTGGGAAACAATGTTGGCCTGGCAGCTGCTTTTGTTTTTTGCATCCAGCACCCATTGGCTGGGTCATCTATTCTAATTTTAATTATTTTATTTGCAAGCACAGTACGTGATTCTTCAGCCTCTGGATGGTCTCCAGAAATCATATGATGCGCTTCCCACCGAGCACCTGGATAACTTAACTTAACAAGACACCCATGTTAAGAAAATAATAAAAACAAAGACTTACATGATTTTTACCTTTTGTTGCTATGGGTGCCCTGATAAGTTAGGTTTTTTCCCTACTGCTATTGTTTTTCCGTTCCTGCTCAAGTGCCGCCCAGTATTTTTGTTGTTTGAATATAACGCAACCTTATTATGGTTTTAAGAATGTAAATTTTTTGCTGCCTTTTGTTATGTAACTATTATACTATCTGTTCAGGCCTCATCGGCAATTTCGGTTTTTTTGTCAGCGTTATCAGCAGGCTTCCTAGTTTATTTCAACTTTTTATTACAGGATCGTGATATGTACTTTGATAATGAACCCGCAGAATTTTATAGTAATGCAGGTGATAACAGACCTACCAGTAAATATTATATTTTTAAAAATGGCATGGTTAGAGCTAAAGTAGCCAATAAAGAACTCATTATTAACCCTGGTAAAAATATCGTCTTTTTTAAATCAACTGAAAATGGCGTGATACGTAAATCTAAACCCAAAAAGATTGATAAAAATAAGCTCACTATGACTATGCGTGATGGCAAGGTATATAGTATAAGCTTAAGCTCGACTGCTACTTATAATAAGGTTATGGACTTTTATCTTGATAATAGCGGTAATGTAACCCATGGCAGTCATCGTGGACATGTTGTTGCTGACACGTTTGATGCGGGAAAATCAGGCCTTCTGGAGAGCCTTATTGATTCTCGAGTTGCTTCTCTCATTAGCTCTACAGATAAGAGCAAACTTAAGTCTACTGAAAATAAGCGTACCGTTAAACTTGCTTAGTATTAACCAAAAGGACAGGCCTCACTTTTTTGAAATCGGGTGTACTTCAGGCCTTACATTATGTGAAATGTAAGGCCTGGGCTTCACCCATTTCTTATTGACTCGCTCTTCATTAAAAATAATTTTTTAATCAATTAGTACATTAAAAAGCTGCACTGATTGCAGTTTTTTTGTGTCTGGTTTTTGTTACAAGTAAGCAATATACATAAACTAGTTAGTGTAACTATTTGTTTTAATAGTGAATGCAAAGGAGTGTGTTGCACTCTGAAATAGAAACAATAAAGAGTGGTTAAGGTTAGACTAAAATAAGGAATACCCTGAATAGGGGATAAGCATATGTAACTCATTCTCAGTACCGTTTGGGGGAGGATAAATATTAAGCATTTTTTATTATGGAGTGATGAATATGAACTATTATATCTTTATGTAATAACATATTTGTATGCAGGTTAAGATTGAAAACGAAGCAAAGACTCATAGCGCCCGTTTATATTCAGTGTTTCATTAATAGGCTCATTGTATTTACCCTGCTTATTTTATGGGTATTTGGTAATGTATGAGCTGATACTAATATTATGTTTTTTCCACAGATTATTGCTTCCCACGAGCGGGGTGAGCAATACAGTATTAATGATGATGTTGCTCCGTCCATAGATTTATTCGCTAATGCAAACTGGAAGTCATTCAGGTTTCTGGGAGAGTATTTCTGGGGGGAACATGAGCGTCATTTTGAACGCTTTCAGATTGGTTTTAGTATTGCTGAAGAGAGTGATTTCTGGTTGGGGCGATTCCACACACCCTTTGGATATTGGCACACCGAGTATCACCATGGTAATTATTTACAAACATCAATAACAAGACCGGCTATGGATGGGTTTGGTACTGCTGGCGGTATTATTACAAGTCATATATCGGGTGCCTTATTTGAAAGTAGTATTTATTTGGGTGCGGGAAAAATCAATTATTCACTGGCGTATGGGTTAGGTTCACAACTAGATGCATCAGGAGGCGGTGGCCATGGTGGTCATAGTGATGCAGGTCTGCATGACGTTGATATTTTTAATTTTGAACGTAATAATCACGATAATATTGCAGCTCTACGAGTTGCATATTTACCAGATGAGTTTGGTGAAGACCAGTACGGTGTGTTTATTTGCACAGCCTTAATCCCGACTGCAGGTATTCAGCACAATGAGGTGAAATTTAGAGGTACAGGATTATATTCCAATACACAATGGGAAAAAGCGCGTTTAATCACTGGGCTTTATCATATTGAAACATTGTTTAGAGAAGGCGTTATTGCAGCAGAATCCGGCGCATTCAAAAGCGCCTATGCACAGGTTGAATATCAGTATGATGATCAATGGAATATCTTTTCACGTATAGAAGATACTCATGGTGCTGATCATGATATTTACCTTGAAACCCTAGCAGGTTTTGTGCCACAACGGCAAATGATTGGTTTACGTTTTGATCCCTGGAGTAATCATGCGATAAAATTTGAATGGAATCGTAATCATCATGAACATAGTGAACACGATGTGTTTCTCATAGGCTGGAGTGCCGTTTTTCGATGAGAGGCTGGGTCTCTAGTCTAGTTTTTTTTGCAGTACTGTTAGGGCAATCATACGCATTACAGGCTCGAGAGCTGGTGTTAGTGTGCCGATCCCAGGAGAGCATCAACGTCTTTTCGAAAACCGAACTCAGGCGTCTGTTTCTGGGCTTTCCGGTAAAAAAAAATAATACCCTGGTTAATGCTTTGCGTAATACATCAGAGAATGATGTTTATCAGGTGTTCTTGCAAAATGTCATGTTTATGTCGAAACGAAATTATGAGAGGCGATTATTATCATTAAACTTTACCAGGGGTAATAAAGTAATTCCTGATTATGAAGACACATTATTGTTAATCAAAAATATTAAAAAAAATTCAAATAATGTATCTTATGTCTGGCGTGATAATCTTGATGAGAGTCAGGGGTTAACTGTGATACAGGTTTTATGGGAGGGTGACTGACCATGAAACCATTAATGAGTAGCTTAACCAGTCGAATGCTAATTGGCATTTTGTTATTACAGTTTATTTTATTCCCGGTATTATTTGGCGGTCTTCTCTATATAGTTAAAAAAGGTTATGAAACCCAGTTCATAGATCATGTGCGATCTGATGCCTATATATTGGCGAGTACTATCTCTTCGAGTCCTGATTACTCAATTATAGAAGATGCATTTCTATCGGGACGTATTACCTATGCAGAAGTTATCGATAGTAGTAATAATCAAATATATAGTAGCGCAGGGCAATCCGTTAAAAATGTATTTAAAGAAGATTTTTATTTCGGTGGTCATAATGATAATCAATATAATTTAATTATCCTGATTACTGATGATAATGGGAAAGAGACGGCTAAATTACGTGTTTCATATGATGAATCATCAACCCGTGATCAAATAGATGAGGCTTTTCAGCGTGGTTTATTATTCGCACTAATTTATATTCTCGTGTCGGTATTATTCACTGTCATGTTAGGTCGTCGACTTACTAAGCCTATCGAGCATTTACGTGATTTATCGCGTGAAATTGCTCATGGTCAGTTCCATCAAGAAATTACAGTGACAACAAAGATTGGAGAATTGAGTTCATTAGCCAGGACGCTTGAGTTTATGCGTACTGAGTTGATGGCACAAACAAAAACAATGAAACACCAGGCCTTGCACGATGCCCTGACGGGTTTGCCTAATCGGTCATTGTTGCATGAAAGAATAGATCAGGCCCTGTTTTATCCGGTTAATGCAAAAAATAAGCTGGCTTTGGTATTAATCGATTTAGATCAATTCAAAGAAATTAATGATAGTTTTGGCCACCTTACTGGTGATAATGTTCTTATGGAAGTATCAGGGCGTTTGCGAAGTATTGTTAGACAGCAAGATATCGTTACTCGGTTGGGTGGTGATGAGTTTGCAGTATTACTGCCTACTGCCGATGAGGAAGCTGCGGTACGTATTTCCAGGAAAATGTTTAACGCATTATTAGAACCAATGGTTATAGATAAATATTCTTTACGCATTGGTGCCAGTCTGGGTATTGTGATATACCCAGAACATGGTGATAGTTTTGAGTCATTACTGGGGAATGCAGATGTTGCAATGTACGCAGCTAAACATAGTGGTGGTGGCATTAAAGTATTTAATCGTGAGCTTAGTCAGGATGCCTTTAAAAACCTTACTATAGCTTCTGATCTTAGAGAAGCTATAGAGCAGAATCAGTTCTTTACTGTTTTTCAGCCTAAGCAGGATATTAAAACAGGGCAGGTAAATTCTGCGGAAGCTCTGGTTCGTTGGAACCATCCTGAAAAAGGCTTAATATCACCAGCTGATTTTATACCGATTGCAGAAAAAACGGGAATTATCTCTGGTATCACCAAACGTGTTGTGGAAGACGTTATACACAAGCTGGGGGTCTGGAGAGAGAAGGGGTTTAATTTTTCTGTTTCGATTAACTTATCAGCTCTCGACCTGGAAAATAAAGAGCTTTCCGAATATATCGTTGAATTGCTGGATAAGAATAACCTGCCCCCTGAATATATCGAGCTTGAAATAACCGAAAGCGCCATTATTACTGACCCTCTCAAGGCCCTCGAAAGTCTGGATAAATTGCATAAGACGGGTATAAAAATAGCCCTTGATGATTTTGGTACCGGTTATTCATCCCTGGTTCAATTGCGTCGTCTGCCTATATCTATTATTAAAATTGACCGTAGCTTTGTATTTAGTATGACCAAAAGTGACAGCGATAGAGCAATAGTGCGGGCAACAATTAGTATGGCACATGATCTTGGCTTGAAGGTTGTTGCTGAAGGCCCTGAAGATAAAGAAACCATTGATGCTTTAAAGTTGCTGGAGTGTGATATGGCTCAGGGTTATTACATCTCCAGGCCCCTTGAAGAAGATAAGTTTATAGAATGGATGGAAAATAATCATAAAATTCTATCTGATGTGAAACTTGAAAAAACGGGCTGGCTTTATACAAAATAAAAAGGTGGAGGTTCAATTATTATTTTTTGATAGGTTTGAAATTAATTCTCAATTTTCACCATGATCTGTGAATGTATTTTCCTTTTTGTCGTATTCAAAATCGGCCATGTTGTTTGTCCCTGGTAAATGTCTAATTATTTCGTTGATTTTTTGTGGCTGATCCACATTATATTACCCCAGTAAAAAACAGAGGCGTCATGTTTCTCTGGCATACAAATATGTTTGATTTAAATGTTGGCGTATTTAAATGAGTTAGTGGTGTCGAATAATCGAAATATCCCAAGCTAATGTTATCTTATTTAGTCTTTTCATTTAGAGACTTATGTCTACTTTTTCAAACATTCTTTTAGAAATTTGTAATGAGGTTATTTTCTGAGAACCAATATCTGAGTTAAGTGTCCATATTATGTTGGTTTTAGCCAGGGAGACGGGTTTATGTTTAAACTATTATCAAAAAAGGTAAGGGGTCGGTTCTTGTATTTTAAATTCGTTTGTATATTGTTTGCGGCTATTTAACAGCAGCCCCATAGAGTTATATTTTAATTCTATCAGGTGTTTAGAAAACGTTGGGAATTTCAGATGCTGGATGAAGTGCATGTATATAAAAACTTATAAGATGGTGTTTAATATTCACTGCTGTTTGTACATTATATGCTCTCATTACTCGTACACTGGGGCAGTTAAAGGAGGGCAGACAAGACAGGTATTGCAGTTGAGTATAACCTTGTATATACTGCGATTTTTTGCTTCCGAAAATAATAAGTTGTGTGTCAGTTATTCTTGGCTATCAAAGTAAATCCCCCTTTTTAATATCATCATATTCAGTTTGACTGAGAGGTTTTTATCTTATTTGCTTTTAATTTTTCTTTGCATCGAATCACACGCTTAAAATACGGGTTGCTTGCAATTACGCCGTTACTCTTTTGTACCGGAACTGTTGCTGGTTCATCCAGGCTCAGTGATATATCAATGCAAGGGCAGGCATTTAATCACGATACGGTTATTGAGTTAGCTCGCGAACTTGCTACAAAACCATTTCAGGAACCCGCTAAAGCCCCTGAAGGATTAACAAAGCTCGATTACTCTACCTATCGGAAAATTAATTACCAGCAGGAAGCCGCCATCTGGGAAAATTCTCCAACCCGGTTCTCTATTCAATTATTTGCTCCCGGCTTTCTGTATAAAGATCTGGTCGATATCAATGTGGTGGAAAATGGTAAATCTTATCCGGTAAAGATATCTGATTCCTCTTTTCGTGTACCCGATTCAGCCATAGGAAAGTTACTGGTTGAAGTGGGGAAGTATGCCGGTATGCGTTTGCATTACCCTGTTAACCGGCCTGATTATAAAGATGAGTTTGTTGTATTTCAGGGTGCCAGTTATTTTCGTGCCGTTTCCAAAGGACAGCACTATGGCCTGTCGTCGCGTGGGCTGGCAATCGATGTTGCTCAACCTACAGGTGAAGAATATCCTTTGTTCAAACATTTCTGGATAGAGCGTCCCTCAATACATCAGGCGGCGATTGTGGTGCATGCTCTGCTGGATAGTAAAAGTGTTACTGGAGCTTATCGTTTTGGTATCTATCCAGGTTCTCCTACTCGAATTGATGTCGATTCTATTTTGTTTCCACGTCGCGATATTAAACATGTTGGTCTGGGCACGCTCACATCAATGTTTATGCATGGGCCTTTAGACCCAGCCAATGAACGTGACTACCGTCCGGCAGTGCATGACTCTGAGGCTATCGCCATGATTCGTGGTAATGGTGAAAGAGTATGGCGTCCACTTACTAACCCACAGACATTACAGGTTAGTGGTTTTATGGATGAAAACCCAAAAGGCTTTGGGTTAATTCAGCGGCATCGTGATTTTGCCTATTACCAGGATCTTGAGGCCAGGTATCACACCCGTCCATCAGCGTGGGTTAAGCCATTAAATGACTGGGGTAAAGGGCAGGTGCAACTGGTTGAGATTCCATCTAATTCAGAGGCTAATGATAATATCGTTGCCTATTGGCAACCCGAAAATGGACTTAAGCAGGGTCAACCCTATTCATTCTCTTACAGATTGACCTGGCCTGATGATATTCCGCCCGCCGACAACAAGGTTCGCATTGTACGCAGCGCAGGCGGACAAAAACTATTTGATGACAACCATAATAGAGAAGTGGTCATTGATTATAGCCACCTCAGTTCTGAGGATATAAAGCAAATTAAGGTCGATGTCAGAACCAGTAAAGGCCATATTGTCGAATCACGTATTGAGCCTAATCCAGAAATTAACGGAGCGCGTATATTTATCACATTTGATCCTCAGGATGCGGACCTGGCAGAGCTACGAGTCCAGTTAAAGCGTGATGACAAACCGGTTGCTGCCACCTGGCTTTATCGCTGGAACAGTAAAGACTGGTCTCAATGAGTCAACGCAAACAATAACCGTTATGACTGATAAAAGGGCCACTTCCACACATCGCGCATTGCCAGAAGTATCAAAACTATCCATGCCTCGTCACGGTGTGTACGAGGAAGGTATTCCGCTACGTAAAGGACAGCGTAGCTGGGTATACATTATTCGCATCCTTTTTTCACGTTTGTTTGTACTGGGCGGCACTATTGGTTTATCAGCTTACGGTGTGACAGAAATGTACGGTGTTTTGAGCACCAATACTGTAACCAGTCTGCAGTGGTTTTTTCTGTTGCTATTCAGTATTAATTTTTTCTGGATAGCATTTTCCTTTTCCCAGGCGCTTCTTGGTTTTCTGATCTATTTAAAGCCGCGTTTTATTAAACATCGCGAGGCAGATGCCGCATTTACAACGGCTATTCTGTTGCCTATTTACAATGAAGATCCGCATCGAACCAAAGCAGCTATTGAGGCAATGCGTAATGACTTACTTAGTAAGGCGCCGGCTAAATATGCTTTTTTTATTCTTAGTGATACTAATTGTGCTAATGCCTGGATTAAGGAAGAAGACGTTTTTTTTGACCTCATCAATGACGATAAATCGGGTTGTCCGGTTTATTACCGGCATCGCCAGGATAACAATGAACGTAAAGCCGGTAATATTGCCGACTGGGTGCAACGTTGGGGTGGTGATTATGAAGCGATGATTGTGCTGGATGCAGACAGTATCATGAGTGCTGACTGTTTCATTACATTGTCTCGCAGACTGGCCGGGGCGCCGGGTGTGGGTTTGATCCAGACATTGCCAACGATTGTACGTGCCGAAACCCTTTATGGCCGATTACAACAATTCGCTAATCACTGTTTCGGCCCGATTTATGCTGAAGGCTTATCAGCCTGGCATGGGTTATCTTCCAACTTCTGGGGCCATAATGCGATTATTCGTACCAAAGCGTTTGCTGAATCATGCAGTTTGCCAATTTTGGCTGGCAAACCACCTTTTGGTGGCTTTGTATTAAGTCATGACTTTATCGAAGCAGCCTTATTGCGACGCGCTGGTTGGGGTGTGCGTTTTGACACTGATATCAATTCATCTTTTGAAGAGGCGCCACCGTCATTAATTGATGTATTAATTCGTGATCGCAGATGGTGTCAGGGGAATTTACAACATACGCCATTCATGTTTGCCCAGGGGTTTGTGTTACCGACCCGGCTGCATATTTTTTCTGGTTTAATGTCTTATTTAAGTGCCGTGTTCTGGTTGTCCCTGATTATCGTTGGTCTGGCGATTGCGGTACAGGCAGCCGTAGTGCGACCTGAATATTTTTCAAACCCTTCTTTATTTCCAACCTGGCCAGTATTTGATTCTGAACGGGCGTTGAACCTGTTTATTGTTTCCATGGGCCTGATTGCTATACCTAAAGTTTTTGGCTGGCTAGCAGCCATGCTTCATATCCCTCGCTGTTTGCGCTTTGGTGGGCCGATTCTGCTTACATTAAGTGCTTTATTTGAGATGTTTATGTCTGCTTTATATGCACCGATATTAATGGTATCGCAGTTCGGTGTCGTTATGGCTGTTCTGCGCGGTAAGGACAGTGGCTGGATGCCACAATCACGTGACGATGGTGCACTAAACTGGACAACGGTAGCCAGAACACATTACGGTCATACCCTGTTTGGTATTGTTATTGCCATCATTGCAATAATGCTTAGCAATGAGTTGTTCCTGTGGTTACTCCCGGTTACTGGCGGACTGATGTTGTCGATTCCCTTATCCTGGCTCAGTGGTGGAATTAAGAAAACGCGTATTGTGTCAATGTTGGGTTTGTTACGAGCACCTGAAGAGAAGCAGGCTGCACCGATTCTTATTCAGTTGCAGCAAGCAATACAGGCTCAATCTCAGGAACAGGAAACAACGCCTCTGCAAAGGCTGCTTGCCAATCCGGAATTATGCCAGTGGCATCTGGCCCAATTGCCCAATATGCCAAATGAATCATCCGTATTTCATGCACCCACTGTCACTGCGGAATGGAAAGTGAAACACGTTCATAGCATGGAACACCTGGAAGCCACGTTAGAAGATAACGAAACAATGGCTTTGCTAAACAGTCCGACCTGTATCGAGCAATTAAAAACCGTCAGTTAATTACTCAAAACCTTATGAAGATTTGTAGTGGCCTGATAGCAGTGGGTGGGTTTTCTCAGGTTTAAAATTTTTATTAGCATAGATGCGTTAATGATCGTTTATTACTCCCGGGTGTTTATATTACTTTCTGTTTATGGTTTTTACCTGTCTGGTTTATCCGAAAATATAGATTATTAAATACAGCATATGAAAACGGAAAATAATTGTGCTGAAAATTATTAAATAGAAAAACATAAACCAGGTTTATTTTTTGTTATGAAGTGACTGTGGTGAATGTTTTTCTGAGTTTTTGATTTTTTATATGTAAATTCGTGATGTATTATTACAGGCTTAACTATAATAGTTATTAACTATCAGAGTGATACTTTAAATTAATTAGATTAACCATTGTGCGCAGTTTATTATTAATGTCGTCGATTTTGATACACATATTTTAATGATAACAAAGGTGAAAATAATGACTGATATAACGCAAGAAACTATAAGTATGCCTCGCATTAATGAGCGTGCGCCTGAATTTGATGCCTTAACCACAGACGGTAGAAAAACACTAGATAATTACAAAGGTAAGTGGTTAGTGTTATTTTCCCATCCCGCAGATTTTACACCGGTGTGTACAACTGAATTTATTGCTTTTGCCGGACGACATAATGATTTTCAGGCGATAAACACAGAATTACTCGGGCTTTCAATAGATAGTCACTATTCACATGTGGCATGGATGAGAAATATTAAAGAGAAGTTTGCAGTTGAAATTCCTTTTCCCATTATTGCCGATCTGGATATGAAAGTTGCTAAGGCTTATGGCATGATTCACCCGGGAGCGGCGGATACTTCAGCTGTGCGGGCAACGTTTATTATTGATGATAAAGGCGTGTTACGTGCAATGGTGTACTACCCAATGTCTAATGGTCGTTCTATTGATGAGTTTGTACGACTGGTTACTGCACTTCAAACTTCTGATGCAAATGGTATCGCTACTCCAGAAGGCTGGCAGCCAGGCGATAAAGTTATTGTGCCACCACCGGCTACTGCCAGTGCAGCTGAAGCGCGTGTTAACGAAGGTTATGAATGTACAGACTGGTACTTCTGTAAAAAAGAGTTGTAATATGATGTTATGTTCTTAAAGCATTTACAGTCAACAACTATAGCAAAAAGGCACAATCATTAAGGTTGTGCTTTTTTTATGTCTATTTGAAAATAAAAAATATACTTCAGTTCTGAGTGGCTACTTGATATGGCTAGAAAATTTAATACTTGTTTTAGTTTAAATATTAATAATAACGGTAATACCTGACTGGCGGAATTTTCTTTTCATGAAGGTGTTCTGTTGTTACTGCTATGGGGCCAAAGTATGCGGCAAAGTATATATGGCCAGAGAAAGATATTATCTGTAGTTGTAGTTATTCTGTACTTCAGGTTTTTTCATAAAGGATAGTGGCCTGATATATTTAATATTAATATTTTTTTGATAAATTCAGATAGCTATCATTAAAAACAGGGCGTTTGACATTAATACCCAGGCCACGACAGGACTAAATAAAATTTTCCATATAATATGGCGTGGAACAAAGCCAACGCCGTGAACAAATCCTGCAGCGATTCCCCACATGTACAATGTTAATAAACTGTGGTCGAGTGGTTGGTTATCCTGCATGACTGCTTGTGGATATAAAGTTAATATCAGGCTAAGTGTTCCTGCGACCGACAGCGATAATGTTCGCGCGAATGCGTTATACAGGAAAGGTAAATGCCATTGATCCTTCTGGCTATTGTGCTGGTTTTCTTTAATCATTTTCTTGGTTCTTTTTAGTATTGTCTTCGTTTGTATCGTGACAATATTCTGATTCCAGCCAGAGCACATTTATTATTCCCAGTGAAACAGCCAGTAATACACCCAGTATCCACGCAAAATACCACATTTGATTTACTCCTCTATCTTTTTTCTGTTAATAAGCCGAATGGGTATTTTTACGAATGTGCTCCAGGGTAACTCGGCCCCACATGGCACGATAAGTCCACACCGTATAAGCCAGTATGACTGGAATAAAAATGGCTGCAGACCAGAACATCACAGTTAATGTCAGGTGACTGGATGTTGCATCCCATACCGTCAAGCTGCTGTTATATTGTGTGCTTGATGGCATCACAAATGGGAATAATGAAAACCCAGCGGTGAGGATAACGCCTGTCATGGCCAATGAGCTGGTGACAAATGCTAACCCTGATCGCCTTATTTTTGCGAGTAGTATTGTCATTATCGCAGCGAAAAAACCGAGAGCAGGGGCACTTATCATCCATGGATACAGTGAATAGTTAGTTAACCAGTTACCTTTACCAGGTGTTACTATTTTTGCTAACGGATCAGGCATGGCATCGGTTGCTGGCATCGAAACAATCTGATAACCGTCTATATCGTAAGCGATCCACAATCCGGCAAGCGCAAAGGTAACGATTAAAATTATTGCGGCAAACTGCACAATGATTCGAGCACGCTCTGCAATTATATTTTCTGCACGCAATTGTAACCATACAGCGCCATGCATTATGAGCATAGACAGGCTTACTATTCCTGCAAGAAGTGAAAATGGGTTTAATAAGGCCCAGAATGTTCCGGTGTAAGTTGGGCGTAGAAATTCATCGTGTTGAAAGGGTACGCCGAGAAATAAATTTCCAAACGCGACACCAAATATTAATGCTGGTACAGCACCACCAATAAATATTCCCCAGTCCCAGGCCGAACGCCAGCGAGGGTCATCTATTTTACTGCGATAGTCAAAACCGACCGGGCGAAAAAATAGCGCAAACAGCACCAGCATCATGGCGACATAAAAGCCAGAGAAAGCAGCCGCATATACCGCTGGCCATGCCGCAAAAATTGCACCCCCGGCGGTAACAAACCAGACCTGGTTGCCTTCCCAGTGTGGCCCAATCGTATTGATAATGACGCGCCGCTCTTCGTCTGTTTTACCAATAAAGGGTAATAAAATGCCAGCACCCATATCAAAGCCATCAGTAATAACAAACCCTATTAGCAATACACCTACCAGTAACCACCATATTAATTTTAATGTTTCATAATCAAAAATCATTTTATTTTCTCTTGTCTATCAAGTGCATTTACAGCTATTAAATTCATGCCTGTGTTACAGCTACTTTATTATCATTCGTCTGTTCCAGAGCATAACGGCCAGTGTGTAAACTGCTGGGGCCAAGGCGAACAAACCGAAACATTAAAAATAATTCGACCACCAGTAGAACCGTATAGAAAAGAACCAGACCGATAAGTGAGAACCATAGATCACCTGTTTCCAGTGAAGAGGTGCTTAGATAGGTGGGTAATACTTCACCGATTGACCAGGGCTGGCGTCCATATTCAGCAACAATCCAGCCAGTCTCAGCCGCAATCCAGGGCAGGGGTATGCCCCACATTGCTACTTTTAATAACCAGCGCTTCTCTGACGCAATACGTTTAGCACAGTAATAGAAACTCGCCGCAAATATAAATAACATCAGGAAGCCGCAGGCAACCATTATCCGAAAACTCCAGAATAACGGTGCCACTTTTGGAATCGTGTCACGTGCAGCCTGTTTGATTTGTTCCTCGGTGGCATCAACCACGTTAGTGGCATAACGTTTAACTAATAAGCCATAGCCCAGATCAGATTTAACGGCTTCAAAAGATAACTTGTCCGCATCTGTAAAATCACCACTGCGCAGTGTTTGTAAATGTGCATAAGCGATTATGCCATTGCGGATACGAGCTTCATGTTTAACAATTAAATCTTTGATGCCGGTTACTTCTGTATCTGTAGATCGAGTGGCAATTAAACCTAAGGCGTAAGGAATTTTTACTGCATAGTCAGTTGTTTGCGTTTCTTCATTAGGAATGCCAAACAGGGTGAACGCTGCCGGTGGTTCGTGTGTTTCCCATTCAGCTTCAATCGCAGCCAGTTTGGTTTTTTGTACATCGCCTATTTCATAACCACTTTCATCACCCAGCACAATAACTGAAAGAACCGATGCAAGCCCAAAACCTGCCGCCACAGCAAATGAGCGACGAGCAAAATCCATGTCACGACCTTTCAATAAATAATAACTACTGATACCCAGTACAAACATTGCACCGGTAACGTAGCCTGCGGCGACAGTGTGTACAAATTTCACCTGTGCCACAGGGTTGAAAAACAATGCGTAAAAACTGGTCATTTCCATGCGCATGGTTTCGTAGCTAAATTCAGCACCGACAGGATTTTGCATCCAGGCATTGGCCACCAGAATCCACAGTGCCGATAAATTAGAGCCTAGTGCCGTCAGAAAGGTAACCAGAAGATGTTGTTGTTTACTTAAACGATCCCAGCCGAAAAAAAATAAACCGATGAAAGTCGATTCAAGGAAGAAGGCCATCAACCCTTCGATGGCCAGTGGCGCACCAAAAACATCACCAACATAGTGTGAGTAATAAGCCCAGTTAGTACCAAACTGAAACTCCAGTGTCAGTCCTGTTGTTACACCGAGAGCAAAATTAATACCAAAAAGTTTACCCCAGAAACGTGTCATGTCTTTGTAAATCTGTTTGCCTGTTATGACATAAACGGATTCCATTATTACAAGTAGAAAGGATAGCCCTAATGTTAATGGCACAAATAAAAAATGATACATTGCCGTCATGGCAAATTGTAGTCTTGATAGCTCGACGACAGATTCAGAAACCATGGTAATTACTCACTCGGTAGAATTAGTTTTCGCAGTAGGTGGGTAACCTGCGATGTGGGTTTGGACGTCAATAACAGTTGTTACTTCGTCTGCGGGCACACGAAAAAAAGCCCACCAGAGAGCCGTGAGCAATAACACCTTGATGACCAGTATGATGGCAAGATGCCTGACTAATGGATTTGACCAGATATTTTCCGTAGGTAAAGCACTCATTCTTTATAAGCTCGATGTTTACCAGCCTGGTTCGCCAGTTTTATTGTTAGATGTTTTTATAATCATTGCTGCCTGTTCAAAGGATTGTGTTGTGATTAATTCAGCCGCTTTACAGTTGTCGTCAAAGTCATTAAAAGTGCATGGTGCATAGTCCTGATTATTTGCTATTGCTGGAGTGCTCATTGTCGATGTAATGAGCAGGGTGCTCATTATTATTTTTATTGTTTTTTTCATTACGTGTTTCTTTTTAGTTATTGATAAAGGTTTTATTTCCAGGCGTTTGTCTGGTGTTAATCGCACCACGTAAATTCCCCGCTTTAAAGCTGTGTTTTATCGTGCAGTGTGTGGCTTTTGATTGCATCACCTGTGCTCTTTGTGTGTTATCGCAAGCTGTGTGCCAAATTAATGAGTATTTGTTTTATGTTGTACTTATTTATTAGTAACATATTGTTTTATATGCATTATTTAAATTCTTCCTGTCTTTTTTGTTTTAAAAAAGGGCTGATTTTTAAGTGTTCAGTTTTTTCAGGATGCCATATACGTCGCTTAATGCTAAGGTTGGGTGACATATTTGGCGTTTTATGGGGTGATTATGGGTAGTCAGATTCGTTTTGATGTGAGATCAAGAACAGAGATTGCAGGCGTGCTTGATGTGATTGATGCACCAGCCGTCGCTCTTTCTTTAGATTACCAAATTCTTGCAGTCAAT
Source organism: Gammaproteobacteria bacterium (assembly GCA_016744065.1). Taxonomy (GTDB): domain Bacteria; phylum Pseudomonadota; class Gammaproteobacteria; order SZUA-229; family SZUA-229; genus SZUA-229. Next base: position 16,184 of record JADGFA010000038.1, read on the forward strand.
CAGGCTTACCGACAAAGTTACGGTGATGGTAAACCGCTGCATAATAGAAAATGTTATGAAGTTTCACACCATTACACTGTTCCCTGTGACCAGGCGGGTGAAACATGTCCGCTGGCAGATTGTTTGCAAACAGGACGTAAACAACGTGTCTTGCATTTGCACCACACACCAGGGGGCAAAGAACATGTAGAGGTCGAAACCAGCCCCGTAAGAAATGAGCAGGGTGACATAAGTTATCTCATTGAAATCATGCGTGAAACGCATACTGCGAGTAGCTGCGCGGATGTTAATAGCATGGTTGGCCGTTCACGTGCTTTTAATCAGGTGCTTGAACTTATTAATCGTGTTGCACCTGCAAAGGCTGCGGTATTATTACTGGGTGATTCAGGGACGGGTAAGGAGCTGGCTTCACGTGCCATTCATGATAACAGCCCATACAGTGACAAACCTTTTGTTGTTGTAGAGTGCTCTGGATTAACGGAAGCATTATTCGAGAGTGAATTGTTTGGTCACGAGCGTGGAGCTTTTACGGGTGCCCATGCAAAAAAAATTGGCCTGATTGAAGCGGTAGAAGGCGGCACATTGTTTCTTGATGAGGTGGGGGATGTTCCATTAAGTTTGCAGGTTAAGTTACTTCGATTACTGGAGACAGGTACCTACAGGCGTGTCGGTAGTACCGATGCACGACAGGCCAGTTTTCGGCTGGTTACAGCAACACACCGTAACCTTCAGGCGATGGTGGAAAGTGGTCGTTTTCGTCGCGATCTTTATTATCGTATTAATGCGTTTCCTATAGAATTACCTTCACTAAGCCAGCGCCCTGAAGACCTTCCCCTTCTGATTGACTCCCTGCTTTCACGACTGTCTCCAGAGCATAACTACCATGTTGCGGCATCGACACTTGCCAGCCTGCAACAGTACGCTTTTCCAGGCAACATCCGTGAACTTCGTAATATACTGGAGCGAGCAACACTACTTACAGATGATGATGTTATCTTACCTGAGCATTTACCCGCTGACGTTACGAGGGAAAGAAAAACGACTGAAGATGTTACCTTGCCAGATGCCGAAGATATTACACCGCTTGATGAGATAGAGCAGCAATATCTCGTTCAGGTTGCGTCTATATTTAAAGGCGACAGAGGTGAGCTGGCAAATAAACTGGGGATTAGTAAACGCACATTGTTTAGAAAATTACAAAATTTAAAAATGTATAAAAAATAGCAAAGAAAAAATCAGTAGATATTTACTGGATACTTTCAGAGGCAGATATACCATCAGGGCTTAAATTTGAAGAAGATGATAATAACCCCAGTCATTATTTTTTAACGGTTACTGAGTCAATGCGAATAGAACAACTAGTAGAAAAGCCTAAGATGGTATCTTATAGAATGTCAGTTATTAAAGATGGTGGGGGAGTGATATGATTAAGTTTGAGCGATATATTCATATTAATGACTTGTTTGAACATTATATAAAGATCTTTGATGGTGATGCAATGGCAAAGTTAATGGTATCGGGTATAACATCTGAAAATGAAGCGATTTTGTTTTCTACCTTTGTCTGGAAGATGGTTGAGAAAATTAATGAAGATGAAGAAAATGAAGTTGTTGTTTTAGGGGGGGCTGATAATACAGAAATGTTACCTGATTTAAATTATGAAGTGTCACAATATATGAGCCAGGTTGGCTTTTATTCAGTCTGGGAACGTATTTCAGATTCGAATATTCAATAGATTATTTTAAATAGACTGTACTCCTGTCTTACTGGGTTTTGTAGGCTGATCTTGATAATCTGGCTATATATCTGTGAGCAATGGGTTGTTAAGCAGTCTGATATTTATCTGAATGCACTTATTCAGCGCTTTGAGTGGTTGGCTGATAACCCCGCATCAGGTAAACCACGGGATGATATTAAGCAGGGCTATTTCTGTATTCCTGAAAGCATGTGCCTTGTTTTCTATGTTCTAAATGAACAGGGCTTAAAAAATAGCCAGGTTGAAATTATTAGCATACTCCATCAACAGATGGATATTACAGAGTACTTGGCGTGAGTGAGTCGAATCGTGGTTATGAATACGTATGGGATAAAATTTGCGATGAGAGCTAAGAATAAACACGAATAAATCGTATAATTGAATTTGAATTGTTTTCAGACGTAAAAAAAGCCGCCCTGGGGCAGCTTTAAATACGTGATTGGTGGAGGTGGGGAGAATCGAACTCCCGTCCGCAAGCGATCTGCCATTGGGTCTACATGTTTAGTTTCCGCCTTTTAATTTAATATCACAAACTCCGGCGATACAGGATTTTGATCAACGAGCCCGTTTAAGTTTTAGTGTTCTGGCCTCAGGCCGATCAGATCACGATCTTGTATAAGATGACTCCCGAAATCCAACGCCTACAAGCAAGCACTGGCCGGAAGGCAATCTACTGGTGTTTAGGCAGCGATTGCGTAGTTGTCGTCGTTGGCAACTAAAAGTTTGCAGCTAGATTTACGAGGGAATCTGCCCCTCGACATGCACCAGTGGTTTCACTACCCACGTCGAAGCCATGTCACCCCCAAATACGTTAAATTTACTCCATTCAAAATAGAGCTAAATAAGGTATTTCTGTATTATATCTTATTAGGCACATGGATTGGTAGCGATCATTCGTGCATTGCTTTAAAATTCACTGCTTATTTGATTTACGCCTTATAGTAAATCAGGTTGTTAAATTTCTTATTGAGGCCATAAATGCATTATTTCCGTGGATCCCCCGCGTTATCCACTTTTCGTATAGAAAAGTTACTTTCTCAGCTTAAATCCAGAATTTCGAGTATTTCAAATATACAGGCAGAATACGTGCATTTTGCCGATATTCAACGGGATTTAACTGAAGATCAGACCACGGTTTTGAAAAAGTTACTCACGTATGGGCCTCATTTTACAGAGCAGGAACATAAAGGTGAGTTATTTCTGGTGACTCCACGCTTTGGTACTATTTCGCCCTGGGCATCCAAAGCGACAGATATTGCCAGTCATTGTGGTTTAACCCCAATCAGTCGACTTGAACGAGGTGTGGCTTATTATATTGACCTGGAGTCTGATCACTTAAGTGAGGCTGATCGTCAGTTTATAAAATCACAGATACACGATCGTATGACTGAAATGGTACTGACCGATTTTGCCGCTGCTGCTGGATTATTTGATAAGGCAGCACCGGCAGTAAGTGCACATATTGATATATTAAGTGGCGGACGTGATGCACTGGTTGATGCAAATAGTACATTAGGCTTAGCTTTATCAGGCGATGAAATTGATTATCTGGTTAATCACTTTACCTCAATTGAGCGCAATCCGAGTGATGCGGAGTTAATGATGTTTGCCCAGGCAAACTCTGAGCACTGTCGACATAAAATCTTTAATGCTGACTGGGTGATTGATGGTGAAGAGCAGGATATTTCACTGTTTGATATGATTCGTAATACCTATAACAAATCACCCGATAATATCTTGAGTGCATATCATGATAACTCTTCAGTGATTGAGGGTAATACCGCCGGGCGTTTTTTTGCTGATGGGCCTGATGGTGAGTACACCTGGCATCAGGAATCTATGCCCATTTTAATGAAAGTTGAAACCCATAATCACCCCACTGCAATTTCTCCGTTCTCGGGTGCTGCAACGGGTTCTGGTGGTGAAATTCGTGATGAAGGGGCAACGGGTCGAGGCTCTAAACCCAAAGCAGGCTTAAGTGGTTTTTCTGTTTCTAATTTACAGATTCCCGGCTTTTCCCAGCCCTGGGAAACAGATAATGGTAAACCCGATCGAATTGTTTCTGCTCTGGATATTATGACAGATGGCCCACTGGGTGCAGCGGCATTTAATAATGAGTTTGGGCGTCCAAATATTAATGGTTATTTTCGAACGTTTGAAGAGAAGGTTCCCGGCCCAGTGATTAATGGAAAGCAGGGGGATGAAATTCGTGGGTACCACAAGCCTGTTATGCTGGCGGGTGGTTTCGGTAATATGCGTAAAGAGCATATTGATATGATTGATATGCCTGTGGGTACCCCCATTGTTCTGTTAGGTGGCCCGGCCATGTTAATTGGTCTGGGTGGTGGTGCTGCTTCTTCCATGGCATCTGGTGAAAGTGCTGAAAACCTGGATTTTGCTTCAGTACAACGCGGTAACCCTGAAATGGAGCGTCGTTGTCAGGAAGTTATTGATCGTTGCTGGGCACAGAGTGATAACCCGGTTATCTGGATTCATGATGTAGGTGCGGGTGGCATTTCTAATGCCTTACCCGAGTTAGTGAACGATGGTGGCTGTGGTGCAGAATTTGAGATGCGTGAAGTGCATATTGATGAGCCTGGCATGTCTCCTATGGAAATATGGAGTAATGAATCGCAGGAGCGTTATGTTCTGGCAATTGCAGAAGATCGTTTAGATGAGTTTAAAGCGTTCTGTGAACGCGAGCGTTGTCCTTATGCGGTATTAGGCTTAACGACAGAAGCGAAAGAATTAAAAGTACACGATAAACATTTTGATGATTATCCGGTGGATATGCCCCTGGATGTTTTGCTTGGCAAACCGCCTAAAATGTTACGCGATGTAAAACATGAAAAGGTTGAACATAAAGCCTTTGAAACAGAAAGTATTGATTTAAAAGAGGCCGCTAAACGTGTTTTAAGTTTACCCTCAGTGGCAAATAAAACATTTTTAATCAGCATTGGTGATCGAAGTGTTACCGGGCAAATTTCACGTGATCAAATGGTCGGCCCATGGCAGGTACCAGTTTCAGATGTGGCGGTTACAACGACCTCCTTTAATGTACACAGTGGTGAAGCCATGGCAATGGGGGAGCGTAGCCCAATTGCTTTATTAGACGGTGCAGCATCGGGGCGCATGGCAGTCGGCGAAGCCATTACCAATATTGCAGCCAGTGCGATTAATAAAATAGGTGATATAAAACTGTCTGCAAACTGGATGGCACCCGCGGGTCATCCAGGCGAAGATGCTGTTTTATATGATACGGTTAAAGCGGTGGGTATGGAATTATGCCCGGAGCTGGGTATAGCCATTCCCGTTGGTAAAGATTCCATGTCGATGAAAACCGTATGGGAACAGGAGGGCGAAGAGCGTTCTGTTACAGCACCCCTGTCATTAGTGATTACGGCCTTTTCACCGGTAATGGATGTGCGTAATACAATGACGCCCCAGTTGCAGAATAAGCCCGGTACCCTGTTAGTTCTGATAGATTTAGGTGAAGGTAAAAATCGTTTAGGTGGCTCAGCACTTGCTCAGGTTTATAAACAGATTGGTGACACACCAGCAGACCTGGATAAACCTGAATTATTAAAAAGTTTCTTTTCTGTGATTCAGGATTTAAACCACCAGGGAAAACTTCTGGCTTATCATGACCGTTCAGATGGTGGACTATTTACCACGCTTTGTGAAATGTCATTTGCCGGTCACTGTGGTGTTAGCGTTGATGTTGCCGGAATGTCCGCAGATAAAACGGCTGCACTGTTTAGTGAAGAGTTGGGTGCGGTTATTCAAATCGAAGCCAGTGATGTAGAGTTTATTATTAATGACCTGAAAGCAAATGGCCTGGGTGATCATAGCTATGTAATTGGTACGATCAATCAAAGTGACACGATTAAATTCTTTAACGATGTAGAACCTGTTTATGAAGCACCGCGTATTAGTTTACAACGCACCTGGTCAGAAACAAGCTGTCAGATGCAAAGTCTCCGTGATAACCCTGAGTGTGCTAAACAGGAATTTGATTTAATACTGGATGAAAAAGATCCGGGCATTTCACCTTCACTCACATTTGATATAAATGAAAATGTTGCTATGCCGTTTATAGCGACAAATGTAAAACCCAAAATGGCTATTTTACGAGAGCAGGGTGTAAATGGACAAATTGAAATGGCTGCCGCATTTGATCATGCAGGGTTTCAAAGTGTTGATGTTCACATGAGTGATATTTTATCTGGCCGCGTTTCATTGAGTGAATTTAAAGGGCTGGTAGCATGTGGTGGTTTTTCCTATGGCGATGTTTTAGGTGCCGGTGAAGGCTGGGCGAAAACCATATTATTTAATGAAAAAGCCCGTGATGAGTTTAGTGCTTTTTTTCAACGTGATGATAGTTTTGCTCTGGGTGTCTGTAATGGCTGCCAGATGATGGCGAACATTAAAGAATTAATACCCGGAGCAGATCACTGGCCACATTTTGTCGGTAATTTATCAGAACAGTTTGAAGCCCGGTTTAGTAGCGTGGAAATACTGGAGTCACCCTCCCTGTTTCTAAAAGGTATGGCGGGTTCAAGAATGCCAATAGCGGTGGCGCATGGTGAAGGTCGAACAGAATTTAAAACGGTTACGGATATGAATGCAAGCCATCAGGCCATGCGTTTTGTCGATCATTATGGAGAGGCGACGGAGGTTTATCCTCTAAACCCGAATGGTTCTGATGGCGGTTTAACCGCTTTTACAACAGATGATGGTCGGGTAACAATTATGATGCCACACCCTGAGCGTGTATTTAGAAGTGTGCAACATTCATGGTACCCATCGGACTGGGATGAAGATAGCCCATGGATGAGAATGTTTAGAAATGCACGGGTCTGGGTGGGTTAGATTTAACTGGTTTAGAGTTAGTCATTTATTTTAACTTTATTCAGGGCGATAGACTTTAAATCTGCTAAATAATATGAAGCAATAGATTTAATGTGTTTATGTCACAATATAAATAATAAAGGAACATTATGGAAAAAGTATTAATCGCAGGTGGTGCCGGTTTTATCGGATCACACACAGCAGACCTTTTAATGGAAAAAGGTGTGAAAGTTCGCATACTTGATAACCTGACATCGGGTCATCGCAGTAACTTGCCAGATGAGCACCCTTTAATGGAGTTTGTGAAGGGTGATATCCGTGATGCCGATACGGTAAAAGAAGTCATGAAAGGTATTACACATGTTGTACACCTGGCGGCACAGGTTTCGGTTGTTGCCTCACTCGAAGACCCTGAGTTTTCTGCACAGCAAAATATTATTGGTTATTTGAATGTATTAGATGCAGCAAAAAATGCCGGTGTTAAAAAGATGGTTTATGCATCATCTGCGGCAATTTATGGTGAACCACATGTATTGCCATTAACCGAAGATGTACCCATGAAACAGCTTTCACCCTATGGTCTTGAAAAGAAATTTAATGAAGACTATGCAGACCTGTATTATCGCTTATATGATTTTAATTCCGTTGGTATGCGCTTTTTTAATGTTTACGGCCCAAGACAGGACCCGAAGTCACCTTATGCAGGTGTCATTGCTTTGTTTATGGATCGCATAAAAGATAAACAATCATTTGTTGTTAATGGCGATGGTGAACATACCCGTGATTTTATTTATGTGCGTGATGTAGCCAGAACCAATGTTGCTGCACTTGAGTTGACGTATCATGGCGCAGTTAATGTAGCCACAGGTAAGAAAACATCATTACTGAAATTAATAGATGTACTGTCAGATGTTTCAGGTAATGCTGCTGATTTTACACACGGTGAACCAAGAGAAGGGGATATTATTCATTCACTGGCTGACCCGTCGAGAATGAATAATGAGTTAAAAGTAATTGCCGAAACAGAGCTGAAAGAAGGTCTGGGTAAACTACTCGATTCAGTTTCCTGAACATGGCAGCAAGGGTAATATCTGAAATTACCCTTGCTGCTTCTGTTTTTCTATTTGCGCTACAGGCTCACTGCCGAGTTTGTTTAAATTTTCATCATGCATACTGCTTAAGAGTAAATCACCGTTTCCACTAACCCTGAATAAACCATATTTGGCTTTACTGAAAAGCTCTGCTTTACCTTCCTGAAAGAAAAAAGCATTTGTTGCGAATTTAACACGGGTATTTCGAATTCTGTAATGCATTCGTAATTCGTTGTCAGCGAGTTTTGTACCATTGTCTATGCGAGAAAAGTGAGCAACATTACTCTCATTCAGCTCTACTATAACGAAGCCATCAGTCGCCTTTTCAGATTGTTTGTGATGTTCAACTTTAATTTCACTGGCCAGTGCAAATCTGAGTGCCATATAATCACCCTGCATCAGAGAGCGGGGATCAACAGGCGCAAGTTCCAGGTACGCTATTTTCCCTTCGGATAGGTGTTTCTCTTTATTGTAGATGGAACCGTTTATTATTAATAAAATAATAAAGCCAGAAAGCAGTGCAATTTTTATTCTCATATTGATTCCTCCTTATTTGCTCTGTGTGTTTATTTGCGGTGAAAATAAATACTTCATAACTAATCGGCCTATTAAAAGAAAAACACCTAAAGTAGCTAATAACAGAGCTTTTTCTGACAGGGTATTATCAAGCATATAGTAGTAAGAGGATATGTAGAATAATGACGCAGTGAAACCCAGGCCTGATAATATCTTATTTCCGTTTGCATAGCCCAGTAAAATGATAACAATACCCACGGTAATACCTGCTGCTTGTAATGAAATAAATATAAGCAATATTGCCGCGATAAATGCAGCTATGGATGAACGGCCTGGGATTTTAATATGTTGTCTTTTAAGCAAACTCCATACAACGAAAAGCAGAGTTAAACCAATCATGAGTTCGCCCATCCAGGGAGGGAGTAATGTTTCGTTTATTGATCGCCAGTTACTAATTAACATATTGAAATCATGAAAAAAGACAGTGATAGCTTCCTGGAAAATTAATGCCAATGTTAAGCCGTATGCAACGGGGCTTAATGTGTTATGTTTTTCAATCCAGTTAAATTCATTAAGCCATATATAGGAGGTGATAGAGATTAATATGGCTGATTGTAAAAATACAATATTATAATGAGATATGGCCATGCTCAGGGCGATGGCGGAAAAAAATGAAGAAGACACTCTGTGAATATAGCTAGGCATAAACCAGGTGAGAGTGGCTTGCAGAATAAAGATATAAAGCCAGATGTTACTGGATAAATTGCCTTCTAGTTCGATAATACCAATTATAAATAATAATTGGCCAGCAAAGCTAAAAACAAGTGAAAGCTGATTAATAAATTCATTTTTATTTTTAGTTTTAAGTATGAAATAAGAGGCAAACATCATGACACAGCCAAAAGCTGTGATGGTGGCACCATCATCTAAAGTAGATTCAAATAACAGAGCCATAAACCCCAGCATAAAGAGTGAGCCTGTCCACGCTGCAAGCCCGGTCATTAACCTGACATACCAGGGAGATTTAGTGTCTAAGGAATCAGGCATATCCCCGGTAACATAGTTTAATTTTTTTAGTTCCTGCCATAAATCACTTTTGTTTAAATTCATGACTGTTGCTCCCGGTATATATTTTTAAGCCAGATAGCAGCGCTGGAAGCCATGCCTACAACAAGAAGAGTCATTATAAAAAAAGACGCTATACCGCTACTGTTGTTAAATAGAGCATGTGTAAAAAACACGGTTAAAACAGTAATTAAAGAGAGGCACATACCCGCCAACATAAATAAATCGTTTATTTTTTTTCGATAAACAAGGTAAATTGTTGTTGTAAGAATGATGTAGCTTAAAATGGCAAGTTTATTATAATGAATGTTATCAGTTATGCTTCCTATTAATAACAGGGTAGCTGGAACACCGGTTGCCGTTGCAAGTAACCTTACTGCCCATCGTTTGTTTAACCAGGCCATTTTTTTAGATGCAAGTTCCCAGGTAAGCCAGACGAGGGCATTAAACAGAAATGCCATCCAGAATAAACTGTCTTTTGAGCCAAGTGTAAATATAAAAAACCGTCCCATTAACTGGTAATAAAGCAGCATTGATATATTAATCAGAAAAACCCATAAAATTAAAATAGCAGAAAAGCGCGCGACTATTACCCAGGGTGAAATGAGCAGAGCCCAATATGCAAATAATTGCCATGGATCTGCACCGGTTTGATATGTCTGCCCATAAAGGGCCATTAAAATACCCAGAGATATACTGGCTAGCATCAGGCCTGTCTGTGAAGCTGTTTTATTAAAGTTTAATTTCCAGTAGGCGATAAGGCATACTATTATTGCGCACTCAACTAAAGCGAACTTGGCAAAGCGTCCCATTTCATCCCAGTTAAAGGCGATAAAGAACATCATTGCGAATATTAATGCAAGGCCACCGAACCAGATAAGTAATTGTTCGATAAGTTTTTTCCAGGATGAATTATCGGGTGTTATCTGAAAATCTGATAACACATTGAATATTTTTTCCCTGTCTATTAAGCCCTGATTTGACCAGTGCAGTATTTGCTCACGTTTTGATTTCATGTATCCCTCATATACTTTTTAATATTTAATATATTGCTCTAAGTGTAAGTGACAAGTTTTATATTTATTAATACGGTTATTTTATGGTATCAGGCCCTTTGTTGGTATTCAGGATGCTATGTTTAAATGTAAGAGTAAAGCTTAATCGGTATTGTTACCCTGAGTGTAAGTGAAGAACCTTATTTCATGTTAAAACAATTGCTGCATGGTACCAGATCCTTCACTAACGTTCAGGATGACATAGTGAGACGTTCAGGATGATATGGTGAGACGTTCAGGATGATATGGTGAGGTGCTCAGGGTGACATAATGAGGCTTCAGGAGGATGATATACAAAGCATTCAGGGTAACAGGGTGGGGAACATGGCAGGGTTCTCGGGAATAACATATTGTTAAGTATGCTTAAATATTTAAATAAAGTTTAACCAGTACTGTCATCCTGAACGAAAGTGAAGGATCTTGCTTTGTGTTTGGGCTGTTGCTTTATGGCACCAGATCCTTCGCTAACGCTCAGGATGACATGGTGAGACGTTCAGGATGAATAGTGAGGTGCTCAGAGTGACGGTGAAGTGTTCAAGGTGACATAGTGAGAACTTCAGGATGGTATGTGGGCATTCAGGATAACAGGATGGGGAACATGTCAGGGTGCTCGGAATACTATATTGTTAAGTATGCTCAAATATTTAAATAAAGTTTAATCAGTACTGTCATCCTGAACGAAAGTGAAGGATCTTGCTTTGTGTTTGAGCTGTTGCTTTATGGCACCAGATCCTTCGCTAACGCTCAGGATGACATAGTGAGGTGTTCAGGATGAATAGTGAGGTACTCAGTATGACATAGTGAAGTGCTCAGAGTGACAGGTGAAGTGTTCAAGGTGACATAGTGAGAACTTCAGAATGGTATGTGGGCATTCAGGATAACAGGGTGGGGAACATGTCAGGGTGCTCGGAATACTATATTGTTAAGTATGCTCAAATATTAAAATAAAGCCTGACCAGTGCTGTCATCCTGAACGAAAGTGAAGGATCTTGCTTTGTGTTTGAGTTGTTACTTTATGGCACCAGATCCTTCGCTAACGCTCAGGATGACATAGTGAGGTGTTCAGGATGAATAGTGAGGTACTCAGTATGACATAGTGAAGTGCTCAGAGTGACAGGTGAAGTGTTCAAGGTGACATAGTGAGAACTTCAGAATGGTATGTAGGCATTCAGGATAACAGGGTGGGGAATATGTCAGGGTGCTCGGAATACTATATTGTTAAGTATGCTCAAATATCAAAATAAAGCCTGATCAGTACTGTCATCCTGAACGAAAGTGAAGGATCTTGCTTCGTGTTTGGGCTGTTACTTAATGTCATCAGGTCCTTCGCTAACGCTCAGGATGACATAGTAAGGTGCTCAGGGTGACTGACACACTGAATGTTTCGTATGACTTAATGGGTATTCAGGGTAGTGGAGCTGTGTTCAATTACATATTAGGGTAATTAGGGCCGTCACTGCCTTGCGGTGTTACCCAGCTTATATTTCTTGTTGGGTCTTTTATATCACAGGTTTTACAATGTATACAGTTTTGAGCATTTATCTGTAAATGGGGCATGTTATTTTCTTCAATTAATTCATAAACACCGGCGGGGCAGTATCGTGTTTCTGGCATATTATATTTTTTTAGATTAACCTCAATGGGTATTTTAAGGTCTTTTAATTTAAGGTGACTCGGTTGATCCTCTTCATGATTTGTATTTGATATAAACACTGAACTTAACCGCTCGAAGGTAATGACACCATCTGGTTTTGGGTAATGAATAACAGGTGATTCATCTGCTGTTTTTAATTGTTTATGATCTTCGCTTTTGTGATGTAAAGTCCAGGGTGCTTTTCCAGCTAATAGCTTAAGGTCAAGACCCGCATAGAGTGTGCCACCCCAGAGCCCCCATTTTGAGAAAGCCGGTCTGAAATTTCTGACCTGTGAAAGCTCTGAATATAACCAGGAGCTTTTTAAATTTTGTGGGTAGCTGCTTAACAGGTCATGACAGCGATTTTCCTGTAAAGCATTAACAACTGACTCAGCCGCACACATACCACTTTTCATAGCCGTATGGGTGCCTTTAATTTTAGCGACATTAAGGAAGCCGGCACTGCATCCAGTTAAAACCCCACCGGGGAAAATTAAATCGGGTAATGACTGTAAGCCACCTTCATTTAATGCTCTTGCACCGTATGAAATACGCTCGCCACCCGAAAAAGTTTTTTTAATATCAGGGTGTGTTTTAAAGCGTTGAAATTCTTCATAAGGTGAAATATGTGGGTTACTGTAATCAAGCCCAATAACAAAACCTGTAGCAACCTGATTGTCTTCCAGGTGATAAATAAATGAGCCGCCATAGGTATCGCTTTTTAGTGGCCAACCAGCAGAATGAATGATCAGGCCAGGTTGATGGTTTTCAGGTTTTACTTTCCAGAGTTCTTTTATGCCAAGTCCGTAGGTTTGCGGGTCACAGCTATTACGAAGATTAAATTTTTTCATTAATTGTTGTGATAATGAACCACGACAACCCTCGGAGAAAAGTGTGTACTTAGCATGTAACTCTATGCCGGGTTCGTAGCTGGGTTTTTTATCACCTTTGGAATTTAACCCCATGTCACCTGTTGCAATGCCTTTAACCTGGTCATTATCAGTGAATAATATTTCTGCAGCAGCAAACCCCGGATAGATTTCGATTTCCAGTTCTTCCGCTTTTTCGCCTAACCAGCGACAGAGGTTACCTAAGCTTGTTATATAGTTTCCATTATTATGCATTTGTGCCGGGAGTGTCCAGCCAGGAACAGGTATAGATGATTTCTCTGTTAGAATAACCATCTTTTCTTTTGTTACCGGGGTGTTCAGTGGTGCGCCCAGGGCTTTCCAGTCAGGAAATAATTCATCTAAAGCCCGAGGCTCAACTATTGCACCTGAAAGGATATGTGCACCAATTTCAGAACCTTTTTCAACAACGCAAACACTGATATTCTGATTGTTTTCTCTGGCCAGTTGTTTTATGCGAATAGCTGCAGATAAACCGGATGGGCCTGCGCCAACGATTAAAACATCATAGTCCATGGATTCACGTTGCATTTTATAATCCTTTTTCAGATTAGACGTTTACTGTGATTTCCGGAAAAGTATCCGGGTAACAGAACCTGTCAGTTTTTATGTGTATGTAGTGAAAAATATTTGCATAAAGGATGTTCATATTTTATTAAAGTGTTTATAAAAGTTCAGTTAATTCGGGTAACACGTCAAACAGATCAGCTACCAGGCCATAATCGGCTACCTGGAATATAGGTGCATCTTCATCTTTATTAATAGCAACAATGACTTTGCTTTCTTTCATGCCTGCAAGGTGTTGAATTGCACCGCTAATACCAACGGCAATATAAAGATCAGGTGCAACAATTTTTCCAGTTTGTCCAACCTGGTAATCATTGGGGACATAACCCGCGTCAACCGCAGCACGGGATGCACCAATTGCGCCATTTAGTTTGTCTGCAATAGCTTCTAGTAAAGCAAAGTTTTCACCATTACCCATACCTCGGCCCCCAGAAATAACAACTTGTGCACTGGTTAATTCAGGGCGTTCTGACAGGGTAAGTTGATGGCTTTCGAACTGACTCTGTGCAAAATTATCGCCACTTTCAATCGTTTGAATTTCGGCATTGTTATTGTCTGTGATGGCAGGTTCAAAAGCGGTTCCGCGTACGGTTATTAATTTAATTGAGTCACTGCTTTTTACCGTCGCCAGCGCATTCCCTGCGTAGACAGGGCGAATAAATGTATCGATTGATTCTATACCTGTGATATCGGAAATTTGAGCTACATCTAATAATGCGGCAATCCGTGGCATAAAGTTTTTCCCTGTCGTTGTGGCAGGGGTTAGTATATGGCTGTAGTTATCAGCTATTTCTGTAACAAGCAATGCCATGTTTTCAGCAAGTGCATGTGTGTAATTTTCACTATCAACAGCAAGCACTTTAGTAATACCGGTTATTTTTGCAGCAGATTGAATAACCGTATCGCAGTTTTCTCCGGCAACTAATATATGTATTTCACCATCTAATTTTGTAGCGGCACCAACGGTGTTAAGTGTTGCGGGTTTAAGCTGTGAATTATCGTGTTCGGCTATGACGAGAGTATTCATTTAAATCACCTTCGCTTCGTTACGTAGTTTTTCAACCAGCTCTGTTACCGATGAGACTTTTATGCCGGCACTGCGTTGTGCAGGTTCAGTTACTTTTATGGTTGTCAGGCGTGGCTTTATATCAATACCGGTTTCGGATACCTGCTGGATATCCAGCGGTTTCTTTTTGGCTTTCATGATATTAGGTAGTTTGGCGTAACGGGGTTCATTGAGCCGAAGGTCTGTGGTAATAACGGCGGGTAGTTTAAGCCTGATTGTCTCCAGTCCACCATCTATTTCACGGGTTACATTTACTTCGTTATCCATTAAATCAATTTTTGAAGCAAATGTACCCTGTGGCCAGTTCATCAGGGCGGATAGCATTTGTCCGGTCTGGTTACTGTCATCATCAATAGCCTGTTTGCCCAGAATAACCAGATCAGGTGACTCGGCTTCAACAACATATTTTAATATTTTAGCGACAGCTAAAGGCTGGGTTTCTTCATCTGTCTGCATTAATAGTCCACGGTCAGCACCAAGGGCTAATGCACTGCGGATAGTTTCCTGGTTTTCTTTTGGGCCGATAGAAACAACGATAATTTCATCTGCTTTATTAGCTTCTTTAATTCTAATGGCTTCTTCAACAGCAATTTCATCAAATGGGTTAATGGACATTTTTACATTAGCCAGATCAACGGCGCTGTTGTCTGCATTGACACGAATTTTAACGTTGTAATCAACGACGCGTTTAACTGCTACTAAAATTTTCATGATCTATTTCCTGAATGTAAGGCTATCGGGTTTAATTTAAAATCACCTGTAATACACTCAATTCTATCCTGCCTATATACGTATTCGGGCAGAATGTAAGTGTTGTTTATTAATATGTTCTTATGATAAAGCTAAAACGCATCATCATTAAACGACATAGTGCTTTTTGCACCTGCCATCATGGTTGCAAATAAAGCACCGGTTTGTGGCAAAATGCGTTCAAAGTAGAATCTGGCAGTATCAATTTTAGCCTGGTAAAACACGCCATCATCACCTTTATTTTTCTGCATACCAATTTCAGCCATGCGTGCCCATTGATGAGCCAGGGCAACCAGCGCTAGCATACGTAAATAATCGCTGGATGCGGTGCCAATTTCATCGGGATTTTTCATTCCACGTTGTGCTAATACAGCGGTGATTTTCTGTAATCGACCAAATGCTTTTGCCAGGGGAATTAAAAAGTCTTTTAATTCATAATTCATTTCTTTTGCGTAAATATAATTACGTACAGCATGGAAGAAGGGGCGCATATTACGCCCAAAGTGTTCAGGCATTTTTCGACCTAAAAGATCTAAAGCCTGAATGCCATTGGTGCCTTCGTAAATTTGCGCAATGCGTGCATCACGTACATATTGCTCCATGCCATTTTCACGAATATAACCGTGGCCACCTAGTACCTGCATTCCAATATTGGAAACTTCTGAGCCGCAATCGGTCATAAAAGATTTAACAACAGGCGTCATTAATACAATAAAGTCGTTGGCCTGTTTACGTCGTTTTTCATCAGGGTGATTGTGTGATACATCGAGTTCAAAGGCGACCCAGGCAGCTAAAGCACGATTGCCTTCAATAAGTGCACGTTGGGTTAATAACATGCGCCTGACATCAGGGTGCACCAGTATTGGGTCGGCTTTTTCATCTGGGTTTTTTACACCGGTTAGTGCGCGGCCCTGTAATCGGTCACGGGCATATTCAACTGCGCCCTGATAGGATGCTTCGGCCACACCCAGCCCCTGTATTCCAACACCCAGTCGTGCATTGTTCATCATTACAAACATGGCTTCCATGCCCTTGTTAAGGTTTCCAACAAGAAACCCTTTAGCGTTATCAAAATTCATAACACAGGTTGCTGAGGCATGAATGCCCATTTTGTGTTCTATTGATCCGCAGCTAACACCATTGGCTTCACCGAGTGAGCCATCCTTTGTTACAGAAATTTTGGGAACAATAAATAAGCTTATACCTTTTATACCGTCAGGTGCATCGGGTGTTCTGGCTAAAACTAAATGTATGATATTGTCAGTTAAATCGTGTTCACCCGCAGTAATAAACATTTTAGTGCCGCTAAGCAGGTAACTATTATCGTCCTGTGGTATTGCTTTTGTGCGGCATAAACCCAGGTCTGTTCCGCAGTGGGGTTCTGTTAAGCACATCGAACCACTCCAGCTACCGTCAACCATATTAGGCAAGAAGGTTTTTTTTAATTCATCGCTACCATATAATTCAATTGAATGAATCGCTCCAGCCGTCAGGCCGGGGTAAAGGCTAAATGAAAAATTGGCTCCGCACATGGCTTCTTCAGCAAATGTGGCAACAGATCTTGGTAAACCCTGTCCGCCATACTCCGGGTCAGATGTTAGGCTGTTCAGGCCTATCTCACAAAATCCGTTATAAGCTTCTTTAAATCCCTCAGGTGTTGTGACATTACCATTATCAAAATGACAGCCTTCTTCATCGCCACTTCTATTTAAAGGCTGTAGTTGTTCTTCACAAAACCTGGCGGATTCTTCTAAAAGTGCCTCAACAAGATCGGAGCTTATTTCTTCAAATCCAGGCAATGCCTGAATTTGTTCAGGGTCGAGAAGTTCGTTGTATACAAAACGCATATCTCGCAGTGGAGTTTTATAATTAGCCATTATTTATTCATCCTTTAGTTGCGTAGCGGTTTGCCGGTTTCTAACATATGTTCCATCCGGTCCAGTGAGTCTGGGTGATGGGCGAGGGCCATGAAGGTTTCCCGCTCCAGTTCAAGTAAGTCATCTTCACTGAGTGTTTCGGTTATATCTGTATCGCCGCCACTAATGACATCGGCAAGTGCAAGAGAAACCACTTCGTCATGTGGCGTTGCCATGCCATTTTTTCTAAACCCACTTACCGCCATACTCATTGCTGTTTTTGCAGCAGGGCCGGCCAGGGTAATTTCAATTTCTTCAGGAGGCTGATAATTTTCAATCATGGATAAAGCCTGTGCTTTTGCATCGGCAAGTAAGCGATCACGGTTCATTGTAATATGATCAGTGTTACGTAATAGCAGCATTGATTGAGCCTCCGCTGCAGACTTTGCGACACTGGCAGTGCTGATCATTTCAAATACTTTTATAATAGGGGGCATAGGACCAGCAGGTCTTTTTGTATTGGTAACCCAGCGCTGTAACATTTCTTTACAGCCACCCCAGCCAGGAATTAAACCTACACCCACTTCGACTAAGCCCATATAGGTTTCCGCATGTGCCTGTATAGAATCGCAGTGCAATAAAATTTCACAGCCACCCCCTAGTGCCATTCCAGAAGGCGCGCCAACCACAGGAAAGGGTGCATATTTAAGTGCTTTATAGGTTTCCTGGCCAGATTCAATCATGTCTTCAATTTCTTCCCAGGCAGCAATGTTAGCGGCAAACAATAATAAACCAACATTTGCACCAACTGAAAAATTGCTACCTTCGTTATAAATAACCAGCGCTTTGAAATCATTCTCTACACGTTCAATTGCAATATTAACCATCTTCAGAATTTCAGGATCTATTGCATTCATTTTACTGGTAAATTCTAAACAGATAACACCATCGCCAATATCCCATAATGAAGCCGATGAATTTTTTTCTACAGGTTTACCTGATCGTTTAATATCGGAAAGCAGCAGGACACCTTCATCTCGTATCACGTTGTGATATGAACCATCTGTGCCCAGGCTTTGTAACTGGCCATTATTTACATTGTAAAATTTACAATCGGTTTCTGTTTTTTCTAAAGCTGTTTTTAAAAGTTCAGGAATTGCAATTCCATTTTCTTCAAGCCGTTTAGCAAAAAATTCGGCTCCCAGTTGGTCAATGAGTTCAAATGGCCCAAATTTCCAGGCGTAACCGAGTTTCATTGCTTCATCTACGGATAAAATATCATCAGCAATTTCTGGTACTAAATTTGCTGCATATGTTAAAACCTGTGAGAGTACTTTCCAGGCATAAGCTCCACCCTTATCTTTATGTGTAACCAGCGCCTGTAAGCCACCTTTACGGGATGCGGAAATACTTTTAAGATGAGGTTTTTCTGCCGGGTGATATTCGCCTGTTTTTAAATTAATGGCCTCCTTAACTTTTTTACCGCCTTCTTTATTTAAGCGATAAAACCCGCCTTTACCTTTACGCCCTGTATAACCGGTTTTAATGAGTTTTGTGACTAAATCAGGGATTGTTGCTTTCGTGTGAAAAACATCATCTTTGGGTAAAGTGCTGGTCATACTTTCCATTAGATGTGGCATTAAATCCAGGCCAACCAGGTCAGATAAACCAAAAACGCCGGTTTTAGGTATGCCCATAGGGCGCCCGATAATTGCATCGGCTTCTTCAACCGTTAAACCCAGTTCTATTGCTTCAAGAATAGCAACCTGAATCCAGTAAATGCCTATACGGTTGGCAATAAATCCAGGCGTATCTTTACAGTTAACAATGCCTTTACCTAACGCTTTGTTAGTGAATAAATGAATAGTTTTAACGACATCATCACGCGTCTTTTTACCTGCTGTTATTTCTAGTAGGCGCATATAACGAGGTGGGTTGAAAAAATGTGTAATTAAAAAGTTTTCTGCAAATTTTTCAGGTAAACCATTTATTAAATCATGTAATGGAATGGACGAGGTATTTGAGGAAATGATCGCGCCAGCCTTACGAACGGCATCAATTTTTTTATAAAGGTCCTGTTTAATATCCAGTCGCTCAATAACGGCTTCAACTATCCAGTCACAATCGGCTAACAGATCTATATTGTCTTCAATATTACCGGTGGTAATTAATTTTGAATTTCGTTTGTGCATAAAAGCTGCGGGTTGAGCTTTTATCATTTTACTGACAGCGGTTTCAGCAATGATGTTTCGGTTATCTGCACCCTCTGGCACTATGTCCAGGAGCACGACGGGTATACCTGCATTACTGATGTGAGCAGCAATACCGGCCCCCATTACGCCTGCGCCAATAACGGCAACTTTATTAATATTCATTACACTGCCTCCAGTATGGTGGCGATACCCTGACCTCCACCAATACACTGGGTTGCCAGTGCGAACTGTTTACCTTCACGTTTTAGTAAGGCCGCCGCTTTGCCGGTGATACGAGCACCAGTTGCACCCAGAGGGTGACCAAGTGCGATAGCACCGCCATCTAAATTGATTTTGTCCATATCCAGTTTCAGGTCCTGAATGCAGGCAAGAGATTGTGATGCGAATGCTTCATTAAGTTCGATAATGTCCATGTCGGCAATACTCAGGCCCGCACGTTTAAGTGCTTTGTTACTGGAGTGAACCGGGCCTATACCCATAATCTCAGGTGCACAGCCTGAAACGGCGATGCTGCGAATTTTTGCCATAATTTCAAGGCCGTTTGCTTTGGCATATTCTTCACTGCAAACCAGTGTAGCCGATGCGCCATCGGTTAGAGGGGATGAGGTGCCTGCGGTAACAGAACCATTTTCATCAAAGGCAAGCCGTAGGCCTGCCAGACTTTCCAGTGATGTGTCAGGGCGAATGCAGCCATCTTTACTTACATTATCAACAGTAATAATTTCATCTTTTAGTTTTCCGGCTTTCTGCGCTGCCATAGCGCGTTGATGGCTAGAGAGGGCAAATTCTTCCTGGGCTAAACGACTGATGTCATATTTAGTTGCCAGGTTTTCGGCGGTTTCACCCATGCCCATATAAGCACCGGGGAGGTTTATCGCCAGTTCCGGATTGGGCATGGGATTAAATCCCATCATTGGAACACGGGTCATAGACTCAACCCCGGCACAGATGTAAACATCTCCTGCACCCATCTGGATAGCACCCGCGGCATTATGAATGCTTTGCATTGATGACCCGCAAAAACGGTTGACTGTTGTCCCGGCAATTGACTGGGGCAGGCCGGCGAGAAATACGATTAGACGAGCAACATTAAAACCCTGTTCACCCTCTGGAAATGCACAACCAAGAATCAGGTCTTCGATGTCGTTGACATTAACATTGGTTTTTTCAATTAACCCTTTAACAACTGTAGCTGCAAGATTATCTGGTCGAACTTTTGTTAACTCGCCCTTATTAGATAGAGTAAACGGGGTTCTAGCATAGCCAGCAATTACAATTGTTTTCATGGTGCTCTCCGGTATAAATTAAAGTTTCTTATGCTTTTGTTAGATATCAGGTAGGTGTCCTGGTTGTTACAGGGAGTCAGCGCACTGTTTCTGTATTTCTCTTAGTTCCTCGAGAGTAACGATTAAATCTTCCTGCTGTTGTTCTAACTCAGAAATGCGATTATTTACTTTGTTCAATAAGAGCTGTACCTGTTCTTTCTGGGTCTGGTCAACATTATAAAGGTCTAGATATTCATCGATGTCTGTCAGTGAAAAACCCAGTCGTTTAGCTCTAAAAATCAGTTTTAAGCGTCCCCGGTCTTTATAGGAGTAAGCGCGGGTGGAACCGACTCGTTGGGGGGTAATCAAGCCCTTGCTCTCATAAAATCGTATAGTTCTAGCGGTTACGCCAAACTCTTCAGCGACCTGCGTTATGCTTAATAACTTGTCCATTGTGACTCCTCTATGCAATAATATAGATCAAGTTGACGTTAACGTCAACTTGATGACTTAATCGTAATGTTTGATGCAGATTGAATATTCTTAACGGGATGCTCTGATAATTTAGATGTAAATTTTAATGCTTGTAAAACAGGCGACTAGAAAACGTGAAGGGGTATGAGATGGCAGAGTTATTTTCCAGTGAATGGGTTAATCATTTTATGGAGCAGTGGAACGGCGAGTCTGAGTTAATAAAACCCCTTGAAAAAGCAAGGTTTAGCAAAATTATTGGATATGGCTTTATTAAAGAAGATAAACCGATGGTATATATTTCAGTTGAAAATGGAAAAATACTATCGACTGGGTTATATCTGGATCAGAAACTGGATCTGGATATTCGATGTGAAAAATCACAATGGAAAAAATGGATTAAGCAGCCACCAGGGATGATCTCAATGGGGATGGCATTTGCTGCTGGAAAGATAAAGCTTAAAAAAGGGGATTATAAAGCCATATTAAAAGACAACAGAGTAGGGGCTGCTTTTATTCATAGCTTTAGTGTTATGGCAAAAGTGTAGAGCTCGAGAGTTCCTTTTCTATGAATATGTTTGTCATATAATGCGTATTGCGTTTTTCAGGTCATGTAGCTTTTAATGTGGCCAGGGCATTATGTTATTCATACCGTTCATCGCTGGAGCAACGTTGCGAGTTAGAACATGATTCATTTGCCCGGTATGTACATTTAAGGCGCGCGTGTCTTCACTAATGGTATTCATACGGTTGGACATATTATTGACAGAGCCTGTGATGTGTTGCATATCATTTGACATACTGCTCATTGCTTCTTCCATAATAGTAACAACATAAAACATATAAACTACTGCCACAATGGCCATAATAGAACCGGGTATTGCAATCCATTTATTTTGTGTAGATTGTTGTTGCTGGATCTGTTGCAGGTAACTTAATTTTTTATTTGCTAGTGTTTCCTGCTCATGGCGTTCCTTTATGGAAGCTTCATGGTCACGCATAATGGAATCGGTGAGCTGTTTGATGGAGTTAATACTATGGTCTTCTCGGTTGTTGTTAATGGTGTCTGCTCTGGCAAAAGCGGTATCCAGACCATTAAACAACTGGGATAGCTGTTTATCACGACTTTGTCTTTCTGTTTTCATTTCATTGAGTACAGACTTAATGCTTTCAAGTGTTTCAATGGTTGTTGTAACAGGTTGTGATGATGCTTTCTTTTTAGTTGCTTCTTTTGGGGTAAGTGTCTTTTGGGCAGGCGGTTTATCGGTCATTCGTTTTCTCAATATAATGATTTAATCAAACAAGTATAAAGTCTGGGTACTACAAAACAGTGAGCCATCTCTCAGTGTATTGTATTACGCTAGTGAGCATTATATCAATAGAGGTAAAAATAAAAGATTTTTTCCTTTTAATAGTTTTTATAATATTTTAAGTAATAGCGAGATAGTTGAGGTAGATCAACTGTATGTTTTTATTTATAAGCCAGGGAAATAAAAATATTAATAGATGCAATATTGGAATAAGAGTTTTTAATGCTATATTTGTTGTTTTTATCGCTTTCTATTATTTTAAGTATGAGTTTTTTATCGTATGTGTTTTATAGTGATTAATCTGAAACAGTAATATTTTAGCTATTATTTCAATACTGCTTTTATACCGTAGGACCAGTCTTTAATGAACTGATTAATAGAGTCAATAAACTCTTCTTCCTGTTCTTTTTTATCTATAGTGCAATGTATTATTATGTTTTTATTCTGATTGTTTATCGTAATAGTCCATGCCAGTGCATGAGGGCAGTTTAGTAATGTAAAGCGTATGCCGTATTTAATAACTTCACGCCTGATATTGAATAGCCCCCAGAGACAGTAAATTTCACCTTCATTACCTTTATTAGAAATGACAGTATCAATAGATTTGCATAGAGTCGGTAGTTTGTTAATAGTCAGTAAATTTTTTAGATCATCAATGTTTATATCTGGTTTTTCTAATTCTTCAAAAAACTCCATATCTGTACTCTTTAATGTCAGTAATGATGAGACTAATATTTCAATAATAAAACCTGAATTTTACATTGATAGAATACAGGTTTAAATATTTTTGTTATAAATCAGGTATAAAATTGGCGCTTTGTTGTTTGAGCTTTAGCTAATGGATAACAGCGAAATACTTCCATTTAAGCTAATATTAATGACTCATCTGGTAGCGTAAAAGCTTTGTTTTTAAATTAAACGCCGTTTTCTACATATAATACGTTATTGTAACAGATGCTAATGTTCGTGATTATGCCTGAGAAGCTTAATTGAGTGGTGAGTTTTTAGTCGTTTAACCATTATTTATGTCTTTATGGTATTGTAGATAAGTGGTGATTAAGGTGTTGTATCGTTATAAAACTGGCATCTTATGCATGTGTTTTTAAATATAACTGGATATTGAGTATGCAAGCATCAGAAATGAGTAATATTAATGGTCACTTCACTCGAAATCAGCTAAAGCAGGCTTCTAATAATGCTTTAGCATCTTTTTTAAATCTGACCTTTTTACCTGGGCTAGCATTTATATACCTTTTATTTAAATTCTGTAAATCTGAAGACAATACGATTGATCATTATCATGCAACGTTAGGTGTTAAGCTAAATGTAATAGCAGGTTTAACATTGTTTTTAGTCAGTGGTTTGATGATTATATTTGGTGGCTTTGATTCTCCATGGACATGGGTTTATGTCATAACCTATTTTACCTTCGTGCATACCGTTTTTATTTTAATTTCAGTGTGGGTAATCGTGCGTGCCTGGTCTGGTCAGAAGCTAGGTGGAGATGCTTAAGTTGAAGAACATGAGTCGTTGTAGTTTTAATTACCACAGATAAGAGCTTGTTTTTTTACCAATGACCTTCTTGTCAAACACGAGCTTAGCTGGCGCGTTAGCCAGGCCATAACAAACATGTAATGGTAATAAATGTTCTTCTCTGGGATGGCAGTATCTTGCAAAAGGAGCATCACTCCATTTAATTAGTTCATGTCTCCTTTCTTTTTCAGTGATTTTGTTATCTGTACAGGTATTAATAAGCCAGTTTTCAAAAGCGATGTTTTTTTCATCAATAATGGTTTTGTCCTGATTAAAAAAAGTGTTTAAATTATGAAATGTAAAGCCAGAACCTATTGTTAATACATTATCTAGTCGTAGCGCTGACAAAGCATTGCCAATTTTAATGTGGGATTCAGGGTCGAGGTTATTTAAAAGTGATATTTGAACACAGGGTATGTTTGCTTTTGGGTACATGATTTTTAAGGGTACAAATACACCGTGATCAAAACCGCGATTATTGTTTAATGTAGCATCGACACCATTACCCTGTAAAAGATTGAAAATTTTATTAGCTAGTTCAGGGTGACCGAGAGCAGGGTATTTAATATTATAGGCCTCTTCAGGAAAGCCATGGTAGTCATAAATTAATGAGGGTGTTTCCCCGCTTGTAATGTTTACCTTATCTTCTTCCCAGTGTGCACTGATAATAAGTATGGCTGATGGTGTGTGCAGGCCTGAAGTGATTCCTTTAAGAAAGTTTATCATTTCCTGATGGCTTTTATCTCCAAGAAGAGGCAGGGGGCCACCGCCATGGGGAATGAATAAAACGGGGCTTTTGTTTTCAGGTTTATCTGTCATATTAAATATATTATAGTTCAAATAGTATGTTTTCAGGTTTGAGATGGCTTTTTTTAAACACAGCGTTTAGATAAATATTTCAGGGTTTTTCAGGTTATGGTAAGTGTTTTATCATGATGTTGCTTTGCTGTATTCACGTAAGACTTTAACTACCTGTATATCATATTTTTTATACCACTTTTTTTTCCCTATATTCTGAGCTTTTATATGTTCTTTGTCCTGTTTCCATGCGCTTATCTGTTGCTGGCTTTTCCAGTATGATATTGTAATTTCTTTTGAGCCTTCTGTTACAGAGGTGAAGCTGGTGCAGTCATATTTATCCATAGCAAGTTCACGCATTTTATCTGCCATTACATGATAGTTTTTATCTAAATTGATTGTTTCAGCTATAAATATTACAGCGTACATTTACTTTACTTCCTTATAGGTGCAGGGATTGACTCTTTATATATTGTTATAAATTGTAATTCAGATGAGTGTATAAAACACTATAAAAGTAATGATATTTTTTTAGAGGAGGTGTTTCTGACAGGTGAGGGTTGAATTATTTCTATTGTATTATTTGTTGTTTTTCCTTTTTTACGAGCATATCGGGTTTATCTCCTTTACATAGTGGGTCTACTAACTCAGTATGGTTGGTGTTACTTGATCGTTTGAGGTTTTCATTATGACACAGCCCCTTGAAACCACTTATACATTTGCGGAAGAAATTGCCCATACGGTAACGCATGGCTTTGGTATGTTATTGAGTATTGCGGGCTTAGCTATTTTGGTGGGGTTTTCCAGTCTGAATGGTAATGTCTGGCATGTGACCTGCAGTAGTATCTATGGTACCAGCCTTATTTTACTTTATGGTACTTCAGCTTTATATCATGGCATTCCACATGCAGGAGCTAAAGCATTACTACAGCGTTGTGATCATGCGGCAATTTATTTATTGATTGCGGGTACCTATACACCTTTTTTACTAATTAGTTTACGCGGGGGATGGGGCTGGTCTTTATTTGGTGTTATCTGGACACTGGCATTTATCGGTGTAGTGCTGGAATTTATCGACTGGAAACCCTTTAAAAAAATGTCACTTGCCCTGTATCTCGGTATGGGCTGGATTGTTGTTATTGCGATTAACCCGATGCTTGAACAGGTTGCCACTGGTGGGCTTGTGTTATTACTGGCGGGAGGCTTGTTTTATTCTTTTGGGGTGGTTTTTTATGTATGGGATACGTTAGCCTATAATCATGCAATTTGGCATATGTTTGTACTTGCAGGTAGCGTTTTGCATTTTTTCTCTATTTTATTCTATGTTATTCCCTGAACATATCTGTTTGTTCTTAATTAGATGTAGTTAACACTGTTATCACCTGGTGCAGGTGATAAATTTTAAAATTAGTTAAATTCTGTTATTTTATGATCTTATTTTTTATTAACATATCAAAAGATATGAAATAAAAATGACTTTTTGCCGGTCGTTTATTAATGTGTTGTGGCTTAATGAATCTGTACACCTAAATGGGATAAACTAACCCTGAAATAAAAGGTGAACCGATGAGTAAAAGAAGAAAGAATTTTTCCAGTGA
>JADGFA010000083.1 GCA_016744065.1 Gammaproteobacteria bacterium
GACAGAAGCATAGATGTTACATGAATAATTCCAGCACTATCCCTGTCATTAAAGAACTGGTATTAATCGGAGGGGGCCACAGCCACCTTTCGGTACTTAAATATTTTGCCATGAACCCCGTCCCCGGGCTGCAACTCACACTGATTACACGTGATTTGCATACCCCTTATTCAGGCATGCTCCCTGGTTATCTAGCAGGTCATTACGAATATGATCAGTCACATATTGATTTACGACCTCTGGCCCAGTTTGCAAAGGCGCGTATTTTTCATGCTGAAGTAAAGTCTATTGACCTTGAAAAAAAACAGGTCATCTGCCCGGGAAGACCCCCCGTAAATTATGACCTGGTTTCAATTAATATTGGTTCGAAACCTGGCACACTACATATACCCGGAGCAGATGAATTTACTATTCCAGTAAAGCCCATCGATTACTTTCTCTCCAAATGGGATTCACTCATTGTAAGCGTTTTAGAAAAAACACAACAAAACAAAAGCTTTCATCTTGCCGTTGTAGGCGGTGGTGCTGGTGGTGTCGAAATGGCACTGTCAACACAATATCGCTTACAGTATTTACTCCGACTTGAACATATTAACCCTAACAAACTTGAAATGGCGCTTTACTGCGACAGCGACAATATTCTAAAAACACATAATGCGCAGGTCAGACGACGCTTCAGACGCATTCTTCATCAACGCGACATCAAGATAAACACTAACCATAAAATAGATAAAGTTGAACACGATAAACTCATATGCTCAGATGGAAGCCAGCATACAGCCGATGCCGTTCTGTGGGTGACCAATGCATCCGCTCCAGCCTGGTTAGCTGAATCAGGCCTTCAGGTTGATGATGAAGGTTTTATTGCCGTTAATGACTCACTACAGTCTGTTTCACATGAACATGTTTTTGCCGCCGGAGATATTGCCGCCGTACTTAATCATCCACGGCCAAAATCCGGTGTATTTGCTGTGCGTCAGGGGCCCCCACTGGCACGAAATTTAGCCCAAGCAATACAGAATAAAAAACTCAAACCATTTAAACCACAAAAAAACTTTCTTGGCCTGATTAGCACAGGTAACAAACAGGCTGTTGCTTCACGGGGTCGCTGGTCATTACAGGGAGCCTGGTTATGGAATGTAAAAGATCGCATTGATCGTAAATTTATGGATAACTTTAACAAGCTGCCAGAAATGGAACAGGAAAGCACGCCAGAATATAATCATGATATGGCTGATAAAAAAACCATTCATGAAATTTCAGCTATTGCCATGCGCTGTGGTGGTTGCGGTGCAAAAGTAGGCAGCACTGTACTATCTCGCGTGGTTAACCGCCTGAACCCCATCATCCGCGATGACATTATTATTGGCCTGGCAGACCCGGATGATGCCGCCGTCACTGAAGTCCCAGCAGGTAAACTCATCGTACAAAGTGTTGATTATTTTCGTAGTTTTATTAATGACCCGTTTATTTTCGGAAAAATTGCAGCCAATCATGCACTCAGTGACATTTTTGCTATGGGTGCAGAATCACAATCTGCCATGGCCATCGCCACAATTCCTTACGGTATTGAAAGCCAGGTGGAAGACCAGTTATTTCAAACCATGTCTGGCGCCTTAGAAGTTTTAAATGCAAGTAACACAGCATTAGTGGGTGGCCATTCAAGTGAAGGCGCTGAACTTTCATTTGGACTTTCTGTAACCGGCCTGGCCACTCGCGAACAGGTTATGCGCAAATCCGGCATGCAAACAGGTGACGTTTTAATTTTAACCAAAGAGCTGGGTACCGGCACACTATTCGCTGCCGACATGCGACTCAAAACAAAAGGCCGCTGGATCGATAAAGCACTACAGAGCATGTTGTTATCCAATCAGGCTGCCGGTTTTTGCATGCATAAACATGGTGCAACGGCATGTACCGATGTAACAGGATTTGGCCTACTGGGTCACCTTGTTGAAATGACCCGATCATCCGGTAAAAGTGTTGAAATTAACTTAGATACCCTACCCATTATGGATGGCGCACTGGAAATGATTGCCACAGGTATATTCAGCTCATTACAGGAACAGAACGTACGCCTGCGCAGGGCTATAAAAGACCCGGGCAACTTGCGCAAACATAAACACTTCCCCCTGTTATTTGACCCACAGACCTCCGGCGGTTTACTGGCGGCCATCCCCGCTAAAAATGCAGAACAGTGCTTAATAGAACTCCGTGAACTAGGGTACCCAATTAGTAGAATTATCGGCCATGTAAGCAATGACACTGAAAACGTTGAGAGTGTTTCACTTAAACTGTAGCGTGTAATATTTAATACCCACACTCCGCACTCATGATATTTTTAATACTTACTATGCGAACGCATTTTAATATTTTCAGGCAAGCAAGTGAGTTTATTTCTTAGCAATACCTGGTTCGCAAATGAATTATTTTGCCTTCTGCCTCGAAAACTCATATTAAAACTAATTGTGCTTTGTATATTTTCGTACTGAATGCACCTTTATTGCAGTGCGAGTTGTAGATCGATGGATATTTTCAAGGATGATTGCTTTTATATCCGCATCCATCGACTCAGTATAATCCACTAACTTTTCAAGCTCATCTCTTACCTGATCGGCCATTTCATCAACAATTATTTCGCACTTTTTAACACCAATGGATTTGCCAAAATCGATAATTCGCTTACGCTCTGGAAATATTTTTGATTTGCACAGATTTAATGCCAGCGTATCCGCAGGATTATATATTTGCGTGTTCACAACATCATAAAGCGGGCTTAAACGCATATCCTCAATATCATCATATAACATGGCATAGTTTTTCAAATGCGCATCACCATTGCCAACCATGCAACTATGTACAAGCATTTTAAATAATGCTTCATTATCTGCCTTGGCTTCTGATGAATAAAAGCTCAGTACCTTACTTATCGTTTCATAACTTGATCGATATTTATCATTTGTAGATTTACCTTGCATAACAGCCATATCTTCCATGGCTCGACAACTGCCATCTTCTTTTAAATCAAATCGGCGCATGACAAATAATTGCTGATTATCAGACAGCCAAAATTCGGGCGTCTCAATTTGACAGGCCTTTGCAAGCTGCATACAAATGTATTCATTAATCGCTAACTGTGGATACTCTTCATCACCGCTTTTTACAATTAAGGATGGCAGTATTAATGCGCCTTTTTCCGTTTCCTCAAAGCCAGATTTATCTGGGGCTTCCGGCACCATGACTTTAGGCTGAACACCACTGATACTCGATTGAAGTAGATGTTTATTGACGAGCTCTTCAAAAAGATCAGCCCCACCTTGCCAGGACAATATTTCAGATAAGTTTTCAGCCGTTACGTTTTCTTGCTCTATTCCTTGCGTCTCATAGGTGATGCAACCAATGCCCGAATTACCCTGCAATGCCAGAAACAACATATCGTCAACCTGAATATGCTTACGCAATTTTTCAGTTATGCGATGACGAATAAACCCTTCCGGTATGTTCATTTCAAATATAGGAAATAAAGCCCCATGTTGATAAAAGCGCGTGTCTGTTGGCATCGCTGCGGCAACTGGAATCGGTGCATCTGAATGATAGGTGAATTCAAATTGAGCCTTTTTCTCCAGAATGCCAACTGGAGCCCCAGCTACCTTGATATCAATCTGACGAATACGTTGATCTGTTTTAATCTTCACCAAACACTCCTGGCAAATCCGACAATGTAGGTCGACGCTTTAACTCCAGACCCAAAGAGAAACCGAGTAGCATTGCATAGTCCTGTACTTTTAAAATACTTCCTCGGAAGCTCCCATTTTCAATCTCTGATACTTCACGACGTGATAGTCCAGCCCGCTTTCCAGCTTCGGTCTGATTCCATTTCCGGGCTTTACGTTCTGTTTTAAGTTTGCTTCCTATTTGCTCTAGATATGGATTCATGCTACTGCCTTTATTTAAAAAGCGCCTTATTTTTGACCTTTATTAATGTCATAATAGCGTATAAATCAGTATTTGCCACTTATTTGTTTCATTATTATATAAAATATTCTTGAAAACTCCAAAATAGACTAAGGTGCATTAACTGTTTTAGTAAACAGTTAATAATGTAAATTGAACATTACTGGCTAATGTAAGTGCACACTAGACTTCAGCGCCTTATGGGCATCCCTAAATACGAATTACTGGTTCAGGAAGAGAAAGTGAAAAGAAGGTTGCTATACAAAGGATTACTCCCTAATCTATTATTTAATAGCTTATATGCTGAGTAATTAATATGGGTATAGCCCTGTGTACGGCTGATGCTATCAATTATGATATTGCATCATTCAGTAAACTGAGTAAAACTGACCTTAATACAAAACGTCGTACTTTAGTTTGTACTGAGTGTAATGGTAAAGGCTACTACCGTAAAAAATCCATTGATGGTAAACCCGCCTGCTTCAAAGCTTATAGAGACACCTATGTTAATAGTTAAGTAAAAAAAAAGACTTTAGATATAATTTAAGTTTTTTTGTTATTATGGGTTTCCAGATCAATTACTTTTCCCCTAAGCCCTATTTCTTCTAATAGGTGAGTAAACAATTTCATCCAGTATATTCTTTCAGTTGATATTGAATGCAATCCGATTTTCCCATTATAGGTCAATAAAGTTATATTTTTAACTCATCCTCAGCTATATACCCCATATAGCAATTTTG
Source organism: Gammaproteobacteria bacterium (assembly GCA_016744065.1). Classification (GTDB taxonomy): domain Bacteria; phylum Pseudomonadota; class Gammaproteobacteria; order SZUA-229; family SZUA-229; genus SZUA-229. The sequence continues at coordinate 4,695 of JADGFA010000083.1, forward strand.
CCTGTATTCAAAATGCCAAACTTCATTGTTATTTAATGCCTGTTTATTTTTTTCTTTTTGTGGCATATAAAGACTAAGATTTAGATTTTTTTTACTACATGTATAGGCACAAACAATCTCATAGGATCGTCTGTAAATGACGTAAACATTTCAAAGCGTTGGTAATATGTAAGCGCGTCTTCATCCAGCACATCCAGGATTAAACAATGTGCAGGTACTGAGTATCCTGGTAATTTTTTATCTGTGGGTATTTCTTCTCGAGTAACAGTGGAGGTCGCTAATGTAAAATAGGCCGCAATTTCTGCCTTATCATCTGGTTTTTCATCATTAAGAACTGATAAAACCCATGTATTATTAAGACCTAATCTCATATTTCTCAAGGCAAAGCGAGCCAGATACTGATTCATATCAGGCTTACCGCAATCGAATGATTTTAGATTATGTTTTGTTTTATCAGCTAAAACAAACCCCTGCGATAATGCCAATTAAAACCCCTCTGAATCCAGGCGCTTAGCTGCATCTAAAATACGGTCGCTAGGTTTTTGCTCTATGTCATTACAAACTGTCATAAAGTGATCAAATTGGGCATTTGTAAGCTTTATGGATGCCTCATTTTCCAATACTTTAGGTGCATCTTCCCTTATTAGAGAGCTTATATATTCTGTCACTGAGGCACCACGGGCGGTAGAAGCTCTTTCTGCTAGCTGTTTTACACTATGGTCGACCCGCATATCAATGCGTTCGCGCCTAATTACTTGTTGTGCCATGATATTCACCTCTAAATAAGCGTACGGCAAACTGCCGTATATATGTATTTTAGCCGATTTAGACAATTATTTTTTTCACTTACGCTTATAAATTTTACTTATCAAGACGACATATACTACACAATTTATCGAGACACCCATGACAACAAACTTTTATTACATATAAACCTTTGTTTTTATTAATAATTAATATGGGTGTCTTGATAATTCCTATTGCTCTTGATAAAATTTGCGCTGCAAACAAACTAGTTCAAAAAGTATTTTCAAGTACTGAACGACTAGAGGGACACCCTAATTCTGGCCGCAAAGCTTCTGAACTTACCAATTCACGCTATTTGGAATTAATAGTAAACCCATGTAGAGTTTTCTATCGAATTGAAGAAGACAAGATATATATACTCTACGTAATGCGAAGCGAAAGAAAACTACGTAATTATTTACTGGAAGACCGTGCTAGAGAA
>JADGFA010000039.1 GCA_016744065.1 Gammaproteobacteria bacterium
GAGAATATATATGAACTCAAAAAAAAATAGCATCTTACTTGTAGAAGATGATGTGCGACTGGCTCATTTAACACGTGAGTACCTTGAGTCTGAAGGCTATATGGTTGAGCTGGAGCAAAGAGGTGATACGGCTGTTGATAAGATATGTAGTATGAACCCAGATCTGGTTATACTGGATCTTATGTTGCCCGGAAAAAACGGCCTTGAAATATGTCGTGATGTACGTTCTTGGTACCATGGTCCTATCGTAATGTTAACCGCAAGAGACGAAGAAGTAGATGAGATTGTTGGTCTGGAAATAGGCGCAGATGATTATATTACAAAACCTGTTCAACCAAGAAAGCTGTTGGCTCGAATTAGAGCATTAATGCGTCGTAGCGTTATAGAGTCTAATGGTACTGATTCTTCTGTATCAACAGCTGTAACGGGTTTTGAGTTTGATCGATTAATTATAAATGATAAATCACGGCAGGTAATGCTAGATAATGTCGAAATCACGTTAACAACAAATGAGTATGAGCTTTTACTGCTACTTGCTGGAGAAGCTGGTGTTGTCGTTAGTCGGGATAAAATTTTATTGATGATGCGAGGTATAGGATATGATGGAATGGACAGATCTGTTGATATCAATGTTTCTCGATTACGAAAAAAACTGGGAGATGATACTGCTAACCCTAAAAAAATAAAAACAGTACGAGGTAGAGGCTATTTGTTTGTTGCTGATGCCTGGTATTAATTATGTTAAAAATTTTTTTTCATCTGTATTTTTTTATTTTTTTTACTTTCGTTATGTTCTTTATCGGGGTTACTTTTTTGCCAGAGTACCTGTTAAAGGGAGTGGCATCAGAAACGATTAGTTCTACGGCTGGCGGTATGTTTTATCTGATTGAAGGTGAGCTAAAAAATCATCCTGAAGATACATGGCCTAAAAAAATAAAAGAACTACAGTCACGTTATGTTTACCCTCTGGATATTAAAAAAACGGATGATTTTGATTTTGATTCAGAGGAACTGGAGTATCTGGGTAAAGGAAGAGCGATATACAAAGAAGTTGATGGTGGTGATATCTGGTATCGACATATTAAAAATACGCCTTATGTTCTGGCTATGTCAATGAGTAATACAAATACACGCATAAGTGAACTGTCTGCAGCGGGGACCTATAGTCTCGTAATGGATCGGTATCTGGAACAACCTGAAGCACTCTGGAACGGAATAACGAATAATTTACAGAAACATTTTGATATACCCCTTCAGATGCTATTGATTGAAAATATTTCTATAGCGAATGACGTTAAGAAACGTTTAATTTCAGGTGAGTTAGTTGGTGTTGATATTGCTGAAAGAAGTGAACGCTATATACAGCGCATAGGTGACTCTAAGTGGTTTTTGCAGGCAGGTCCAATTCCAGAGCATGTGATAATAGAGTTATTAAATTATATTATTCTTATCATTTTAGCAATGATGATTGCGGTGGCCGTCTGGTTGTGGCTGCGTCCTATGTGGTTTGGTTTAATGAATTTACATCATACCGTAACCGCTTTTGGTTCAGGTAATTTTGAAGTGCAGGCAAAAGAACATAAGCGATCACCGACATATGCATTAGCAAAAACGTTTAATGCAATGGCTCAACGCATTAAATCATTAATTCAAACGCAGAAAGACTTAACGAATGCAGTTGCCCATGAATTGCGTACACCTTTATCAAGAATTCGTTTTGCTACAGAAATATTAGAAAAATGTGAAAATAAAGACAGGCAGCGTTATCTAAAGGGTATTAATCATGATATTGATGAAATGGGGGCATTGGTTAATGAGTTGTTACTATATGCAAAATTTGATCAGAACGGCCCAAAAATAAAGAAGAATAAACAGTCAATAGGTCGCTGGTTTAATGAGTTTAATGTTGATACCTGTTACGGAGAAGGTGCCACTTTACCTGCTTTAAGATTAATGAAAACACAAAATAATGATTTTTCTTTTTTTGATACCGAATGCATGGACAGGGCATTGAATAATTTACTTAGTAACGCCTGTCGGTATGCGCGTAATAATATTGAAGTAAGCTATGAGTGTGTAAATAATAATTGTATTGTTCATGTTGATGATGATGGCCCCGGCATCCCAGTTAAGTCGTATGAGCGGTTGTTTGAACCATTTTACCGCCTTGATCCTAGTCGGGATAAGGGTACAGGTGGTTATGGTTTAGGTCTGGCTATTGTTAAGCAGATTATGTTGTGGCACCAGGGGAAGGTGACTATATCAGTTTCGCCTCTTGGTGGTGCGCGGTTTAGTTTAAGTTTACCCAGGACTGATGATATTTTATGGAGGGAAATATAAAAATAATTTATTTCCCGTTGCAAGTACTCAGAGTAGTGAATGCATAAAGTAGCTATTAAACTTTTTTAAGAATAAAAAATGATAAACATTAGAAAGACCTGTTTTAAAGAATTAAAAGATATTTATGAAATGGGAAATCAATGTCATGTTGGTGAATTTTTAAGTAATAAATCATATAAAACACATGTAGATGACTTTAAAAAAAATAACATTACTTATCTAAGCGTATTAACTCTTTCTGGTGTACTTGCAGGTTACATTATTCTTTGTAAAGGCGAGAAATATGGTGATGTGCAGCTTAGAAGGATATTAATAGATGAAAAACATTCAGGTATTGGTAAAGAAGCCATTGTCTCTGTAGAGAACTACTGTATTAAAGAATTTAAAAGTAAGCGCATATGGCTGGATGTATATGAAGATAATTTTAAAGCAGTGTATATTTATGAAAAACTGGGGTATATAAAATTCAAAGGAGAAATTCAAGGCTCAAAATCTATATTATTTTATGAGAAATATCTAATATTATGAGTTAAGTTGAAAAAATACTCTTTTGAGGGTGAAACCGAAGGGTTGCTGTTTGAATTCTGATGTCAGGCTATCTTCTTTTGAGGTTAATAAAACTGGCCCCTGTATTTATCTGGTTTAAGAGTTACCTGGAATAATTTTCGTAGTACAATCCGTATTTAGTATTTAAAACAGGCTTGTTTTAACTGTTTTCCAGAGATTTTTTATAGTCTGAATGTTTTATTTAGCATTATATTATTTTTAACTTAAAGGATACGTCATGAAGTTAGAGTCACTTGCATTACACCATGGGTATAAGTCAGAAGAAACAACGAAAGCTGCAGCGGTTCCTATTTACCAAACAACGTCTTATACTTTTGATGATACCCAGCATGGGGCTGATCTTTTTGATTTGAAAGTTCAGGGCAATATATATACTCGGATAACGAATCCGACGACAGCGGTATTGGAACAACGTATAGCGGCTATGGAGGGAGGCATAGGAGGCCTTGCTGTGGCCTCAGGTATGTCTGCGATTACCTATGCTATTCAATGCCTTTGTGAAGTAGGTTCTAATATCGTAAGTATCAGTCAGTTATATGGAGGTACTTATAATCTTTTTGCTCATACTTTTCCAAAGCAGGGTATTGAAGTTCGCATGGTTTCTTTCGATGACCTGGAAGGCTTTGAGAAAGCGATTGATGCGAATACGCGTGCTGTTTTTTGTGAGTCTATAGGGAACCCCGCTGGAAATGTTGTTGATATTATTTCATTAGCTGAAATAGCACATAAACATGGTGTGCCTTTAATGGTTGATAATACGGTTGCAACGCCCTTTCTTTGCCGTCCAATTGAGCAGGGTGCTGATATTGTCATTCATTCACTGACAAAATATATTGGTGGGCATGGTACTTCTATTGGTGGAGTGATTATTGATTCGGGTAAGTTTGACTGGGTAGCAAATAAAGAACGTTTCCCGATGTTGAATGAGCCTGATCCATCATATCATGGTGTTGTTTATACTGAAGCACTTGGCCCTGCTGCATATATAGGCCGTTGTCGAGTTGTTCCTCTGCGTAATACTGGAGCGGCTATCTCACCCTTTAATTCATTTCAGATTTTGCAGGGGCTGGAAACCCTGGGTCTTAGAATGGAACGGCATTGTGAAAATGCACAGCAGCTTGCTGAGTACCTTAATACTCATGAGAAGGTTGAATGGGTTAGTTATGCGGGTTTAAGTGATAGCCCTTATTATGACAATTGTCAGAAAATAACAGGTGGTAGAGCATCAGGTATTTTGAGTTTTGGTATTAAAGGTGGAATTGAATCGGGTACAGAATTTATTGATGCACTGCAAATGATTCTTCGTCTGGTGAATATTGGTGATGCCAAATCATTAGCCTGCCATCCAGCATCTACTACACATCGTCAGTTAAATGAAGCTGAGCTTAAAGCGGCTGGTGTAAGTGTAGACCTGGTGAGAATATCGGTTGGTATTGAGGATATTAGTGATATTATCGCTGATGTGAGTCAGGCACTTGAGAATGTTTCATAATAATATCAGGTGGTACTGACACTTATTTAAGCTTCAGTACAAGGGCGGTACCAGTTTTAAAAAGAAGACACGGTAAAAACAGGAATGAATAATTGTCATCCTGAGCGAATGCGAAGGATCTTGAATATTCGGGTAGTTAGATTTTTTATATTCGCTCAGGATGATAGCTTCAGGGTGGAGTAGTGGTTCCGCGTTGTCTGGTTTATATTACTCGTTCATTTAAATAAGTGCTATTAATATCAAATAAGTGTTTAGGCGTGCTTTTAGATATATCTTGAAAAATAAGGATAGTGTATTTCCGTTACTTAACAACGAAGGCGTTATATTGAAAAATTACTGTTATGATGAATTATAAATTATCTGATTAACTATGCGCGAAAAAACTGAATGTAATTTGAGCTGTGATTTGTTATAAAAATACCGATTTTTTAGATTATATAATATTTAGTTCTTTTTCCAGGCCAGCTACGCTGAGTGGTTTGGAAAAAAGATAACCCTGTAATACATCGCAACCTTCTTTTAATAAAAAATCAGCCTGTTCCTGGTTTTCTACACCTTCAGCGATTACAGTTAAGCTTAAGTTTTTTCCCATAGCTATTATCGTTTTTACGATAATTTCATCATTTTTATTACCAGGTATGTCAGATACAAATGAACGATCTATTTTTAGTTTATTAAAAGGTAATAACTGTAATTGACTCAGTGATGAATAGCCAGTTCCAAAATCATCAAGTGCTATAGAGATACCTGAGCTCTGTATCAAGTGTAACTCCGTCAAAACCTCTTTGTTCTGTTGCACCATTAAACTTTCGGTTATTTCAATTTCCAGTTTTTCAGCAGGAAATTGATATTCATTTAATATAGTACTAATCTGTGTATGACAGCCTTTTAATATTTGCATGGCTGAAATATTAATGGCAATTTTATTTAGTTTTAAGCCACGGTCTAACCATACTTTTCCCTGGCGGCAACTTTCCTGTAATACCCATTTCCCTATTTCTTTAATTAAGGTTGATTGTTCAGCAACGGGTATAAAATCTACTGGATAGAGGAGGCCTCTTTTGGGGTGTTGCCATCTTATAAGTGCTTCAACGGATAAAGAACTGTCGGATGAGCTCAGGTGTTGTGGTTGGTAATGTAAGATAAATTCATTGTTTAAAAGGGCTGTTTTTAATTCTGCTTCCAGTTTTAGCTTATTTTGAATGTTGTATGTTAATTCTGGCTTATAACAAATATATTTATTTCGCCCATTTGTTTTAGCCTGATACATAGCGGTATCTGCATTGCTTAATAGTACATCTGCACTTTCACCGTCATCGGGGTAGACGCTGATACCAATGCTAGGTGTAACATCTATTTCTTTATCATTGATATATACAGGTTTAGTGAATGCATTTAGTATCTTTTCAGCAATTAAACCGATGTTATAACAGTCTGTAATATTTTCAGTAAGCAAAACAAATTCATCGCCACCATAACGTGAAAGTGTATCGTTAGTACGAATGCAGGACTGGATTCGTTTTGATGTTTCAATTAAAACCTTATCGCCTGTTTTATGACCATAGGTATCATTTATGGTTTTAAAATTATCCAGATCAATAAAAAATAAGGCTAGATTCTGATTTTGTCTTGCAGATTGTTTTATGGCGTGTTTTAAGCGTTGGTTCAATAGTATTCTGTTTGGAATACCAATTACCAGATCATGGTGTGCCAGCTCCCAAAGTGCCTGTTCCTGGATTTCTCGTTGTAAAATAATACCAGCAATATTTGCAACAACATCAAGTACGCGTTTTTGAAAATTGTCAGGTTCCCGTTGTTCATTGCTCGATAAGGCAAATGATCCCATTATCAGACCGTCTTTCGCTTTTATAGGGTGGGACCAGCAAGCAGCAATATCAAAATTAGATGCAAATTTCTGTAAGTTGATCCAGCGTGGATCAATTGTGGTATTTTTAACATATACAGGTACTTCACTGTATACGGCAGTGCCGCATGAACCGGCTTCAGGTCCTGGTATTAAACCATTTAGTTGCTCAATAGCATCATCAGATATGCTGGGTGCAGATCGAACGTATAATGACTGACGTGAACTATTAAACAGCATTATAGAACAGCTTGAATTTTCAACAATAGATTCAGCCGCGTGGCATAATGAGTCGAGTATTCTTTGTGGCTCTACTCCTGTAGCAACAGCTTCTAGTATTTCTTTTTCTATATAAAGTAGACGGTTATTCTGTCTATTATTTAGATTTAAATTTTCAGGTATACGGTACTGTAGTATATTTTTACTGGTCATCATGGGCATCTCAAAAAATATGCTGGATTATTAATACGATTTACATTTATTTCAATCAGTCATATTCGAAATATGGTATGTTAATATGTATCCATATTGAGACTATATTGTTTGATGGGGAGCATGTCCTTATCGCCATATTTTACACAGGTTATTTTTTAGAATAAAAAACAGGTTTTGTAATCTATGAAACCTAACGATAGCATAAAGTAAGTTGTGTTGAATCGCCCAAATGAATGGTTTTGGATAAAACCATCGGTTTGCCGTGTTTGCTGCTATAGAATTGAAATTAGGGGGTAGTAAACCTTGTCAGCTGTGTGTTTTAAGCGCATTTACCTCTCTGAATCTAATCTTCTGGACCCATTTGCTCAGGTGCAGGGCCTTTACTGAAATAAGCATCGGCATCATCTTCATCTACTTCCTGTTCAAATTCGTTATATAAAGATAATTCGTAATCAAACCAGCCACGCAGTCCGGTTTTAAGTGAGGATACCTTATTAAACCCCATCGACTGCATAGTAAATGCTGCCAAAGCACTGCGGTTGCCTGAGCGACAAATAATGATGACTTCTTTATTTCGTGCATCAGCCAGGGCAGGTACTGTTTCTCCATAACCCCAGTCACAGGAAGACTCCAGAACGCCTCTGGGTACATTGATTGAATTTTTTATATGTACTGTAGCGTATTCTGTGGGCTCGGTTATATCAATCAGTAAAATATCACTGGTGCTGTTCAGTTTTTCGTCCAGATCCCATGGAAATATTTCATTTATGTTAGTGAGTACATCTTCAACAAGTGATTTAAATGTTTTCATTATTTTCCTGAGTCAGGTTTCTCTTTTCTGCTTTTGTCTAAGGCCCTGTTCTACTGCAATAACGGCGGCTTCAACGCGTGAGTGTACTTCCAGTTTTCGTAGTATGGCTTTTACATGGAGTTTTACCGTACCATCAGAAATTCCCAGATTTCTGGCAATGACTTTATTGCTTTGTCCATCTGCAAGCAAACATAAAATTTCAAGTTCGCGGGGTGTGAGTGCTGAGAAGGGGGTTTCTTTCTGTTTTGTTTCTATAGGATCACCCTGTACCATCTTGGCGAGTACATCGGTCAGGCCATGGGCAACAACACTTTTACCTTTTTCTATATCACGTAAAGCACTCACCAGTTCATCGGGTTCCATATCTTTTAGCAGGTAACCCTGGGCACCATTTCTAAGGGCTTCAACCAGGTCCTGTTCTTCATTACTGGTTGTCAGCATCACAATGGGAATTTCGATTTTTTTTTCTTTTGCTTTCTGTAAAACTTCCAGACCATTCATATCCGGCATGCGTAGATCCAGCAGAACAATATCGGGTTTTAGCTCTTCGATTAAAATTAGTCCTCTGGAACCTTCTGCTACTGCATCGATAACTTCAATGCCACGTTGTTCAAGTAAGCCCTGTAGGCCTACTCTGAATAATGCATGATCATCTATAATTAATACTCGCATACTCAAGAGCTTATCTCCGATAGTCTTTGTAGTGGGTCATTATTAGTGTCACTGCTGTAAGTAAAATCAAGTTCTATTCGAGTGCCTTCATCAGGTTCACTTTCAACACGTAATTCACCGCCCAGATAATTTGCCCGTTCATTCATTATACTTAAGCCAACATGTTTTCCCGGGTGATCGTTTTCCTTTGGTATTTCAAAACCACGACCATCATTTTCAATTAATATATGATGGTGACCATTTTCATCACAACGGAATATCAGGCGAATATTTTTTGCATTACTGTGTTTGCGTATATTGTTCATTGCTTCCTGTACGATCCTGAAAATATGCATTTCCAGATTAGGCGGAAGATCAGAGTTATCCCATTCTTCCTGTAACAGAATATGTGTGCTGGAATCTTTGCGTAAACGAGAAATAAGTTTTTCAACGGCCTGAATAAGGCCCTGTTTATCAATTGGGGTACGACAATGCGCAATTAATTCACGTAAATCAGAGTAGGCTTCATCCAGGCTGTTTTCAACTTGTTCAATACCTTGAATCGACTGGTATTCGGCTGTGGGTTGAAGCGTTTCATCCAGTACACGCACCTGAAACCGAAGGCTTGCCAGTGTCTGTGCCAGAGAGTCATGTAGTTCATTGGCAATCAGACTGCGTTCCTGCATGATAATCATGCGACGGGACTCCTGATTCTGTTTGGCTTTTTCTATAGAGTTACAGAGTTGTTCAGCTAATGCAGAAAATAATTCGTATAGATCATTTTGATGACTTAGTGGTAGCCGGCTTGATTTTATTCGGATTACACCCAGAGTTCGGTTATTGTAATGAAGAGGTAAATAATAGGAGCGGTTATCATCAGAGACATCACACTGGAGTATTTCTGCCAGACGAGTTACATGTTTATTATCATGAATAATTGAATTATTAATTAATGTATCAGCAAGTTCTCGGGTTATTTTAATGCGCCTTTGCTGGGATACAATTTTAGGGTCAATTCCTGAACCTGTTATATATTCAAGCCAGTCATTTTCAGTAATTAGCCAGATTGAAACATTCAGGGCCTGTAATTCTTCATAAGTATTTTTGCAAAAAAGATTCAGAATTTCTTTTAATGCGCGTCCTGTGTTGACTGCACTAGTGATGTTATAAAGAATTTGTTGAGCTCGGTGCTGTTGTTGGCTATTTTCAGCCTGTTTTTTCTGATTGGTTAGCGCTATATAGGAGATACTGATAAAAATTATTATAATTAATATTATTTGAAATGTGAGAGCAAGCATTTGATTAGTTTCTGTATTAACCAACCACAGGCTACTGAGTATCAGGGTAAACAGTAAAATAAATAATGCCGAGATACAGTTAAACAAATGTCTAATCGACATTTGTTTAACTTCGTTATAAATGCGTTCTGAGAAAGACATATTTATTATTACTCTAAAATTTTTTCCATGTCATTTTCATTGTGTTCAGAGTGGCTGACATATTTACTTTGTAGGTTTAACGTAACTGGGATCATTCGGATTCATAAAAATAAACTGTTCTTTACCTTCTTCAATTTCAACATAGTCAATGGTCATGCCATTCATAAATTCATTGGCAGTGATGGATACAATCAGATCGATGCCTTCAGAAGAGTGGGTAATATCATCTGCTTTGACATCATCAAAGCCCATGCCGTAATGAAAAGTGCCATCCTGCATTTTTGTGCAGGCCAGACGTAAAGGCAGGCCGTCCAGGTTACCTTCTTTAGCCTGGTGTTTAATCATCTTTGCCGCGGCAGTGGTTAATTTGATCATGTTCATGTCTATTAATTCCGATTTTGTTTACAATTTTGTATAAACTGGATAAAACGTTGTGTCCAGTGATTAGAGGCTGTATCGCGCAAGTGCGCATAACAGGCCAATGTGTTTTTTATAATAATGCCATCTGATGTGCCATTGATACCTGCACCCCGTTTTACCTGATAAGCAAATTTAACATTCGTATCAAGATTTTCAAGTGCAGAATAGTGAAATTCGTGTCCTGCAATAACTGGCTCAGGAGAGGGTTTATAAGTCTTCCATGGGTGATGGGCTGTTTCTTCAAGTTTAATGTAACCACGGCCCTGAGGGGCCTGATGCATGACGCAATCTGCGGGAATAAAACCGACCATTTCACCATTTTGATCTTTCCAGCTCAGGCTACGGCTTAAATACATTAAACCACCACATTCTGCGTAGCAGGGCAGGCCATTCTCTAATGCCTGTCTGATCTGTGTGCGTATGCTCTGGTTCGCTTCCAGTTCATTTATACGGGTTTCAGGAAAGCCGCCACCAATGAACAGAGCATCAATTTCAGGTAGTGTTTTATCACGGATATTATCAATACTGACCAGTTCAGCACCACTTGCACGAATGGCATCCAGGTCATCCGGGTAATAAAATCCGAAGGCATCATTTTCTACAATACCGATTTTAAGCGGTGTTGTGATTTGTATGCTCTCTTGTTTAATAACTTCAGGTTCAGGAAATACAGGTGCCGTACTGGCAACCGATCGTAATAAATCTAAATCTACCTGATCTTTGATTATATCTCGAATTTGCCTGATTTTGACATCAGCAGAATCATCTTCATTGCTGGGCATTAAACCCAGGTGACGCTCATCAATAGATAATGCTGGATTTTTATAAACTGAACCAATGACTTTTACATCAGTATAATGTTCTATTACGGCGTGTAGTTTGCTTTCATGGCGGCTACCACCTAGTTGATTTAATATTACACCGGCGATATTAATATCATCATCAAAAGCTTGATAACCAAGGATTAATGGGGCGATACCGCGGGTCATGCCACGTGCATCTAAAACTAAAATGACGGGGGCTTTAAGTAAAGAGGCAAGGGCGGCATTTGAATTGCTGCCATCTAAATCGAGACCATCATACAGGCCTTTATTGCCTTCAATAAGCGTTATATCGGTATCTTTTGAGTATCGACTCACGGTTTCCGTTATTTCGCTTTCCTGCATAGTGTAAAAATCCAGGTTATGGCAGGAGCGGTTAGCGGCTTTGCTCAACCACATGGGGTCTATGTAATCAGGGCCTTTTTTAAATGGCTGAACAATAGAGCCTGATTCAGCTAATGCTGCGCACAGGCCAATACTCAGAGTCGTTTTACCTGAGGACTTGTGTGCTGCTGAAATTAAGAAGTGTGGCATAAGCTTTTAAAAAGAAAAAGTAAATGTACGCTAAAACGGCTAAAACATGAATGCTTTTTAAGCTTTCAATGTGATTTTATTTGATGTTTTAGCACAAATTATGGATTAATATTTTAGTATCCATGCGCGGTTATTTGCGTTTTCTTTTTTATTTAATACCTCTCAGAATCTCAAAACCACAAACGGCCCGAAGAAATCTTCGAGCCGTTTGCTAAAAGCATTATAAGTGAGCGTAAAACTTACTCTGCTTTATGGTGTGGATCGGCAATTGAATCTTCTAACGTTGCAGGCAGAAAACCTAGAACTTTTATGCCCAGAGCAATCATAATGAGTGTCATTGCTACGCCACCTAAACCCAGTAGAAGCTCAGGAAAGCTTGCTGAATATTGTGTAGTGGCACCATCAAAGAAGGTTGTGCTAACAACTTCCATTCCAGGGAACATTTCCATTGGATACGCCTGACCTGCAATAATGATTGTATACATTGATGCGAGGCCACCAAGTACAACGAGTAAACATGCAGCAGCTAATGTTTTTCGGCAATTTTTAACGCCAGGTGCGTAAATCATAGCAATAGGTAATAGACTGCCTAGAAAAATCTGCCCAATCCAGAATATATTAGAGTAAGTTTCACCACCACTTTCACCTAAAAGAATGAATGTTTCATAACCGTGATGCTCAGTCGCATACAGGTTAGATAAATGGTATACGATTACAAAATAAAGTGTTGCGAATACAAACGTACCTAACAGACTGCGTAAACGGTTAACGACAGCATCGCCTAGTGGACGACCAGTACCGTTATAAGATGCAAGTAATACGAGTATGAAAAATGCCAGGCCAAATGAGAATGACATAATCACAAACATCGGAGCCATCATTGCCATGTCATACCCAGAGCGAGCAACGATAAAACCAAAGATAGAACCGGTTCCAGTTGTAAGTGCCAGGCGCCATACAAAAGCGGCAATACCGGCATAACGACTGTATTTTTTCATTGTGCGATCAAGCATAAACCAGGCATAAATACCGACAATGACAAAGAAACCGTTATATAAAATCATATTCCATGCAAAGATAGATTTGAAGTTATAGTAAGTCATGGCAACAATCAGGCGGTCAGGGCGACCCAGATCCAGTACCAGTACCATTAAGCCACCTGTTAGTAACGCCAGTGCAACTAGTGTAGATAAGGGCGCCAGGGGTTTATATATTTTCTTTTGAAAAACGGAAGAGATAGAGGCAACATTAAGTGCACCAGATGCTGCTACTATCAGAAATACAGCAAATACATGGGGCAGGCCCCATACTATCTGGTTATCCATTCCGGAAACCCAGTGACCTTCATGCTCCATATAAAGCATTGAGCCAATTGCACCGAGTACAAACATGCCTAAAAGGGCAATTAAACCCAGGTAGCCAGTGCTTTTACCTTCTATCTGTTCTAAGTGTATTTTTTTCATAATGACTTCATCAAATGAATAATTATTGTTTTTGTAACGCTTCAACTTATTTATGTATAGTTTCAGACTTAAGTTTGAAACTATATTAAGTTGAGTCGTTACAACTTAAATGCCTCTGTAACGAACGCCGGTATTCAAACCAAGGTCAGCACGGATCTGTTTGCCACCGTGTTCAACCAGTTGCCTGGATATTTCGCTTTCAGGGTTTTTAATATCGCCAAATATCATTGCACCATGTTCAGCTTCTGCACAGGCTTCAACACAGGCTGGTGTTCCGCCTTCATCTACTCTGTGAACACACAGTGTGCAGGATTCTACAGTGCCTTTACCACGTGGCACATAATCAACGGTATTATCAACGGTTTCATGTGCAAATGAGCGGGCTTTATATGGACAGGCCATCATACAATAACGGCAACCGATACAGATATGACGATCAACCAGAACAATACCATCTTTACGTTTGAATGATGCACCGGTAGGGCACACATCAACACAGGGTGGTGATTCACAGTGCTGACACATCATGGGCAGTGAAATTTCATGTTTGGTCTGTTTATCGCGAAGGGTAACTTTGCGAATCCACTGCTGATCTGTTCTTGGGCGATTATGCGATGCAATACCATTTTCAGTATTACATGCACTTACACAAGCTGTGCAGCCAGAAGCGCATTTCGTTGTATCAATTAGCATACCCCAGCGTACAGCACTGGTAACAGCCTGCTCGGCTGGTTTTGCTTCTGCAACCGTATGTAAAAAAACACCTGGAGCAATGCTTAAAGCGGCGGCAGCCGTTGCAGATTTTTCTACAAAACTACGGCGGGAGATATTAACTTCAGAGTTACTCATTGTTGCTGGCTCCCTCTGTGTTCTCTATGGAAGTACCAGCAACTTTTGTAGGTACTGGCTTTGAAATCTGTGCATTATGAGGGCTTTTACCTAGAGGCTTTTCTCCCATAGGGCGATCCATATGACACTGGAAACAATCGATACTCACACCAGTAAAGTTGTGGCAGCTACTGCAAAAATGCTCGTCATCACCAAAACGTGCGGTAGTATTTTTCGGTACATGGCAGTTGATGCATTTTTTGAGGCTATACGTTTCAGTGCGAATCCCATTATGCATTGTTTCATCGCGTTGATGAAGTATGTAGTTCATGTGATTCTTTTTCATTTCATCTTCAGGCTGTACACATTCCGTAGATCCATTTGTTGGATGTGGAACATCAGGAGCGAAAGATGGCTTTTCACCTGCCCATGCAAAGTTAGACACGGCAAAAACGGAAAAAGCCAACATGGCTAATCCCGCGATTGTGATTAAAGTATTATGCATGCATTTGTTCAACTGCTGCATTAGTAACTCCAAAAGTTAAAATAATTAGAGAGTTTATTATTTATAGATTAAATTTTTAAAGCGACTTGTTATTTAGTAGTATGTGTCTGAAATCATGTGACTACTGTTAGTAGTCGCAGGATTCTCAACACAAATATTACCTCGGGCTTTCTGGCCTCCGCCCTTACGGGTCAGACTAAAGTCTGTGCAAAATCTTTCCAGAAGACTTTGTCGGAAATAACGATGTTCTTTATAAAATATATCTAATCAGTATTTTTCTAAAATTTTTAAATCGGTAATAATAAGTCAATTTGCCCCTGCGAGGTTTCTGTGCAAGGCGGAAAATGTGAGCTTACAAGTGTAAGTGTCCATTTCCCAACGAAGCACAGGAGCCTCACAGGAGTGAAGTGATTTATTATTCGCCCATGCCCATGTCAATGTATCCTGTTGGACATACATCAGAACAGATATGACAACCGATACATTTAGAATAGTCAGTATCAACATAACGACCGGTAGTAGACTGGTCTTTCTTAACACGGAATACCGCGTCCTGAGGGCAGAAGATAACGCAGTTATCACACTCGAAGCACATGCCACAGCTCATGCAACGACTTGCTTCAGCAACTGCACTTTCTTCAGCCAGGCCATTCATACGCTCAGCAAAGTGTCCCAGTACTTCATCAGATGAGGGAACATCTTCTGTACGTAAGTTACGTGCTTCAGCTTCGAAGTGGCCCAGGAACATTAAATCAGTTGAGATAATTTCTTTGCTGGAACGATCTTCGTAGTTGTGAATAGCATAATTACTGCTATCAGTACCACGCTGATCATCTGTCCCCAGATTCTTTTCAGCAAAACCGGTTGGAACCATATCTGACTCAGTCAGCTTATCCATGATATTGAAGTGGTGAACGTCAACCTTAGGACGCTTCTGCACGTCTTTCTGTTCAATGAACTGTTTGATTGTTTCAGCAACAACAGAACCCTGACCAATCGCTGTTGTTAACAGGTGAGGGCGTACTATGTCGCCTGCTACGAAGTGACCGGGCTTACCAGGTACCTGATAGAATTTGTCTGCATCAATTAATGAACGACCGTTGTCCATGTCTTCAACGCCTTCCAGGTCACCAAACTGGCCGATAGCTGAAACGATCAGATCACATTCAACGATGTATTCTTTGCCGCCTTCAACTGCAACTGGAGCATTGTTTTCGAACTTGCTATCAACTAACTTAAGAGCAGTTGCACGACCTGCATCATCAGTAATGATTTCAACAGGCATCACTTCGTTCATGATAGTTACACCTTCAACCAGTGCATCATTAACTTCGTGTTCTGCAGCCGTCATTTCTTCCTGCTTGAAAAGTGCCGTCAGAGTAACATTGGTGCATGGCTCTTTATCTGCATCAGCAATATCACCGTGCTTAACACGACCTTCTGCTGAATCTTCAGGCTTCTCATCAGCCATATCTTTTAATGTACCGATACGGCGAGAAACAGAAACAACATCGATAGAGGTATCACCACCACCCACACATACAATCTTTTTACCTGTGTACTTCATTTCACCTTTGTTGAACTGCTCAAGGAAGTCAACAGCGGTTACTGCGTTAGGTACATCTTTCCAGTTATCAATGAAAAGTCCGCGACCATTCTTACAGCCTAAAGCCCATAAAACTGCATCATAATCTTTTTCAAGATCTGCAACAGGAACGTCTTTACCAACACGTGTGTTTAATTTAGTTTCAATGCCGCCCATATCAAGGATACGCATGCATTCGTGATCCATTACGTCACGAGGTGTACGATAACCAGGGATACCGTAACGCATCATGCCACCCAGTTCTGAGTGATCATCAAAAATAGTAGAAGCGATACCGAACTTGCGTAAGTGGTATGCAGCAGACATGCCGGCAACACCACCACCGATGATAGCTACTTTCTTATCACCTAAATCTGGAAGGCCAGCAAATTTGTATTTACCAGAGAATGCACTGTCACCAATGTATTGCTCTACTGAGTTGATGCCAACGAAGTCATCAACATCATTTCGGTTACAACCATCCTGACAAGGGGCAGGGCATACACGGCCCATCATAGCTGGAAAAGGGTTAGCAGATGTAGAGCGCTGGAAAGCATACTCTTCTTTAGTCATACCTTCTGGCGGAGTTTCGATACCGCGAACAATATCTAACCAACCGCGGATATCCTCGCCTGAGGGACAACTGCCCTGACAAGGAGGAGTGCGGTGCACATAGGTCGGACACTTGTAAGAAGTATCTTCGCGAAAAATTTTATCGTGCATGCTTGACCATTCATCGTCACCCTCTTTGAAGCGGCGATATGTCAAGTTGTTAGTCTGCATGTCTTCTTTTGAAGTTGCCATGCTATTCTCCTATATGCTAAACCGTATAGTTAAAAATCAAGTTGTGGCACATCATACGCATTAATAGGGATATGTCTCTTTTGAAAAAGAGGTATTTACTTTTGTAAAAAACTCATTTTCAGTTTCAATATCCCATATCAACAGCAGGTGCGCCTCAACAAAATCGTTTGTTAAATTCTGTTTTCTTTCTTTGTGAGCGTTAACTCATTAATCTTCTGGATCGACCTGACCTTCCAGGACAATCGCATCACTAACTAATTGGTGAACACTGACAATCTGATCCATCGCAAAACCGTAATATGGCAATACTTTGGTGAACTGGCTCTTACAGATTGCGCATATTGCAGCCATATGTGTTACACCGTGTTCTTCTTTTGCATTAATTAAAGCGGTTGCTCGAGGCAATATGCCTTTGACGCGTAATTCCATCAGGTCGTCTGTTAACAGACCGCCACCGCCACCACAGCAGAAGGTTACATCGTGGATCGTGTCTTTTTCCATATCAACGTAGTTATTACAAACAGCCTTAATAACTGCGCGAGGAATAGTAAACTGGCCACCAGGCTCAGTACCCATGCCTGAACCACGCGCTACATTGCATGAGTCGTGGAAAGTAACGGTTTTATCATCGTTACGTGATTTATCAATGGTTAGCTCACCTTTTTCAAGTTTATCTAATGTAAACTCACAGATGTGCTGGGGAATAGGGTAGTTCTGGTCAAGAAAATCAAATGGACCTGCTAAGGTGTTCAGGAAGCTGTAACCAACACGCCATGCATGACCACACTCACCATAAACGATGCGTTTTACGCCGAGTTGTAAAGCGGCTTCACGAATACGCATTGAAATACGCTGCATGTTTTCGTATGAACCAATAAATAAGCCGAAGTTACCCGCTTCTGATGCAATTGAGCTTAATGTCCAGCTCGTGTTAGTCTGATGGAAAACTTTTGCGTAACCAATTAAGCCATCGATGTGAGGTTCGGCGAAGAAGTCAGCAGAGGGTGTAACGAGTAATATATCTTTGCCTTTTTCATCAAGTGGGAATTTAACTTCCACTTCAATATCGTATTCAACGTCTTCTTCAAGGCCTTCTAATACGTTGGCTAATGCTTTTTCAGGTAAACCCAGGTTATTACCTATGGTGAAAACTTTACCGATGATTTCGTTTGCATACTTCTGACCACGACCAATGTGTGCAAGAATTTCACGAGCAGCCATGGTTACTTCTGCAGTATCAATACCGTAAGGGCAGAATACAGCACAACGACGACACTCTGAGCATTGATGGAAATAGCTATACCAGTCCTGTACAACATCTTCTGTTAAATCTTTTGCACCTACGAGCTTAGGGAAGTATTTACCTGCAAAGGTAAAGTAACGACGATAAACGCTACGCAGTAAATCCTGACGAGCAACAGGCATGTTTTTTGCGTCTTGTGTACCAAGGAAATAATGACATTTATCAGTACAGGCACCACACTTAACACAGGAGTCCATGAATACCTGTAAGCTACGGTAACGACCTAACAGATCACCCATCTTATCAAGAGCTTTTTCTTTCCAGCCATCAATTAAAACGTATTCAGGCATTTTTTTAGGGTCATCATGGACTTTTTTGCCCACATAGCCCATGGCTTCCTGGAATTCCGGCTTTGCCACAAAAGGACTTAGATGGTTCATTACACCATCTTTAGGTAGTGGAACTACCGCATACTCTTTGACTTCAGGAACGTCGTAATCAGCCACTATGGATTCCTCGTTATACGAACAATAGTTCGTTTTTAATCGTTTTAACTTAGCTGAAGCTTTTTAATAAAGCTTCAGCCAAAAAATTGTTGTTTATGCTTCTTTTTTAGGTTCGCGAGAAGCCACTAATTCTGGATAATCTTCACGTATTTCATCAAGTGGTTTTGCCCAGTCAACGATATGGCGTTTTTCACGTGGATTATCGACCTGGTTACGTGTTGGGGCATAAAATACACCGGGAATATGTAATAGTTTACTGATAGGTAAAATAAAACCTAAAAGAGCGACCAGTAAAAGATGAGCAAGCAGTGCAGTGCCCTCAGGTAACTCCTGAAGATTAAATGTTAATATGCCGAGCATAAATACCTTAACTGCGACGATGTCAACGCTGAAACCGGGTACAAAACTCATCAGGAAGCCACTAAATGCAATTGCCATAATTAGTAGCAGCATCAGGTAATCAGACGGCGCAGAGATATAACGTACGCGTGCAACCAGAAAACGGCGGGCTAATAAGCCACCCAGACCTATAAGCATGCCAAATGCCGCGTATTGGCCGGCAAGTTGAACAATCCATAAACCGATAACAGGCATCATAAAACCAAAAGGACCATCAGGGTCAATGATGTAGCGTAGGTGACGGATAAAAGCGACAGCCAGTGAAACATGGAATAACCAGCCAAATAACCAGGTCCATTTACTTGCACGGAAAAGTGCGGCAAATAATACAACCTCTTTGGCTAAACGAAGAACCACACCACCAGTACTTTTGGGGGCTGGAGTAACAGGAATTTTTAAAGGTGCTGGTGTTGCATGGTACTGGCGGACTTTTCGTGCAATACCACCGAGCATAAAGAGTGTGGCTAAAACTAACAACATTGCAATTAAAGTTGACATACTAAGTCGTACTCCGCTACTTCATTCAGTTAAATTTTATATGGGTACACTAATCGTCAGCCCATGTTAATCAACATGGGCTGACGATTTAGTTGTTTCTTTTACTTATAAAAACCATTTCTAAGGAAAAAGTTTTTATAAATAAAAGTAGGGGAGACTAATCTACCCATACTTTATCCAGACTGTATTTGTTGTTCAGGTTGCCGTTGAGTGGTTTTAGATCGAGGCGGAAAAATGTGAGCATACAGATGTATGTGTCTATTTTTCAACGAAGAGCTGGAACCACTCAGCGGTAAGCTGAGCAATAAATTATACGCAGCCTGTTGGCTTTGGAAGGCCAGCATATTTACATGCTTGCTTACCAGGACCGTAAGGGAATAGCTCGTATAAGTACTTGCTGTTACCTTTGTCTTTACCCAGTTTTTTACCAATCGCTTTAGTCAGTACACGTACTGCTGGAGCGATCTGGTATTCGTCATAATACTCACGTAAAAAGTTAAGTACTTCCCAATGAGCGTCTGTTAATGGTTGATCTTCAAGTTCAGCCATTACAGTTGCACAATCTGGCTCCCAAGAACCCAGGTCAACCATGTAACCTTCTTCGTCTGTTTCGAAAGTTTTACCGTTTGCTTCGAAAGGCATATCTATACTCCTAAGTATGAAATGTTAAACAGGTTATAACCAGGACTGACACGTTTCGTGCTTCGCCGTTAGTTCTACGAATCCGCTGTAATCAACTACCTGAATACCGTCGATTACACGATCTTCGCTCATACCGCGAGC
Organism: Gammaproteobacteria bacterium; assembly: GCA_016744065.1. Lineage (GTDB taxonomy): Bacteria > Pseudomonadota > Gammaproteobacteria > SZUA-229 > SZUA-229 > SZUA-229. The sequence continues at coordinate 19,989 of JADGFA010000039.1, forward strand.
TGCAAGATCGGGACCTAATACATAAATTGTTGCATCTTTCATTGCGCCTGAAACCATATCAGAATGGTCAGTACCTGCCATTGCACCGAAAACACCGTCTTCAATGAGAAGAATAGCGTGGCCTTTAGAAGCCAGACGAATGCAAGCTGACAGAGAGTCGCGCTCAAAAGGTGATTTGTTTACTGTGTGTAAAGTTGACATAAGATAAGAACCCCTTAGAAGCTTAAAACAACGTCTTGTTCGTCAAATACTGTGGCAAGTTCTTCAGAACTTACCAGACGAATAGAAGGCTTTTCAGCGTAATCGTCATCTTCATCTTCCCAGACTAAAGGCATTAGATCATCTAATGTTAATCCACGAGCTTCAAGAGACTCTTTTTCAACATAAAGTTTAGTAACTTCGTAGTCGCCTAACGCTTTATACGTAGGAGAGAAGTTTTTCATGCCAATGCCATCAGTAGATTGCCCTTTGCAAATCTGGTAAACGCCGTCACCAACAAATGCTAAAGAGACATCTTGCTCGAAAGCTGCACCGATTAATACAACCTCTAAAGATTCAAGCGCATACACTGTTCCGTATGGTGCTTTTCTATTTACAAACATGAATTTTTTAATCGCCATCTTAATCTCCAAACACTAACTGACAGTCAGCAATAATGCCGCCTTCAATCAACTGGCCTAAACCAGAAATACGGAAGCCAGGAGCGATGTTGTCGCCATCCAGACCCTGACGCTTTGCTTCGTCAGCATCCATGATGCCGCGGCGTTGCGCTGCAGCGATACAGATAACCATATCGATGTCGTGCGCTTCAGCCAGCTTTGACCATTCTTTCTGAATATTACGATCATCCTGAGGTGGAACTGTGTAACGAGTACCGTTGTTCACACCGTCGTGATAAAAGAATACGCGGAAAATTTCATGTTCTGCTTCTAATGCTGCTTTGCAAAATGCTAAAGCAGTATCAGATGCCTGATGCGTATAAGGGCCTTCATTGACCATAATGCTATATTTCATCTTCATAAGTCCTCTTAGAAACGGATATGAGTTGAAGCATTAAGACTGGCACGTGCTCCACGCCAGTTATCAATGTGGTACTTAGTGAACGGAAGACCTGTCAGCTCGAAGAAACGAGGCCACCCGATACGTTCAACCCATTCACCAACACGTTCCCAGTCACGCGCATCTTCTTTGTAGCACTTAAGAATAAGCTTAACAATGGCGCCTGCTTCAGGCCAGCGAGGTGGGTTGTTAGGAATAGCGGATGCAACAAGCTTCTGGAAAGTAGGCTTGCCACGAGCATTTGAGTGGTTACCACCAACCCATACTGCTAATTTAGAGTGCTCAGCATCGTTAATCATCATCGGAGGACAAGGAGGGAAACATGCACCACAACAGATACATTTTTTCTCATCAACTTCTAATGAAGGTTTGCCATCAACCATTGCAGGACGAATCGCAGCAACAGGACAACGTGCAACTACAGATGGACGTTCACACACGTTTGATACCTGTGCGTGGTCAATCTTAGGTGGCTTGGTATGCTGGATGTTAATCGCGATATCACCCTGGCCACCACAGTTAATCTGGCAGCAAGATGTTGTGATATGAACACGGTTAGGCATGTTCCATGATTTGAATTCGCCGATCAGTTCATCCATCATTGATTTAACAACGCCGGATGCATCAGTACCAGGAATATCACAGTGTAACCAGCCCTGTGTATGAGACATAGCTGCAACAGAGTTCTTAGTACCACCTACGACATAACCTTTAGACTCTAAAGCTTCGATCAGAGGATCGATCTTAGATTCATCAGTTACATAGTACTCAATGTTTGAGCGGATAGTGAAACGAACGAAACCGTCTGCAAACTCATCACCAATAGATGTCAGTTCACGAAGGCTGAATATATCAAGAATACGCTGAGTACCGCATTTTACAGTGAAGATTTCTTCGCCGCTTTCTGCAACGTGACGTAAAACACCAGGCTTAGGGTCTGTGTGGTATTTCCATAATCCAAAGTTACGACGCATTGTTGGATGCATGTACTGGAAACCGTCTGGGCATCCAGACTCGATGGGTGGACGCATATCTGCCATTGCCATGATTATTTCCTCAAAATTTTAAATTTAAACTTATAAAAATAGCCGCGGAATATCCACGGCTATCAGATCTTGTGTGCTATTTATGCTTCAGCTTTACGCTCAAACCATTTAATAGCTTCATCGTCCCATCCGTCCATACGAACGTAAGAGCTTTGACGTGTAGAGCTAACCATGTTTGGATCAACTTCAACGTCAATACCTTCAAGGAAGTTAACCAGACCGATACGTTCGATCATTTCACCACAACGTTCATGCTCAAGGCCATTCTCTGCCCAGAAATCAATGATTTCTTCAGCCAGTTCTACCAGTTCTTCGTAATCATCACGAGTTTCCAGTTTCTTGAATGGAACAACAACAGTGCCCATCAGGTCACCAATTTTCAGTGTACGCTTACCACCGATAAGAACAGTAACGCCCTTGTCAGTACCTGGACGCAATGCTTTAGGCATAACGTTGATGCAGTGCATGCAGCGAACACAGTTACGGTTATCGATAGCGATAGTGTCGTCATCGTTAAGCGCGAGCGCCTGAGTTGGGCAGCGAGTAATAACATTATCGATAATGTACTGGCGACCTTTCGCTTCAACGTAGTTCTTAATTTCAGCTTCATCAACACGAATATCATCGCGCCATGTGCCGATAACAGCGAAGTCAGCACGTTCAATTGCATTCTGGCAATCGTTAGGGCAGCCAGAGATCTTGAATTTGAACTTGTATGGAAGAGCAGGACGATGAACGTCATCAGTGAAGTTGTTTACTAACCAACGCTGAATGCCGTGCTCATTACAGTTGGACATCTCGCAACGAGCTGCACCAACACATGACATAGCCGTACGTACACAAGGTCCCGCACCACCCATATCCCAACCGTAGTCGTTGATATCGTCGAAGAATTTCTGCGTGCCATCAGTCGTCGTACCGATAAACATGATGTTACCTGTCTGACCGTGGAAAGTTTGCAGGCCTGAACCGTTCTTTTCCCAGCTATCGCCAAGCTTATTCAGCATATCAGTTGTGTAGTAGTTACCTGGAGTAGGCTGTACACGAATGGTATGGAACTCTTTAGATTCAGGAAATGCGTCTGCTACTTCAGAGAAACGAGGAATAACACCGCCGCCGTAACCGAATACAGATACAGTACCGCCTTTCCAGTAACCCTTACGAGTTTCGTATGAGTGCTCAAGCTGACCAAGTAGTGAGCTAGTTACATCAGCGATGAACTGGTTTTCGTGGTTATCACGCAGTGCTTTAATACCGGTGATGAAGCTAGGCCATGGGCCTTCTTCAAGTACATCTAGCATTGGTGTTGGATAAATCTTCTTTGCTGCCATGGCGATCTCCGTAGTAGGGAAGACAGTTTATTGTATAAGGGGGGGCTACTGCCTTAACCCTTAGCTTAAGTTTAAATGTAAGGTCATGCCTGATAACTAGGCTATGCCGTACGATTAAAAATTCTTTTGTTCGCTCTCAATGCTTACGCATATCAAAGCTACCCAAATTTGGTGTATGTAGTGTAGGGGGAGTTGAGCAATCAGAACATCTATCCCTTGGGAGGGTACTAAACGTTCCATCTATCCCTAATGGGATAGTCTTGCTTGTGGTATTTGCCTACACCACATATTTTTGGCACGCCCTTAAAGCTCCTCTAGATAAAAAGCTAGTTTATTAATATAGCACAATATTTTTTATGCGGTTAATCCGTCTATAGGTTTTTGTATGGCTATGTTTATTGAATAAGCTGTTTTATTTATGGGTAAATAGTTGATGTTTGATGCTTGCCGGAGCACATAACTTACCTGAATTGGGTATTGCAACAATGCTTACTTATTTGGATACTATGTATAAGCTACTTAAAAAGTGATTTACAGTGATCTTTAATCCTCTTGATCTGAACAATACAGCCGCATATTTACATTGGCGTGAACAAAAAATAAGTGCTTATGAGGGGAATGGATACAATCAGGTGGTTCATATTAAAAAGGGTGTACCTGATCTTCATGAGTTAAAAGAAATAAGCGCTGCCTGTCAGGCGTTTAATTGTTGTATTTATAAACTGCAATCACCTTATAAAGGAACGAAACGCTTTGTTAAAGATCTGGGTCTATTACTGGGGTTAGAACGTTTAGACGGTAACCTGTGTTCCGATGAGGATAATATCACTTCAATACAGGTTATGAGTGAAGGGCGTCATGCAGGGTATATTCCTTATACTGACAGGAAATTAACCTGGCACACCGATGGTTATTATAACCCAGCATCAAAAACCATCGGTGCTATGATTTTACACTGTGTAAGGCCGGCACAAACAGGTGGTGAAAACCTGATGCTTGACCATGAAATGGCCTATATTCAGCTTCGTGATAAAAACCCGCAGTTTATTAAAGCATTTTTACAGCCAGATGCATTAACTATACCTCCTAATATTGAGAATGGTAAAGAAATACGCGGTGCACAAAGTGGCCCGGTGTTTTCAATTGATGCATTGAGCTCAGCATTACATATGCGCTTTTCTGCTCGTACACGCAATATAAAGTGGAAAGAAGATGCATTAACACTGGAAGCTGTGGAATACATGAAAAGCCTGCTAAGCAGCAATAATCCTTATGTTTTTACCTATAGAATGTGTGCGGGAGAGGGTATAATTGCGAATAATGTATTACATAATCGTACGGCTTTCACGGATTCGAAAGTGAGAGATCAACAAAGGTTATTATATCGGGCACGGTATTATGATCGGGTGAAAAAGCCCGTGAGCTAAGAGGGTTGTTTTATCATCCTGAATGCTTGCTGTTGAGTAATTGATTTTAAGATCCGTGGAATTTTGAGAAAACAAAGAATGATATATTTAAGTGATATATTAACCCAGGAACACGAGTTAGATACTTTTGAGGGTTTACTGGAAATAGTAAGGCAAAAAGCACGTGATGGTGAAATCCATTTAGATGTGGATATAAAGCCGCCCTATGGTGATGCTCCAAAAGACTGGCAAAATCAGGTGGAAATGGCGTTTACGTTTCCAAACAGATAACAGTTGTATCTACTCTGCTGTTACCTCACTCCCTTTAAATACAGATAACCAACTGATTTTATGAGATTTTCATCCTATGTTGTGGCAAGAAGATAAAAAAGCAGCTCCTTTTTCAGTGCCTGATACAGTCGCTGATCTGTCGTTTAGCTTAATAAGTAAACAGGTGCCTTTAGACCATGCTCAGCAGCTTTCTGATGAGCTATTGAAAATACTGCCATGGATAGCAGATGAGCCCCGGGCCGGGATTCATATGATTCATGGAGCAACCACAGGAAACGGCTGGAATCGTCCTGAAGGTGACTATGAGGATGCCTGTATTTACCTGTCTAAACGTTCAAAAATGCAAATTCGCATGCCTAAAACTCGATATGAGGATATGAATGCGCTAATTGGTAAAACGATTCAGTTAAATGGACATGATGTTACTTTTGGAGAATACCAGATAAAGCCATTTACACCACTGGGGACCTTATTTTGTCGATACGCCATTGTTGGTGATAACGAAACAGAAGATCAGTTTGTTGGCAGAGTTGCGGGTAATCTGAAAGCAATGGGCATAAACCTGACTAAAGCGCTGTGTGGTATGGGACATACATTTAAAATGGCGAAAGGGCCGACCAGAACCATGAGTATTATGGTGGCCGATCTGGACCCGGAAGATGCGGTCACCTTGCAGGTAAATGGAATTGGCGAAGGTCGAAAAGCCGGATTTGGCCTGTTTATCGCGCATAAAGGCATAAAAGCGGTAGGTGATATGTCGGAAATGCAGCATTTTGATGGGACATAAATTCTCTTGCCTGGACTAAAGAGGAGCGGGGGTGATTTAAACCTAACAGGCGATTACCCCGCTGAAATTCATCGGCATCGGCGAAAGAGCACCGTTTTTTGGTATTCTGCCTCCTGTTGTGATTTATCCTGATATATATCTAATGGGGTAATCGACATTTTTTTCTTTTTCTTTTAAAGTAGCTTCCCATAATTTTACGTATTTAATGAATTTATTAAAATTGAGGTAATGTCCATGGCAGCACTTGATTCTGTTGAAAGAACTGACAAAGGTTATCTGGTTGATATTAACGACTGGAATGAAGAAATAGCGGCTGAGTTATTCGTTGAAGAAGAAATCGAGCCAACTCAGGAACATTGGGATGTAATTAAATATGTTCGCAATGAAGTGGTTAGTGGTGATGAGCCTAATGAACGCGGCATTATGAAAGAAATGGGTAAGCTCTGGGGGCGTAAGGTTAAGTCTAAGGAAATGTATGAAATGTTTCCTGGTATGCCTTCCAAGCAGGGTCTGAAAATCGGTGGATGTCCAGCATCTACCCGCAAAGGCGGTTATTAAGCATCCATCTCACGTTTTATCGGCTCCCTGCCGTTGTTAGAAAATACTTACTTGCATTTGTAAGCGCGTATTTTCTGCCTAGGCAGAAAACCGATAAAACGTAAGCTGAATACTTAATACGGTTTCGTACGGTATTAAAAGAGATATTAAAAAAATTGGTTTCTATTCCTAATGGGGTAGGGGCTTTTTACTGGAATAACGTCTATAATTCGTTACACGATGCGGATAAGACGCAAATAAAAGAATTCATGAGGGTAATACCATGGCTGATAGAGAAGCACTGATCAAAGAATTGATCGACATGCAGAAGAAATTTATCGAAGACGAGCATAAGAACGGCTTCAATGCACAAAACTACTTCACTCCAGAAGCCGGTTCAGTACTTGACGGATACCGTGAAAAATTCATGGATAAGTCAATGGAGCTTGTAGATGCAGCTCACGCTGATAAAGGTTCTCATCGTTAAGAGCTGATCCTGATGTGATAAAAAGCCGGACTTGTTCCGGCTTTTTTTATGGTTGGAATTAAGTGAGTTAGGTTTTGGTAGATTACACTGTTACATCATTTCTTTATCGGGGAAAGAGCATCTTTCCCGCTCTGTCCCCTGTTGTGATGCCATCAAGAGTTTTACAGAGTCAACTCACTACACTGTCAGTGTATAGTGGTATGGAGATTAAGGGGACAGGGCGCAGAAAACACGACCTTTCCCCGATGGAGATGAGCCTGAACAGGGCAAATATTTCAGCGAGTAAAAATGTTTGTAATGGCTAAATCTCAACCCACATACGCATCAGGTTAATATAGGTATGATCTACCTTCACCACTTCTTCATCATCCGGGTATTTTTTCTGTAATGCTTCGCGGGTTTTGTGTAAATTAAATAATAGTTCACGTTTTTCTGCATCACGAATCAAACTCTGAGCCCAGGTAACAGCCACCAGACGTGTACCACGAGTTACTTCGGCCACGTAGTGTAATGACCCCGATGGGTAGGTAATTGCAGAGCCTGCGGGTAATTTAATGCGCTGTTCTCCTACCTGAGTCTGAATAACTGTTTCACCGCCTTCATACTCTTCAGGATCGCTTATAAACAGGGTTGTTGACACATCGGTGCGATAACGCCCCTGCATAGGCCCCATAATTGGATCATCTACGTGCTGGCCATAGGTTTCACCAGGTTCATAGCGTGCGTAAAAAGGTGTTGCTAAGCGGTGTGGCAAAACAGCAGCCTGATAGAGAGGGTGATTATAAAGTGAATTCATCACGATATTATTTAACTGGCCGTGCAGTTTTGAATCAGCCGCTAACTCATGGTTTTTTTTAACTTTACGCGCTGTTTTTCCCGCACTTAATCGACCATCAATATAATCTGCATTTTGTAAAAGATCCCGTACAGCTTTTAATTGATCTTTATGCAAAACTTCAGGAACAATAACTAACATAATCTTCTCATTATTAATGTATTTAGAGCTACTTTAAGTCTGGTATAATAGCGTTAAATTAAATCGCGATATTGTGCAGAGTCAACCCTATGAATTTTAATATTACCATTGATGAAGAATCTTATACACTAGAAGTAAAAGATGAGCTTATGCAGGAGCTGGAGAATATTCATAAAGATATGGATGAAGAATATGACAAAGGGATACAGCTTGGTCGTTACTGGATTGATACACCTGATTTAGAGCAGCGTTGTCAATTAACAGCGAATAAAGTAGTGAGTGCAATTCATCAGGAAAAAGTGCGTGATTTTTATCTGCATTCATCATATATATTAAGAAAATTTCCAGAATTAAAAAGAGTAACGGTAAGTTCTGATTTTGAAATAAGTGATATTGATATCGAAGTGTAAAACAGGGAGGCAGAACACCAAAAAGCGGCGGCTTGTCCCCGAGAGGGGTACTCCTCGATAGGCATGTCTTTTATAAGAAATTTAAACTGTGAAAATGCTATTTCGTGGCAATATGTTTATAGGAATTTCATCATTTTGTAATGTTGAATAGAGTCAAATAAAAGGTAAGTCTTTTCAGTCGTTTTATACCCCAGTTTTTTATAAAAAATCACAGCATTTTCCCGCGCATTTAAAAACAGTTCACCCGCATTATTATTCTTAGCATACTGTTCCATATGCTTAACAATACAGTGTCCTATGCCTTGCCCTTGATAACAGTCATCTACAGCCATATAACGCAGTTGAGCACTGTTTTCTGTCGGAAATTCCAGGCGCGCAATTCCATAAACAATATTGTTATTAACTACCATTGCATGATAACAGTTGTCATCACTGGCATCCTGTTCACTGCCTTCAGGCTGGTTCCAGGGCTTGCGTAAAATACGCCAGCGTAAATTATAATATTGTTTAAATTCTTCTTCTGTTTTCGGAGAAACAATTTTAAATGGGGTGTCAGTTTGCATTGTCTTTATCAGGCAAATGATAACCAGGTCGTTGCCACGTATTTAACGCCTTTTTCTAACTGCGAATTTCTGTGTTCATGGGTCCAGAATGTGGGGAATAAAACCAGTGCACCTTCTTTGGGTTGTACTGCAACATCCTGAAACATAAATTCAGTTGCGCCTCCTGGGCCGGGTACATCGTTCAGATACCATAAAGCCACTAATTGTCGGTCAGCAAACTCATGACTGCCGCCGTCAATATGCCAGTTATAATATTCACCTTCAGATGTGCGTTGCATGTTGTAACCGACATCTTTAAATGGGCCTTTAAAAAAGGGAAAAGCGTCTGAAAACTCACGTAAAGACTGACCTAATGAACGCATTAATTCCTGGGAAATATCACGCCAGTGCTCATGTGCACTAATGGCAAGATCGGTGGATTTTTTAATATCGTGGTTTTCTTTAAAGTCCTGGCCTATACGCCCCCGATATTGTGCTTCTGTATCACTTTCAAAGCGGCGTATCATTTCCCTGCAAATGTCTTTTGGTAGAGCATTGTCATTAATAAAAATAAAACTGTTTTCTTTAACTTCTTTAAAATTAACAAGAGGTTTTTTTTGAGTTGAATCGTGATACATAGTTTTTTCTTCTTTGTCATCCTGAGCGAAGCCGAAGGATCTGGGTTCGTGCTCTGTAGTAATAAGTCATTATACCAGATCCTTTATTTCATTCAGGATGGCATGTTTTTTAAATTATTTTATATATAATTAAAGATAATTGTTATTAATCAATGTTTCTATTTTGCTTTGAGTATTTTTGCCATATCGTTTATAGATGCAAAGTATTTGTTCTGCTATATTAATCCAGTGCTTATTGGCTCTGGTAATTAATTTGTTTAAGCTGTCAGGGTTGCTTTTATCAAGCCAGCTCTTATAAGCTTCGGGCAAGCTTGGGAAAATCATTTTACGCATCGCACTTAAATTGGCAAAGTAAAAATGTATTTGTGCCGTTTCATTTTTATGCAGTAGTTTAGGCAGGGTAGAAAGCATATCAGCGATGTTATCACGTACTGCTCTCGCCATAAATTCAGCTTGTGAGTGGGGCAGATTAATAATCATTTCTTCCCATTCTTTTCCCAGTATTTTACCCGCCTGAATTTCGCCTATTTCATGTTGTAAAATGGTATCAACTTCATTATATAAATGGTTTTATTCTGTACCATACCTGGAGGAGCAGCCAGATCACGAGCTAGCTCTTTACCTGAAATATACAGAGTGTAATCATCATGTATTTCTTTATGTAGTAACTCAGCTAAAAAGAAAACGGGTTTACCGTATAAGCCATAGCCGCCACTATAAACGAGTCTATGTTTCTCCAGATGTTTATTTATTTCATGGCTTTCAAATACATCAAATTCCTGATTATTGATTAATAAGTTACTGAGAGGCCGTTCATCAATATTATCCCAGAGGCCCTCACGTTGAGTAAGCCAGTTACTTATGTCCTGATTATCGAGTTTTTGTGAAAAGGGTAACTGCGCCTCCCAACGGTAAAATTCTCGCATTTTTAACAGATAAATACACAGAGTGTAATTACCCGCATATTGAGCGTCTGAAATATGGCAGTTATGCTGTATTTGTTGGGCTAGTTTAACTGTTTGTGGCTTCATATATACCTATTAGGGATAGGATAATTTATAACTAGGATAGTATACTATTCTGTAACGAGTATCTTTAGAGACAATACAATGAGAATGAGAACCAAATGGCACGATAAAGAACGCACCGTGTCGATTGATGAAAAAGCCAATACCATGGCATTTATTTCATGGCGTATTGCAGCTGCTTTAGTATTAAATCTTGAGAACGAAAATTTTCAGACAGATACCCATAAACAACGTCTGGACGTTATACGTGAGGTGCTAGCTTTTCTGGTTTCTGTTACAGATCGATTAGTGGCAGGTCAAATGACAGCGGAGGAGCGTCAGGAGTTTGTTGCTAAATATGCGGTTAAGTTGTCTAAGACCTTTCAGGAGAACTGTGAAGACTTAATTGGCAGAAATACAGATTATAAAAAAGACTTCATTGATGTTTTAAACCAACGTTTAAATGCTTATGCAGAGTGTTCGTGGATTGATGATAAGGAAATGCCTGGTTTTCAGTATAAGCGTGATTTTGGTGATTTTATCAGTGCAGAGATGGGTGAAAGGGATAACAAGTGGATTACGGATCAGATTATTGAAATAGAGGTGCCCGAGATGATGGAAAATCTGAAGAAGTCCAAATATGAAATGGTGGATGGGCGTAGTTCAGCGCAACTTGGATAGAGAGAAACTGCTTTTAATTCAGGCACAAAAAAAGCCGGGAGATCCCGGCTTTTTTATGTCTAATAAAAGCTAAAATTAAGCTTTAAATTTAGCGGCATTATCTGTGTTGTGATCGCTACCGTCTTCAAAACCAGCATCATATGCATCGTTAGTGCGTTGCTCTTCACGTTCTGGGTTACATACGTAACCACCTTGCCAGCCCTGGATATACTCTGGATCAATACCATCTTTCTCCAGTTTAACAACTGTATCGTAATATTCTTGGTTCATAGCTTACTCCTGGTAAAGACCACGTTTATAAGTCATGCCGTTGGTATTAATACCAGCAACATTAAAATTGGTAAGATTGAAATAGCTTAATAGCCGATTTCGTAATGGCTGGTATTATAGCAGAGATGAAAGCTGTCTATATATCCCCATCGGGAGGGTATGTTGTGTTTACAGGTGGCATGGGCTTTTTAAAGCTAAAATACCAAAAATCAGGGCTTATAGTTGATCTTTTCAGTTACTTTAGGCCTGCTTTAATGAAAAGATAATATGCTATTGTATATGCATATTTTCTAATCCACACTGCCTATCAGTTTATGTGGTGGTGATATTTCTGTTAAAATAGTGGGCTGAAATAAGTATTATTTCCCCATATTATCAAGTTAAAGAGGTTTATCCCTATGTCTGATGCACCTAATATTGACCCTGGCCTGGCCAGTGGTTATGCGGCATTTGAATCAAGAGATTTTACTCAGGCAATGCGTCTGTTACTGCAATATGCAGATGATGGTGATGCCAATGCACAACATAAAGTTGCTATTATGTATCAGAATGGCCTTGGTGTGGTTGCTAATGACGAAAATGCTTTGAAATACATGAAGTTAGCGGCTGAAGCAGGTGATGCGATCGCTCAACATGGCCTGGGTTTTATGTATATGGAAGGTGAGTGTGTAGTCCAGGATTTTACAGAAGCATTGGTCTGGTTTAAAAAAGCAGCTGCTCAGGAAATGATTGGTTCAATGACAACTATCGCCATGATGTATGAAGAAGGCAAGGGTGTTGAGAAGGATCAGGCAATTGCACAAGAGTGGTACAAAAAAGCCGGCTTCTAGTCGTGGCTATTCATCTTAGCCCTGTCTGCCGCCATATCCGCGTTGAAAAATATTTATTTATATGTATAAACCCATATTTTTCGCCTTGATCTGACGGCTGACAGGGGCAACCTGAACAGCCACTTGCTTACTCCATAGAAAGTACAGTCACTACCCCGAAAATAATTAGTTTGGAAAATCATGCGCCCCGCAAAATTATTATCAGTATTTAATAAAGAATTCAGTAGTACCGAAACCGGTCACCATACCCCCGTTATGCTATGGGGTCCACCGGGTGTGGGTAAATCACAGATGGTGTGCCAGGTTGCCGAAAAAAATAACGTACCCGTAATTGATATTCGCCTTTCACAAATGGAACCCAGTGATTTACGGGGTATACCGTTTAAAAATGGTGAGTCGGTTGAATGGGCTGTGCCTGCCATGTTGCCCAATGCAGAGAGACATGGAGAGAAGGGTATTCTGTTTTTAGATGAAATAACATCTGCACCACCCAGTGTGTCAGCCGCGGCTTACCAGTTAATACTCGATAGAAAACTGGGTAACTATGAAGTGCCTGAGGGCTGGGCTATTTTTGCTGCGGGTAATCGTCAGGGTGATCGGGGTGTGACTTATACCATGCCTGCACCACTGGCAAATCGTTTTTCACATTACGAAGTTGATGTGAACCTGGATGACTGGGTGGCCTGGGCCTGGGAAAATAATATTAATGAAAGGGTTATCGGTTTTTTACGCTTTCGTCCTGATCTGTTATTTGATTTCGATCCTTCGCATAATCCAGTTGCATTCCCATCACCTCGTTCATGGGAATTTGCTCACAATGCATTACATAAATTTGAAGATCATCCTGATTTATTATTAGGTACTTTACAGGCCTGTGTTGGTCCAGCGGCGGGTGTTGAGTTAAATGCATTTATTGATAGTCTTGATCAGATGCCCGATCTGGATGCGATTGTTGCAGGGGAAAAAGTAAGTTCACCCAAAGAAATAGATTTGCAGTATGCGGTAGCAGCAGCCCTGGTTGGTCGCGCCATTCGTGTGAAAGGTGAAGCCGATTCACAAAAAGTACTGGGGAATATTTTAAAATATGCAAAAAATTTCCGTCAGAAAGAAATGGGTGTGATGATGGTTTCAGATTTACATCGAGCCATTGGTGAAGATATATTTGCTGTGCCCGAGTTTGCCGATTGGGCGAATGACATTGCCGAACTAATGATTTACTAAAAATAATGCATCAGCTTACTCCTGTAAGGCTCCAGTGCTTCGTTAAAAAATGGACACATATATTTATATGCTTACATTTTTTGCCTCGCCCTGAATCCTTACAGGAGCAACCTGAAGCATTATTTACCAAAAATTATTTTTATAAATAATATGCCATTAGATCTTGATAAAAAACTCGCCACTGCCAGAACCAAACTCATCCTGGATAAGCCTTTTCTGGGTGCTCTGGTTTTGCGTTTACCTATGGTGCGCGCAAAAGATGACTGGTGTGATGCGACTTTTAGTAATGGCAAAAAACTTTATTATAATGAGCATTACATTGATGCTCTGACGCCTGATCAAACTCAATTTGTTCTAGCCCACGAAGCATTGCATTGTGCTTTATCTCATTTTGCACGACGTCAGAATCGAGTGCAGCATCGTTGGGATATGGCCTGCGATTTTGCTATTAATCCCATGCTCATTAATGACGGTATGAAACCACCTGTTGATGTTAATTATCTGCGTGAATACGATGGTATGACTGCAGAAGAAATTTATCCGATGTTACAGGATAATGATAACGATCAGGAGCGTGAGTTAGAACAGGAATTAAATCCTGACTCTGAGAACGACAAAGATAATGATGATGGTGCCAGTGGTGATGAGCACGAACAGCAGGAAGGGAAAGATCAGAAACAGAAAAGTGATTCTAAAGGGCAGGGTGAAGAAGAGGGCGGAGCACGTCAGGATAATTCTGATAAGGGTGATGGGGAAGGGAAAAAGAAACAGGGGCCTCCTGATGAGGGTGAAGGTGAACCCGACCCACTGCTACCCCAGGAAATTGAATCACTCAGTTTGCAATGGCAGCAGCGCATGGCCAGTGCCGCACAACAGGCAATACAGGCGGGTAAAATGGGTGCTTCGATGGCGCGAATGGTTGATCATTTATTGCAACCGCGTTTGCCCTGGCGCATGTTGCTGTCTCGTTATATGACCATGATTGCCCGTGATGATTACACCTATATGCGACCCTCATCTCGTCGTGGTGATCCTGCTGTTTACCCAAGTTTGCGCAGTGCCCAGTTAAATATTGTTATTGCATTAGATATAAGTGGTTCGATATCAGATAAAGAAATCGGTGAATTCATGTCGGAAGTTGATTCGATAAAAGCCCAGATGCGTGCTCAGATAACGTTACTGGCCTGTGACTCCAAATTAACCGAAGGTAGTCCCTGGTTGTTCGAACCCTGGGAAGAATTCAAAATGCCGGAAAAATTTAAAGGCGGTGGTGGCACCAGTTTTAAACCAGTAATAGAATGGGCGGAAGAACAGGATGAAATGCCAAATTTAATTGTTTATTTTACCGATGCTCAGGGTGAGTTCCCTGAAAAGGAACCGGCATTTCCAGTAGTATGGTTGGTGAAAGGTAAAACAACCGTGCCCTGGGGGCAGCGGGTTCAACTAAATTAAAACTATTCAGCTCACTTTTAGTGAACGCCATATCTTCGTTAAAAAATGGATGTTATATTTGTAAGCTTACATTTTTCGTTTTGACCTGAAGCTCGCTAGAGGTAACCTGAATAGTTTTAGCCGTAGTAAATAAACAATAGTAATTAGAATTAGGTTTTTATTAATATGGATCTCTCCCCCGAAGACAGTCTTCGATTAAATGTATTATTACACCAGGGTTTGCAAGCCGTACGTGTTGATGAATCACGTATGGTTGTTTATGCATTAACTGAACGTGGTGAAGCTAAGGTTCCTCTCAATTCTAATTGTCGTGATGAGCAATATATTCGTAATGTAAAATCACTTTTATCTTCCCATTCTCTTGGATCACCCGGTGGTTACCCGGTATATTTAAAACGCTGGACCCGTATGGGGCAGGCAAAAGATGATAGTCTCGATCAGCTACTGGTATTAGGTGAAGAAGAAGCGGTGGTTGCAGTTGTGCATGCCCCGGGGCTGACCAATGAGCTGGCTCGTCGTGCCTGGTGGTGCATGCCGACTTCTGACAATGCGCGTCGTATGCTGGAAAAAGAAGCGGTGGTAAAGGGTGACATGGGACCCATATTATCTGAATTTTTAATTGAACATCTGCCCTTTGAAGAAGATGCACTGGCCATGATTGATAGTGTAAAAGCATCATTACAGCCTGGTTTGGTAAGCGCTGAGCAAAAACAGAGTTTGTGGTCAAAAGCTAAAATGAAAGGCGCCTACTTTGTTGGGTTTTTGCAGGCTATGCCGGATACATTACCAGGAGATGCATCTGCAAATCTTCAGTATGAAAGCTTTAAAGATAAGTTAAATGATTTAATAGAAAAAGGTAACAAACCTGCAAAATTACTTATTAGAATATTATCTGAATCGGGGCAAAATTACCTGAATGCAATTGATGCATCATTAAAACGACCCAGCGATCAAAATGTAGTTGTTTCATTGTTTATGACGATTGAAGATTATTTTACAGATATCTGTCCGGGTTTTGAAAATAGACGTGATATCGTTTTAATAAAAGATGAAGCACAGCAGAAGTGTTCGCAATGTGATGAACAGTTGGAGGCTCTAAAAAAGATTGTTCCTGAGTCTGAACCTTACTTAAATGCCATGATGGTGTTATCCGGCTACTGCGAAGAACTGACTTTTCCGGTGTTTGGTCAAACGGATGCGGTGGGTTCAGTTATGCGTAAAAGAATCAAACATCTGACAGATCCGATTAAAGAACAAACAGGAATATTAAGAAGTTGATAAGAATTATCAACGCTAACCATAATAATGGCCTCACTATACATAACAAAAATACATATTACATTACAGGTAAAAGTTCCTCATGAATTGCTCGAACGCCATTTGCCTTCATCAGCAGAAGTCGTAGGTGAGGCATTAACCGAGCAGGTTATTGCAGCAGTAAAAAAACACAAGCTGAGTTATTTTCCAGCCCTGGATTTTCTGGAAAAGCAGGGTGATCTGGAACAGGACCTGCTAGATGCAACAGAAACTATTTCATGGTTTTCCTGTAAATTTGCTCGTGAAGAAGTGAATAAAAAACTGCGTGCTTTTTTTTCAGAATTAAACTTTCAGTCAGTCAAATGCACTTCATATGCTATGCCCAGTGTACGGGCGAATCAGATAAATGCCTGGCATGAGCTGGTAGAGCATTACACACCCAATACCGTAAAACTGGATGTGGTTGCTTCGATATTAAAAAAAGAACAACATCCTAAAGGTTTGGAAAACTGGTCTAAACAGTTGTTTAGAAGAAACCTTGAAAAATCATTTGAACAGCTTGATGTTATTCAAACATCAGTATTATAAGAATGAAAACATTACTAAAACGGATTTAATATCGAGTCAGTGATGGGGCTTTATACTTAATGGTCTCCCAATGGTCTCCCACTGTCTGGCTTATTGTAATCACAGACGCCATCGGGAAATATTTTTTCAAGTCTGGGCTGATAGTTTTTTATATCTATGTTGCCATATAGTCCAGAGTCAATTGCAGTCTGGATAGATTGTAACTGACATTTAAAGATATCACCTGTAATACTTTCACCTGCTATCATGCGCGAGGTTTTAAAGGAGGGGTATAGTGCCATACATTCTCCTGTTTTTTTATGGTTCCATTCACCATCCCAGACGGATGCGCCTTTGGACATAATTTTACCCTGTGCGTTAAAACAGGTGTCTGTAGCATCATGGGGTCTGTTTTCAACGATGGATTTATCTGGATTTTTATTAATATTTGTAAGCCACTTATCTAATAGGTTAAGTGCTTCTTTTATAGGAATATGTGGCTTTTGAGTCATCCATATGAGCTGATTATTGGCATGTCCCTGTTCCCTGATCATTCGACTACGGGCAGAAAATGAAGCAAAGCTATGGTGCATATCCAGTTTATGGTCTAAGTAATGTCGAAGATCAATCACAGGAATATTAATTTTCCCAAGAAAAATCTGTCCTGAAAGATAGGCTGCTCGAATAGCTTTAATATTTCCCTGTTTTCGGGGGGCTGGTTTTTCTTCAGTATATAGTTGGCTGGTGCTATTCTGGTGACTCCATACAGAAAACCCAGAGGGTAAAAAGTGGTCAGTTAAAAACCAGTAGTTTTCATGTTGCATTTCATTGCCTGGTTTCCAGCTACCAATACGGGCATTGAGTTTTAAAAAAGTGCTTATACTTATCTGATTTTTCTTGAGTGCATTAAGCCCGTATTGCACTCCGATGTTGTCCCAGGTATTAAGTGCATAACCATCAGAGTCAGTGCCATAAAATGATTTCAGGTTATCCCAGTAGGTAAGTTGTGTTTGAGCCTGTACCTGTGAACTCATTCTTTCTGGTGTAATTGGGAACAGAGGGTTAAAAATTAAAGGTGAAAGACCTCGCCAGGAATTAACACATTCAGACATGCCCATCGAAAAATTTGGTTTTTTAAAACTTAATATATTTGATAATGCTGTTGCAAGAGTATATTTATTAAACCAGTCATTTTGAGTATTCATACCCTCTATTAAGCGCCTGTTGTCCCAGTCAGACCATTTATCATTGTCAGTATCGATAACATCAAAAAAGTATTCCAGTAACTCACAGTCCAGTACATAGGTTGTTTGAGAGATCATATCAGGGTAAGAGTACAGAGCAAGCGCAGCATCTATAATGTCAGGATTGTTCTGAGCCAGTAGATATTGCTGTATTGCGCCGCCTGAGCCCCCCAGACCAATGGTATAATCTGGTTTTCCATAAAGAGCAATAAACTGTTTCTTTACACGTAGCGCTGTATCTTCTGACAACCATATATCATAGTGATTAGATGTTTGATTAGCTGTTGAATGAACAATAGCATAACCCTCTTCCAGTTGTTGTTTACGACGATTGAGTAATTTATTTATATTTAATCTTCCCTGGCGTTTACCTATACCGACACCACCGCGAAACTGATAAATCAATTTTTTATTCCAGTTGCTTGTGTCAGGCCTGGTCAGTGTTTCATGTGTTCCTTTTAAAGCATAAATCATATAAGGGTGGCGGTTAATAGTACCAATTTCTATACGTACGATAAAATCAACTAAATGATTATTAACAGTAATAAGCTCGATATCATTATTAGCTTCTTTTAAAGGATAAAATTTCCCATCATTTTTACTGACGTACATATATATAGTTTGGCCAGGTATTGAGCAATCTTTACTATATCCAATAACCTTATCTGTTTTTTTACCATTAACATCGAGTTCGAAAATTTTAATGCCTTCTCCCTGGTCGTTATCAATCAGAGGTTGGCCTAAGCCAGAGTCATCTGTTCGGCATAGAAAAGGATACTCCAGAGGGCCTGCAAAAAGAGGTTTAACAGGGCCTGTTTCTCCTGGCTTTATAGGGAAATTGAATGTTTCAGCAGGGCGAGTAATATTTGAAGGATGGGGGCCTGAATATGGCTGGGTTATCTTAAGGGGGTTGTAATTATGGGGCAGGCTAACCACTTGTGATGGGCGTTTTAACCCGAATGAAGTATATTCATCATAGGCAAATAAAATGACTGCTGCTGACAATATGATAAAAGTTAGTAATTTCTTATTTTTCATATAGTTGGCTCCAATATTAATACCGCAGTATATTGAAACATAAAGAAAACTAAAAACGGTTATAAAAATATATTAAACAGAAAATAGCGTGTTATGTATGAGTGTAGTTTATAAATTATGTATAAGTTAAAAACTAAATACATTTATATAAATTGATTGAAAATATTGACTGTGTATTTGTATAAAGAGTAGCATTGCATAT
>JADGFA010000084.1 GCA_016744065.1 Gammaproteobacteria bacterium
ACCTGTAAGTCAGATATTTATCGTTCTCAAACAGCGAGTGAAAGCCACATTGCTTGATGGTCCGGCAGGTCAGAATATTACGGCGACCTTTACAGCATCAGGTTTTGTAACTGGTGAGCCGGGTTTAACCGCAATCACCGGAACGGTACTGGATAATCAGGATAATCCGTTACCAGGGGTGACTATTTCGGGTGTGGATAACCCCCTATCTGCACCGATTTATATGGTAAAACTGAATACAGAGAGTATGGTGTATGCAGGGTTACAAGATGTTGAATTGACTTTACCCAAAGTGCCGGGCTTTAAACTGGAAGTGCCAGCGGGTTCGGTGACTTTTCCAGATGGTTCTAAAGAAGGTTATTTATCGGTGACTGTGGTGAACAGTTCTAAGGTACCCATGGCTCCACCGAATGGCATGCAGCCGCAGTTTATTGTGACTATTCAGCCAACGGGTGCAAAGTTTGATCCACCGGCAAGGTTAACGTTACCTAATGTTGATGCACATCCGGCGGGGGCGCAGGTTGAGATGTTTTCTTATGACCATGACCTGGAAGAGTTTGTGGCTATTGGTCTGGGAACGGTAAGTAAGGATAGTCTGACTATTCAAAGTAACCCGGGGGTTGGAGTGGTTAAAGCAGGCTGGCATTGTGGTGCGCAGCCTGGGGGGAGTGGATGTTGTGAGGGGCCTGGGGATTGCGGGCCTTGTGAAGAGGCGAGTCAGAATTGTGAGGGTTGTCAGCCTGTCAAACCAGGGACGAGGCCGTTACCAGCTAATCAACAAAAGGCTAATACTTGCCGCATAGAGTATTGTGGTGAACAGCCAAAGGATGGTTCTGACTGGACGGATGATTATAAAGAAAACTATGATACATATTGTCAGAAGTGTTCAAAAGGGCAACTTGTCGCAGATAGTGATAAAAAGCATTGGGAACAAATACCCAACGATTGTAAGGAAAAAACTTGTGACCCTGCAGGTAGTTCTATTTATGTTGACGATTTAAGTAAGTATTATAAAGAGATAGAATGCATGAAATGCGAGCAAGGAAAAATGGTTAAAGAGTCAGATACATGTTGTGGTTATGTTAATTTTGAAGAAATTGCCAGAGGACTAGGTAGAGGATATCTTGCAGGAATAGCGATTTGTTGTAATAAAGAAATGGTTGCTTGTCTAAACCCTAAAAATAAAGACCGTAAGGTTGTAAGCCATACGCTAGCAAAAGAAGCATACTCATTATGTGTATCAGAACATGAGGATGAGCATGTTTCGCATGGGTATTGCACTGATTGCAAGTGGTCTATCTTATCAGCTAGTGATAAATATTCTACAGTAGAAGAGAAAGAATGTGCTGCATCAAAGGTTGGAGTGGCATGTTACAATAGATATAAAAGTCAGTGCCCGGAAAATGATGAGTTGTGTTTACATGATTTTAATAAGTTAATTTCATATGAGATAGATTATGGTAATAATGGAGGGGGGTATGCTTGTTTTTAAGTTGAATGAAATAATAAGGTATGTGATTTGTTTTCTTGCTTTAACGCAGGTAAATATTGTTTTTGCTAAGACTAATTGCCAAAATAATTTGTCGCTTAGTGATGCGAAAGTCATCGTTAACAAATATAAAGAACGTATAAAAATTCCTAAAAATAGCAGCAAAAAGAAAAGAAAAGTGACGTTTAAAAAGAGCAACATGGGGTGCCATTATTACTACAAAGAAATATCTGAATATTCAGCTCATTTAAACAGAGTGTTTATTCTTGATTTTAGTGGTGAGGTGGTCGATTATTTTAGTACTCCCCATGCTATAAATAAAAAACTAAACTGTCCGGTTATGGCGTTTAAGTCTGAGTATTTTTTTGAGCAGCTAAAAAAGCATAAGCTATTTTTAAAGCGAAAAATTGACAGAACTCAGTTGAACTTGGTCCGTTGTAAATATGATTATACTGTTTCATTTCTTGATAAGATAGAGCCAGCGGGAGCGACTTTCTATTTTGACTATAAAGGACAGGTGATCTCATGGTCGCCTATTGGTGAGAAGTATTTAAAGTATTTCTTGGATTAGATTTCCCTTAAGCTATCAAGTATTAATATTTCTCTATTAACTGTTGTGTTATTTATTGTTTAATTTAAAAATAAATTGATTTGTGAGTTGACTTTTGAAAAGGAAGTATGATGTTTAATGTTTTATATGTGATATTGATTAATTTTTTTTATGTTTCGTCAGTATTATCATTTAATGAAGAAGAACATAAAGTTAATGCTTCTGGTAATGTGTTAAATAATTTGGCTATGAAGTATGCAAGTTTTAAAGAGGAAGTTTTTTATATTGCAGAGGTAGATTTTAATTTTGATGGCTATAGAGATCTTTTTGTTGCGACTTCAAATTCTTCCGGATATAAGTTGTATTTGGCTGAACTTAAGGCTCCTAAAGATAGAGGAGAGAAAAAACACTCTGATGATATTGCTTTTTATCGACTCATTCCTGGTTCGCTAGGTTTGTTTTTTGATAGAAATAGTTTTGTTTATGTTAGGGAACTTGGTAAATTTGGGGTTGTCTTTCTTGTTGCTAAACCTGGCGGTTGTTATGAAAAAAAACTGAGCTACCTAAATAACAAGCAGAACAAATTATTCACTGAAGTTGTTTCAAATTTTTGTGATGATAAAATGGAACCTAATAAGAAAAACGGAAGTAAGAAATACACTATGGAGATCATATTTAAGGGGGAACCTACGTATATTTCAAAGCACGAAGATAATTTGCAATTTGGAGTTGAAATTAAGAAAGTGTTAGATCGCAAAATTTATCAAAAGTTGCCTAGCATAAATACGATGCTGGAAAAAAACTATAAGATCGGTAGGTTGGTAAATCATAATATATCAACAGATATTTTTCGGATCTATGATGAAAGTACAGGTGATTTTTTAGGTTATTATGATAATTTAGAAAAAAACTTTGTAAGTTTAAATATATTGGATTTGCATTATATTAAGGTTTTTAATGCTTCTGGCGCGAACTTCAAAGTAAAAGAACGTTTTGGTAACAAACCTGTTTTGCGATTAAAAAAAGCGCCAGAAGAGACTCCCGGTAGCATCGTCGGTGGTCCTTTAGATAAACAAATTGATGTTGGTGGAAAATTGACAGATAAACCTGATGAAGCACAAAATAAAACTGATAAAGTGGAAAAAATCGTTGTTGAACAAAAGAATAAGAATGGAAAATAGGAGAGTAAAAAAGATAACATTATCTGGTTGGCTTTGCTTGGAGTTCTTGTTTTTGTGGGTGGTTTTGTTGTATTGCGTAAACGAAAAAAATAAGCTAATTAAATGCTTGTAGAATAAAGTCTGGAAGAAGTAATTGAAATGGAGTTAACTCAAAAGTTGGAGGCTAGAGTCGTTATCGAGAAAAAGAATAGTAATGGAAAAGCTGGTTTTGAATATTAGCCTGCACACATTACCTGTAAGTCAGATATTTATCGTTCTCAAACAGCGAGTGAAAGCCACATTGCTTGATGGTCCGGCAGGTCAGAATATTACGGCGACCTTTACAGCATCGGGTTTTGTAACTGGTGAGCCGGGATTAACCGCAATCACCGGAACGGTACTGGATAATCAGGATAATCCGTTACCAGGGGTAACTATTTCGGTGGATGGAACAACGCGTACTGGTGTGACTGATGCACAGGGAATTTTTAAAATTAGTAATGTGCCCGTAGGGCCAGTGCATTTAATTGTTGATGGCTCTACCACCACTGCCACAGGTGAATATCCGAGTTTAAGTTATAATCTGGTGACTATTTCGGGTGTGGATAACCCCCTCTCTGCACCGATTTATATGGTAAAACTGAATACGGAGAGTATGGTGTATGCAGGGTTACAAGATGCTGAACTGATCTTACCCAAAGTGCCGGGCTTCAAACTGGAAGTGCCAGCGGGTTCGGTGACTTTTCCAGATGGTTCTAAAGAAGGTTATTTATCGGTGACTGTGGTGAACAGTTCTAAGGTACCCATGGCTCCACCGAATGGCATGCAGCCGCAGTTTATTGTGACTATTCAGCCAACGGGGGCAAAGTTTGATCCACCGGCAAGGTTAACGTTACCTAATGTTGATGCGCATCCGGCGGGGGCGCAGGTTGAGATGTTTTCTTATGACCATGACCTGGAAGAGTTTGTGGCCATTGGTCTGGGAACGGTAAGTAAGGATAGCTTGACTATTCAGAGTAACCCGGGGGTTGGAGTGGTTAAAGCTGGGTGGCATTGTGGTGCGCAGCCTGGGGGGAGTGGGTGTTGTGAGGGGCCTGGGGATTGTGGGCCTTGTGCGGAGGTAAGTGGTGCTTGTTTATCAGGTTGCAAACCTGTGCAACCGGGGACGAAGCCGTTACCTCTTACTGCTCAGGAGCCTAATAATTGCCTGATAGAATTTTGTGGAGAACAGCCTGCAGATGGTTCAGACTGGACGAATGACCTGGAGGATACAGAAGCAAATTTTTGCAAAACGTGTGAATTTGGCGAGGTTATCATTGACGAGGAAAAGTCGTTGAAACCTGTTGATCAAATAGCTGGAAATTGTAAGACTGAGACTTGTGGTGTTCTTTCTCAGCCCAAATATGATGCGACTGATATTAGTGCTGATGACGTTTTAAGTTGCAAAGCATGTGTTAAGGGAAATATACAGCCAGTGGAACCAGACTCTAAAGAGTGTTGTAATATCGTAGGGTGGAATAAAGGGGGAAATAAAAACGCAGCCGGTAAGGTTGTATGTTGCCATGGTAAGAAAAAGAGTTGTGGAAGGTATGAACACACAGATGAGGTTTGGGGGGAAGGAGAGGTGCTAAGTCAGATTCACAATGAGTGTATTATAATGCATGAAGATGCACACAAGCCGTATGTAAGAGATTGCACTACTTGCGGTAAATCGGCACGTAAACCTAGCATAAGTCTATTATATACAGAGTGTGAGTCCTATAAAGTGGAAATTGAATGTTTAAAAAGACGAGAACCTCGTTGTAAAGGTGACATCGATTGTTCTTTTGGTGTTTCTATATTAATTAGAGAAGCAAGGAGCGCAGCAAATAATATAAATGGTGTGGTTGAGCCTGGGGAGCCAGAATACAAATGTTTATAATTAAGAAAGTAGCTATTATTAAAAGTACTATTTTAGTTTTCAGTTTAAGTTATTCAACTGTTTCTTTGTCGAAGGAAGAGTGTAAACGCGATCTAACTTTAGAGAAAGCTACAATAAAAGTTGGGGAATATAAAAAGCTTTACAATGAGGGCGATTACAGCAAATATAATGTGAGCCTTAAGCCTACTAATGGAGAGTGTCACTATTACTACTATGAAACGGTAAAGGAAGATCATCACTTGAGTAGGTTTTATTATCTAGCTGCTGATGGCGAAGTATTATATTTAGGAAAAAGACTTGTCTTCAAGCCCGGAACAATAAAATGTCCAGCAATGAAAATACTCGATGAAAGGTACTTTTTTAATAAAGTAAAATCGCATTCAAGTGTTGAAAAAAGAAATGTTAGTTTTGCTAAATCAAAGATAGAATTGTATAAATGCATGTATTATTACAGTGTGGAATTTGAAGATAAATTAATTCCATCAGCAATCAATTATACCTTTGATTATAAAGGCAGAATGTTTAATTGGGCTCCAGTGAATGAAGCCTGGAGGAAAAGAGAGAAAGAGCTCGATAAAGAGATAGAGGAAACAGAGAGGCTAAAGCGTGAAAAAGCCAAAAAGGATAAAAAATAGTTGTGCTGCGCGGATTCTTCTTTGTTGTGGCAGACTATTTTGGCCACCTAGTTAGAGGTGTTATCATTACCCCATAACATAAAGGTGTCAATATGAGTAAACATTACCCCCCAGAATTTC
>JADGFA010000002.1 GCA_016744065.1 Gammaproteobacteria bacterium
ATATATTAGTTATTATAATAAAGCCCCCAGCTTTCTGTGGATAACTTAAAAATACTTAACATTATCAATATGTTATTTTATTAAACGTGCTTTAATAACTTTTTAATATGCTTTCTGTAAACTGTAGACAGATTGTGGATAACTCATACTCTGCTTTTTATTCACATAAGCATACAATACTTATCCACAGGATAGGAAATTGCTTATTTTATCTTTTTAGTTACTTAAAATACGTAATAAATTAGTGTAATCCTCGTCAATTTTACTGTCTGATTCTCGTAATTCTGTGATTTTTCTACAACCATGTAAAATAGTAGTATGATCACGTCCACCAAAAGCATTACCAATTTCTGGCAGGCTGTGATTAGTTAATTCTTTCGATAATGCCATAGCAACTTGACGTGGACGAGTAATAGACCGGCTACGACTATTTGAATGTAAATCGGAAATACGAATTTTGTAATATTCTGCAACTGTTTTTTGAATATTTTCAATTGTGATTAAACGGTCATGTAAGGCAATTAAATCCCTTAATGTATCTTTAGCAAATTCTAGTGTTATAGGTTTGCCTGTAAAATTAGCTGTTGCCATAACCCGACGTAATGAACCTTCTAACTCACGAATATTAGAGCGAATACGCTTGGCAATAAAGAAAGCAACTTCATTTGGTAAAACAATATCAAATTCTTCCGCTTTTTTTTGTAATATGGCAACGCGTGTTTCTAGTTCAGGTGGTTCAATGCATACAGGTAAACCCCAACCAAAACGCGATTTTAGACGTTCTTCTAACCCATCAATTTCTTTAGGGTAACGATCACAGGTCAATATGATCTGCCTTCCGCCTTCAAGTAAAGCATTAAAAGTATGGAAAAATTCTTCCTGTGAACGTTCTTTACCTGCAAAAAACTGAATATCATCAATAAGTAATACATCTAAAGATCGATAAAATTGTTTAAATTCATCCATTGTATTGTGTTGCAAGGCTTTGATCATATGAGTAACAAAGCGTTCAGAATGTAAATAAACGATTCTGGCCTGTGGGTTATTTTGTAATATCTGGTTTCCTACAGCATGCATTAGGTGTGTTTTACCTAAACCGACACCACCATAAAGAAACAAAGGGTTATAAGAACCTGCTGGGTTTTCAACTACTTGTAATGAAGCAGCTTTTGCTAATTGATTACTTTTACCTTCAATAAAGTTATCAAAAGTAAAACCAATATTTAAATGGTGCTCAATTTTTACATTTGAAGGTTTTGTAACCATGGAAGGTTGTTTTGGAGCTGGTGATGCAATTGGTTGTGATGGTGTATTTGTAGGTTTAAATTGAGGTTTTGGGTTTTTACTACCAATATCAAGAGAAATGGATATGTTTTGATCTGACGTTATCTGCTGGCAAATGGTAATGATCTGTTGTAAAAAGTGTTGCTTAACCCAATCCATCACGAAACTATTGGGGGCGAACAAAAACAACTGATTATTCGACTCTTCAGTTTGTAAAGGTCGAATCCAGGTATTTAACTGCTGATCTGATAATTCTTGTTCCAGTCGTTGTAGACACTGATCCCACAAAGCACTCGACACGAAATATAATCCCCAATAAAAAATGCATATACCATAACTTGCCTGTATTAATTATGAGTAATATATAATTATTGATATAAACAGGTTATGAAAGGTGAACAGGTAATAATAACCTGCAATGTAGAATCGTTAAACTACTATTTTCAATACAATTATAAGAAATTAGATATTAATGAGGTGAAAGGGGCAAAGTTGCATTTTTTTTAATATATACATGAAAATAGAGACGATATAGTCAGAGAAAATTGGTCTAAATAATTTTTATTCCAATTCCCATGATTTTTATAATGAAATTAACTGTTAACCTGTTATTTAGAAGGTTTTGAATATTTCTAATATTGTTTTGACTACTCGCCTCACTACGATTAGAATACATGCCCCAATTTTTCAAGATTATTTTAGGTCAAACCAATGAAAAGAACTTTTCAACCAAGTCGCATTAAACGTGCACGTACTCATGGTTTTCGCGCGCGCAGTCGTACTGTTGGTGGGCGTAAAGTATTAAAAGCACGTCGTGCAAAAGGTAGAGCGCGTCTGTCTGCATAATAACAGGCTAATCTTAAGTACCAGGTAATGACAGATATGAGGGCATGTTTTTCAAAGCATGTTCGCTTGCTAAAACCGGATGAATTTAGTCGTGTGTTTAAAAATCCAGTTCGCTCTAGTGATCGTTATTTAACCGTACTTGCAGTTGCCAGGGATGAGGTAAAAATAGAAAATTCGGATTTTGGTTCACGATTAGGCTTGGCTATTTCAAAGAAAAATGCTAAAAGGGCTGTTGATCGTAATCGTATAAAACGATTAATACGTGAGAGTTTTCGGCAGAATCAACAAAATTTACCCGCAATTGACCTGGTAATAATGGCAAAACCAGGCACTAAAAGTGCTAAAAATCAGCAAATATTTCAATCTTTAGAACAACATTGGAATAAATTAGCTAAAAATTTTAAAAATCAGGATGTATAAGGTCGGAATCTTTAAAAGTAGCTATGCGCAAAATTTTTATCGGTCTTATCCATTTTTATCAATACGCAATTAGTCCGTATTTACCACCTCATTGTCGGTATACACCTACCTGTTCAACTTATGCAGTTGAAGCTATTAGCCGATTTGGTATATTGCGCGGTGGCTGGATGGCTTTACGTCGAATTGGGCGTTGCCATCCCTGGCATGAGGGCGGTTATGATCCTCTTCCAGAAGATCCAGAAACTCCCGAATGTAAACGCTAAACGAATATAAATAAAATAATCAGGATATCAATGGAAAACCAACGTACCATTCTTTACCTCGCCTTCTTTTTTACTCTGTTTTTGCTTTATCAAGAGTGGCAAAAGGCTTACGAACCTCAGCCTGTTATAACAAATGTTGGGCAGGTATCTAGTGTTTCCGGTGGTCATTCTGATGCTGATTTATCATCACTTCCTGATGCGGTTATTCCAACCGGAACAAAGTTAGATAATGCATCACCCATTGCTTCAGAAGAAAATATTTCTCGTCAGTCTGTTCATGTTGTAACGGATGTTCTCGATTTAATGATTGATACACAGGGTGGTACTGTATATCAATTAGATTTACGTGATTACCAGCTAAGTGCTGAGCAAATGGATAAACCATTTCGTTTATTTTCAACAAAAGAAAGTCTTTACCATACAGCTCAATCAGGTCTGGTTTCATCTGCGCATGCAGCACCAAATCATAAAGATATATATCAGGCAGAAAAATCTGAGTATCGTTTAGAAGAAGGTACGGATGAACTGAAAGTAATATTACACTGGCAGAAAGAAGGTGTAATTGTCAGTAAGGTATTTACCTTTACCCGTGATAGTTATGTAATAGATGTTGAGCATGTCGTAACAGCGAATGACTGGAGTGGCTCTGAATATAGTCAATTAGTTCGATCATTACAGGAACGTGAATCAACTATGATCCCTACTTATGTGGGTGGTGTGGTATTTAATGATGATATTAAATACGAAAAAGTTGATTTTGATGATATTGAAGATCAAAATTTTAAAGCAGATATGAAAGGTGGCTGGATTGCAATGATCCAACACTATTTCCTGGCTGCATGGGTGCCAGACCAGAAACAGGATAATTTTACTTATACATCACACCCTAACAGTAATCGCTATATATTAGGAATGCGCTCACCTGCAGTGAGTGCAACCTCGGGTGCCCCTGCTACATTTAAAAGTCAGTTAGTTGTAGGGCCAAAATTACAGGACAGACTCGAAGTAATTTCTCCGGGTTTAGAACTGGTTGTTGATTATGGTGTATTAACTATATTAGCAAAACCTTTATTCTGGTTATTGAAATTTTATCATTCTATGTTTGATAACTGGGGCTGGGCAATTATCTTTTTGACTATAACCGTAAAGATCGCTTTTTACTGGTTATCTGCAAAAGGTTATCGTTCAATGGCTCGTATGCGTAAAGTTGGTCCACGTATGCAACAGCTAAAAGAACGTTTTGGTGATGATCGTCAGCGTATGTCAGCTGAAATGATGAAAATGTACAAAGAAGAGAAAATTAATCCATTAGGTGGTTGTTTCCCTATATTGATACAAATTCCTGTTTTTATTGCACTCTACTGGGTATTACTGGAATCCGTTGAGATGCGTAATGCACCGTTTGCATTATGGATTCAAAATTTATCAGAACAGGATCCATATTTTATTTTACCCATACTAATGGGTGTAACCATGTTTATTCAGCAAAAGCTGAATCCGGCACCGGTTGATCCTGTACAGCAGAAAGTATTCCAGTTTATGCCTTTCGTGTTTACAATATTCTTCCTGTTCTTCCCGGCTGGTCTGGTACTTTACTGGGTAGTGAATAATACATTATCAATTATTCAGCAATGGGTTATTACCAAACGCATTGAAGCTGAGAAATAAACCAGCGATCGGCTATATATTCCGCGGGGAAAGGGTGTGTTTTTTACGCCCTGTTCCCCTAACCCGAGTGGGAAAGATACTCCGTCCCTGATAGAGATATACCTGAATAGATCAAGAAATAGAAAATCTAAATCTTTATTTCAAATTCTTGTTACGGCAAGTAAACTCCTTACATGACACAATCTAACAAAGATACAATTGCCGCTATTGCCACTGCTCCTGGCAGAGGTGGTGTAGGTATCGTGCGGGTATCAGGCCCGAAAAGTTTCGAAATAGCTGATAAAATACTCGGAAAAACTCCTAAAATACGTAAAGCTGAATATTTACCATTCAGAGATAATGACGGTCAGGTTATAGATACGGGTATTGCATTGCTTTTTCAAAACCCAAACTCATTTACAGGCGAAGACATATTAGAGCTTCAAGCCCACGGTGGTCCGGTGGTGTTGGATATGATTCTTAAATGTGTATTAAAACTGGATGCTCGACCTGCAAGAGCAGGTGAATTTACCGAACAGGCATTTTTAAATGACAAAATGGATCTGGCCCAGGCAGAAGCTGTTGCCGATTTAATAGAAGCAGAATCATCTGAGGCGGCTAAGGCTGCTGTAAGATCATTACAGGGTGAATTTTCAAAAACGATACAGGATCTTGTACAAAGCCTGATAGAGCTTCGTCTGTATGTTGAAGCATCATTAGATTTTCCTGAAGAAGAAATTGATTTTTTAAATGATGGAAAAGTAGAAGCAAAACTGGCATCTATAGAATCGGCTTTAGTTGATGTGTTTAAATCAGCGCGGCAGGGCTGTTTACTACGAGAAGGTATGACACTGGTTATAGCTGGTCGCCCCAATGCAGGAAAGTCGAGTTTATTAAATCAGTTAGCGGGTCGTGAATCAGCCATTGTAACGGATATTCCGGGAACTACCCGGGATGTATTACGTGAACATATTCAAATTGATGGATTACCTTTACATGTTATTGATACGGCTGGATTACGAAAAAGTGATGACCCTATAGAGCAGGAAGGTGTGCGTCGTGCCTGGAAAGAAATTGAACAGGCAGATCGAATTTTATTATTAGTCGATGATACGTACCGTGATGAGGATCATCTTGAAATAGAAGATAAATTACCAAAACACATAGGTGTTACCCGTATATTTAATAAAATAGATAGTTCCGGTAGAAAAGCGGAGTTAATCGAAATTGAATCAGAAACAGACATAGCATTGAGTGCTAAAACGGGCGTTGGAATAGATATTTTAAAAAATCATCTGAAGCAATGTATGGGCTATGAACAAAGTAATGAAGGTCGTTTTATGGCAAGAAGGCGCCATATAGATGCGCTGGAAAAAGCAGATCAGCATTTACAAATTGCACGTTATAATTTAATAGAGCTACAGGCAGGTGAATTATTAGCAGAAGAACTACGCCTGGTTCAGGAAAATCTTAATGAAATAACTGGAGAATTTACCTCAGATGATTTATTGGGTAAGATATTTTCAAGTTTTTGTATAGGTAAATAATAATGAAATTTTTTATAAAATATTTTTTGTTGTTGATGTTTATAAATACATATGCGATTGCAATAGATATATATAAGCCAGATAGTGGAGATAAAGAACTGGATAAATCACTGCAGCTAATTCATAAAAATATTAATAGAAAAAACAAATTAAAATTAACTAGCTTCGTTGATAAGGTGGCGGAAGAATTCCAGGTTCCCGTTGGAAAGGTTGAAGAATTATTTAATCATTATAAATTTAAGGCACCTGATACTTTAATGAGTGTATCAATAGCAGACGTTAGTGGTGAGCCATTACAAAATATTGTTGGTCTATATTTCAAAAATCAGGATAAGGGTTGGAAATATACCTTGAAACAATTAAATATAAGAAAAGAGAGTAAAATATATAATCAAATTAAAAAAGACGTAAAAAATTTCTTATTATAAATTTTTAAGATAAATGATAATGACTGGATAAATATTCAAGTACTTCATTTTGTGAACCTTTAAAAATAACACGTTCGGTTTTTTTACTAAACTGATAGTCATACATAGGATCATAATAATCAACAAGTAAAGTTCGAATCCAGTCTTTATGATATTCAGTTATATTGTTTTCACGTTGCTGAGTAATTGCATAGGATAATAATGATTTAAGTTGCTTGTAACGTACGCCACCTAACCGACGTTGTATTTTATTAATAGCTTCATTAAGTTGATCTGACCATTTATCAAAACCTGTTTCATTGTCATAGTGTTGTTGATACTCAGCTAAAGCTTCAATTATATATTCCTGAAAAGTAATGTTGGTGCGTTCATCAATACTGGCTTCTAACTGAATAAGTGGAGAAAGCTGCATTTTGTTGTATAGAACTTCAGGTATTCGCCTTGAGCCAATATTAGGTGCTTCATCTTCAAATACAATATGTGAAATATTTTTATTACATTGTTGTAAAAGAAAAATAGATAAGTTGTTTTCGATATCAATTTGAGATGGTTGAGGTGTGGCATGTTTGCCAAAAACTGAACCGCGATGATGGAAGACACCTTCGAGATCAATTTTTTGCTTTAATTTATCAAGTAAAATTGTTTTTCCTATACCTGTGCGCCCGCCCAGTATTACAGGTTGAATATTGGCTATAGATAACTCAAGTTCATTAATTAAAAATCGACGCATGGCTTTATAGCCACCCTTTACTCGGGGAAAGATAGTGCCGGTTTGTTCATAAATCCATTGTTGGGAAATTTTTGAACGCATGCCACCACGAAAACAGTAAAGTACTCCCTGAGGATTATTTTCAAAGAATTTTCCCCAGTGGTCTACCCGTTCAGATTTGGTTTTACCCTGAACTAACAGATGGCCAAGTTTAATGGCTTCTTCCTGACCCATATTTTTATATTTAATACCGATTGTTTCTCTTTCTTCATTATTTATTAGAGGGAAATTTTCTGCAAAGGGAAAAGCTCCCTGGGAAAATTCAATTGGAGCGCGAACATCTAATAAGGGTGTTTGTTGTAAAAATAATGATCGGTAGTCATCAATTTGAGGTAAATCCATAAAAATAGCTTGTGATGATATATAGTAATTGAGTAGTCTAGTATACGCTTATATAAGTGGGATTGTGTTGGTAATAATTAATGTTAGGAATGCTTATATAATACCTGGTCATTCATGTTAATCGCTTAAGAAAAACTTTCATTTCTTTAGCAGCCTGAATATCCCCTTTTATTTCAGCGATTTGAATGCCTTTTTTGTAGGTATTAATAGCGTGTTCATGTTGACCGGCTTGAGTATAAGCTTTACCCAGTAACTTAAATGCAGCAGAGTATTCCTTATCAAACTCCAGTGCTTTGAGCAGATGTTCAATTGCGGATAAAAACTCTCCTTTTTTTAATAGAGCCTGACCAAGCCCAAAACGCAGAATTAAGCTGTCATGGCCCTGTTCTAACATAGATTTAAGAGATTCTATATTCATAGCTATTATTATATATGAGAGGAAGAGTACAATATCAGCTAACCGGTGCGATACACAATGTATATTTCATCATGTTAAGCTTAAACAGGATTCACTTATAAAATATAAGTAAAATATTTGAGAATGATGAAAATAGTATATTTCATATTAGGTTGGTTCTTTTTTGTATTGGGTATCATAGGTGTTCTTTTGCCTGTAGTGCCAACAACACCATTTATGCTGCTTGCTTTGTGGGCATTTTCACGTAGTTCAGATCGGTTTCATAGCTGGCTATATAATCATTCACTTTTTGGACCACCGTTACAGATGTGGCAAAAACATCGTGTGATACCTTTAGCAGGCAAAATTATGTCTGTGAGTTTTATAAGTATAAGCTTTATATATATGACGGTTTTTTCACCTGTTAGTATTTTATTGAAATTAATTATTGCTGTATTTATGTTATATGGGGTCTGGTTTGTATTAACCAAACCATCGGTTCCACCTAAAAATGATCGTGTTATAGAATTATAAATATAAGGTTGTTATGTCTAATATTTTAAAAACTTTTTTACAGGCAGATGAATTTAAACAGCCGCATGCCTGTGAAAAAATTAATTTTAAAGTTGGTGATCGAATAATGATGGAGGGTGAAGAAAGCCTTGATGTTTTTTATATTGAACAGGGTCATGTTCGTATTAATAAGCGTGTTGTACTGCATGATGGTCGGCAAATACAGTCAGGGTTTTGTGATTTAGGCCCGGGAGATACGTTTGGAGAATTAAATTTATTCGATGGTTCACCACGTAGTGCATCGGTATTTGCATGTGATAATGTGGAGGTTATCCGAATAAATAGAAAAATATTGATAGACTATATGGATAATCACCCGGAAGAAGCCTATCATTTATTTAAACATTGGTTACAAAGGTTGGCTAGTAATATACGCCAGTCAAATGATCGAAGTAGCCATTTGTTTGCCTGGGGACTTAATCAATATGGAATAGATGACGAGTTATAAGGTTAATTAATAATAAAATAGTGAATATAAATTTGAAATTACCATTGCCAAAAGACAGGAAATTGGAAGTTTTTTTTAGAGTAGAAGCTGGTTGTTTAGGCCCTCAGGGTGAAGAGCATGTAGTTGAATTTTGTGAGTCTGCTCAAAAAGCGGTTGATGCAATTGATGCAGATTTTGTGCATTGGAATATTATGCCAAGAGATGATAAATTATTGCCTGAAATGGAGTATAAATTAAATAGTAAAAAACTAACACATGATAAGGCAGCAAAATACCTTGAATTTTTTGATAAAAATCTAGATGAGTTTGAAGGGCATCTACATGATAAGCTAGCTCTGCTTATTGATGAGTATTTAGGTTATTAGGTAGAACGATGAGTATAGGCACTCTCTTTTCAGGTTAAATAGTAAACTGACAGACAAGCAATCTAAGATCATTTGCTAATTGCGCAAGCCCTTCACTTGCGGAGGTTGTTTGTTGGGCTCCCGTAGATGTTTTTTGTGCCATATCATTAATGCTAACAATATTTCGGTTTATTTCTTCAGTAACAGCATTTTGTTCTTCTGCAGCACTGGCAATTTGAGTACTCATTTCATTAATGCGAGAAACAGCATCGGCAATAACTTTTAATGAACTACCGGCCTGATGAGCCTGATCGACAACCGCATGGGCTTTTTCACGACTGGTGTCCATTGTTTCCACGGCTTGTTGCGAGCCTGATTGTAATTTTTCAATCATCTGGTTAATTTCTTTAGTAGATTCCTGAGTACGACCAGCAAGTGTGCGAACCTCATCTGCTACAACAGCAAAACCACGGCCCTGTTCTCCTGCGCGTGCAGCTTCAATTGCCGCGTTAAGGGCTAAAAGATTTGTTTGTTCAGCAATACTTTTAATAACATCCATTACGGTATTTATATTTTCACTGTCTTTTTCAAGTTGATGAATAACGTTTGCCGCATTTTCAATATGATTTGAAAGTTCTTGAATAGCTTGAACAGTTTGGTTAACTACCCGGCTACCTGCACCGGTTTCATCATTCGCTTCGTTTGCTGCCTGAGCGGTATTTGCAATATTTGAGCTAACTTCCTGTACTGTTGCACTCATTTCATTTATAGCTGTTGCAACTTGTTCGGTCTGGCTTTGTTGTTCAAAAATATTATGACTAGTTTGAATGGTTATAGCTGTCGTTTTTTCAGATGCAGCAGTAATTTGTAAAGATGCATCGGATACCTGTTCGATACTGGTATGAAATTTTTGCATCATAAGATTGAGCGAGTTGGCTGCATCGCCAATTTCATCATTTGATTTAATATTAATTCGCCTGGTTAGGTCCGAGCTTTGCTCAATATAATTTAGTGTTTCACTTAGTTTAATAATTGGCTTAGTAATAGTACTTGAGAATATAACACCAACACTAACGCCAATAATGATAAGAATGATGGTTGTAGTTGCTGATAAAGTCAGTATGTTATTTGCAAGTAAATATGCTGCTTCAAAGGCTTCGGCTTCGTTGATTTCACTTATGATAACCCAGTTAAGGCCTTTAATTTGAACAGGTGCATAGGCTGATAATACAGTCGTATTTAGATAACTTGAATATATTTCAAAGCCGTCTTTTCCTGACAGGGCTTTTTCTACGCCTGGTGTAGTAACAGGCTGTAGGCCGATACTCGTATTTTTGCTTGAAATGGAACCCAGTCTATTTTTTGATATGCCTGTATTTGATAGTGCTTCAATATAAGCTATTTTATTTTCTAGTAGAAATCGGCTCATTGAGCGAGCTGTTTTATCTTTTCCAACAAGATAGGTTTCACCGGATTTTCCTAAACCACTTTTAGCCCATGCCTTATTATGAGTCATAATATTATTGATATTGTCAATTGGCATCTGAAATATCAGTACACCAATTTTTTTATCATTTTCAAAAATAGGCGATGCAATAAAAGCGGCAGGATCACGGTAAGAAGGAGGGTAAGAGGCAAAATCAGATATGGCAACAAAATCGTTGGAGGTCGCCTGATTGGCTTTTCGAAAAACTTCACCAATGCCTGTGTTGGCATAGGGACCATTTTTTAGGGACGTTGTATAGTCGAGTTCTTTGAATACAGAATAGATAATATCGCCAGTATTGGGCTCAACAAGAAATATATCGTAATATCCAAATTTTTGCAGGAAGTCATGAAAAGTAGGGTGATATTTTTTGTGGTAATAATTATAGGTAGAGTCATTGCCTAAATTATTCAGTTTGTCTTTTTCGCCAAGTGGATTAGGGTTGGTTTTTATTAAATTATATTGCAGAGCAATTGAGTCATCGTCCAGTTGTGCAAGCCAGGTTAATACATCAGGTTGTTGATTGTTATTACGTTTTTTGTATTCAGTTGAAAATTCGTTTGTGTAATATGTTGATAATTTTTTTTTAAGTTCAAATGGTTTTGCTTGAGTCTCATCTTTATAACTATGGAAACCCTTATTTAAAGTTTTCATTGCTTCGATGGTCATTTGGCTATTTGATAAGGTGAGAGCCTGCTTTCGGATTATATTGAAATAGTCTTCAATACGTCCTTTAGTGATATCTCGAATGCCAATTAGACGTTCTTTAGCGGCGGCTTCTAAAGCCATTTTACTGTTTTCTGATGTAGTTGAACCAATAATAATACTAGCTATGATGACGGGTAAGGCCGCTAATACTCCTGCGCCTATGATAACTTTTTGTTTAAGCTTCATTAGGGACATCCATTATATTTTATGTACATATTGGAATGTAGAATACATTAATATATATGCAAGCTGTTTAAGCGTTTTATTGTTTTAGCCTGCTGGTGGTATATTTCTGTTGCTAAAGTGATGACCAGGGTTTGTATTATTTTATTAAAAAGCTGGGGATGAATTTTATAGCTTCAGGCCATAGATAATTTATACAGGTGTCCTTAGGCTAAATTTGCTAAAATTGCCGAATTAATGAGCAATAAGCTGCAAACTGATGTTTTATAACGAAACTTACGATGTAATTGTAATTGGCGGGGGACACGCGGGTACTGAGGCGGCACTCGCAGCGGCACGGATGGGCTCAAAAACATTGTTGCTTACCCATAATATTGAAACTCTGGGGATGATGAGTTGTAACCCGGCTATTGGGGGAATTGGTAAAGGCCATTTAGTAAAAGAAATTGACGCCATGGGTGGCATCATGGCAAAAGCGGCTGATAAAGGCGGCATACAATTTCGCACCCTAAACAGTAGTAAAGGACCTGCTGTAAGGGCTACCCGTGCTCAGGCTGATCGCCAACTCTATCGTCAGGCTATTCGAATTGCACTTGAAACACAGCCAAATCTATTTGTTTTTCAACAGTCTGTAGAAGATCTTATTATTGAAAATGATCAGGTAGTGGGTGTGGTTACACAAATGGGCCTGAAGTTTAAATGCAAAACAGCCATATTAACGGTAGGTACGTTTCTTGATGGGCTGATTCATATTGGCCAAAGTAACCATTCCGGTGGTCGTGCGGGTGATCCGCCATCCATTGCACTGTCAAAACGTCTGCGTGATTTACCTTTTAGAGTGAGTCGCTTAAAAACAGGTACGCCGCCGCGTATCGATACTCGTTCTATTGATTATTCCAGTTTACAGGAGCAGCCCGGCGATACTCCGACGCCTGTGTTTTCAATGATGGGTTCGATTGAGGATCACCCTCGACAGATTTCCTGTTATATAACGCATACTAATGTGAACACCCATGACATTATTCGAGGTGGTCTTGATCGCTCCCCCATGTATTCAGGTGTAATAGAAGGTGTTGGCCCAAGGTACTGCCCTTCGATTGAAGATAAAATTGTGCGCTTTGCGGATAAAGATTCGCATCAGATATTTATTGAGCCTGAAGGCCTAAACAGTTTTGAGGTTTATCCAAACGGTATTTCAACCAGCCTGCCTTTCGATGTGCAGATGGATTTTGTGCGCTCTATGAAGGGTTTTGAAAATGCATTTATTACCCGGCCCGGATATGCCATTGAATATGATTTTTTTGATCCCCGCGATTTAAAATCCAGTCTGGAAACCCGTTTTATAAATGGTCTGTATTTTGCTGGTCAGATTAATGGAACCACCGGTTATGAAGAGGCAGCGGCCCAGGGCATGCTAGCCGCAATAAATGCCAGTTTGCAGGTGCAGGAAAAAGAAGTCTGGTCACCAGGAAGGGATCAGGCCTATATGGGTGTATTGGTTGATGACTTAATTACTAATGGCACTCAGGAGCCTTATCGTATGTTCACTTCACGTGCGGAATACCGGTTATTATTACGTGAAGATAATGCAGATTTACGTCTGTCAGAAACAGCATATGATATGGGGTTATTAAGTGATTGTCAGTGGCAGTTATTTACAGAAAAACGTGAAGCGATTGAGCGTGAACAACAGCGCTTAAAAGATATGTGGATTCAACCGTCATCAAATGCGGCAAAATCCCTGGAAGCTGTTTTAGCAAAACCTTTAAGTAAAGAGTCACGTGCACTGGATTTACTTAAACGGCCTGAAATGGACTATGAAAAACTCACACAGATTGCAGAAATTGGGCCGGCAGTTAGTGACAGAAGGGTCGCTGAGCAGGTTCAAATTCAGACTAAATATGAAGGCTATTTAAATCGTCAGAAAGAAGAGGTTGAAAAGGCTCGACGTTACGAAGATAAAAATATCCCTGAAAAAATAGAATATGACCAGGTGAAAGGTTTGTCGAATGAAGTACGTCAGAAACTTATTGATTATCGACCTGCAACTGTGGGCCAGGCAAGTAGAATTTCAGGTGTAACACCTGCGGCAATTTCATTGCTGTTGGTGCATATTAAGAAAGTGGGTGGCAATAGAGAGTGATTTTTACTCCTGTTTAGTATAATTATGGTTTTTTTGTTACCTACTGACGATTTTTTGTATAGGCAGGCCAGTATAATTTTGTACAGGCAAATTAATATAATGAGGGATGCATGAGAATTACAGTTATTATCACTCTTGCGCTATTTTTCTTTTCGGAGGTACAATCAATGTCAGTTTTTGGTGTGGGGAAAACCTGTGTTTTTTCAGCAGTGAAAGTACATGTAACTAAAAATGGCCAGCCATTAAAAAATATACAGGTGATTCGGCGTTGGGAGTGGAATAAACTAAAAGAAGAAACAACCGCAACAGATCAGAATGGTGTATTTGAGTTTCCGGCAATTTTTGAAAGCTCTGTTTCTCGATTATTACCTATGGAGCTCGTTATTGCTCAGGGGCTGTATATTATTGAGAATGGTGAAGAAAAGAAAATCTGGTCTAATTCAAAACGTGAGCCAGAAGAAAATGCAGAGTTTGGTGGTAAACCTTTTGAATTGAATTGTGAAATAACCAATGAGATGAAAATCTATAGAGATTTTGGTTCAATAATGCGGACTTTATGTACATGGGAGGACTGATATGTCTAGTACACTTACACCTATATATGCAGCTAATTTAGCGGCAGATGTCTATAACGTAAAATCAGCTATGACCAGGGAAGACTTTGTAGAAGCTTACAAAGCAGATATGGAAATAGGTGATGCGAACTTTTCTTCCGGGGTAACCGGTGGCTATATCATTAAAAAACCGCATGTAATGGCCGTATTTTCTGCCGGAAAAGGAAAATATAAGGGTCAGGCTTTTATTGCAATTAAAGGCACTGCAAGCTTATATGATGCGCTTACTGATTTGAATGCCGGGGTGCATTCAAGCCACACGGGTTTTTCAGTTCATCAGGGTTTTTATTATGCTTTTGATTCTATACTGTTTGAATTACGTAAGTTTCTTAATGGCCTAAAAGGCATCAGTGTTGTACATTGCGTAGGGCATAGTCTGGGTGGCGCTATTGCAACACTTGCGGCTGACTGGATCAAAGCTAACGGTGCTGTTTCAACAGTAAAACTTTACACTTTCGGAAGCCCGAGAGTGGGGCTTGAGGGTTTTGCAGCTAAATGTACGTCCAGGTTAATAGCCACTAATATCTACCGTGCTTATCATCGAACTGATCCAGTACCAATGGTGCCTACATGGCCTTTTTATCATGTATCAAATACAGATAATGGTTATTTAATAGATTCACCTGTTTCGGGTATTCCCTGGGAATACCATTTGATGAAGCATTATATTAAATCGACAAAGTCTCTTGGAAGCTGGAAAAATATGGCAAGTAATCGTCCGGCAAATATGATGGATTCTGCCGTAGAAAGCTGGTTGAAGTCGGATAGTATTATGACGTATGCCACCAGTACGCTAGAGATATTAAATGCTGCATTTATTTACGTTATTAAAAAAGTTATTAATCTGGCAGGTATTGCTCTGGTTGCTGGTGCAGCGGGTGGGCTAACTTTAATGGACCACATGGCCATGTTTATGGCTAAGGCTGCAAAAGTTTCTAAGGATTTGAGTATCTGGGTTTTTTATCTGGTTAGAAAAATGGCTGCACTAATTGGTATTAAAATTAAAGAAGGTGTCGATTTAACGGTTGTTTTTATTCGTAAAATATTTATGGGTATGCACAGAAAAATATCTGAAATGATCTGGCGAATTGGGCAGGAAATTTCTTAAATTTATTAACTAATGGACGTTTCTATCCGTGCACTTGTGGATCTGAGTATGCTGCTGTCTCTGTATGCTTTTATTCCTGGTGTATCAGGGCTAGTAATGGTTGGGGTTGATCAGGCAATAACGAAAGGTAAATTTAGCCTGAGGGAAGGAGGTTTTGTAACAAAGGCAGGTATGGCCTGTACTTTAGTGGCAATATTGGGTCTGGTTATCGCATTTACGGGGTTTATTTTTGCGGGCCTCTGGTGGTTATGGAATGTTTTTTCTGAAGATATGAGTCCGGGACGTTTGGCCGTATATTCCTTAATGATAGGGCCTGCACCTTTGGTCTTTCCATTATTGGCAAAAATAATTTGTAAGCTTACAGGGGGTAGCGTTGATTCCAGTCAGGTGAATGCCTGTGATTTTTTGGGTTTGAATTTTAATCGTTTTGTGCACACTTTATTCATGTCTTATATGCTGGTTATATTTACTGGGGGTATAGCTATTTTTGGTTTACTAGGCAGTGGCATGTGGGCGTTGGCTAGATTGTTTTAATCGGATTTTGAAAAAATCAGATTAATAATTAATTTGAAATTAAGAGTCATTACTTCTTCTGTTGTTTTAATTTTTTATTACCTGTTTCTAATATAAATTACGCAGCGTCGGGATACTATAATAAAAAAAATGTAGTGTTGTGTCGGTGAGATTTTTTACTGGCAGAAAATTTAATTAAGCAAACAGAAGCTTACTATTTACAGTTTTATTTATTATTTTAAAAGCTTAGAAATCAGGCCTGTAA
This sequence comes from Gammaproteobacteria bacterium, assembly GCA_016744065.1. Taxonomy (GTDB): domain Bacteria; phylum Pseudomonadota; class Gammaproteobacteria; order SZUA-229; family SZUA-229; genus SZUA-229. The sequence continues at coordinate 16,329 of JADGFA010000002.1, forward strand.
ATGTACCTGGCTAAGCTGTTAATTAATGGTACTCCAAAATCGAGTCTGTGGAATAAAAATAATTAGATGTGGATGGCATACCTGATTTTTATCAGGTTATTTGAAATAAACAAGTTTAAAAAACTTACTATTGAAGGGAAAAAAGATGATAAAAGCTATTCAAACTTTAGTGGTGTTGTTCATATTGATACCTTCTTTTGCTCAGGCATCAGGAGAACATACAGTAAAACAAAGTCGTTACAGTGTGGGTGAGACGCTGGATCGTTTAGAGCGCGTATTAAAAGAGAAAGGTGTGACGATCTTTAGCCGCATTTACCACTCTGCAGGGGCTAAAAAGGTGAATATTCCGATGCGGCCAACACAGTTGCTTATATTTGGTAATCCTAAGGTTGGTTCGCCTTTAATAAATGAAAATCCGCTGGTAGCGCTTGATTTGCCTATGAAAGTGCTCGTATGGCAGGATGAAAAGGGAAAAACCTGGTTGGCTTATCTTAACCCGAGCAAGCTTCAGCAGCGGCATAAGCTTCAGAACAATGAGTTTATTAATAAGATGACGAAGGCTCTAAATGCTCTGACAAACCGAGCTTTAGGCCATAAATGAGTGTTATAAATGCAGATTGAAGAACGTCTTGAAAAAGGCTTGCAGCAATTAGGCCTGGTGTTATCTGCGGATACACAACAAAAGCTGATTAATTACTTACAGCTTATGCTTAAGTGGAATAAAGCCTATAACCTTACAGCGATTAGAGAGCTGGATTCGATGGTTATTCGCCATGTTTTAGATAGTTTAAGTATACTGCCGTACATAAAAAGTGCCCCTGTTCTTGATGTGGGGACAGGAGCAGGCCTTCCGGGTATTCCTCTGGCTCTATGCATGCCCGATTATCAGTTTGTTTTACTGGATAGTAATGGTAAGAAAACGCGTTTTCTTACCCAGTGTAAAATTGACTTAAAGCTTGAAAACATTGACATTATTCATAGTCGTGTGGAAGATTATAAGCCGGGTTATGGCTTTGAAATAATCACCTGTCGGGCCTTTGCTGCATTAAATACTATACTGGATCGGACTCAACATCTGTTAACATCAACAACCCGGGTCATGGCAATGAAGGGTAAAGATGAGTTGCCCGTGTTGACCGACGGGTTTGAGCAGCTAGCGCAACATCAGTTACAGGTGCCCTGGCTGGATGAGGATCGGCAGTTAATAGAGATACGCCGGCTAAATTAGTGTGTTAATAAAGAACTAAATTCATGGCAAAAATCATAGCAGTAACTAATCAGAAGGGCGGTGTTGGTAAAACCACAACATCGGTGAATCTGGCAGCATCTCTGGCATTAACCAAAAAACAGGTTTTGTTGGTGGATCTTGATCCTCAGGGTAATGCAACCATGGGTAGTGGTGTCGATAAGCATGAACTGGAAATCAGTATTCTGGATGTGCTGCTGGCAGAAGAAGATATAAAAGACTGTATCCATAAAGTAGAAGAAATTGGCTTTGATGTGTTGCCCTCAAACAGTGATTTAACGGCAGCAGAAGTCGAGTTAATGAGTGTAGATGGTCGGGAACTGCGCCTGCGTAATGCATTACAGCAGATCGAAGCGGATTATGATTTTATAATAATCGACTGTCCCCCTTCTTTAAATATGCTGACTTTAAATGCCCTGGTTTCAGCGCAGGGTGTATTAATTCCCATGCAGTGTGAATATTATGCATTAGAAGGTTTATCATCTTTGATGGAAACCATTGAGCAGGTGAAGAGCAGTGTTAATCCGAATCTGGAGATAGAGGGCTTGTTACGGACAATGTACGATCCACGCAATAAACTTGCGACAGATGTATCAGCACAGCTTATTGAGCATTTTGGTGATCGTGTGTATAGAACCGTAGTACCGCGTAATGTACGTCTGGCTGAAGCGCCATCTCATGGTTTACCCGTATTGAATTATGATAAAACGTCACGCGGCGCACTAGCGTATTTTTCCCTGGCGGGTGAAGTGATTCGTAAACAGGTTAAAACGGTACAGCCAGCAGTAGCTTAAAATAAACAGATTCGTTGTAGAAATATAAAGTGTACTGAGATGCATCAGTTTAAAAATGACTTTAGTCTTTTTATGATAAAAATTTAAATAAACTTCAGAGTAAGTAATGGTAAAGAAAAAAAGAGGCCTGGGGCGGGGTTTAAACGCACTATTAGGTAGCGCAGCAGAAGTAAATCAACTCACTGACCCTAAGCCCGCGTCTACAGTGTCTCCAGTGGAGCCCGTAGGAGCAGGTGGTAATGACTTGCAGCATATTGCCGTTGAGTTAATTCAGCGCGGGACCTATCAGCCCCGTGTGCATTTTGAGCCAGAAGCATTACAGGAGCTAGCGGACTCTATTAAAGCTCAGGGTGTTATTCAGCCCATTGTTGTGCGGCCTCTTTCGGCAGGTAAATTTGAGTTAATTGCAGGTGAAAGACGGTGGCGCGCCTGTCAGTTGGCAGGTTTGCATGAAGTTCCAGCGGTTGTAAAAGAGCTAAATGACCAATCGGCTGCAGCCATATCGCTTATTGAAAATATTCAGCGTGAAAATTTAAATCCCCTGGAAGAGTCACGAGCCCTGCAGCGTCTAATTGATGAATTTGATATGACCCACCAGCAGGTTGCAGAGGTTGTTAGTCGTTCCAGAGCAACAGTAACCAATTTATTACGACTTAAAGACCTTAATGAAGATGTAAAGCTGCTTGTCGATGAGCGTAAAATCGATATGGGGCATGCTCGTGCATTGTTAGCGCTTACCGGGTCTGAGCAAAGCATGTTGGCGAACAGGGCTTTTGATAAGGGCTGGTCGGTGCGTGAAACTGAGAAGCAGGTGAAACATCAGTTGAGCCCAGCTCCGAAAGTGACAGAGTCATCATCGAGTGTGGACCCGGATATTAAGCGATTACAGGAGCAGGTAAGTGAGCGTTTAGGCGCGCCGGTTGACTTACTGCATAAGAGTAATGGTAAGGGCAAACTGGTAATTAATTATTCCAGTCTGGATGAGTTAGATGGAATATTAGCTAAAATACAATAAGGTTTGTGTGTTGTTCTGGTTTGTGGTTGAGGAATGGCTTCTGCATTAAATTTTTAATAAAAGTATGTGCTGTATTCTATATAACAGTTTTCTTATAGACTCTAAAATATTTGTTTAATATCAAGTGCCTGTAGTGATAAATATGCTTTATTATGAAAATTTAAAATAATCATATTGCCCTGAAAATGGCTAAAACCCCGTCATAGCGCATTTTTTGCTACATTAGTAACTACTAAATAAACTGAACTTATTCGTACATTAAGGTTGACCAGAAAGCCTCATCCTCATATAATTTGCGCGCGTTTTAGGGGCAAGAGTACGGCTTGTCAAACTCATGCTAAAAACTAGTACAACCCAAATTAAGAAAATTGTTTTTATTCAATTTACGACTAGTCTTATGACTGGTGTCTTGAGTTGGCTGATAATTCAGCCATGGGCAATGTCTGTATTTGCTGGGGCCATAATCGCCAGTTTGAGTAATGCCTATTTTGCCTGGAAAGTATTTTCCAAACAGAAAGAAGCAAAATCAACAGAAATCCTGGTCACCTATTATGGTGCCGAGGTCGGTAAAATTATTTTGACCGTGATGTTGTTTGTAACCGCGTTTAACGTGATCAAGCCACTCAATATAGTCGCATTAATGTGCGCATATTTATTTATTACATTAATTCCAGTATTCGCATCATTTTTCTTTAATGAAGATAGTGTGGATGCAAACCGGAGAAAAAAGAATGTCGAGTGAAGGCATAACTTCAGGCGAATATATAAAGCACCATTTACAGAACATGACCTATGGAAATCATCCAGAAGGTGGCTGGATGTTCGCACAAACTGCCGAACAGGCAAAAGAAATGGGCTTTTGGGCATTCCATGTTGACTCATTAGGTTGGTCATTTGGTTTGGCTATTATGTTTTTCTTTTTGTTTCGCAGCGTAGCAAAAACAGCAACAACCGGTGTTCCACAGGGCTTTCAAAATTTTGTGGAAATGATTATCGATTTTGTTAATGACAGTGTTCGTGGCTCATTCAGTGGTAAGAACGATATTGTAGCGCCATTAGCTTTAACCGTATTTGCCTGGGTGTTCTTAATGAACCTGATGGATCTGATACCGGTTGACTGGTTGCCAATGGCGGCACAGTGGATTGGAGCAACCTTTTTTGGCGCAGATCCACATCATGTGTTCTTTAAAGTGGTACCGAGTACAGATCCAAACGTTACCTTCGGTATGGCGTTAGGCGTATTCTGGTTAATGCTTTACTACAGCATCAAAATTAAAGGTATTGGTGGTTTCTTCGGTGAGCTGGCATTCCAGCCATTTGGTAAAGCCGGTATGCCAGTAAACCTGGTTTTAGAATTAGTATCACTAATTTCTAAACCTATTTCTCTTGCGTTACGACTCTTCGGAAACATGTACGCGGGTGAAACAATTTTCATTCTAATTGCAATTATGTACTCAGCGGGTCTGGCAACAGGCGTGTTTGGTAGTGTGCTGCAATTAGGCTGGGCTATATTCCACATTCTAATTATTACATTGCAGGCGTTTATCTTTATGACGTTGACCATTGTATATCTGGATATGGCGCATCAGGAACACTAACAAACCTTAATAATCAGGTTTGTTTTTAGAAAAATTTTTTGAATTTAAATTAAAACTACTCTCACAGGAGATTTTACAATGTCAGAAGCACAAGGTTTACTATTCATCGCCGGCGCATTAATGATGGGTCTGGGTGCACTAGGTGCAGCAGTTGGTATCGGCATATTAGGCGGTCGTTTCTTAGAAGGTGCTGCACGTCAGCCAGAACTGATTCCAATGCTGCGTACACAGTTCTTCATCGTTATGGGTCTTGTTGACGCGGTTCCTATGATCGCTGTTGGTATCGCTCTATACGTTTTATTCGCTGTAGCTGCCTAATTATTCAGTTACTTACCCTTACGGGCAAGACATCTGAACAGTTAACGAAATAGTTACGAGGAATAAACATGAACATCAATGCAACTCTTATCGGACAGTCAATCGCGTTTTTCGTGTTTGTATGGTTCGTAATGAAGTATGTTTGGCCACCGCTTATTGCAGCGCTGGATGAACGTAAAAAGACGATTGCCGATGGACTTGCTGCTGCGGAACGCGGTCAGCATGAGCAAGAGCTAGCTGAAAAAGCGGCTGCAGAACACATTAAAGAAGCCAAAGATCAGGCATCTGATATTGTGACTCAGGCGCAAAAGCGTGCATCTGAAATTGTTGAAGAAGCGAAAGATAGTGCAAAAGAAGAAGCAGGTCGTGTTAAAACGGCTGCTGAAGCTGAGATTGAACAGGAAATCAATCGTGCAAAAGAAGCGCTTAGACAACAGGTGGCAGGCATAGCAATGGCTGGTGCTGCTAAAGTCCTGAATCGTGAAGTTGACGAATCTGCACACAGTGCAATCGTTGATGACATGATTACCCAGATATAAGGGTAATAGGTAAAACCATGTCTGAATATACAACGCAAGCAAGACCATATGCAAAAGCAGCTTTTGAGGTTGCGCAAGCAGAATCAAAGCAAGCGCAATGGTCAGACGCACTGCAATTTATCGAAGCTATAGTTAGCAACGATGATTTTGCAGCCGTGATTGATAACCCAGCAATGGGTGCTGAAGATAAAGGTGCTATCTTAATTGATATTTGCGGCGATAAACTATCTGCAACGCAGGTTAATTTTATCAAAGTAATGGCAGAAAATAGTCGCCTTATGTTGATGTCAGAAATTGTGGTTTTGTTTGAAGCGTTTCGCGCAGAAGCAGAAAACACAGTTGAAGCAACAGCAACAGCAGCATATGCATTAAGTGATGCACAAATTCAATCAATGACCGATGCCCTGAAAAAGAAATTAGGCTGTGAAGTTACATTAACGACTGCAATTGATGAGTCATTAATTGGCGGCGTAGTTATTCGGGCTGGCGACTTAGTTATTGATGGTTCCACTCAAGCCAAAATTGGGTCATTAACCCAGGCTGTGGCCCATTAAAGAGGAATTAGAATGAACCTGAATCCATCAGAAATCAGTGAACTGATTAAAAAACGTATAGAAAACTTTGAGACAGTAGCCGAAGCTCGTACAGAAGGTACGATTGTCAGCATGGCTGACGGTATCGTACGTATCCACGGTTTAACCGAAGCTATGCAGGGCGAGATGATCGAACTGCCAGGCGATACTTATGCTTTAGCACTTAACCTGGAGCGCGACTCAGTAGGCGCGGTTGTACTAGGTTCAGACAAGCACCTGAAAGAAGGTGATGTTGCCAAATGCACAGGTAAAATATTAGAAGTACCAACAGGTGATGCACTTTTAGGTCGCGTTGTTGATTCATTAGGCTCGCCTATCGACGGTAAAGGCCCAATTGAAACAACTACATTTGCACCTATCGAAAAGATTGCACCAGGTGTTATCGAACGTAAGTCAGTTGATCAGCCAGTACAAACTGGTTTGAAATCAATCGATGCGATGGTTCCCATCGGTCGTGGCCAGCGTGAGTTAATCATTGGTGATCGCCAGACAGGTAAAACGGCTGTTGCGTTAGATGCCATCATCAATCAGAAGGATACAGGCGTTAAGTGTGTATACGTTGCGATTGGTCAGAAAGCATCAACAATAGCTAACCTGGTACGTAAGTTAGAAGAGCATGATGCAATGGCTCACACAATCATCGTTGCAGCGGCAGCGTCTGATTCAGCAGCTATGCAATACATCGCACCATATTCTGGTTGTTCAATGGGTGAGTACTATCGTGATAAAGGCGAAGACGCACTGATTGTATATGATGATTTAACAAAGCAGGCATGGGCTTACCGTCAGGTATCTCTACTGTTACGTCGTCCACCAGGTCGTGAAGCATATCCAGGTGACGTATTCTACTTACACTCTCGTTTATTAGAGCGTGCAGCACGTGTAAATGCTGACTTCGTAGAAAAAGCAACTAACGGTGCTGTAAAAGGTAAGACCGGTTCTTTAACGGCTCTGCCTATTATCGAAACTCAGGACGGTGACGTTTCTGCTTTCGTACCAACAAACGTTATCTCAATTACGGATGGCCAGATTTTCTTAGAATCTGATTTATTCAATGCAGGTATTCGTCCAGCGATCAATGCAGGTTTATCTGTATCGCGTGTTGGTGGTGCAGCTCAGACTAAGATCATCAAGAAGTTAGGCGGCGGTGTTCGTTTAGCATTAGCTCAGTATCGTGAATTAGCTGCATTCGCTCAGTTCGCATCTGACCTTGATGAAGCAACTCGCGCTCAGTTAGCTTTAGGTGAACGTGCGGTAGAGTTAATGAAGCAGGCGCAGTACTCACCAATGGGTGTTGCTGCAATGGGCTTCAGTCTGTTCGCGATGAACGAAGGCTTTATGGATGATGTTGATGTTAAGAAGGTTCTTGATTTCGAATCAGCCATGTGGGCTTACGTTAAATCTAATAATGCCGATCTTGTTTCCAAGATAGAAGAAACAGGTGATTACAATGATGATATTGCTGGTGAAATGAAATCAGCTGTTGAAGCATTTAAAGCTAACGGCGTTTGGTAGCGGAGACATAGTATGTCCGGTGCAAAAGAAATACGCGGTAAAATAAAGAGTATTAAAAATACTCAGAAAATTACCAAAGCAATGGAAATGGTAGCTGCTTCTAAAATGCGTAAAGCGCAGGAAAGAATGCGGGCTAGCCGTCCATATGCTGAGAAAATGCGCAATGTAATTGCCCATTTATCTCAGGCTCATGCGGAAATAAAACATCCGTATATGGTCGAACGTGAAGTTAAACGTGTTGGTTACATCGTTGTTTCATCAGATCGTGGTCTGTGTGGTGGCTTAAATGTTAATGTTTTTAAGAAAACGATTAAGCATATGAAAGCCCTGCACGATACGGGTGTGGAAATTGATGTAGTACCTGTGGGTCGTAAAGCGGTTGATTTTTTCAAACGCAATCCAGGCAACGTAGTTGCTGAGGCGAGCCAGTTAGGTGATTCACCACATATAAATGACCTGATCGGTTCTATCAAGGTAATGCTAGATGCATTTACCGACGGTAAAATTGATGAGCTTCATTTAATTAGTAATACGTTTGTTAATACGATGACGCAAGAGCCAACCGTTTTACAAATGTTACCCGTAAGCGGTTCCACTGATGAAACTTTAAAGCATCACTGGGATTACATTTATGAGCCGGACTCCAAAGAGATTCTTGATGGCCTGCTCATGCGTTTTGTTGAATCGCAAGTATATCAGGGTGTTGTTGAAAACATCGCCTGTGAAATGTCTGCTCGAATGGTTGCCATGAAATCGGCAACGGATAATGCGAATGACATTATTAGCGAACTTGAAACGGTTTATAACAAGGCGCGTCAGGCGGCAATTACTCAGGAGATTTCTGAGATTGTTGCAGGTGCATCTGCGGTTTAATTGCCGGCGCGAAAGCGTCGACATAAAAGAATTTAAATTTATGAGGATCAGTCTATGAGTGCTGGAAAAATTGTCGAGATTATCGGTGCGGTAATCGACGTTGAGTTCCCAAGGGATTCTATTCCTAAGGTATACGATGCGTTAAGAATCGAAAGCGCAAGTCTGACATTAGAAGTTCAGGCTCAGTTGGGTGATGGCATTGTTCGTACAATCGCCATGGGTTCAACTGAAGGTTTAAAACGTGGCTTAGAAGTGGCTAATACTGGTGCAGCAATTACTGTTCCAGTTGGTCTAAAAACTTTAGGTCGTGTAATGAATGTACTGGGTGAGCCAATCGATGAAGCTGGCCCAATTGGCGAAGAGAAATCTTTACCAATTCACCGTGCAGCACCTAAGTATGAAGAGCTTTCTTCAGCAGTAGAAATACTGGAAACAGGTGTTAAAGTTATCGATCTGGTTATGCCAATCGCTAAGGGTGGTAAAGTGGGTTTGTTCGGTGGTGCGGGTGTTGGTAAAACCGTTACACTGATGGAGCTTATTCGTAATATCGCGGTTGAGCACAGCGGCTACTCTGTATTTGCAGGTGTTGGTGAGCGTACTCGTGAAGGTAATGACTTCTACTATGAAATGGAAGAAGGCGGCGTACTGGATAAAGTAGCGCTGGTTTACGGTCAGATGAATGAGCCTCCAGGAAACAGATTACGTGTTGCCCTAACGGGTTTAACAATTGCTGAAAACTTCCGTGACGAAGGTCGTGACGTATTAATGTTTATTGATAACATCTATCGTTACACACTTGCGGGCACCGAAGTATCTGCACTGTTAGGTCGTATGCCTTCAGCGGTAGGTTACCAGCCAACACTAGCGGAAGAAATGGGTGTTCTTCAGGAACGTATTACATCGACTAAAACGGGTTCGATTACATCTTTCCAGGCGGTTTATGTACCTGCGGATGATTTAACCGATCCATCTCCTGCAACGACTTTCGCTCACCTGGATGCGACATTAGTACTGTCTCGCCAAATTGCTGAATTAGGTATCTACCCAGCGGTTGATCCACTGGATTCAACTTCTCGCCAGTTAGATCCACAGGTTGTTGGTCAGGAACATTACGACATTGCTCGTGGTGTACAGGGTACTTTACAGCGTTATAAAGAGCTGAAAGATATCATTGCGATTCTGGGTATGGACGAATTATCTGATGAAGATAAGCAGGCAGTAGCCCGCGCTCGTAAAATCCAGCGTTTCTTATCACAGCCATTCTTCGTAGCAGAAGTATTTACTGGTGCAGAAGGTAAATACGTCAGCTTAAAAGAAACTTTAGCTAGCTTTAAAGCAATCTTAGATGGTGAACTGGATGATATTCCAGAGCAGGCGTTCTACATGGTAGGCGGCATCGACGAAGTTAAAGAAAAAGCGAAAAGCATGTAAGGAAGAGCTATGGCTATGACAACACATGTAGACATCGTTAGTGCGGAAAAAGAAATCTGGTCAGGTGAAGCCACTATGGTTTTCGCCCCAGGTATTATGGGTGAATTAGGTATTGCCCCACGTCACACACCATTACTTACCAGGCTTAAAGCGGGTGAAGTACGTGTACGTGGTCAAAACGGAGAAGATGAGTCTTATTTCATCTCCGGTGGCATGCTGGAAATTCAGCCTCACGTCGTTACGATTTTGTCCGACACCGCTGTTCGTGCAGATGATCTGGACGAAGCCGCTGCAATAGAAGCTAAGCAACGCGCTGAAGAAGCCATGCAGGATAAAAATTCTGATATGGATTTTGCCAAAGCCAGTGCTCAACTAGCCGAAGCTGCTGCAATGGTCGAGACAATCAAGAAGATTCGTGGGCGTAGATAATACATCCTCTTTCTTCTTAAAAAAGCCGGACTTTGTTCCGGCTTTTTTGTTTTAATGGCTGGTTAAAAAATTATTTCCAGATTAAATTTTAATAATTTAAAATATGTAGCTTAGATCAAGAAATTTAATGTACGAAAGCTTATTCTTGTGGGTAATATATGAAATTAAAGTAGATTCGTATTTTTCATATATGTTTACAGCGTAACACTAGAATAAACCTAATAAAGGATTAAAAATGAAATTAAACATCTTACCTAAAGTAGTAGTGATTGCTCTTGCCTCTATCTCGACAGCATCTGCAGCTACATATACAATTAATTTTGGATCACTTGTCGGTAGCTATTCGGGTGCGATAACCTTCCCCGGTTTTTTAGCCATGTCAAGAAACGGCGGCATTGTTATTGAATCAACAGATTTATTTGGAAATCCAAATCCAGGGATTTCAAATGCAGATGGTACTCCCCTTTCTTTTATTTTTGATACAACAGCAGTGAATGTATCAAGTGTAACACTGGGTGGAATTAGTAATAATGCGCCGGTAACGATTACAGCATCCGGTTCTTTTGCTGATACGACTGTATTTACAACAAATAGCTGGACAGAATTGACGGATATATCAGGTATTGGAAGTATTTCGCAATTCGATTTAATAATGCCTGAATCGAGTGTTAGCCTTGTTCAATTTGAATATGAACCTGTAAATGCGGTACCGATTCCTGCTGCAGTATGGCTATTTGGTTCAGGGTTAGTTGGGCTAATTGGTGTTGCTCGGCGTAAACAATAGGTCTATTTAATAAATACTGAATTTTATTTTAATATTAAATATAAAAAAGCTGGATATATTCCAGCTTTTTTATGTCTGTAAATCAGCTATTGAAGCGTAAGCTATAGCCATTATCTACTATTATGAAGCAGTTAAAGATAGTTTTTTCCTTAAATTATCTTTAAATTTCAGCATAAACCCTAAAAAATATAAGTTTAGACATGATATATTTAACCAATACCATTCAGGCTACTCTGTAGGAAAAAAATGTCATTAAGTGTTGTTATCCTTGCTGCCGGTAAAGGCACACGCATGAAATCAGGCACCCCAAAGGTGCTTCATAAACTAGCCAATAAACCATTGGTCGAGCATGTTTACACCACAGCAAAAGATCTCGGTGCTGAAGAGGTGATCGTTATCTATGGCCATGGTGGTGATCAGGTAAAAGAAACATGTAAGCATTTTGATGCTAAATGGGTTGAGCAGAAAGAGCAACTCGGAACAGGCCATGCAGTCATGCAGGCATTTGATTCAGTTAATCTTAATAACAATGTATTAGTTTTATATGGCGATGTTCCATTAACTAAAAAAGAAACACTGCAAGACCTGCTAAACGATAGCCAGGGAAAGCTCGCATTATTATCAGTTAATCTTGATAAGCCCTTTGGCTATGGGCGTATTTTGAGAAATGAAAAAAATCAGGTTACTGGCATCGTTGAGCAAAAAGACGCGACGCCAGAACAGCAAGAAATACAGGAAGTTAATACAGGGATATTAGCCTGTAATGGTGAAACGTTAAAACGCCTGTTAAATAACATAGATAATAAAAATAGCCAGGGTGAATATTATCTAACAGATATATTTGAGTTAGCTGAAAAAGATAATATTGAAATTAAAACGGCACAACCAGAAGCAAGCTATGAAGTAGAGGGTGTTAATAACCGCTTACAACTGGCCACACTTGAGCGTATTTTTCAGAAAAATATTGCGGATGAATTAATGACAAACGGTGTGGCACTGGCTGATCCAGCCCGAATAGATGTTCGAGGCAATGCCGATATAAGCAACGATGTGTATATTGATATAAATGCAGTATTAGAAGGTGATGTAAAAATTGGTTCAGGAAGTAATATTGGGCCGAACTGCGTTATTATAAATTCAACTATCGGTGAGAATGTAACTATTAAAGCCAATTGTATTCTGGAAAACGCTATTGTTGAAAATAATTGTGAAGTTGGGCCTTATGCACGTTTAAGACCAGAAGCACACTTAAGTCAAAATGCTAAAGTTGGCAACTTTGTTGAAATTAAGAAAGCCAATATAGGTGAGGGAAGTAAAGTAAATCACCTCTCATATATTGGTGATACAGAAATGGGTAAAAATGTAAATGTAGGTGCAGGCACTATTACCTGTAATTATGATGGTGCAAATAAGCATAAAACCATTATTGGTGATAATGTATTTGTTGGTTCAGATACACAACTGGTTGCTCCAGTTACTATTGAAGATGGTGTGACTATTGGTGCGGGTGCAACCGTGACAAAAGATGTAGCTGAGAATATGCTAGTAATAAGTCGGTCACCACAGAAGTCAATTTCTGGCTGGGAAAGACCAAAAAAGAAAAAATAATATATAAACTAAGGCATGGTTTTTTAAATAATTAGCTGAAAAAAATAAATGCAGAGTTATTTTTTCTCAGGTTTATATGTAATGAAATATGATTTAATAACACAGCCCATTATTAAATCATTTTAGAAAGTGTAGAGATAAGACCAGAGTGAAAAATCATTATGACGTTATTATTGTTGGCGCTGGGGCAGCGGGTCTTTTTTGTGCATTAAATGTAGCTATTAGAGATAAGCGAGTATTGGTTCTCGACCATGCAAATAAAGTAGGTAAAAAAATATTAATGTCGGGTGGAGGACGTTGTAATTTCACAAATTTAAATACGACCTATGATGATTTTTTATCGAAAAACCCACATTTTGTTAAATCGGCTCTAAATCAGTATACAGCATATGATTTCCTGGCATTAATCGAAAAACATAATATTAAATATGTAGAGAAAGGTCCCGGTCAGCTATTTTGTGAAAATAGTTCAAAAGATGTTCTAAAAATGCTACTGGATGAATGCGCAAAATATAAAATAAAAATATTCAAGAAATGCAGTATTAAAAAAATCACAAAAAATAAGCACTTCATACTTGAAACAAATTTAGAGAACTATACCAGTGATTCACTGGTTATTGCCACAGGTGGACTGTCAATCCCTACACTTGGAGCAACAGGTTTTGGCTATGAAGTGGCGCAACAATTCGGTCATAATATAGTTAAAACATCACCATCACTGGTGCCCTTTACCCTGTCGAATAAAACATTAATCAAATTAAAAGAACTGGCGGGTGTTTCTCAGCATATATCGGTAAGCAATAACACACATACTATAGAAGATGATTTGTTATTTACTCATCGTGGCTTGAGTGGGCCAGCTATTCTTAAATTATCAGCCTATTGGTGTTATGGGGAAGAGATAAAAATAAATTTACTACCTGCAAAGAATATAACTGAATACCTTAGGGAAGAAAGGCTTAAGCACCCTGATAAACTAGTTGTTAACAGCTTAAGTTATATTATGCCAAAACGATTAGTTTCCTATGTATGCAATGAAAATATAAAAAAATTAAAATTAAAACAATTAGATAAACCTTTGATCGATTTACTCAATAAAAGCATTCATAGCTGGGTATTAACACCTTCTGGAACAGAGGGCTATAAAACAGCAGAAGTCACATCAGGTGGTGTTAGTACAGAAAATATTTCATCAAAAACGCTGGAATCTAAACTAGTTGAAAAACTATATTTTATTGGTGAAGTGCTGGATGTTACCGGGCAATTAGGAGGATATAATTTTCAATGGGCCTGGTCTTCGGCATGGTGTGCAGCTCAGGCTATAAAATAAGTATTATCTGAAGCCTGCCTATACAAAACTAATAAAAATTAAATAAAAAAAAAAAAAAAACTTAGTCATATTTTTTCAAAAAGATAGGTTTGTCAGGTCTGAGCTTATTTAAAAAAATGTGCAATAAAATATAAATAACAAATAATCATATATATTTTAAATATATATGGTATTTTTTTTACAGGGTTTTAAATATAATAATAAAATTTTATATTTATTAAAATAGTCAATAGTAAAAAACCCCGATTTCTATACTTTAGAGCAGCATTATAGATTAAACTTTAAGTTTAGTCGATAACTTTGATGAAATGTGTTACAACATGCAATGCTTATATATTAAGGTGAGATCTAAATTTATATTTACGATATAAAGTTGGTATATTTAACCTTAGATTAAGTCAGATGTAGCGTGATTTATTAAACAGGATGCTGGAATATTATGAAAATAATTATAACTATTTTACTATTTACTCTATCAATATCTGCATATGCAGATGAAGATTTTCCAGGGCGTAAACGTTATCCATTTGTTCCAGTTATTGAGATAGATGAGTTATTTTCACAACAGAATAATGTAGTGATTATTGATGCAAGATCAAAATATGAATACGAAACCCTGAGAATTAAGTCTGCTATATTAATACCATTTGCATTACCGTCTAAAGTGTTCCAGAAAAAAATGCTGGTATTAAGAGAAGAAAATCCGGGTAAAAAACTGGTATTTTACTGTAATGGACATTCATGTATGAAATCATATAAGGCGGCTAAACGTAGTATTTCATATGTTGGCTTAAAAGATGTATATGCATATGATGCGGGTGTATTCGTATGGGCTAAAAAATACCCGGATGATGCATTATTATTAGGCAGGGTTTTAGAAAACCCTGATAAATTGATATCAAAAAGTGATTTTTCCAAACACCTGCTTGCTGGTTTAACATTTATTAAAAAGGCGACGGCCGATGTTGAGATATTAGATATCAGAGATAGGATAGAGAGGGATGGATTTTATATATTTTCCGGTCAGGAAAATTCAATTAGTCTGGATAGCCGAGAAAAATTAAAGCTTGAAGAATTTATGTTAGCCGTGAAGAAAAGTAAAAAAACACTTTTTGTATATGATATGGTCGGTAAACAGGTCAGATGGTTTCAATATTATCTGGAATCTAAAGGTATAAAAAAATATTACTTTATGAAAGGCGGTGCAAATGCTTTTTTTGATATACCAATTAGTCAATTAGTTGATTAAAAGATAATATATATTATTTAATCCAGCCACCGGTGGCCTGTATGGGGTGAGCGTCACCAGGGGAGTTAATCCAGATGGCCAGGGCATAACGTTGTCCTGTAATATTATGGCCAGCGGGAAGTTCAATATCCCATACTCCATTATTTGAAAATTTGGACTTCATCTTTAATACAACAAAATCTTCAGAAAATGATTTACCGCTGTTTTCGCCCCGTTCAACTTTAGTTTTAAGTGAAAAACCTAATAATGCAACATTAAGATTTAAATCAATTTTATGCTTATAAGTTACGTGTAATTTCCCCTCATTTAATTCAGCCGATAAAATACCCGGTTTAACCAGCGGCACAGGTAAAGGTTTATTACGGTACCAGCCGCGCCATTCTTTACCATTAATTAGCATGCCAGGTGTATATACAGAACTAATGCCTCCCTGGCGATGATATGTTCTTTGTCTCTGGGAATATTTCTTCGTAGAAAAAGGATCTTTCCAGCCAAGGTAATCCCAGTAATCAACATGGAATACCACAGGAATAAACTCTTCCCATAAACCAGGGTGATTTAGTTGTTGAGATATCCAACGTTCGGCAGGTGGGCAGCTGCTACAGCCCTGTGATGAGTAAAGTTCAAGTAACTGGGTATTAGCAGAGTGGCTTTTGAAAGTTTGTGCGTTACTGGTAAAGGTGAGTATCGTTAACAGGCAGAATATGATTAGTATTTTAAATTTTGAAAATTTCATTATGTCACTCCTGACTGATATAGATTATGTATAACAGCTTCAGTTCAATGAGATTTAAGTTTTGTGTGTGTGAATAATATAGAACAGTAATCTGGAAAGGTAATAATAGAATCCTGAATGCGTCAGAAATTGAAAATTATAAGTCTCGCATAGCCTGTAGACCTAGGTACTTTCACCATTAAGACAGGCCTCAATAGCGTGTTCAGGCGTATTATGTAAAAATGCACCGTATATTGGATAAAGCTTATTGAGCTTCTCTACAAACTGGGTTTCTTCTTTTATTACAAAAATAATCGTGCTGGTATCTGGGCTATATTTGGGTAAGGCGGATAACAGAACATCCAGATTACTCACATTTACACCCGCATAGTTATTTCCATAGCCATAAAAAAATTCAGCAACAATAAAATCAGGTTTATAGGTTTTTAATGCTTTAATTGCATTACGACTGGAATTGACCTTAATTTCACGGGCCCCCATCTGTTTATACAAACTGGATAATTTTGGGTGCGTGGGTGACTCAATAATAGAAAGAATAGTCAGGCTCATAATGGTTCTATTGTGTGAAAAAGCCAATAATACTATCAGGCTCTGATAAAATACACGCCACTTAACAGGATAATTTGCAATAACCCTATGGCATTACTCACACTACGAAATATTAATCTGGGCTTTGGCGGCCCGAACCTGTTCGATTCCCTTAATCTCCAGATTGAGCCAAAAGAACGCCTGTGCCTGTTAGGGCGTAATGGTGAGGGTAAATCAACCTTAATGAAACTCATTGGTGGCATGGTAAAGGCCGATGAGGGCAGTATAGAACAACAGCAAAATCTAAAAATTGCCTACCTGACACAGGATATCCCAGATGATGTAACAGGCAGTGTATATGACGTAGTGGCCTCTGGTTTAGAAGGGGTGGGTGAGATACTAAAAAATTACCATCATTGCAGTCTTGAATTAGCAGAAGACTATACCGAACAGAAAATGGAAGAACTGTCTCGCATTCAACATGAGTTAGAAGCAGTCGATGGCTGGAGCCTGTCACAACAGATAGAAACAACCATATCATTACTGGAGCTACCTACAGATGATGAATTCAGTTCACTATCCGGTGGTCTGAAGCGTCGCGTATTGTTGGGGCGAGCACTGGTGGTGGAGCCAGACCTGTTATTGCTGGATGAGCCAACCAATCACCTGGATGTAGAGGCGATTCAGTGGATAGAAGAATTCCTGCTTAACTGGAATGGCAGCGTATTATTTGTAACCCATGACCGATCATTTCTGAGACGGCTGGCAACCCGTATTATTGAACTGGATCGTGGCAAACTTACGTCCTGGCCAGGTAACTATGAAACCTATTTACTGCGTAAACAGGAGTCGTTAGAAAACGAAGAAAAAGAAAATGCCTTGTTTGATAAGCGACTGGCACAGGAAGAGGTATGGATTCGTCAGGGCATTAAGGCGCGCCGCACCCGTAACGAAGGCCGAGTGCGCGCACTGGAGGCGCTGCGCAAAGAGCGTTCTCAGCGGCGTGAACAAAAGGGCCAGGTTAATATGCAGGTTTCAGCCCAGGATAGTTCAGGCAAACGGGTGGTTGAGGCAGAAAATTTAAGTTATAGCTATGGCGAGACGTTAATTGTTAAGGGCTTCAGTACCTTAATAACCCGTGGTGATCGTATTGGTGTCATTGGCCCTAATGGTGTTGGCAAATCAACATTAATAAAATTGATGTTAGGTGAGCTGCAACCCGATGAGGGAAAAGTTGAGCTGGGTACCAAGCTGGAAATAGCCTATTTTGATCAGTTACGTTCAGAATTAGATTTAAAGAAAAGTGTCAGGGACAACCTGGCTCCGGGTACAGATAAAATAACCGTTGCAGGCAGGGAAAAGCATGTGATGAGTTATCTCAGTGATTTTCTGTTTGCGCCTGCACGCGCAAATTCACCAGTGAGTACACTATCCGGTGGGGAACGTAATCGTTTAATGTTAGCCAAACTGTTTGCAAGACCCTTTAACCTTCTGGTTATGGATGAGCCAACAAATGACCTGGATGTTGAAACGCTGGAATTACTTGAAGACCTGTTAATGTCGTATGAAGGCACATTAATTTTAATAAGTCATGATCGTGCTTTTCTTGATAATGTAGTCACCAGTACACTGGTATTTGAAGGTAATGGACAGGTGAATGAGTATGTAGGTGGTTATGAAGACTGGTTAAGGCAGTTTAAAAACAAGCTGAATCGAAAAAAAGAAAATAAACCTGAAGAAATAAAAAAAGAGAAAAAACCCGAAGAACAGAAAAAAACACTTAAAAAACGTTCATTTAAAGAGCAAAGGGAGCTGGATGAACTGCCCGTATTAATAGAAACCCTGGATAAAGAAATGGCAGAAATAACTGAAAAAATGGCTGATGAAAAATTTTATCAGCAAAATAAAGAAGTAATTGCCATAACGACAACACGTGTTTCCGAAATAGAATATGAGTTAAAAGAAGCGTATAAGCGCTGGGAACAGTTAGAAGAAACTGAATAATAAACAGGCGGTTATTGGTTATTAAATAAGAAGAATAATATACGGGTTTATTTTTTAATTTTTGGCCAGGTATAGAAAAAGGACGTATAAAAAATAAGAACGGTAAAAGTATAAAATAGAAATGGACCAGTGCTTTTATTAGCGATTTAGCTAAATAAAGCAGATTTAAATTTCCAGGGAAATTAGTTGTTAAAAAGCAATATATAAAATAGTTATTGATATTAAGCAATATTGTAAATATTAAATAATGTACGCTCATTTTTATAATGGCTTAATAACTTATATCTGGATTGAATATGCAAGCCCATGATTTTTTTTGAGTCTATTAATTATACTATTAACGGCACGCGTATTTGCTGAGCTTGCAACACGATTAAAGTCACCCGCCGTCATTGGTGAGCTATTTGCTGGTGTGTTACTGGGGCCGAGCCTGTTAGGCTGGATAGAGCCGACACAGGCAATAAAACTGATGGCCGGTATTGGTATTATACTGCTTTTATTTGAAGTGGGCTTAGGCACAGATGTTAAGCGTCTGGTGCGCACTGGCGTTGCCTCTATTATCGTCGCGGTTTCAGGTTTTGTTTTGCCGCTTTTATTGGGATTTATGCTGGCATATTGGGTATTTGAGCTGTCGTTAATGGTCTCGTTATTTATTGGCGGTACGCTTACTGCAACGAGCATCGGTATTACAATAAGAGTACTAACCGACCTTAAGCGTCAAAATTCAAAAGAGGGGCAAATTGTTCTCGGTGCAGCAGTACTGGACGATGTACTGGGTGTCGTGTTATTGGCATTACTTTATGAGTTTTCTATTGGTGGTGGTGTCAGTGTAATGAATACCGGTAAGGTGCTGGTATTTATTACAGCCTTTTTTGTGCTGGCGCCGGTAGCGGCTAAATTAATGTCAATCGTTATTAAACGCTTTGATACAAGCAGTGAAATTCCCGGATTAATACCCACAACCATTGTCTCTCTGGTACTGTTTTTTGCCTGGTTAGCACATGCTTTTGGCGCACCTGAATTACTCGGCGGTTTTGCTGCTGGTCTGGCATTATCACGGCGTTTTTTTATGCCACTTGGTATCGCGCTTCATGGTGATGAGGCTTTTGCTGATCGTATTGAACTACAGATGAAACCTATTGTACAACTGTTTACGCCTATCTTTTTTGTAATGGTGGGGTTGTCGCTAAACCTGCGTGAAATAGATTGGGGTTCAGCATTTATATGGTGGTTCTCACTCTCTTTATTAGTGGTGGCTGTGACGGGGAAAATACTAGGCGCGATGTTATTAAAAGAAAATAATGCTACCCGCTGGATGATTGGTACCGCGATGGTGCCCCGCGGTGAAGTCGGCCTTATATTTGCAGAGCTTGGTCGGCAAAGTGACATATATAATAATGAAATTTATGCCGGAATGATTATTGTTATTGCATTAACTACATTATTGCCTCCATTTTTTATAAAATGGTATTACAGTGCATACAGGCATGAATTTAAATAAAAATAAATGAAATTATTCAACTTTTAAAAACTTATATGATATAAATATTTTTCATCCCTTAATCCGCTTTAGTTTTAGGAGCAGTCAAAGTTCAGTGGTTTGTCAGGCATGTGAGTTTGAAAAATAAGCCATGTTAGATTAGAAATAAAAGGAGCAGGTGACAAACAAGAAATATTTTCTTCTGTAATTAAATGTTACAGCTTTCTTTATTTTTTAACCTTCAGGATATAATACTAAAACAATACAGTCTCTCTGACTTTGTGGGATATGTGCTGTTCCTTTTGGGTTATGAATGAAACTGCCTAGTGAGTATTACTATTTTTAGATTTACCTCTACTTAAAGTTTTTGTTAAGTATTACTTTGCTGGAGATACTGGATAGTAAAAATTGTAGTAACGTTTAAACAGTTTAAGTTTTTATATGATGTGTAATTGGGTGTTAGTGAGGTGTTGCAGATTATGCGGCTAGTTATTAATATCCTGTCATCCTGAGCGAAACAAAGTGCAGCCGAAGGATCTTAAGTGCCTTAGTATTCGAGTTTAAGGGTTTTCCACTATGCTCTGCTTCGGTCAAGATGACAGTGTGGTGTTACGGATAGCCGCGTTATTTTAACTGCTTATTCGGCGAGTAATTCGGCTTCCATTGAAAGATAAACCTGATAAGCATTGATACGATTACCCGCATCAAATGCGGGCAGGTTTTTAAATTCAGACCAGTCGGCATTGTCATAAACTTCAGAAAATGGGGTGAATTCATTTACCCCTGCGCCCATCACTTTTCTTAAATAAGCCAGATAACGTCGGGTTAAAGAAATAACCTTGTCTGGTTTATCTGTTGCAGGGCCATGGCCGGGTATAAGAGCGGTCAGGCCATTTGTTTCTAGTTGGGTTAATGTTTCCAGCCATTTTTTAGAGTCTGCATTGCCAACGAAGGGTATGCGTTTTCGAAAGATGATATCACCTGAAAATAAAACGTTATCGGGTTTAACCAGCATGGTCAGGTCGCCATCAGAATGTGCCTTGCCCATAAAGTTTAAGGTGAATGTTTTTTCACCTAAGGTGAAGGTAGTTGATTTTTCAACAGTAGTATCCGGCAGAACTAAGTGTGTATTTTTATTTACCCAGGGTGCAAGTGAGTTTCGGCGTTCGTTTAAACGGCTTGCGGCGGCTTCTGACTGAATGTATTTTTGAGCACCCAGGGGTGCAATAATTTCTGCACCGAGTTTTTCAAAAGCCTGTAGGCCATAAATATGATCTGCATGAAAATGACTCACCACGACTTTTTTAATGGGTTGTGATGTTACACTTTTAATTTTTTTTATTAAATCATTAGCAAGAGAAGGCGTGCCTAATGCATCAAAAACAACAACGCCTTTTTTGGTGATGACAAAGCCAGCATTAGAAATAAAGCCTTCGTTATCGGTAGCAATGCCAGCTTCACCTTTAACATAATAAATATGTTCAGTGACCCTGTTGATTTGCATATCAACTGATGTGGGGGCGTAGGTGATGTTTTTGGTGGTTGCACTTAATGGAGTGGCGATAACAAGCATAATTAATATTAGCCATCTATTGCATATATGCATGATCTTCCTCGTTTTGCAGGCGAATGATTTCAGCATCACCCATTGGTATTATTTCGACAAAGCCGTGTATGTTTTTGGGTTTATAACCCAGGCCTTCGGCTGCAGCTTCGCATATTTTTATTTTTAGTACCTCACTGTCAACCAGGCTCTGGGCGCGTTGCATTAATGCTTTGTGTTTTGCATAATTTTTTATGGCAAAAAAATTGATTTCATGGCCGTGCAGAACAAGCACTATGGATTGATCAAATGGGTCAGCACCGGTAGTTTTACTCAGGTAGCTTGCTCGACTCAGTACACTTTCCAGTTTTTCTACTGTTTTGACATGCACATCGTAAACGACTTTTTGTGGTTTGTATTCTGTGGGTGTTGGTTTGGCGCCACCCCAGGGAGATAATTCTACTGCAAATAATGGTGTACTAAAGATAATATTGAGTATGAAGCTTAAGAGTAAACCTGAGTATGGATTTTTTTTTAACATAGAGTGGCTCCAGTGTTATGAAAAGTTTTGTCCGTTAATTATAGTACTTACTTAAGAATATCAGAGAGCAGGGGTGGTTGTGTAATTAAGTAGAGATTATATTAGCTCTGATAAAAAGATTGAGTATATATAGATGTGTTACAGGCCTGTTTATTCCATTTATTTAAGTTGTTCATAGAAAAATGAGCTGCTTAGCTGATCTATAAACCATTGCAGTGAGCGGCCTGTTTTTCCCGTACGCCATGCAAGATAAGCTGTGGCAGTCTGGTGTCCTGTTTCGATTTTTTTTTCAATTAATAGACCCTGTTCGATTTCTTTCTGGATCAGGTAGCGAGGTAAAAAACCGACCCCCATACCCATAATATGCGCTTTTATTTTGGTTTTAAAGTCAGGTACGGTGAAAATATCCTGCCCGGTATAAATGCCAGCCGTTCTAGGGGGTAAGTTACGTGATGTGTCGGCCACGGCAATAGCTCTATAATTTGAAATTATATCTTCTGCTATAGGGTTGTGTTCATTGGCAAGTGGGTGGTCGGGTGCGATGACAAATACCCAGTTAATCTGGCATAGTTTACGGGAGTGGTATCCGCCACCTGTTGGGCCATTGTCCGGAGCACCTATTATCAGGTCAGCTCTATTGCTCATTAAAGCATCCCATGTGCCACCGTAAACTTCAGTATGTAATTTAATATGTGTGCCACTTTTTTGCTGGTAAAACTCATTGATAAGCTCAAGTAAATTATCAACAGGCAGCATATCTGCGATGGCAATATTTAACTCTGCCTCCCATCCTTTTGAGACTTTTTTTACCTGATTTTCCAGGTTGGAAACAGCGTCCAGTAAATGGCGTCCCTCTGATAACAGGAATTTTCCTGATTCGGTGAGCCTGGCTCTATGCCCTGCTCTATTGAATAGTGGGGTATCCAGGTCCTGTTCTAGTTTTTTCATGCTGTAGGTAATTGCTGATGGGACGCGGTGCAGTGTTTCTGCGGCGGCGGCAAAGCTGCCCTGTCTATGTATGGCATCTAGAACAATTAGAGCATCAAGTGTTATTTTCATTCAAATATTTTAAACAAAATATGCAGATATTTCTAATATTATTAATGCAACCGTCTAATTACTATTGAGTCTTAGTACATAAGCTAGATAGCTTAAATGATTTTATTTATATTTATCTAATTGATTAATAAGGAATTTATAGTATGTTCAGCCGTGATAACTTAATTGTGTCTAAAGCTGTATTGGGTCAAAGTTTTAAATTATCATATATCAAATATCTTGTATTAGTCGTTAATCTGCTGTTTTTTGTATCGTTTCTTGTACCTGTTAATGTTTTGAGGGCTGAAACCTATGCTCCTGATCCATACTGGCAGGGTACGTTGGGCCCATTAAATATACGTTCCCTGTCGCCAGGTCAGTCATTACGCTTAGCACCTTTGCCGGCCTCTCCTTATGGATTGCCTGAGGGTGAAACGGAGTTGCATTTTAATATTGCGGCGGCGAGTATTTTTTTACAGTCACCGGACATGTATCTGATTGATTTTAATTTTATTGATTCTCGTTTTGCGGTAACTCATGGGTTTTCAAATGGCTGGTCTACGGAATTGTCGTTTAATGATCGGCGGATTCATAATTTATATCTTGATGAATTTGTAGAGTCTTTTCACAATGTGTTTGGAATTGAACAAAATGGTCGAGATGTAAATCAGAATGAAACGCATGTTGTTATACCCAGGTATTCGGCTAATTTTGCGAGTGAATTAGAGGGTTCTTTTTCACAAACAATAGGTCTGTCTATTCAAAAGGTATTAATTGATAAAAGTGTAGAGTGGCCTGCTGTTGCGGTTATTTTTAACACCAGTTTAGAGACCCTGTCGGATGGAATTATAGAAAAGGGAGCACTGGATTATGGCTTGCAGTTAACGATGGCGCAAAAACATGCTTCTGGTTATATGTTTGCTAATCTTACATACACACGATTTGGTTCTGATAAAGCACTGGACCTTGTTCCTCTAACAGAAAAGCAGTTTTCTGGCATGCTTGGGTATGAGTTTACGTTGGGTGCGAACCAGGCTTTTGTTGTGCAGTATTTATTTAGTGAAGGGGTGTTGATTGACCTGGGGGCGCTGGACAAAGTAAGCCATGAAATACATTTTGGCTATAAATGGCGTACGGAAAATAATATTTTAGAGGTGGGTCTGGTAGAAAATATTGTGAATTTTGATAATGGCCCGGATGTCGGTTTTATGTTTGGTATTACGCACAGGTTGTAGAAAATGCCTGTTCTGGGATGGCCGCTGGTTTTCTATGAATAAGGATTAGGAGGGGGGAGTGTATGCGGGGCGTTTGTTAAAAGATGCCAGGGTCGTCATTAACAGTAGCATAATGCTCTAACAACCCGTGTACCTCTAGTGACTCCAGGTTAAGGTGAAAAATATAAACCTGATGCCTGCGTTTATATTTTTAAATAAAACCTGGTGCCATATAAGGGGTATCACCGTATTGTTAAATTAACTACAGCCTTTAGGGCGCGGTAAACCTGCAATTTTATTTGCACATTTAATCAGGCCTGTTGGAAATAGAGAATAAATGTATTTCTGATCACTTTTATCCTTGCCGTATTCTTTTTTCATCTTTTTAGAAAAAGCGCGTGGCTCACAAACAATACCGTTATCTGTAAAGTGTGCACGGGCCATATTAATTATGTTCCAGTGCTCCTCAGTTAGCTCAGGTACGTTTTCAGTAACGGCTATTTTTGCTGCTAATTCTTCGCTCCACTCATCCAGATTTAGCAACCAGCCCGCTTCGCTTAATTCAATTGTCTTACCGTCAACAACCGCTTCCATTAAATCACCTCGTAAAATATAAATAATCTTGACTAATTTAGTCAGGTATTATCCATGAAAAAGCTTCAGGAGGCAAATGTTTTTGTCTACTTTGTTAGACAGTCGTCTTAGTTGGTGATAGTGTAAATATCTTCGCGTTCTTTAATGAGTTCGTCTAAGCTTAGTGAAGGCGCTGGCTATATATGTGAGAAGCTTATGTCTGATCAGGAAATTGATATGTTTAAAGGTGTGCTGCCAGGTGAGCCGCTGTATAAACTTGCGCCTACGCGTGATAAGGACGGAAAGTCGTTCGTTGATTTTATGTTAATCATTCCTAAGCTAAAGAAAAAACCACAGGTTTATATAGATCGTACTTTAAAAGATATTCAAATGGTTCTGAGTCGTTATAGTTCAGATGTCGTATTTGCGAATATGGATTTAAAGCTTAATTGCTTATGGGTATCTCATAAGCATAAGCCTGGTTTATGCAAAGAGCTGACAATGGCTATTCGCGAATATGTGCCAGAAGCTACGTTAGTTGGGGATATTTCACGTTAATATTTGAAGTTTAGATAAAAAATTATGACAGAAGCTGTAATTGATACGTTAGTGTTTGATGAAATTGCTGATTTAATGGGTGATGCAATAAGTGAGTTTATTGGTGTTTATCTGGATAACTCACCCAAATTACTTGAGGGTATTGGGAGTGCGTTGCCAGCAGGTGATATTGATAGTGTTATTTCAAATGCACATCAGTTGAAGGGGGGGAGCGGGAGTATCGGCGCAATGCAGGTCTTTCAGTATGCCAAACAGTTGGAGGATGGAGCCAGAGAAGGTAGCCTGGATAACTTAAGTGTGCTCTTTGAAGAGCTTAAAGTGGCGTATAAGCTGGTAGATGCGGAGTTGAGATTGCATTTATAGTTTTGTTTGTGGGCAATCAGTTTTTTGCTTTGATTTTTGTGGCGCCTTCGTTTAGGTGGGTAGTGTAAAAACGTATCTTAACCTGGGTTTCGAGCTACATAATTGGGTGATAAGGCCTGAAAAGTGAGGCCCATCACCGATGGAAGCAGGTTATTAAGCTATTAGCTTATTTAATTCTTTCACGACCGTCTGCAACAGCCCTTAGTACCTGTTCAGGTGCCGTGCCACCAATATGATTACGGGCCGCTACAGAGCCTTCCAGTGTTAATACATCAAATACATCTTGCTGGATAATATCAGAAAATTGCTGTAACTCTTTCAGTGACATTTCACTTAAGTCTTTGCTGGTTTCAACACCATATGCCACGGCTTTGCCGACAACTTCATGAGCGTCACGAAAAGGCAGGCCCTTAACAACCAGGTAATCAGCTAAGTCAGTTGCAGTGGAAAAGCCCTGTTTAGCGGCTTTATACATATTTTCTTTTTTTGATTCAATTGCAGGAATCATGTCGGCAAATGCGCGTAAAGATCCCAATAATGTGTCGATTGTGTCAAAAATGGGTTCTTTGTCTTCCTGGTTGTCTTTGTTGTAAGCCAGGGGTTGTGACTTCATAAGTGTGAGCAGTGAAATTAAATTGCCATTAACACGACCTGTTTTACCGCGAATTAACTCAGGAACATCCGGGTTTTTCTTTTGCGGCATAATGGAAGAGCCAGTGCAAAAACGATCTGGCAGATTAATAAAATTAAACTGTGCAGATGACCACAACACGAGTTCTTCTGAGAAACGCGACAGGTGCGTCATTAGAATGGCTGCATCAGCACAGAATTCAATGGCAAAGTCACGGTCGCTTACGGCGTCTAATGAATTACGGCAGACATCGTCAAATTTAAGTAATTCAGCTGTGAAATGCCGATCAATCGGGTAGGTCGTCCCTGCCAATGCTGCGGCACCCAGAGGCAGGATATTTAAACGGTGTGCACAGTCTTCCAGGCGTGATGCGTCACGTTGCATATTTTCAAACCAGGCCAGTAGATGGTGCCCAAATGTAACCGGCTGTGCGACCTGTAAATGAGTAAACCCCGGCATAATCGTGCTGGCTTCCTGTTCAGCCAGGTCGAGTAAACCCGTTTGCAGGCGGCGTATTTCAGCTATGGCAAAAGTAATTTGTTCACGCAGATACAGGCGAATATCTGTTGCAACCTGGTCATTTCGAGAGCGCCCTGTGTGCAGGCGTTTTCCCGCATCACCGACTAATTCGGTCAGGCGTGCCTCGATATTCATATGTACATCTTCGCGGGCTATAGACCATTCAAATTGCCCATCTGTAATTTCCTGTTCTATCTGATCCAGACCCTTTAGCAGGGATTGTAGATCTTCATCTGTTAGTACGCCGATCTTTGTTAGCATACGGGCATGGGCGCGTGAGCCCTCAATATCCTGTTGATACAGGCGCTGGTCAAATTGAACGGAGGCCGTAAATGCTTCGACAAATGAATCGGTGGGCTCTGAAAAACGTCCCCCCCATAATTTATCGGATGGTTTATTTGGATCTGAAGGTTTGCTCATGCTACAAGTGAGTCCTGAAACTGGTGTTGAATTAGCGCGGAGTATAGCAAACCCCATACAGCTAACCAATTGATGTGTGCCAGTGATGCTCTTTTATAGCCATAAACGGCCTTATTTATGCCTGTTTTGCTCAGGTGTAGGTCGTTGCTTTCTGGTGCCCTGGTCTTTATTGGAGGCAGCCTTTAGCAGGTGCATAAAAACTGAGTAAATAATAAAGAGTGATTCAGAGTATGAAAATGTCTTTAACTTATTCCCTGCTGTATTTGTTAACAAACACCTAGTATATCGTCTAAACTGCCGGTATGGACATGGATACAAATTTAAACCGGGGCTTTATCCCAAATTTATGTGAAGTTTCGGCTGTTTTTATGCTGGTTTTAATAGTGGAATTATTATCACTGTTGCTGGCTTTAGCCCCTTCAGGTCAGGCTGGTTTCTGGCAGCGTCTGGCGCTTATTTCTTTTTTTGCTCAATGGCTGGGGCTGGTTAATGCAAGTTTGCTTTGTGTATTAAGAAGCTGGTTGAATAAACAGGCTGTATTGATATGTGCAGTGTCGAGTTTTGCCCTGATGTTGTTGATAACGGTAGTATTTAGTGCGCTGGTTGTCTACATTAGTGATGTGATGGCCTTATCGAGTAATACGACCAAACAGGAAATAAGTTATTTTATGCTACGAAACCTGTCTATCAGTAGCATTATTTATGGTGTGATTTTACGTTATTTTTATGTTCAGCATCAATGGCGATTAAATATAGAGGCGCAAAGTCATGCGCAGTTACAGGCATTAAAAGCGCGTATTCGTCCTCATTTTTTATTTAACTCTATGAATACGATTGCATGTCTGGTGCATATTGATGCGAATAAAGCAGAAAAGGCGGTAGAAGACTTATCGGACTTATTTAGAGCGAGTCTACAGGAAGATACAATGCATACGCTGCGAAATGAGCTCGATCTTGTGGCAAGCTATCTTGATATTGAGCACCTGCGTCTGGATCAACGTCTTTCAATCGACTGGCATCTGGATCTGGATGATGATGTTATGGAGCTTGAGGTGCCTTCTTTATGTTTGCAGCCTTTAGTAGAGAATGCCATTTATCATGGGATAGAGCCCCTTTCTGAGGGGGGAAGTATAAAAATTTCAGCGCAACTTGAAAACAATCGACTATGCTTAAGTGTAAGCAATCCGGTTACCGAGCATGGCATAATGAGTCGGCATAAGGGAAATCATATGGCGCAGGCAAATATACAGACCCGCCTGGCGTTAATGTATGGAGACGAAGCCGAATTTAATATTAATGCAGAGCCTGAACTGTATACGGTTTCCATAGGAATACCTTTGAAAATATGAATATACTGATTGTTGATGATGAGCCATTGGCCAGGCAAAGGTTAATTGGCCTGGTGCAGGAGTTAAATGGTTTTGAAGTCTGCGCTAATGCGTCTAATGGTAAAGATGCGCTGCGACTGGCGCAGGAATTAAAACCAGATGTGGTTTTACTCGATATTCGTATGCCCGGTATGGATGGTATAGAAACCGCGCATCACATGAATCGATTAAGTAAACCGCCTGCAATAGTCTTTACCACGGCTTTTAGTGAGCATGCATTAAAAGCCTTTGAAACACATGCTGTGGATTATTTACTTAAACCCGTTAAGCAGGACAGGTTGCATGAAGCTTTAGCTGCGGCTGTGCGCCTGACCAAGCCGCAACTTGAACAGCTTAAGTATATTGATGAGCAGCCCAAAGTGCGTACCCATATATGCGTAAAAACCCGGGGGACGCTTGAACTGGTGCCAATAGATAGTATTCGTTATTTTTTGGCGGATCATAAATACGTAACCTTACGCATCGAAGACCATGAGTGTCTGATAGAAGAATCATTAAAGTCATTAGAAACTGAATTTGACCATATTTTTACGCGCATTCATCGTAATGCGCTGGTTGCAGATCAATTTATGAGTGGTCTGGAAAAAAATTCAGAAGGACATTGTGTGATTACTATTGAGGGCATTGAAGAGCGGCTGGAAATATCACGCAGGCACTTACCTCATGTTAGAAAAAAAATCAAAAATATGGCAACTTATAAATAAGTTATTATTTTTCGTTTTTTTAGTTTTATCACTAAATAGCCTGGCGGAAAATAAAAAAGACTCTTTTTTAGACTTATCTTTAGAAGAGCTAATGAATGTTTCAGTGGCTTCATTATTTGATGAGTCACTACTTGAGGCAAGCTCGAGTGTCACGGTAATAAGTGAAGATACATGGCAAAATAACGGTGCGCGGCGCACTAATGAAATTATGTCCTATCAGGCCTCTACAATGGTTCATCCTACATTAGGCGGTGCCGATGCCTTTGCAATACGTGGTTTTTCTAATCGCTTATCTGTGAGAGGGATTGCGACGTTGCTGGACGGTGTACCATTAAATACCTATTCCTTTGGTACGGCTCAATATTTTCTCGCAAACTTTGATTTAGGTGCATTACAGCGAGCAGAGCTAATTCGTGGTCCGGGTTCAGCCATTTATGGGAGTGATGCTTTTCATGGTGTGCTTTCCCTTTCTACTTTTATGCCAGATAAAAATACAGTTGAAACAGAGCTGGGTTTAGGCTCACCTGGTTATGCAAGAGCGCATATTCGCTTTAGTCAGTCTGTGGGTGAAAGTAGTAGGCTGTCTGGTGCTGTTGCATCTACACATCAGGGAGATGGGCATATTATATTTGATACAGCCGACCCGAATATACAGGGTGTACGTGAAGATGCCTATTTATCGAAAACAGCCTATATAAAATCAAAAAATACACTCAATCAGCATTGGGACACGCAATGGGGGCTTTATTATAACCGTTGGAAAGGCAGTGATTTTCCAAGCTTTGGTGAGATAATTTTAGGTGAAAATGATGTTAGTAATAATCAGCAGGAATTTTATATGCTGACGGCCAATGCACGTTACTCATGGAATCAGAACCAGTCACTACAAATTAAAAGTTACTTCTGGAATACCGATCAGCAATTTGAATATGAGCTTCAGGCATTACCCTTTCAGGCTCAGGAAGATCAGCGTTATGGCTTAAGTATAATTATGAAAGATGAGGGTGCTGACAATGGGCCGCGTTGGTTATTAGGCATTGGTGCTGATAAAACAGAAGTGGTTTCTACTGGTGTGAGTACGGGTGTACAGGCATTTGATGGGCTGAAGCGCAATATTGGTAACGTGTTTGCACAGGTGCGCTGGCCTTTTTTAGAGGGCAAATTGCTTTTTGATCTAGGGGCCAGAGTGGATGAGTACTCTGATTTTGACTCTCATTTTAGCCCAAGAATGGGCCTGGTTTATCTGCTTGAAGATAATCAGGCGGTTAAATTTCAATATGGTCATGCTTTTCGTGCACCTGTTGCGGGTGAAGTATCGTCATCGGGAAATATACAGGGAAACCTGGATTTATTACCTGAAACCATTGATACCTATGAGCTTATCTGGATGAAACAGAAGGAGCTATACTCCCTGACGACAACGTTGTTTATGAGTAACTGGCAGGATGCCATTATTATTGTTGATGATAATAGCCTGCCAGCTCCCTTTATCCGTCGCTACGACAACCTGGGTGATTTTAGTTCAAAAGGCCTGGAGCTTGAGTCATCAATATTAATAGATGACTGGAAAATAGAAGGGGCATATTCTTTTGTAAAGAGTGAGGATAAAAATAAATCAGAGGCATTTGTCGCCTTTCCAGAGCATATCTTCCAGTTGGGGGTATCAAATTATATAAATTCAAAGCTGGATATCCACCTGTTTAATCGTGCTTATTTTGATGTATCTGCAAATCCGGGTCAGGCATCTGGTCAACTGGGCGATATCTGGCAACTTAACTTAGGCATGAATTATCAATGGGATAAAAATCTGCTTATCTCTGTCGATATACGAAATGCACTTAATAGAGAGGACCCAGTACCCTCTCTCTGGGGGAATGATCAGGGTTTACCTGTAGATGGTATTCAGTTTAGTAGCTATCTTCGATATCAGTTTTAGTGAAACAGCTTAGTTATTGGCTTTTTATTTCATTAGCTGGTGTGTAGCTGAATCTCAGGTAAAATAAGCGCTTTTAAATGTCTGGAATATTCCATGTCGCAAACCATTCGTATCGCTACACGTAAAAGCCCACTCGCCCTCTGGCAGGCTGAAGAGGTGTCACGTCAATTAAGGCTTTTATACCCCGATCTGAAAATAGAACTGATTAAAATTCTATCAAAAGGCGATAAAATTCTTGATGCACCCCTGGCAAAGGTAGGTGGCAAAGGTTTATTTGTTAAAGAGCTGGAGCAATCTATGCTGGATGGTGAGTCTGATATTGCTGTGCATTCAATGAAAGATGTGCCCATGGTCTTTCCTGGTGGCTTGCATCTACCGGTTATTATGGAACGAGAGGACCCCACTGATGCCTTTGTTTCGAATAACTATAATAGCCTTGAGGCGTTGCCTGAAAATGCACGTATTGGTTCATCAAGCTTACGTCGCCAGTTACAGATAAAAGAAGTCATGCCAGAAGCGCAAATGCTTAATTTACGGGGTAATGTAAATAGTCGCCTGCAAAAACTGGATAATGGTGATTATGATGCCATTATTCTTGCCACTGCGGGTTTGCTGAGGCTTGGTTTTGATGAGCGTATTAAAGGCAGGATTGCACCCGAGCAGAGCTTGCCATCTGTCGGGCAGGGTGCGGTGGGTATCGAATGTCGAGTGGGTGATAAAGCAATAGAGTCATTGATTGCACCATTAAACCATACAGATACCCATGTACGGCTGAGCGCTGAACGGGCAATGAATAATCGTTTAAATGGGGGCTGTCAGGTACCTATTGCGGGGTTTGCGCTGCTGGAAAATAATGAAATTTATTTACGCGGCCTGGTTGGTCGTCCGGATGGCAGTGAAGTGATTCGAGGTGAGGTAAAAGGCGCAGTGGATAAGGCTGAAGCACTTGGCAGGCAATTAGCGGAACAACTGCTAAATGACGGTGCAGATGTTATCTTGCGTGAAATGGGCATGATTGATTGAGTTATTCTGATATCAATAGCAGTATTGTTTGTTGTCAGGTCTGTAATGCCTGAGGATGGTAATGTTGTATTAGTGACTCGGCCGCAGCAGCAGGCGGTTGAGTTTATTAAGCTGTTGAAAGATAAGGGTATTAATTCATTGCCCTTTCCCTGCATAGAAATACAGCCTGTTGAACTAAGTGAATCTCTTAAAGCGGTTTTAAATACGCTTAACAATATTGATTTAATTATCTTTATTAGTGCAAATGCCGTTATATCGGCTGAAGCAATATTGCAGCAGCAGGGTATTAAGCCCGTATCGATTAGCGCAAAAATTGCAACCATCGGTAAGGCTACATTTTTAGCTGCAAAGCGGTCTGGATTTAAGGTGGATCTGAGCCCGGATAGTGGCTTTAATAGCGAGTCATTACTTGCGTTAAACGAGCTACAGACAGATCAGATAAAAGAGACACAATGTCTTATTTTTAGAGGTGTTGGTGGCCTGGAGTATTTATCTGATGAACTGCAGAAAAGAGGCGCGAAAGTGCAGTATGCTGAAGTTTATCAGCGGGTAAAGCCGTTGTTTGATAGAAACACAAGTCGCCAGCAATTGAGTAAATCATGGGGTGAGCTGGCAATAAAGGCCATCACTGTGACCAGTAATGAATCATTACAGAACCTGTATGATATGCTAGAACAACCAGGTAAGCATGAGATGCTAAAAACATTGCTAATTGTTGCGTCTCAACGGGGTTTTGAACTGGCTCAGAGCCTGGGTTTTAAGTCGATTAAACTGGCGGCATCAGCAATGAATGATCATATGCTTGAAGCGGTCGAAAATGCATTTGAATGAACGGAATATATTAAAGTAAATCTATTATGCCTGAGCAAGAAAAAACAATACCCAGCGTTAACCCGAAAACTGAAAGTATAAAAGAGCCTGAAGCGGATAAAAAACCGGAAAAGAAAGCATCTGGTAATGGGTATATTTTATTTTTAATGTTATTAACTGTTGGTGCGGGTGTAGCAGCTGCGATATATCTCTGGGATTTGCAACAAAAACAGGTGAGCATTTTACAGGAGCAGCAGCAGTCCATTATTGAATTAAAAAAACAATTAGAAAAAACAATAATGGAATCTAATGGCAATAGTAAGTTGTTAGTAGAAAATACGGCACAGCTAGTAAGTTTAAGTGAAGGAATACAGAAAACTGAATTGATTTCACAGCGGGCAATGAAAGTGGTTAATCGCAGTCAGCGCGGTTGGGCTATAGCTGAAATAGATTATTTATTACGCATTGCCCATCAGCGAATAGCGATTGCTAAAGACATTGCTGGTGCTATTGCCGCGCTAAAAGGAGCCGATGCGCGATTGCAACAATTAGGCGATTTAAACTTATTTAAAATACGAGAACAGCTTGTTAAAGACATAGGGCGTTTAAATGCCATTCATCAGGCGGATGTAAATGGTATTTCATTAACCCTGGATCAACTTATTTCACTATTGACAGAGTTGCCATTTAAAACAGTAAAAGATGAAATAAAAAAGCAATTTACGCCTGATGATGTGGTTGAACCACTAAAAACTGAAGATAAAACATTTATAGATTCGGTGCTTGAAACGGTAATGCAGGTTGGTGATATAAAAATGCACCAGAGAAGCATCGAAGTGGCAAGTAGTGTAGAGCAACAAAAAGAAATAGAACAATTATTACGCACATATCTGTTAAGTGCGCGTTTGGCAGCGTTACAATTTGATCAGTTACGCTTCCAGCACGAAATTAATAAATCCAGTGAAATTATTGGATTGCATTATGATGAAAATGATAATCGTATACAGCAAATGCAAAAAACATTACGGGAATATTCTGCTGTGCAGTTAAACCCTGATCTACCCGAATTAATTAAAGCATGGACTATGTTGCAGGAAGTTATTAAAGGTACTGATAAAGCAGAGATTAAAGTTAAGAAGCAGGAGTCAAAATAATGAAACGTTTTATAATTGCAATTTTACTGGCAATGACTCTTTCTGTGCCCATTGGTGTGATGGCGGTTTATTACGGTGCTGGCTATGTTGTTTTTAGTTTTGCTGAATATACAGTGGAAACATCATTTATATTTATGATGGGTCTTCTTGCCATGAGTTTTTTTGTCTTTTATTATTTTTTACGCGTCGTATCAAAAATATTTCACTTCCCAGCTTATATGAGTGAAAGGCATTCATGTCGTCAGTCTGAGCGTTCAAAAAATGCTCTGGTAAAAGGCTTGATAGAAATGTCAGAAGGTCGGTTTGAACTAGCTGAAAAAATGTTAATCAAGCAGGTTGGTTCCAGTGATACTTCACTTTTAAATTATTTAATGGCAGCAAGATCAGCACAACAGGTAGCGGCATATGAGCGTCGGGATGAATATTTAAGATTGGCGCATGAGGCAACCCCATCGGCAGACATTGCAATTGGTTTAACCCAGGCAGAGTTACAGTTAAGCCATAAGCAATTTGAGCAGGCACTTGCTACCTTAAACCACCTATCCAGTGTTTCGCCAAAGCACGGTTATGTAAAAAAATTACAGGCGCGTGTATATCAGCAGTTAGAAGACTGGGATAATTTAGGGCTTATTCTTGAAGATGTTCGCAAAATGAAAGCCATAGAAGAAACACAGCTTGAGAAATATGAGGTAGAAGCCTATTACGGCATGTTAAAAGCCAGTATCAAGCAGGCGAAAAGAGAAAAAATAGATCGTATATGGAAACAAATACCTAAAAGATTAAAGCTTAATTCAGAACTAATTCATATCTATTGTTGTTTTTTATTAGAAAATAATAAAGCAGAAGAAGCAGAAGTATTAATAAGAAACCAGTTAAGCGCCAACTGGAATGATGATCTTGCCATATTGTATTCTAATTTATCCGTTGAAGACTGTACTAAGCAGTTGGAAACAGCCGAGACCTGGTTGCATGGGCAATCACGTAATGCCGTTCTTTTGCTGGTGTTAGGTAAGCTGTGCCTTAACTGCCAGTTATGGGGAAAAGCCAGAGGTTACTTTGATTCAAGTATTGGTATTCAACCAAGTGCTGAAGCTTATTTGAAATTAGCTGAATTACTTGATAATAAAATGGGTGAGCATGAAGAGTCTCAGAAAATGTATCAGTTAGGCCTGTTAAATGCGGTAGATAACCAGTATGAAAATAATCAGTTGATTTTATTTAAAGAAAATAAACTGAGCAGGCCATTGCTTAAAGTTATTCAATAGTAATTAATTATATAGAGTGGTTATTATTTGTGAGCAACGTAATGTCCTGAAAATAACAGAGCATCCTGTTCATTAAATAAAATTTTTATTTTTAATTTAATGCGGGCTCGGCCTTTGCGTTGATATGTTCTAATGAAGTTTTCTAATATTTTTTTATCACCTGGTTCACATACGGCTCTGATTTCTCCATCAACTGGCAGCTTGTAATCGACCTCACTGTGTTGGATGACAATATGCCCCGAAAGATTATTTTGTTTCATCTGGTGAAAGACAAAGCCCCAGCCGCATAGCACAGCAACAGAATATAAACTGCCGCCAAAGGCCGTGCATTTATGATTAATGTTTGGCTTTAATGGAGCGGTTAGTTCAACTTTGTTTGAGTCACAATGGGCAACAGAGATTTCCATTGCCCGTGTAAGCGGTATTTCGTTGTGCAGTATGGATTGTAAATATTTATTTGCTTCCATGTGGTTTATTTTTAGCCGCAATAGCCTGTGTAGCATCAGTGGAGTATTCAAATGCATCAGAGAACATATTATCTTTAGACGCTCCCTGTTGGGTAAATAAATCAACAGCGGCATTTATCATGGGGGGTGGGCCGCTCATATAGATATCAAATGCATCCAGTTCAGGGAATTGTTTAGCAACGACCTGATGCACAAAACCGGTTTCACTCTGCCAGTTATCACTCTCCATCGGGTCAGAAAGAACAGGAATAAAACTAAGGTTACTGTTGTTTTTTATCCATTGCTCGGCCATATCACTCATGTACAGGTCACGTAACGCTCTTACCCCCATAAACATATGAACAGGCTGATTAAAACCAACATGCTCTATATGTTCTATCATTGCTTTTAAGGGGCCAAAACCTGTTCCACCCCCCATCATAATTATTGGCCGATGACGATCTTCACGTAGATAAAAACTTCCCAGAGGGCCCTGTACTTGCAGGCTTGAGTTTTCTGGCATCGATTCGAATAAAAAGTCAGTAAATAAACCGCCATCAACATGGCGGATGTGCAACTCAATTAGTTCATCATTATGGGGTGCATTTGCGATTGAAAAAGCACGGTGTTTCCCGTCCTTAAGTATAAACTCTATATATTGTCCTGCATGGTATTGCAGGCGTTCGTCATTATCCAGTTTGATTTTAAGTGCGATAACATCATGGCAGAGGTGTTCTTTAGAGCTGACATGACAGTTTATCTGTTTTATTTCAAAGCGAGTTAGCTCTTCAATTTCATCAATGCTAATTTCAATGTCAGCAGATGTCTTGCCTACGCAGAATAATGCCTGGTTATTTGCTTTCATATCGTCATCAAGTGCGATGGGTTCGTCATCATAATAGACTTCACCCTTTATAATAAAACCAGCACATGCACCACATGCGCCACCTCGACAACCATAGGGTAGTTCAATATTTTGTCTCATTGCGGCATCTAAAATAGCTTCCCCTTCATCAACTTCAAATTGGTGCCCAGATGGTTGAATGGTGACTTTGCTTGGCATTATTAATCCTTAAAATCTTATTTAGCCTGACATTTTGCACCATATATGTGCAAAGTAAAAGCACATAAAAGTTACTACTAAATATTTTTGTTATAATGATAATTTAAATTTGGGAGAAACATAAATGGCGCGCGTTAAAATTTATAGCACCGCACGGTGTCCTATGTGCGATAAAACGAAAACTTTATTGTGTAAATGGAAAATTCCTTACGATGAGGCTAAGGTTGATTCTGATCAGGGTGCATTGAGAGAAATGTCGGTGTTAACGCAGGGTGCAAGAACGGTTCCACAG
Source organism: Gammaproteobacteria bacterium (assembly GCA_016744065.1). Taxonomy (GTDB): domain Bacteria; phylum Pseudomonadota; class Gammaproteobacteria; order SZUA-229; family SZUA-229; genus SZUA-229. The sequence continues at coordinate 53,880 of JADGFA010000002.1, forward strand.
ATTGCTATTGATGGAAAATGGATAGGAGGTTTTTCTGAATTAACGATGATGCATATGGATGACGAGCTTGATGAGCTTATTGAGGCCTGATTTGAGGGGGGTAAATGTGCCCCAGTGGGTGCGGTTTATTGCCCAGGATTCAGATGGTATGTGGTGGGGGTATTCGGTTGAGCCGCTGGAAAATCATCGTGGCTGGTATGAGAATGAAGTTGGAAAACATATAAAGCTATTACAGTCAGCTGTGGACGGTGAGTGGAAGAAAAGCTTATTTGTTTATCGTTCGGCTCAGGAAAATCATGCCCAGTCATCCCCGTAATCATGAGTGATTTCATCGCCTGTTTTTATATTTTTTATAGCGATAACCTGTAGGTCTTCACAGTAGCAGGCATTAGGTTCTGGATTGTGGTTGATGTATTTTAAATCGCTATCAACCTGTATGCCGGTAGTATCATCAATCCATAATACATAAGGTCCGTCTTTTTTAACCGGCTTGTATTTAATTGTGCCAATAACGGCACCCTCAATAATATTACAGTTGGCAAAAAGCCCTTTGCCATGAATGGCGCTTTCTCTTACGATAAATAATGTTTCAGACATAGGCTTATTTGTTGTTAAAAATATTTAACTGATCCCATTTTTCATTTACTTTTTGTTTGATGTCGTCTTGCATAACAATGGGCTTACCCCATTCCCGACTGGTTTCGCCGGGTAGTTTGTTGGTGGCATCAAAACCCATTTTTGAGCCGAGGCCTGATACAGGTGAAGCAAAATCGAGATAGTCTATAGGGGTGTTTTCAATAATAGTGGTATCCCGGGATGGGTCCATGCGAGTGGTCATGGCCCAGATAACATCATTCCAGTCACGTGTATTGATGTCGTCATCAACAACAATAATAAATTTTGTGTACATAAACTGGCGTAGAAATGACCAGACACCCATCATGACCCGTTTAGCATGGCCGGGATATTGTTTTTTCATGCTAACCACAGCCATACGATAAGAACAGCCTTCTGGGGGTAAATAAAAATCAATAATTTCAGGGAACTGCTTTTTTAAAATAGGCACAAACACTTCATTTAATGCTAAACCAAGAATGGCAGGTTCGTCTGGTGGTCGCCCGGTATAGGTTGTATGGTAAATTGGGTCATTGCGGTGGGTGATTTTCTCTATGGTAAAGACAGGAAAAGTTTCTACTTCATTGTAATAACCTGTGTGATCGCCATAGGGGCCTTCAGGTGCGACATCATTGGGGTAAATGTAGCCCTCAAGTACATATTCAGCGGAAGCAGGAACCTGTAAATCAGATAGTTTGCATTGTGTCACTTCGGTTTTGCTACCGCGTAATAATCCTGCGAAGGCATATTCAGACAAGCTATCGGGTACGGGTGTTACAGCCGCTAAAATAGTGGCGGGATCAGCGCCTAAGGCGACTGCAACTGGAAAAGGCTCACCAGGGTGAGCTTCTTGCCATTCTTTAAAGTCCAGTGCACCACCGCGATGTGAAAGCCAGCGCATAATGACTCTGTTTTTTCCAATAACCTGCTGGCGATAAATGCCCAGATTTTGACGTTCTTTATTTGGCCCTCTGGTGATGACCAGTCCCCAGGTAATTAAGGGTGCTGCATCTTCAGGCCAACAGGTCTGGATGGGGATTTGAGCAAGGTCTATATCATCTTTCTCAATAATATTTTTCTGGCAGTTGGCCTTGCTAATAACTTTAGGTGCCATATTAAGCACCTGCTTGAAAACAGGCAGCTTTTCCCAGGCATCTTTCATGCCTTTAGGTGGCTCCGGCTCTTTCAGGAAAGCCAGTAATTTACCTATTTCATGTAGTGCATCTACCGACTCTTCACCCATGCCCATGGCAACCCTTTTGGGTGTGCCAAATAAATTGGCCAGAACAGCAACAGGTGAGTTTTTAACATTTTCAAAAAGTAATGCGGGGCCAGACGCACGTAATGTTCTGTCGCAGATTTCTGTCATTTCAAGATAGGGGTCTACTTCAACACTAATGCGTTTAAGTTCGCCTTTTTGTTCCAGTTGTGAAATGAAATCACGGAGATCTTTATATTTCATAGGGTAATTTAATTTTCTGAGTTATATATACAGGTCTATTTATACAGGCAAAGGTAGGCGGTATCGCAGTTTGTTTTAACCTGAAATTTAGTATTGGCTTCAACAATAAACATTTCATTAATGGCTATATCGCGCCAGTTGTCTTCATTGGGTAATTTAACAGACATTTCACCACTTATTAATGTCATGTGCTCAATCGTATCAGTGCCAAATTCATAATCACCGGCAGCCATCACGCCCAGGGTTGCTTTGTCGTTAGCAGATTTAAATGCCAGTGATTTAACCTTGCCATTAAAATATTCATTTACATCAAACATAATAGACCTGTAATTCGGTTTTAAAGGAACGCATTTTAGCACGCCTGAGTTTAGCTTATGGCTGGTGTTTCATTAAGCAAATTTTCTTGCCGTTACCCAGATAACGATTAAATTTATCAGAAATAGCTCTGGGTGCCGTTTCAGGGTCACAGGATATGAAATTAGCCCGGGAGTAAAAGTTAACAAGATGTGAGTAGGGGAAGCTATAACAGACAAGGTTTGTTAGCTTATCCTGAAGGTAAACCAGTAACGCTGTTCCTGTACCCTGGTGGCGTTTATCCGCATGTACGCACATGCTGCGTAGCAGATAGCAGTCATTAACCGGGTGTAATCTAAGGGCGGCGACAATGGTATTATCCAGTGTCGCTATATAAATTAAGTCGCCTTTGGGTGCCTGTGCACGCATTCCATTTTTTTTGTAAAATGATTTTACGCGAGGCAGGTTATACTGCTCAGCCTGTTTAAATATAAGCTGTTCAGGGGAAGCACCTGAAGGAGGTTTAGTTGATGCCCCGTGCGTTTTGCTATCAATGTCGCCGTGCAAAAGTGACCTGCCTGTGTGGCCGCATTGAAAAACAGCCGAATCAAATAAAAATAATTGTATTACAGCACCCGGATGAAACCGATAATGCAAAAGGTAGCAGTATCATAGCAGAATTGGGCCTGCTGCAATATCAGCGATGGATTGCAGAGGATTTTAGTGATCATCGTGAGTTGAACAGGCTATTAGCTGAGCATAAGTCTGAGGTGGCTATCCTGTATCCGGTTGTAGGTGCAATTGAGTTGAAAAATGAATGGCAGGCCCCGCCTGAACTGAGTTTGAAATACCTGATTGTAATTGATGCAACCTGGCGTAAAGCAAAGAAAATATGGCAGCTTCAGCCCCAGTTGCAGAAACTGCCTGTTTTTAAGTTAACTAATAAGCAAATTTCAAACTATCGAATTCGTAAGGTTCCGGAAGATGGGCATTTGTCTACTGTAGAAAGCATTGTGGCTGCATTAAGGGCACTGGAGTCGCGCTCCCAGGCATATCAACCATTGCTGGACCTGTTTGCTGAGATGATTGATTTTCAGATAAAAAAAATGGGTAAGATGACGTATTTGAAAAATTATTCAGATAAAGAATGAATTTTTTTCAGATAGTTATGGAAAATAAGTTAAGCATCATATAGACTGCGCGCCTCTTTGCAGAAAGAGTTAATTGTGGGTGATTAGCTCAGCTGGTAGAGCGTCGCCCTTACAAGGCGAATGTCGGGGGTTCGACTCCCTCATCACCCACCAACGGACCGGTAGTTCAGCTGGTTAGAATGCCGGCCTGTCACGCCGGAGGTCGCGGGTTCAAATCCCGTCCGGTCCGCCATATTATTACAGAATAAAGAAATAGTTTTTATTTTTTTATCGCTCCGTAACCGGTCTCTATGACCGGTATACGAATGATGTTGTTGATTTACATCGGTTTTTTATACTCGGCAAACTGTTCTATCCTCTAAAAACACCCTCTTTATTATATGTTTACTTTTAGCTGTTGGTGTATTAGCTAGGCCCACCTTATTAACATCATTAAATCGTATTAAATCAGCTTTTTCACTGTAGGCCTTACCCTTCCATTGCCGGTTAAATGTTTATTTGACAAGAGTGCCTGATGTCAGGACCTTTGGCCTATCTATACCTGAGAGTCACGATTAGAATAAGATTGATATATTTAGGGAAAAGGTTCTTTTTGAATGCGCCTGAATGGGAATGGAGTCATTAAAATTATATTTTATCTGTATGGTTCAAAAAATAAAGCGTCAGAGTTGATGGATTGCCTTTATGCCATCTTAAATGGAGCAATAAAAATAGCTTTAATTGGTCTGGTGCTTTTACCTGGCTCGATAGCGAATGCTGATAGTCGCCAACGAGCTATAGAAGTGACACAGGCAGGCCTGGTTTATTCAGACCATTTAACACCGCCAGATATGCAGAAGGCAGATCCTGTTTTACTGCCACACCACTGGAATATTCATGGGTTATACGGTTCTGCCTGGTATACATTTACATTTTCCCCAGATAGCGTAACGCTGAATGAAGTATGGGCCATCTATATACCCGATGTTATTATGAATGCACAGGTGTGGCTAAATGGGGTGCTTATAGGTTCTGGTGGTCAGTTAACACCACCCATTGCCAGGCAGTGGCATTCTCCACTTATGTTTAGTGTTCCGACAGCGCTTATCCAGACTGACAATACGGTGCATATACGTGTTGTTGCTTATACCAATCGGCATGCAAAACTGGGGAGTGTTTATATTGGCCCGGAGACCGAGCTACAGAGTCGCTTTACAGCGGACTATTTTACATCGGTTACCCTGAGCATTATTAGCGGTGTTGTTACTTTCCTACTGGCTGGCCTATTGTTTTCAATCTGGTTAAAACGGCGCGAAAGTGAGTATTTCTGGTTTGCACTGGCAAACCTGATGTGGTGTGTTTATAACGTAAATATATTTGTTCATAATCTCCCTGTAAAAGAGCAGTTCTGGGAAAAAATTGTTTTTTTAAGTTCAGGCTGGCTGGCAATAGCGATTGCCTTTTCAATGATTCGTCTGGACAAAAAACATTACCCTTATATTGAAAAATATTTGTTAGCTTCCTGTGGCATCTGGAATATTATTATTGTTTTTTCCTCAGAGGAGCAGATGTTTGTGCTGTTCCCTTATTGGCTTCAATTTTGTTTTGTTGCTGCCTGTGCGGGTATTGCACATTTGGCATGGCAGTGGACGAAAAACCGAAAAAAACAAAATGCTATTATATTGTTCCTTATTTTCTTCATTGCCATTGCCGGGTTACATGATGTGGCGATTCAGTCATACTGGATTGATTTGGGTACGGGTCTCTGGCTAGATTATTCATTGCCATTGTTTTTTTTAATAATGAGTTATTTGTTAGTGAGCCGCTTTCTTCAGGCACTTGATGAAACAGAATGTCTTAATATGGAACTGGAAGAGCGTATACACCATGCAGGAAAATTGTTAGAAAAAAACTATCAAAAGATTCTAGCTATGGAGAAGCTACAGGCGATCACCCAGGAGCGGCAGCGAATACACCGAGATCTACATGATTCTATTGGAGCCAAACTGTTATCGCTGGTTTATCAAAGTGCAACGGATGAGCATGAAACTCTGGCGCGCTCAGCCCTGGCAGATTTACGTGGTGTTGTGCAACATCCGCCTAAATCCATTAATAATTTGTCTGATGTAGTTTATAAATGGAAGGCTGAATGTTTTAAGCGTTGTAATGAAGTGGATATAAGCCTTATATTTCACGTTTACCATGTTCCTGCTGATATGTTATTTACTACGGAGGTAACACAAAGTATTTATTTAATATTGACGGAAGCTTTAAGCAATGCAATCAAGCATCATTCTAGCCATACTATTACCATAGTTGTTCGCTATCGTTTAAATTATTTGAAATTCACAGTAAAAGATCAAAGCGACTACTCTAAATTAAAGCAATGGCAGCAAGGTGTTGGCATGCACAATATGCAGTTTCGAGTTAAAGCGCTTAATGGTAAAATAAAGTGGCAGGGAACTCATACTGGTGGGCAGGTATCGTGGATTTTTCCATATACACCATAAAGGGATATTAGAAAAAAATCATGTCAGATAAAAATACAATATCATCAACCAACAAACAAGTTCTTATCCTTGAAGATCATATTGATGCACAGACATGGTTAGGCGATGCGGTATTAATGGCTTATGAAAACAGGGCTGAAGTGACTTTGTCAGCATCTGTTGCCGAAGCTCAGCATAACATTATGAAGCAGGCGTTTGATTTGTTTTTGGTTGACCTTAATCTACCTGATGGTAGTGGGCTTGAGGCGCTGGTACAGGCAAAAAATCTTTATCCTGATTTAGTTTGTGTCGTTACCACCATCTACTCCGATGATTCACATCTGTTTTCCGCATTACGTGCCGGAGCAGCAGGCTATATTTTAAAAGATGAAAGTAAAGCGGCTATTGCTGAAATGTTGAAAAAGAGTGACAGGGGTATTCCTGCTATATCACCTGAGGTGGCTCAAAAAATACTCTGTTATTTTCATCAGCCCTCAATGGTAACAAAACATGTATCGTTGACCGAAAGAGAGCGGGAGACGCTGTCATATATTGTCAAAGGCTCCAGTGTGAAGGAGTGCGCTATTTTGATGGCTATCAGCCACCATACTGTGCAAGGATATGTGAAGGAAATTTATCATAAACTGGATGTATCGTCTCGCGCAGAAATGGTCAGTGAGGCCTTGCGAACGGGTTTATTATTACCTTGATGCGATCTAGTGTACTGGATAGTCTATTCAGTACACTAGATCCTAATGGAATCTTACTATAATGCTACAGGCGCTCTTCTCACGCCGGTAACATTTGCCAGCAACATTTGAGTGAATTATCGTATTCGAGTGAGCTCTTGTGCCTGACCCTCTGTGTTTGAAACGAGTACAACTCTCTCTGCTGACGCTGAATAAACATTCGCACTACCACTCATACGACTTTTCATAGTATTCATAAAGGGTAACATGATTGCAGCCATTTTATTGCCACTAGTCTCTTTAATTGATTTCATCGTTTGGATGACTACATCGCCCTGTACTGACCATGTGCCAGAAACCTCCAGGGTCATTGCCATGCCACTGCTGGAGCTTTGAGAGTTCAGTATGACATTGCCATTACTTAAATAATGTATATCGGCAGAGTTTAATTGCTCACCTTCTATTGGGTTAAGAATTCGTAGCTTCCAATGACCAATTAACATGTTTTTACTAACGGCATTGACTGTATCTGAACCTGTATATGATGTTCGTGGTGGTGGTGTACAGGCTGCAATAGTACCGCCTATAAAAAAAACCATAAAAATTTTTACTATTTGTTTTGTTGTCATTTTTTATCTTTCCTGTTTAATTGAAATGCTTTCAAAAAGCCGCTTAATTAAAGATACAGCGTAGCAATATGGGCTATGCTGTTCATGGGTTATCTTTTGCATGGCGGTTATTTTACGGCTGCTTCCACAACATTACTATCATAAGCAGTTAGTAGTATAATGCCAGAGAGGGCCGTACTTTGGTAGATATAGGGTTTGTTCCATGTCGTTGTGTATGTCCCTATGACTAATGTGTTGTTTCTGTAGCAAGTGTAATTAAAGTAACATGATTTAAAATTAAAAACTTATCCAGCTTGTTGATAATTTTATAATGGAGTGATGAAACTTTATACCCCTTAAATTGGGGGGTATGTATTTACGGTCAGTGCTATTTATAAGTAAGCTCTATTTAAATACATGTCGGAATGACTGTATTTGAAATTATATTTTTTACCGGTATTTTGATGATAGATTACGAGTATTGGTATAAGTGAAAAATGTAAATCATCAAAGCTCATCACAATACAGGCTGCAAGGTTTAAGTCCCGTTCGGTACGCTGTATAGTAAAAAATACCCATAGTATAAGCTGTGAGGTTTTTTATGTGAGTCAATATAGTGCGGAGGTGTTCAGGGTGGGCGCTTATCTGAGTGCAGGTTTTAAAAAGCAAGATGTCCAGGGGAAGGCTTTGAATAATGCCTCATATATATAAATAACGATGCTAAAAGGCTATGCATGACACAACCAGTAGATAAACTTTTAAAAAAACATCAAAAGTTAAATCAAAGTGACATGATGAAGATTGAGTCACATGTGCAGCGTGAATCGGGTGACTGGGTAATTAATACTTTAATGATAGAGGGCTGTACCGTGCCTTTTAAATATAAACGTAAAAAGCTGTATAAAAACCTGAAAGGACAAAGGGTGAACTTGACTTATTATCCTGATATGGAGGATATCGCAGGAATGGAAATAGAGGTAATGAATGTAGTAAGGATAAAAATATCATAAAAAGTGTTGGCATGACTTCTTAAGCTTATTTCTTTTAAATTGTATTTATTCTATAGATATGAACAGATTGCCCTTATGCATTACTGGTTCTTTTCAAGGCTTTGAATTTTCTTGCTTACTTTTTTTGCACGATTAATGAGCTGTTTTATTTCTGTGTTTTTGGGCTCTAGTTGCAGCGCCTGTTGCCATACTTTTAGTGCGCGGTTAATTTTATTTTTACTGTAAAGCTCTTTGCCAAAGCGTATTTTACTTAATGTAAGCTCTTTTATTTCTTTATTTAAAGAGTCTAACAGGCGTTTTGTTTTTTTGTGCGCAGGGTTGATAGTAAGTAGTGTATTAAGGTGTGATCGTGCCTTGTTGTACGCATGCTTTTCATATGCGGTGCTGTATGATGTGAGTAATTCATTATAGCGTTTTTGATCTGATTTATTTTTTAATTGAACATCAATTTTTGTAACCCATGATTCTTTTTGTTCTGTAGGGTCCAGTTTGTTTGATAAAAAATAGCAATCACGCGAAATTATATAATGTTTATTACTTTTAGCTTGATCACCACACATTTCAAGGTGTCGAGCCACTTCAATTCTGTCTTTATTGTAGCGACTTATGTCGAATTGAGCACTATAGTCCCATGGAATTAGTTTATGTAATTTTTTGTATATTTTCTGGTATGAAATTAATGCATCAGCCTGCTTCATAAGCATGTCTTTTCTTAGTGTGGTGACTTGATGGTCTCTCTCATGAAGTAGTTCAGTTTTTTCTTTGTTAAGCCTCGGCTCATTTTCTATTTTCTTAAGTGCATTGTTATAAGTGTCGAGGGCTTGTTGCCATTCATTTGATTGCTTTAATTTTTTAGCTTTTTTTGATGTGTTCTCAATAAATGTGCTTTTCTTTGTATCAATAGTGTATTTTTTGTTCAGAGTTTCTTTAAGTGTACTGTCATTTTTACTGGCACTTTGCAGGGCATCATTAATTTCATCAAATTCATTATTGGCAAGCCATTGCTCAATGTTCTGCTCAAATGATTCAGGAGATGTGTTGATCAGAGAGCACGCTGGCATAAACAAATATGTGAGCAAGATAAGAGTGGGCCGATTAATAAGTATGGAAATATTCAAGTACAGGACTCAGTTAGATTACTCAGAATGTTATTTATCTGTTGTTCCATAAGCTTTTTGTGATCAGGTTTAACACTATCAACTAGCCAGGTAGATACGGGGTGTTGTTTTCCGCGGACACGAATGACTTTATGCTTATTCGCAATTATATGTTTGGAGATACTACTCTGTTTGTACAACTCTTCAAGAATAATTATCTGGTCGCTTTCGGCAATGCCAGCTAGCCGTGAAGCAATGTTGACTGGATCTCCAATTACAGTGTATTCCATGCGGTCATTTGATCCAAGGTTTCCGGCTATCATAGCGCCACTGTTAACGCCGATTTTAAAGTGAATAGGAATTTTGTTTTGTGTTAAGCGTATGTCATTAAGTTTAGTTACTGTTTCACGAATCATAATAGCGCAGTTTACTGCGTTGAGGCTATGGTTTTCAGAGTAGTCTGGAACACCAAAAACAACCATGGCACAGTCACCCATAAACTTATCAATGTGTCCATTATGCAATTTTGCAATGATTGCAATATGTGAAAAATATTCATTGAGTAGATTTGTAATTTCTTCAGGCGGCAATTTTTCAGAAATGCCGGTAAAGCCAACAATATCTGCAAACAAAACAGATGCTGTTATGTGCTTTCCACCTAATTCAATATTATCCAGATTTTTTAAAAGTTTTTGTGCAACATTACTGGATACATATCGAGAGAAAACATCTTCAACCTGAGTTTTTTGTAATAAGCCATGAGCCATCTGGTTGAAGGCGCAGGCAAGCTCACCAATTTCATCATTGCGACGTTCATTTAGGCGAAATTTAAAATCACCTTTACCTATTGCTTTGCTGGCGTCAACCAGATTATGTATAGGCTTGGATAAATGTCGGCTCATGACAAATGCGAGTAATATAGCAATTAGACTCATTAGTATGGTTGCAAAAATAATAACAAATCGTGAGTTTTTTAATGATTGAACCATTTGCTGTTTACTGAAGGTGATAATTATATGTCCAGCAATGAGTTGCTTAAATTTGATTGGGCTATCAAAACAGATTAATTTATCGTGAGGGTTTGTGACTGTGCTCCATTCAAAAATATGAGAAGTTTTTTTATTGCTTAACTGATGCTGAATATATCCTATGGATGGCGTCAATCCATTTTTTACCAGAATTTCATTTTGGTCAGAAATTACAATAGCACCTTTGATGCGCTGATTGTCTACTAAATTATTGACCAGTGTTTGCAGGCCAAGTGTATCGCCAGAAAGTACCATTTCTGAAGCGCTAATTGAAACTTGTCTGGCAACGGTTGAACCCATATCATTAATCTGTTGGTTTAAAACTATTTTCTGGTTTTCCAGAATAATAAAGCCAAGAGTTGACATACCACTTACGATTAGTAATGTAATGGCAAGGGCTAGCTTTATAGCAATGGGAACTCTTATTTTAAAGCGATTGTCATTGTTTACTGGAGGTATCTGTTTTGTGTTCGGGTTCAAATCATGCTCATTCATTAAATTCATAGTTGCAGTTCGAAATCATAGCATGTCTATGCATAGTGCGGGTTCCTAAAAAATATTAGAAATTAGTTTGAACTTATATAGGACTTATTGTGTCCTAGTATTCGCAAGCCAGCAAAGTTGGGCAGGGTAGACAGGTTGTCCCTGTCCTTTTTTTGTTAGAAAAGGCTTTTTTGTAGTCATTTTTTCTAGTGTAAAAACACGCCTGTTTATTCCTTTTCTTGTTTAGAATACACCTTTAAATTTCATTAATAGATACATTCCATGTTGCCAATACTTCAGGTAAAACAGTTACATAAACAATTTAAACGGCTTAAAGCGGTTAATGGTGTTAGTTTTGAGGTGCCTGAAGGAATATGTCTTGGTTTGCTCGGGCCCAATGGAGCGGGTAAAACGACAACAGTTGAGATGCTGGAGGGGATTAAAACACCTGATAAGGGAGCAATACTATATCGTGGCAAGCCTTTAGGCGATGAATTTAAAAATAAAGCCGGTATTATGTTTCAATCCACTGCCTTACAGGACTTTATAACGGTGCAGGAGTCACTTGAGTTATTTCAATGCTTATATCCTGATGTATCTGATTTACAGCAAGTTATTCAGGATTGTGCATTAGGTGATTTTTTAGATCAGGATACAGCAAGCTTGAGTGGTGGTCAGCGTCAGCGTGTATTACTGGCTATAGCTATGGTGAATGATCCAGACATTATTTTTCTTGATGAGCCAACGACAGGGCTGGACCCACAGGCTCGACATAATTTCTGGCGATTAATTGAAAAAATAAAACAACAGAATAAAACCATCGTGCTTACGACTCATTACATGGACGAGGCTTATAGGCTTTGTGATGAAATAATTATTATGGATCATGGAAAGATAATTGCTGAGGGCACGCCAGGTGATCTGTTATCAAAGCATTTTAATGATGTTGTTATACAGATACCTGTTTCTGTTTCGCTTGAGACAATACTTGGTTTATTGGAGGGGCAGGGGAAATTAAGTTTTAGCCGGAACCAGGATCGGTTTGAGATTTGCACATCCGATGTCAATCAGACAGTTAAGTTACTGCTTGAAGCAAATATATCCCTTAGTGGGTTGCAGATTAGGGAGCGGACACTTGATGACCTGTTTCTTGAGCTGACAGGTAAGGGGCTTAGGCAATGAGATGGCAGCGTTTTGTTAGTATATTGAGAGCGAGAGATCGAGAGTTTCTGCGTGATAGAAGTGCACTTGCCTGGAATATTATTTTTCCGCTGCTGATCATTCTTGGTTTTGCTTTTGCGTTTACCGGGGATCAGGTGAATCAATATAAAATAGGCGTTATAGAGCAGCACGAAGATGCACTACTAACTTTTTATACAACAGATTATATACAGTTTATACCTATAGAAGAGTCTGAGAAGGTGCTGGCTATTGATAAAGTGAAGCGACACCAGTTGGACATGTTGCTGGATGCAAGGTTAAAGCGTTACTGGATGAATGACAGTTCCCCTTCGGGTTACATGCTTGAAAAAGTGTTAGCAGGTAGTGGCGGTGAGGCTTATCAGAAGCAATTAGTGCAAGGTGAGCAAATACGTTATGTCGATTGGCTTATTCCCGGTGTTCTGGGTATGAATATGATGTTTAGCGCTTTGTTTGGTGTAGGTTATGTTGTTGTTCGGTATAGAAAAAATGGTGTGCTTAAGCGACTTAAAGCGACGCCTCTTAATGCATTAGAGTTTTTATCTGCACAGGTCGTTTCTCGATTATGGCTTATTATGGCTATTACTTCTGGTGTCTTTATTGGCTGTAATTTATTAATTAATTTTGCTATGCATGGCAGTTACCTGAATCTATTTTTAGTCTATGTTCTGGGTGCTTTTTCTATGGTGAGTATGGGGCTGATAGTGGCTGCACGGGTTAAATCAGAAGAGATGGCGGGCGGGCTGCTAAATATGCTTTCCTGGCCCATGATGTTTTTGTCCGGTGTCTGGTTTTCGCTGGAAGGTTTACACCCCTGGATACAGAAGCTGGCCCTGGTCTTTCCATTGACCCACATAACACAGGCTGCACGTGGTATAATGCTGGATGGTGCCAGTTTGTCGGCTATTTTGCCAAATCTGGTGGCTCTGTTGGTTATGAGTATTATTTTTTTACTGCTAGGTGTGCTTTTGTTCCGTTGGGAATAGCAGGCATATATCTTCTTCTCCCCCAGAAAGATATTTTAAAATGGCAGGTATTGTATTGAGGTTAAAAAATGTTTCACTTAAGTGAAGAACGGCAAATCCTGCTAACACAAAAAATTATGGCTAATCTGGATGAGTGGGGCCTGTGTGCTGCAGATCAGGTTGTTGTGCTTAGTTTGCCGGAAGGTACCCGTACCCGTAAGTTACGCGCGTACCATGAGAATACGCCATTACCAAAAGATGATAATGTTGAGTTCAAGGCGATACGTATTTTAGGGATAATTGATGCCCTGCGTACGACTTACCCTAAAAATGAAATGATGGGTGCGCGCTGGATGAAAAAACCTCATCGTCGCTTTCAGAATCGACCACCATTACAGGTGCTGGTTGAAGAGGGTAATGTGGGTGCTGATAGTGTACTGGCAGAACTGGATTGCTCTTATGCATGGGAGTTAAGTGCCAAGTAATTATTTTGACTATGTTGTCCTGGCATAGTGTCTTTCTGGAATTTTCAGTAGTTTTTTTCTTTATTGTCTTTTTAGCATACCGATAAAAATTTGCCGACAAAGACCTGCAGAACAGTGCTGAAAAAGTATATGGTTTTGTCTATCCAGCATATTGGTATGCTTTATCGCATCGTGCTGCCATAATAAAATCATTAACAGATAATCCTGCGATACTGTGTGTCCACCAGCTTATATTCACTTTACCCCATTCAACGCAGATACGAGGATGGTGATTTGCCTGTTCAGCGAGGTCAGTAATTTGATTTGCAAAAGCCATTGCCAGAGTGAAATTTTTAAATTGGTACGTCCTGTTAATTTGCTTAATATGTGATATGACGCTGAGTTGCCAGTAGTTTAGCTCGATAAGGAACTCTTCAATTTTCTTATTAGACAGTGTTACACTGCTGCCAGATGTCTTTAAAGGCTGGTCGATTAAGGCGGCCATAAGCAATCCCACTATATTTTAAAAAGCGTATGCGCTGTAAGTTAATATTATAAAGATATTCTAACGGGAAAGTGATGGAAAAAGAGAATACATCTGAAGTTGAAGCATTTCGCGATATGTTGGCACTGCAGGGCAAATTGTTTTTAATCAGGGGGGATTTACCTGCAAATAAAGTAGAGTTGCAATTTGAGGGTGTCTTGAATGGTGTTTCTGTTGTGTGGCATGCCTGTGTGAGAACGATTGAGGAGTACTCATTGCACAACCCGGTTTCCGATGATCCAGAGCAGTACATAAATATTGAAGTTGTAAATGAACGGTATAAGCTGGAAGTTGGCTTAAATGTTAGTCAAATTGATTTGTCGGTGTTAGAAAGCACTATAATTATGATTAGAAAATATAAGAGGTTGCGCCTGGGTTATCATGAATATGGGGTGCGAAGTAAAACCGAGTAAGCTTTTCAGTTTCTATTTTATGGTTTGGTAAAGGGGCAGATGTCAGGAATGAAACGTATAGTTGTGATTAATACCAAAGGTGGCTGTGGTAAAACAACGGTTTCAACCAGTCTGGCCAGTTATTATGCATCTAGAGGTATTAATACCGCACTATTTGATTATGATCCTCAAGGGTCAAGTATGCGCTGGTTGAAACTTCGTAACGACAGTATGTCTGATATATATGGTGTTGTCGCGCATAGAAATTCTGCCAAGGCGGTTACGATGAGCTGGCAGCTCAGGTTACCGCCTGAAACTGAACGAGTCATTATCGACACGCCTCCAGGCTTAAAAGGCCCAGAACTTAGAGAGCAATTAAAGGGGGTGGATAAAATATTAATACCCGTTTTACCTTCTCCGCTTGATATTTTTGCTACGGCCGATTTTATTCGTGATTTATTGCTGGATGTTAAAGTCAGGTTAAACCAGACTAGTATAGGCATTGTGGCAAATCGTGTCAGAAAGAATACGGTTGCTTTTCAATCACTTGAGCGCTTTTTAAGTTCATTAAATATTCCGGTAGTTGCTAGTTTAAGGGATACACAGAATTATTTACGAGCTACTGAGGAAGGTATGGGTATACATGAGTTAAAAGGTAAAAACGTGTACGTAGACAGAATGCACTGGAAGGCGGTTGCGGAATGGCTTGATAAGTGAGTACGTCTGAATATTACACAGGCTTAAATTAAGAGGCTCGCTTTAGGTGAGCCTCTTTCTATTTTCGAGATTAAATATTACCTGTATGGCGGAAAATACCCAGTCCCGCCAGTCCGGATAAAAATAAATATAACGCTGCTGGTAAAGGAACGAGAACAGGTGCATTTAAGCCGATGGCATATGACATTAATGATGTTTCGTTACCTAAATTAACCTGAATATTATTTATACTCTGGTTCAAGTTAACATTGAAATCGTTCAGATCAAGAAAAATAACTGAAAGATCAGCCGTTCCTAAAGTGCCATTTGGTAATAATATGTCTGTTACCAGATACTTTTCTCCATTTGGTCCAGGGTTTACAAATGGATCATCATTAACAAACAATTGTCTTGAGGTGATTGGGCCGCTATTAATACCATTGATATTGACAGAAACCGTGTTATTAGCGGTAATAAAAAATAAGGCAAGATCATTTCCATTCTGATTTGACAGGGCTGTATTTTCAAAATTTAAAAAAACAGCTGCATCGATTGATGTGCCTTTAATGTATGTGTTTACAAGAGAGTTTGTAATTGCTCCGTTGGTGTTTTCAAAAACAGAGCCAGTGAAGCTTGATGAGGTTGCGCCTGCGTCTGTGTCTAGTCCATATGGTCCAATACTAATAGGGGCTGCGAATGCTTGTGCAGAAAAAATAGCTGTTGCAGAAAGTAATAATCGTAATTTTTTCATTTTTATTTCCCAAATTGCATATTATCAATACCTGGCGCTGGGTTGATAATTATTCCTTGCTTTAAAATTGATTAACGGGCGTTGTTGGTGTGACAACAGGTGCGATAACTACGCTGGTTACCTGAGGGGCGTTAGGTGTTACTGGTGGAGCAGTGCGAAATGTGAGTATCGCTTCACGTAAAAAAGCAGAATTTTCATTAGGCCGAAAATTCACATCCGGTGTCTGGGCGGGGGGTGGCGTTACCTGAGCAACTGGCCCTGCTGCGGGTTGAATGCCTTCGGCCCATTCACCCCATGTGTATACAGAATCCTGCTGAATTGCCATTGCTTGAATGGGCAATAATATTGCGAATGTAAATAAAATTGTTTTTTTCATCATATTTAAGACCTAAATTTTGTAATAAAAATACAGGCAAATCCAGTGCCACAAAAAATAAACAACATTTTAAACAAATGCTTAGGCTAGTTGATTATAAAATGTGGGTGATCCTTGTCTTGGGCGCTCCTTCCCATTGTAAGAGAATTATAATTATCGTGGAGCCTCTGTCCATACCCCATTTGAGTGGCTTATTAGAGGGGAATATCTAACTCATTGATTTTATAGGTGAAGTTTGAAATGTATTTGTCATTTTTCAGATGAATAGTGGTTTATATTCAGGCGCTCTATTGTAAATATTATCGACATGATGCACGGTTTATTGACGCTTTATATTTAAACAAAGAGAAATTGTCTTTTTCAGGTTTATCATGCTTATTTATATGCTTTAAGTGTACTAATAATGGTTTTTTTCAGGTTAAAAGAAATAGCGACGTAAATTGATTTCAAATATATTGCGATCATAGGTGAAATCATCCAGATTTGAGTCATTATCTGTAAATGTATACTGGGTATTTACAGTCCATGACTTGAGAAATCCGCCGTGGAAGTCATGGCTTATACCCAATACAGCCAGTAACTCGGTTTCATTGCGTTTCTCTGTGTAACCTTTTGTGATGTCGGCCGCTTTATATCTGTAGTCACGGCTGCTTAATGTTAAATATGCTCGAGCATTTTCCCAGGCAGGTATCTGGCCACCGAAGTATATTTCACCACCAGTCGAATGGAGTGCACCATCTTTAGCGCCATTATTGTGATATTTAATGCCTGCCTGTAAGCCGATAGACTGATCAGTATAAAATTTGGCAATATCTATACCCCATACTGTCATAGTGCCGGTCAGACCTTTGTCTTCCTGTTGATCGTACTCACGGGCTGTCGTGGTATTTTCAAATGTGATCTCAAGGTCTTCCTGAATACTGTAGGTGTAAAGTGGGTTGATACCTGCGTATTTTGCATAATCGTCTTTGCCGAATATAAGCTTGTCCAGTTTAAAATTGAAGGCAGCACGCCAGCGCTTTTCTTCAGAAATGAAGGCAGGGCCTGTGCTAAGTGATAATACTGAGAGGTTAAATTCAGTATTATCAGATCCATATGCTTTGCTATAGGCTGTGGCCTGGGTTTGCCATTCAAAGTCAACAATAGAGTTATTAATATGCATAGCCTGGCTGGCACGTGAGCGATGTGAATAGGTGAACATAAACTGCCCGCCGCTGCCATTTTCTTCGGATGATATATTGGTGTTGCCTGTTATATCTTTTCCTGGGCCCAGATTTATATTTGAATCAGTGAACATGCCTGCTGATATATACATGGATGATGTGGAGCGTTGGGCGGCTGTTTTGATATCACCAGATAACTGAGCCATATATGCGGTTACCGATAATTTAACTTCATCCGGAGTTTCGGGGTCATTTAAAACCTGACTTAACTGATCTTTTGCATCTTCATAGCGGCGGGTTAGATGATAAGAAATGGCAAGCTCAAGGCGCGCGCGATTAAGGCTGGGCTGGTTGCTTAATATGGTTTCAAAGAGCTCAATAGACTTAAACAGCTCTCCATTTAAGCGATAACGCATTGCTTCATTAAATAAAACTTCTGGATCTACAGCCTCTTCAGCATAGGTGTTAGGCGAAGCTAATGCCATGTATAAACAAGCTGCCACCAGAATTTTCCTGATCATTTAAGTACTCTCAAAGTGATTTTGCGTGATATTGACGTTTTTTATATATATTTACAAGGGAAAACGTACAGTTATTCCACCTGGTCGAGACTTATTCTGATTAAATAAGCCATTTATTAAATATAATTATCAGGTGTAAATGTTCTACAATTTGCCGTTAAGTTATTGTATTTGTAAGCTGCTCAAAGTGTGTCTGAGTATGTGTCTGGTTCATATTATTGTTAAGAGGAGGGTTATTTGAGCTGTAAAAACAGATATTGCTTATACGGGTATATTTTTTTGTTTGTTTTGCTGCCTGAGGTTGTTCTTGCAGGACTTTTTGGGTATCAGTCAAATGAGCGTGAAAATTTAAAACTGTTTCCTCAATGGTTATCGGTTTTAGAACGTAATATTAAACAAAAGGCATTAGAAGGAAACTGTGAAAATAACAGGCTTGATCATTGTCATGTTAGAGACTGGTTGAGGTTTTTAAAAAGCATTCAGTCGCTTTCAAAAATGCAACAGATAAATAAAGTTAATTTATATGCTAATGAGCATGACTATCTTCTGGATATTGAGAATTACGGAGTAAAAGACTATTGGGCGACACCACGAGAGTTTTTATATAATAATGGTGATTGTGAAGATTACGCAATAACAAAAATGCTATCCCTTAAGATGCTTGGTTTTAATATGCAGAGTATTAAGCTGGTGGTATTACAGGATACAAATTTAAAAATTCCACATGCGGTTTTAGCTTTATATATTAAGGACGATATATTAATAATGGATAATCAGGTAGACGAAGTTATTTCACATAAACATATTTTGCATTATGTTCCTGTATATGCCGTTAATGAAAAAAAGTGGTGGATGTTCCTGCCTCAATAAGAGGGTCTTTTAAAATTTAAATAAGTAATATTGTATGAAAGTTAAAAATAATGCATTTAAAATAAAGTTCCCCCCCGTATTGGCAAGTGTATTTTTGGGCCTATTTATTGTAATAAGTTTATGGTTGATATTTGAGTATGCGGAAAAAGAAAAAAATCGTGATTTGACTAACTGGCAGTCACGTCTGGCGCTATTGGCTGAGATAAGATCGGCGGCTGTTGAAGACTTGATATGGAAGCAAAAAAAACAATTAAAAAAACTGGCTGAAAATACAAGTCTCAGGTTGTTTCTATCGGAGTATAATAATAGAGATAAAGTGAATGAAGTCGTATTGAGTGCAGTGCAGGGGCATGTGAGGAATTTGTTAAGGGCGAGCGCAGGAAGCTTTGGATTTCTGGAAAATATAACGGCTATTAAGAAAAACAGTTCTGGTGAGTATGGTCTTGCGGTACTGGATAAAAAGCAAATACTGGTTATGTCTACAAAAGGTTTTCCTGTCGATATTGAAGCGCATAAAGCTGTAGTTAAAAAAACATATAATGCAGCGAAAATACAGGTAATTGATCTGTATTCGGGTGAGAGCAAACAATCGGTCTATGGATATATTATGCCTGTTTTTCAGGTTCAGGACATTGAATTAATAGAGCCTGTAGGTGCAGTTATATTGTTATTGAATCCGCAGAAAGATTTATACCCAATATTGAAAAACAGACAAAGTATAACCGGTTCAGATGAAAGTTTACTGGTGAGGCAGGAAGGTGCCAGTCTTGTTTATATAAGCCCGATAAAAGAAGATTATAATTTATTTCATCGCCTTCCTGATAATAATAATCAACTGGCATCGTCGTATGCTTATCATAATCCAGGCGGTTTCAGGGAAGTTCAGGACTATCGAGGTAACAATGTGTTGGTTACCGGGCGAGAAGTTAAAGATACGCCCTGGAAACTGGTTCAGAAAATTTCAGCGTCTGAGGCGTTAGCTGAATCAAATAGCCATCAGACGTTTTTGTTAACAACATTTATCTTATGTGTTTTTTTTGTAGCAATGGCCTTTGTCGCAATTTGGCGGCATAGTACCAGTTTAAGATTACAGTCTTTGAGTAATGTGCTTGAGGCGCGGACTATTTTGCTCGATGCAGTTACCGATAACATAAAAGATAATATTATTTTACTGGATCAGAACTCAAAAATTATCTTTATGAATTCTGCGTTTTCACATTTATTGTCGATAGATATTGATGAAATAAAATCAAAACATATAACCAGTGTGTTAGGCAAGGAAACGGCAGAACGATTGATAAATAGTATATGTGCTGATACTAAAACCTGTGTTATGTCTTTGCAGATTGATTCCTGTGAACGGGTATATCATGTGGTCTCTACGCGACTGGTTTATGGTGAGCACCAAAGTGCTGTGTTATATGTGTTGCATGATATAAGTGAATTAAAACAGGAACAGGAAAAGCGTGAGCAATTGGGGCAGGGTATCATTGGGACTCTGGTTAAAGCGGTGGATATGCATGATCCGTATTGCATAAATCATTCTGCACGCACCCGGGATGTTGCAATCGCGATTGCTAAAGAAATGAATTTAACTGAGATGCAGTTAGAGTCGCTGGAAATGGCGGCTTTATTAGCAAATATAGGTAAGTTGTATGTTCCAAAGGAAATACTGACTAAAATGGAAGCGCTATCTGATAACGAATCAAAACAGTTGAGAAAACATATTGGGTTTGCTGTCGATATATTATCTGAGCTCCCTTTTAGTGGGCCTGTGGTTGATATTATTTCACAGAAAAGTGAGTTCCTTGACGGCAGCGGCTATCCAGAAGGGCTGGCAGGTAGTGACATTATGCTTGAATCGAGAATACTGGCTGTAGCAAATGCATTTGTCGCCATGGCTAGCTCACGGGCGTATCGTGAAGGGCGAGCGGTAAAAGAGGTGGTGGATATACTTCTGGAGCAATCTGAGTCACATTACGATCGCCATGTTGTTGCTGCTTTATTTCATATTTCAGAGAATAAAGCAGACTGGAAAACGTGGCAGAGAACATAGTATTGAATTAGTTGCCAGTTAAGCTTAAGGAGTGATATGTATGTCTGAACAGGAATTAAGCTTTATTGTGTGCCCTGAGCTTTAGTGCTGGCCCAGATGTCGTAAAACAACAGATTGGGTTGAGCCCAGAGTTTACGGCGAATTTACTATGGAGTGTTGGTGTTAGTATGTTTAACTAATACTATAAGCCCCGCAGCATATTTACAGGGTGTTTTTAGTGAAAAAATAAGTATATTAGTATTAACTGTTTGTTTTTTATTCAAATGACAGACATTATCCTATATTAGTAAAAATAAATGAGCACAAGTCAGGAGCTTGCTACAGACATGTATGAATCTTTTTATGGGCTTACGGAAAAGCCATTTACATTATTGCCTGATCCGGATTATCTGTATCTGAGCCAAAAGCATCAGCGGGCGTTGACGCTTCTTGAATATAGCATGATGAACCAGGCTGGTTTTAGTGTTATATGTGGTGATACGGGTGCAGGTAAAACAACCCTGATTCGACGCCTCCTGGTTGGGCTGGGTGATGATACTAAAGTTGGTCTGATAACTAATACGCACCATGCGTTTGGTGAGCTGCTTAATTGGGTGCTTATGGCATTTGGCCTGGATGGTGAAGGCCAAAGTAAGGCGCAAATGCATCAGATGTTCATTCGTTTCTTAATTGAGCAGTATGCGCAGAAGAAACATACTGTTTTGATCGTCGACGAAGCCCAGAATATGAATGCAGATACATTGGAAGAGCTGCGCATGTTGTCCAATATTAATGCAGATAAAGATCAGGTATTACAGGTTATTCTTGCTGGGCAGCCGGCATTACGCGAGACGTTACGTCAACCTGAATTAATGCAGTTTGCGCAGCGTATAGCGGTAGATTATTATCTTGAGTCATTAAGTATTGAAGAAACTAATGCTTATATTCATCATCGCCTGAAAGTTGCCGGAACGGAAGCGTCCATTTTTACTGAAGCGGCTTGTGAAGCAATATATAAATACAGTGGTGGTACCCCTCGTTTAATTAATCTGCTATGTGATACAGCACTTGTATATGGTTTTGCCGAACAAAATAAAACGATTGGTGAGCAGCTGATACATGATGTTGTGAGCGAGCAGCATAGTAACAGTATTATCCCTGCATTTAATACGGGCCAGCCGGCTCAGGACTCAGTGTTTTCAGCTGACAATATAACGCAACAATCGATAAATCAGTCAAAAACAGAAATAGAGCAGAAAGCTAATGCACAAAGAACGGTTGATAAAAAACAGGAAGAAAAATTAGTTAGTGCAGAGCAGCAGGTAATTAAAAAAGATGTGGCTGAAATATCAAAAAAATTATTTCAGCAGGCGAGAGGTGTGGAGCAGCTTGTCCCTGTGGTTCATTCGGAATCTCAGGTGAATATAGAAAAAGTCCATACTCAGAGTGCAGCCATAGATGAATCAAATGTAAGGCCGATAAAAGCAACACGCCCGTCAGAAAGTAAAACGGATGAATTTAAAATAGAAGATGAAGGAGTACAGCCTGAGGGTGCAGTAGATTCTGAAGGAAACCTGGAAGAAGGTGTAAGCAGTAAAAGTTCATTTATAGATATTGATAAGCAGCCCCCTGAAGCAAGCATAGTTGATACGGATGCCGCGCCTCTGTATATGTCACAAAGAAAGTATGATGAGGATGTTTATCATCCTATGATACATATTGAAGAAGGCCCGGGAAAGGGGCTTAATATGATTATTATAGGTGTAGTGGGGGGGATGTTTATTGCGTCTTTGATAATGATGATTGCAGCCTGGATGATGTTTGGTTCAAGAGAGAACACTAGCCAACAGGAAGTACGACAAAATGCGCGGCAGCAGCCACAATGGGAAGTGGAAAACCGAGAACTAAAAGCATTACAGAAAGAACGTGATGCTGCAATAGCCGTAACACGGGCACTGGAAAGAGAGCGTGATGCCGCAATAACCACCGCCCGGGTACAGGAAGAAATACGTGCTGCTGAAATGCGTGCCGCAGAAATATTAGCAGCACAGGAGCAGCGGGCGGAAGTAAAATTAACGCGGGCGAAAGCACGTATCAGAGAGGCAGAACGAGCTGAATCCAGGGCACTGGTTCGTGAGCGTGAGATGCAGCGCAAGGCGGAAAGAAAAGAGGCTGAATTAAAAAGTGAGCGACTGAATATGTTTCATAAGGAGCAGGCTCGTTTAGAAGTGCTGGTTGTCGAAAAGGAAATGTCAGCCCGGCGATTACAGGCAAAACAGGTCGAGCAGAAAGAAGTAAAAGAAAAGCCTGTTGAAGAGGCAATAGTTGAGCCAGATGTTAAAAGCAAAATTAAAGAAAAGGCAAAAAAAAGATTTTCATCTAACCCCTGTAATAGCCCTTCTGCGAAATTCCTTTCAACATGTAAAAAATAAAGCTGTTTTTAGAAAAATAGTCAGCCTGACATCAGTTGTTTTCTTATCTTAAAGTGTGAAACAGGTTTCAGATTAATATTGGTAGTGTATTAGTATTTATAAAGCAAAAATTATATTAAAGGATTAATTATGAGTGCAAAATATAGTCTGATGGTAGTAATTGTCGTCGCTGCCCTGTTAATGATAAGTAGCTTATAGGTTTCGCAGCCTTATTTTTTTGGGTTGTATTATTATAAGGTGCCCACGAAAACAGATCATCCCTTTGGTTTTCAATGTTGCATGGGTTTAAAAAGAGTACAGATTGTTTTTGGTGTAATTTGATGCATTATAAAAATTATATATACTTGACGTGTAATTGAACTACACTGTTTATGTTTATGTATAAATATAGGACGTTATATGCAGTCACCTGAAGTCACAAAAAATATTCATTTACATTGGCGCAGAACAAAAATAATAGCCACACTTGGCCCAGCAAGTAAAAGTGAAAAGAAAATAACTGAACTAATTGATGCGGGTGCAAATGTATTTCGATTGAATATGTCTCATGGGACACATGATGAGCATAGAAAGCTGGCCGAGCGCATTCGAAAAATATCAAAACGCAAGAAAGAGCATGTCGCTATACTTATGGATTTGTGTGGTCCAAAAATTCGAGTAGGTGATTTTGAGGAGGGTGAAATAGAGTTAATTTCAGGTGATGAAGTTGTAGTTAGCTGTACTGCTTCAACAGGTATGGCAGGTTTGATAGCATCGCAATATAAAAGCCTATATAAAGACGTGAAAAAAGATGAAAGAATATTGCTTGATGATGGAAAATTAGAGCTAGTTGTTAAATCTGTTAATGGTAAAGAAGTGCATTGTAAGGTTATATACGGTGGAATATTAAAAAATAAAAAAGGCCTCAATCTGCCTGATTCAAATATTTCTATTAATAGCTTTACGGCCAAGGATAAAAAAGATTCAGAACTGGCAATTGAGTTAGGAGCTGATTTTTTGGCTTTAAGTTTTGTTCGGGATGAAAAATGTATTACAACTTTAAAACGATATGTGAAAAAATCTGGAGGCGATATACCTGTTATTGCTAAAATAGAAAAACCTGAAGCAATAAAATACATAGACAATATCCTTTCTGAAGCGGATGGGATAATGGTTGCCCGGGGTGATCTGGGTATTGAAATGCTTGCACAACAAGTGCCTTTGATACAGAAAGAGTTAATAAATAAAGCAAGACTACATGGGAAGCCTGTAATAGTGGCAACTCAAATGCTGGAATCAATGATAACAAGCTCAAAGCCCACAAGGGCAGAAGTAAGTGATGTCGCTACTGCTGCGTTATCAAGTGCAGATGCGGTTATGTTATCGGCGGAAACAGCCAGTGGTGATTTTCCTGTGCTTGCAGTGAATGTTATGAATGATATATTACGTGAAATGGAAGCGTATCAATGGCAGCATGGAAAGTTTGGTGAGGCAGACTTTGAACAGTGTGCAGAAATGATAGAGCCTGATAGAAAAGCGATAGCAAAAGCGGTAAAAACACTGGCTCATGAGTTAAAGCTACAGGGTATCATCGTGCCTACACGAAGTGGTTCAACAGCACGGGTGTTATCTGCCGACAGACCGGGAGCACCTTTAATTGGTGTAAGTTCTGATGAAGAAGTCTGTAGGCGACTGGCGTTAAGCTGGGGTGTGGTTCCTATATATATTAAAGAAGAAATAACCCATGACTGGCAGGGGTTATGTAATAAAGTTGCCGACATGTGCAATATCGCAAGTACAGGAAATCGTGTTTTACTTGTATCTGGCTTTAGTGATGATGCAGAGCTGAATGAACCAGTATTGAAATTAATGAAAATTAAAAATTAGTTATATAAATATAACAAACTTAATTTTTTATTCTTCAGGAGCAAAACCACGACGTAATGTGTTTTCAGTAACGCAATAAGCGTGCATAAATTGAAGTAAATAATCCACACCACCTGCCTTGTTACCTGCGCCACTCATTTTATGGCCGCCAAAAGGTTGTCTGCTAACCAGTGCTCCAGTGGTTTTTCTATTAAGGTAAAGGTTTCCCACATCAAAATTATTCCGCGCATATTGCAGGTTTGATGGTTGACGAGAATAAACACCACCCGTTAATGCGTAACGAGTATTGTTTGCAATCTCTATTGCCTGTTTAAAGCTGTCTGCTTTTATAACCGATAATACAGGGCCAAATATTTCTTCCTGACCTAATGGTGATAAAGGGTCAACGTCAGTGAAGATACAGGGTTTTATATAAAAACCATTTTCTGAATTATTGTCGGCTATATAGTTGTGTGTAGAGGCTGTTTGCTGGCCATTTTTAATAGCCTGTAAAATAGCTTCAAATGCTTTTTTATCAATGACGGGGCCGAGTAAATTATGTGCTTCTTCAGGGTTACCTATGGTCAGGCTGTTAGTGGTTTCGATAAGTCGCTTTATAAATTTTTCATAAATACTTTTTACCACAATTACTCTAGATGTAGCGCTGCATTTTTGCCCCTGAAAACTAAAGGCTGAATGAGCAACACCCAGGACGGCATCATCAAGGTCAGCGTCACTGTCAATAACAATAGCATTTTTCCCTCCC
The DNA here is from genome assembly GCA_016744065.1 of Gammaproteobacteria bacterium. GTDB lineage: Bacteria > Pseudomonadota > Gammaproteobacteria > SZUA-229 > SZUA-229 > SZUA-229. Next base: position 79,805 of record JADGFA010000002.1, read on the forward strand.
ATTTCAGCAATCACTTTTTTAATATGATGTTGCCCGGGTTGTATATGAGTGCCTATGCTTAGTAGTTTGGAACCAGTTTGTAATGAGCCTGTAAATGCGATGATATTAATGTCAGGTTTTCGAGCCAGGTATTCACCGATTATTTTTCCTGGTCCAGGGAGGAAGTTTATTACGCCATCAGGGATGCCAACTTCGCGCCAGAGCTGTATGAATTTTGCTGCAATAACAGGTGTAAGGCTGGAGGGTTTTAGTATGCAGGTATTCCCGGTGACTATTGATGCGCTTAGCATTCCACATAAAATAGCCAATGGAAAGTTCCACGGAGGGATAACAAGGCTCACACCACGTGCTTTATAGTTTAAATGATTGTATTCACCACTAATGTTTATGCTGTTCCCTTTATTAATAAGCTCAGCTTGATCAGCATAATAATTGAGAAAATCAATGGCTTCACATACTTCGCTATCGGCTTCCTGCCAGTTCTTTCCCGCTTCGAATACCTGCCATGCTGCGAATTCAAAACGTTTTTTAATTAGCAGGTTAGCAACTCTACGTAAAAAATCGGCACGTTGTTTTACAGGGGTGTTTTTCCACAAAGGAAAAGATTGTACGGCAGCCTGTAATGCCGCATCAGCGTTTTTATGGCTGGAGCAGGAAACTTTTCCAATTAATTGAGAGGGTTTGGCAGGGTTGTATGAGTCGATGGTTTTATCTGTATATATCTCTTTTCCGTTAATGATAAGTGGAAAGTGTTCAGTGAATTTTCTACTCATATTTATTAATGCTTTATTAAAGTCATTGTGATCTTGCTGATCGATAAAGCGCAATAAGGGCGTGTTTTTAAAAATTAATTTGTTTTCAGATATTAATTGGAGTGATTTTTTTATATGTTCAGGAGGGTCAAAGCTGTGATTGTTAATTAATTTACTATGATCGTTAAAACCAGAGTCAATCATGCTTTGGCCACTGGCGTTTTCGAGTAATCGCCGAACAAGGTATGCCATGCCAGGCAGTGTTTCACCAAAAGGAACATAGATGCGTAAACGATAGCCCAGATCAACTAGTGCTGGTTTTAATGGCTCAGCCATACCATAGAGCATTTGAAATTCAAACTGGTCTTTATTTAAATTTAGTTTTTCGATTAAGGCCATTGAAAATGCAATACTTCTAGGGTTATGGGTTGCTATAGCAGTGTCAATGCTATGTTGTGAATTTAATAATAAGGTCAGGCATTTTTCATAATTGTAATCAGTTTCATTTTTATTTTTCCAGACAGGGCAGGGCCAGTTATTTTGTTTGGCAATAACGGTTTCGTAATCCCAGTATGCACCACGAACAAGGCGAATGGTGACAGGTGCTGAACGATGACTAAGAAAGCTAATTAAGTTTTCAATATCGCCATAGGTGTCTTTTAGGTATGCCTGCATTGCCAGGCCGATATGAGGCCATGATTTAAACTCATCCTCCATGATTACTTTTTTAAAACAGTCAAATATGATGTTTTTTATATCATACTGTTCCATATCGATGGTAATGAAGGCGTTATTTTTAATAGCGGCTCTGAGTATGGGCCTAAGCCGTTTACAAATAGCTAAAATACTGGCCTGTGGTGAGACTGTTTGAATTTGTGAATAGAGGGATGAGAGTTTAAGTGAGAAATTGAGTCTTGGGGTGTCTTTACCGTGACTTAAATCCAGTAGTGGGTTCTGGCTCCAGTTATTGACGGGTTCAGATAGTTTGTTCAGCATTTGTAGGTACTGCTGTTGATAGGCTTCACTTTCAACTTCTGAGATAGTGGCTTCACCGAGTAAATCAAGGGTGAAATTCATTTTTTGATGACGCAACCGGCTAATACTGGTCATTGCATGGTGTAACTGGCTTCCGCCCATAAACTTGCGTGCCAGGCCGCGTAATGTATAGCGTACTGTAGGTGCTGCTATGCGTGTCGCCCATTTGCTATCAGTGTGTTTCAGGCCCCATTTAGCAAAATAGGGGAGTTGCAAATCAGAGAAATATTCCTGTAAGTGCCTGGCGAGTATCTGGTCATCATCAAGGCTGGGTAATACATCAATAAAACGTAATGCCTGAATACGAAAATCAGCTTCAGAAATGGTACGACTGATGAGCTGTTCTAACCAGTTGTATGTGTGGCCAGAAGTAGGAATATTGTTTGAAATTGCATTAGAAAAGCGTTTGCCGCAAATTTCAACCTGTTGCTGAAAAGATTCAGATTCTATGTGCTGCGTAGGCATAAGAGCGTTACCGTCAGAACTTTCTTATCCAGTTAATAGCTGTTTAATGTTATGGATGCAAGCTAGAAAGAGGTTGCTGCGATATGCGGTGTGTTTATTGAGTTATTAGAGGTCGTTTAATTAGTTTATTTTTAATCAGGAAAATTGTATTAAAATGTTAGTGAGATAGAGAAGATAAATTTAGTAGCAAGCACAGATTAAATGAAATTTAATCTGTTGAATTTATAAATTATGTATCTGTATTTTTTAGTGAAAATGACAGGGTTTTATTCTAAAAAAACCAGACCAATGCCGTCGGGTTCGTGTCTTACTACTTTTGCCCTGTTTACGGGGGGCTCTTCACCATCTCCTAATTGATTTTTAAGGCGAACTTTCACTTCGGTATCGACAGAAGGTAATTCAATTTCATCAAGAATCAGGTAAAGGCCACCATCACTGATATTGCGGGTGCGGACATCAATTGTATCCTGCCCAGGAAGTGTGAGTTCGATATCGACAATAAGCCCAATGCGTAGGTGCTTTCTATTTTCAGCAGACATAATCTTTAATAATTTTTAATATATTAGTTACTAATAATAGCTGTCAATTTTGAATTTGCACAGATTTAAGTATTTGAGTGACATCTTTTAACCATTTTTCAAATGTAGGTTTTAATTCAGGCAGTTTGAAGAGGTCATTATATATCTTTGGGTTGGCACTAATGAGAATAGTATTTTCATTCTCGGCAAAAATGGCGATTTTTAATGGCAGGTAGGGTATTAACTGGGGGTACTTAAGGGAAAGCTGCTGTATTTGTTCGCCCTTGCCAAAAAAAACAACTCTGTATTTATCGGTTTTGTAGCCTTTTGCACTTAGACCCACATCCACGCGTTGTATACGGCTTAGTTCATATCCCTGGTGGCGTATAGCCTCCTGTAGTAAGGCCATGGTTTCAGGAAATGCCTCTGATGAGCGAACCATAATCATCTTGCCCGTAACCACGGCATGGGCGTTGGCTGGTGTGAGCAGGCATAAAATAAAGCCTGAAAAGAGGAGTCTTCGGATGATGTTCACAGGCTGGCATCCTCTAATATACTGCTATAAACATCATGCATCTGATCACATGATTCATCTAGTGCGTCATTATTGAATAACTGGGTCAGGTGTTTTGGGTTTATGCTCATCATTTGAACCCTGTTATTTTGCTCAATGACGGTAATACGACAAGGTAAAAACATACCAGCACGTGGGTCAATCTTTAATGCATCATATAAAAAACTGAAATTACAGAAATATATAATCGTCTGTTTAGGGCTGTTTGTTGTTTCTATATTAAAGCCGTGGGTTAGCGCCTGATCTCGAATATGTACAAAGTTTGACCCGGTGATTGCGCGTTTTACATTTTCAACTGTTTCATCAAAAGAATAAGGCGAGTCTACAATTAAACTGGCAGGTTCTTCATGATAGTTAGATTTATGAGTAATACTTTTTAATTGAAAACTACGAATGTAGCTAACCAGGTCATTAATATTTTTATCGCTAAGCCCAAGTGCTTTAGCGGATGGCATAGGCGTGTCTTTGCGACCATGGGTAATAATATAATGGAGCATAGAGTCTGTTGCTGAATTTAATAAACCCTGATTATTCAGAGCCGGGGGAGTAATAGCCAGGCCATCTGAACGTGAAAAATGCAAACCAGAGCCTTTGCCTCCTTGTGCATTATTACCGTGGCAAGTAGCGCATTTATTCTTGTATAAAATCTTTCCTGCGTGTTTATCGGCTACTATTGGTTTTATGTCCCAAAGTGGAGCAGGTGCTTTGCGCCAGCTATCAAGAAAATGGATGATTTCATTTACATCCGATTCAGGCATTCGGTAAAAAGACGGCATAATCCTGTTTGGTCGACCGAGTCGAATGGTTTTTTTAATATAGTCATTTGATGCAGATTTAAGAAAACCATCAAGTGAAAGGGGTATGCCCATCCCCCCCTGACCGTCATTACCATGGCAGATAGCACAGTTTTCAAGGTAGAGACTCTCACCCTTACTCTCCGCAATACTGAGCTGAAAAGAACTAAAGCAAGTGCATATCAATATCAGGGCGAGTTGAAAATAATGCCTGGGAATGGTTGTGTATGTATTCATCAGTTTCGCTATTATAACATGTATATATAAGGGTTTTATGAAGTAAATCAAGTGAATAGGGTATGTATACTGGGAGCGTAAAGTTGTTATAGCATAGTATCAGGCATCAGAAATGTCATTCCATAGTTTTTTAAGCCTTTTAGCTGAAACAGGTGTCAGTGTTTTAATCTCCTGTGCAAAAAGAGAAATACGGTACTCTTCCAGTAACCAGCGATAGTTTTCAAGCTGTCTGGATTGTCTATTGCTTTTAGCTAAAGAGTCAGCGCGTTTTTGGTATGCCGACCATAAGGATGAAATCTCTATTCTGGCTTTTCGGTCACGCTCTGGATTTGACTGTATTTTTTCAAGTCGCTTATCGATAGCTCTCAGGTAGCGGGTGAAATTATTCAGGTTTTCCTGCCTGGTTTCTAAAATAAAATTATTGTGCATTAGATTATTTAGCTGGTTTTGAATGTCAGCCATAGCATCTAGCCAGTTGAGAGGTGGGTTTTTAAGTTTTTTATTGAGCTGGTGAAAGAGCTCTAAAATATCAGTAAGTTGAAGGGTTGTCTCTGTTAGGAAAATATCAATATTTTTGCGGTTATCCAGCAGTTTTTTAAAATCATTTTCTGTTTCTGGCAAATGTTGAGTAAATAACTGATCGATTATACGGTAAAGTATTTGTGATTTAAGTTGCTCACAATTTCCAATTGGTAAATATTTAACACATAAATTTTGTTGTTTTTTTAGACTGGATTTTAAATTTTTAATGGGTTGAGAGAGTGAATTAATAAATAATAAACGAAGGCCATCATGATGTTGTTTTTGGGCATCGTGTTTTGAATTTATAATGCGTAAATCAACCTGTTTTCCGCTGGCAATAAGGGCTGGATAAGCTTTAATCGTTATTCCATTATTATTTATTTCAAAAAAATCTGGAATATTGTCGAGTATGCTGTAATCAACATCGTCCTGTTCCAGTTTATTGTGTTTCTCCACAGCGTGCCCAGGCTCAATGAAATTTGAAAATTCTTCCTGTAACAGAGTTAAATTTCTACTTGTTTTGAGTATGTCCCCTGTAACAGAAATGACCTGGTAGTTAAAAAATAGATGCTCTGGCAATTTGTTTTCCTGCCAGGCATCATAAGGTACTTCTGTTCCGGTTACTTTTTTTAAGTGACCAGACATGGCAGTTGTAAGGCCAGTTAAACCAGGTGTTAATGTATCGAAGCAGGCTTCAGCAAAATTAGGTGCAGGCACAAAGTTTTTTCTTAGTTGTTTTGGTAAAGAACGGATGAGTTCGATCATTTTTTCGAGCAGCATGCCGGGTACTAGCCAGTCACAACTGCTTGTGCTTAATGAGGCCAGTCCTGCTATGGGTGTGATTAAAGTAATGCCATCACAGTGGTGACTGGGATCAAAATGATATTCTAAAGGGAACTGAATATCATTTATTAGAATAGAGTCAGGAAATAAATTATCTGATACATGGTCTGCATCTTTTTTCATTAGACTATCTAAAGATAATAATAAGTTATCTGTGTTGTTGTTTTTAACCCACTTATTTAACTGCGGGCCACTATAAATATCATCAGGTAGTTGTTGGTCATAAAAATCATATATATCATTCTCGTCAACCAGAATATCCTGTCGCCTTGATTTGGCTTCAAGTTTTTCAATATCATTAATAAGGTCGCGATTTTTTTTATAAAAACCGTGATGACAGTCGAAGTCGCCCTGTACCAGAGCGCTACGTATAAAAATTTCACGTGATTCCACAGGGTTTACAGGGCCATAGTTTACTTTTTTACCGGGATTTACAAGTAAGCCAAACAGTGTTGATTTTTGAATGGCAGAAACCTGTGCAGATTTTTTCTCCCAATGAGCTTCGGTATAGTTATGCTTAATAAGGTGCTGTGCTTTACTAATTATCCATTGGGGTTCTATTTTAGCAAGGTGTCGAGCATAAACCTTTTGTGTTTCAACAATATCAGACGCAATAACCCATTTTGGTCCTCGATTAAACAGACCTGATCCTGGAAAAATATGAAATTTTCGCTGTCGACAACCCTGGTATTCATGGCCTTCGTCCTTAAAACCAGTTTGACTTAAAAAACCGGTGATGAGTGCTTTGTGAATTTGATTATAGTCGGCACTAACAGAATTAATCTTTAAATTTAATTCATGTAACATTTTTTTAATCTGTTGGTGCGTATCTATCCATTCGCGCATACGCATCCATGAAATAAAATTTTCTTTACACCATTTGCGTAATTGATTGCCAGATAATTCTTTTTTATTTGTATGGTACTTTTCCCATAAATTTAACCAGCTAATAAAATCTGATCTATTATCAGTGAATTTTATATGTGCTTTATCTGCTGCCTGTTGTTTGTTAAGAGGTCGTTCACGAGGGTCTTGCACGGCAAGAGCAGATACGATAATTAATGTTTCAGTCAAACAGCTTTCTACTACTGATTCAATTAGAATACGGCCAAGTTTCGGGTCAATAGGTAAACGTGCTAATTTCTTACCGATATCTGTTATTTTATTATGTTTATTAATAGCGCCAAGTTCATGTAATAATTTATAGCCATCTGTAATTAATCGGCTGTCTGGTGGTTCAACAAAAGGAAACTCTTCTATATGACCTAATTTCATATGCTCCATTTGAAGAATAACGGCTGCTAGATTCGTGCGTTGAATTTCAGGTTCAGTAAATTCATTACGTAAATTGAAATCATCTTCCGAGTACAGTCGATAACAGACTCCCGCGCTTACCCGGCCACAACGCCCCTTACGTTGATTTGCAGAAGCCTGTGATATTCTTTCAATAGGCAGGCGCTGGATTTTGCTGCGCCATGAATAGCGAGAAATACGTGCAAATCCTGTGTCAATAACATACTTTATGCCGGGAACAGTGAGGGATGTTTCCGCAACATTGGTTGATAAAATAATACGTCGTTTGCCTGAGTTTCTGAAAATTTTATTTTGTTCGGCAGCAGATAAACGAGCCAGTAAGGGCAGGACCTCTGTATTGTGTAAATTTTGTTTTGATAAAAAATCAGCGGTTTCACGAATGTCTCGTTCACCACTTAGAAATACCAGTATATCACCGCGATCATGGCGTGATATTTCATCAATACAGTCTGCAATTGAGCGTGTTAAGTCTTTTGCTTCAGTCTCTTCAGATTCTGTACTCCGATACTCAATACTGACGGGGTATGTTCTACCCGATACCTCAATTACAGGGGCATTATTAAAGTGTTTAGAGAAGCGCTGGGGGTCAATAGTGGCTGAAGTAATTATTATTTTTAAATTACGTCGTTTAGAAATAAGTCTTTTTAAATAACCGAGTAAAAAGTCTATATTTAAACTGCGCTCATGTGCTTCATCAATGATAATACAGTCATATTGATTAAGAAAAGCATCGTGATGGGTCTCAGATAAAAGAATACCATCCGTCATGAGTTTAACCAGGCTATTTTCATTGAGCGTATCGCTAAAGCGAACCTTGTAGCCAACTATTTTTCCTGGTTCTGTTTTTAGCTCTTCAGCAATACGGTTGGCAACAGAGCGGGCAGCCAGTCGTCGAGGTTGTGTGTGACCGATCATACCCTGTATTCCCAAACCTGCATCAAGGCACATTTTAGGTAGTTGGGTTGTTTTTCCTGAACCTGTTTCACCACAGATAACAATGACCTGGTTTTTTTTAATAGCCTGAATGATTTCCTCACGCTTCTGACTAACAGGCAGGTCTTCAGGATAAGTTGTATCGGGTTTATTTTGTAAGCGTAACTGGTACTGGGTGGTCGATTTGTCGACTTGTTTTTGTAAGTTGACAAGTAACTGCTCTACGGGTTTACTTGCACTGAGGTGTGACTGGATGTTCTGAATTTTTCGCCTGATTGTAAACTGGTCTTTCAGCATGGTCTGCGGAAGTAATTTTTTTAATAGCTCAACTTGTTTTTTAGGCGACATACTCATCATGAATGTTGTTTGTGTGTAAGGTTTAATAATTGTATTTATACAGGCAGAAATTTTTTTTTAAATGATTGTATTAAATATGGGCTATATAGATAGAAACATATTCTACTTCCAGGTTATGTTGGCCTGGGCTAGGTGCCGTTTAAGCGATTGTTAATTTTTTAACTCATTTTATCTGGTGATTTAATAGTGACGTGTAAAACAGCGATTATACAGTTTTTAAAGCATATTTCGGAGATACTTCTGGTACTTACGTTATTTTTTCCATTTTTTGTGAAAGCCGCTTCAGATCGGGCCTGGCCAATAATTACATTCACTTGTGATAAAGCTAAAAATGAGGTGAAACTGAAAAATGAAGTGAAGTGGGGGGAAACCGGGAGGGATTTTGCATTTGATGCTGGGCAGGGTACTTATAACCCCTGGTCCCTGGTTGCATTTGAGGACTATGGAAAAAGGCGCCTGACTTCAGAAAAAACACAGCTTAACCTTGTCTGTAAGCTGGGTGAGATTGAATATAAATTTGTTATTAAGCCTAAAATATTTAATACCAATTTCTATGGCAAATGTGGAGATCGTCTGTCGGTTAATGTAAGCGTCTATGAAAACACATCGAAGTTACTAGGTGATAAGGCGATGGTGGCTTTCTGTCATGGTAATTCACCTGTCCTAAGAGGGATTAAAGTAAAAGATAGCAAGGTGAAGTTTTATGAAGTTGCCCGTAGTCGTTTTTATTAGGGTATATGGTGTATTTAAGCGGTAAGCCAGAAAAGCTTAAGCATGGACGATTCATTAAAACACCTTATCTACAAAAAAAGAAAATTTCTAATATTACAGAATCATTATGTTTAAACCTACTGCGTTAATTTGACATAATGCCATTCAAAGCAGTGGCCCTCATAGGGAGGATATTTGAATGAATACATAATGAGCTGATTAGTGCCTCAGCAGGCTGATCTTTTTTTGTAAAATGCTTCATTTAGTGCATTAGTAACGAATTGTCTCCCAGAGGTTTTTCTGTAATCTTACTTTGTTGTCTTTCTTAAGTATGATGTCATCTTAAGAGAAGTACCCTGCTAGATGCCCCATACCTTTTTTATTCACCCACCGTCTGTCGTTTTCCCAGGATAGAAACACCATGCCTCCGTGTTGGGTGCTTATACCTGACCGGACTCAGGTATTCTGCCAAAATCACATTGGTTTATGTTTAAAAAGAGGTGCTTTCTATATATAACAACGATGTAATGTATAGAAAACTGAAAAAACTATACATTACATATCCATAGATAATATAAGGTAATAAGAAATAAGACGAACTTTTAGATGTAACTACCTAAAACTATAAAAGTTTCCGACATAAGAATCACGCTATATCGAAAACTATGCAAGAATTGGGCATAAGAGAAGGCCAAAGAAGTAGGCCAAATTAGAACAGGAAAAAACATGGACTTGCATGATTACATAGCGGGAAAGTATAAACAGCAGTATGAGTATAAAAGCTTTTCCCCTGAATTGATAAATCATCAGTGGTTGATTTCAGATGGTGAAATTCAAAGCCTGTTAAGCGAGGCTGATCAAGCGCTTGGGCAACTCAATGCCTTTTCTCAGTTAATACCCAATGTTGAGTTCTTTATTCGTATGCACATTACTAAAGAAGCAACTTAATCCAGCCGTATTGAAGGTACACAAACCAATATGGAAGAAGCCTTATTGGAAGAGCAGGATATCGATCCAGAAAAAAGAGACGATTGGGCTGAAGTACAAAATTACATTGAAGCGATTAACTCAGCTATAACAAGCTTAGATAGCTTGCCACTATCAAACCGTTTATTAAAAGATACTCATGAAACGTTAATGCAAGGTGTGCGAGGTGAAGGAAAACTACCTGGTGAATTTCGTAGCAACCAAAACTGGATTGGCGTAAGCCTTAAAAATGCTGTGTTTGTACCGCCTCATCATGAAGAGCTGGCAGAGTTAATGAGTGACTTAGAGAAGTTCATGCACAATGATGAATTAAAGTTGCCTCATCTAATTAAAATAGCCATAGCACATTATCAGTTTGAAACTATCCATCCCTTTCTTGATGGTAATGGTCGTTTAGGTCGTTTAATGATTGCGTTGTACTTTGCTGACTTTGAGTTATTGGATAAGCCTGCTCTATATTTGTCAGATTATTTTGAACGTAATAAAACAGAATATATAGATCGTTTAATGGCAGTAAGAGAATCTAATCAAATAAAGCAGTGGGTCATATTCTTTTTACATGGCGTCCGTGAAACGGCGATGAGTTCAATACAGGTATTCAAAGATACATTGAAATTAAAAGAGCGCCTTGAACGAGAAGTGTTGCCTCATTTTAGTACCAGACGACAGGAAAATGCACAGACATTGATGCAGTATTTATATAAATCACCAGTATTGAATATTAAAAGAGTATCCAGTTTGCTCGGCCTAAAGCCAAATACAGCAGCAACGTTAGTGGATGATTTTGTTAAATATGGGGTTTTAGTGGAGTTGACTGGTAGGCAACGAAACAGACTGTACTTATTTCAAGAATATTTCCTGATATTTAAAAGACAGGATGATGAGTAAAGTGCAAATCAGTAGCTTCATGCCGTAAACCATGAAATCTCAGGTCCTCAATATCAGCTAATTTACAAACACGGCCAAGTACCTGAGTGGTAGAATCTGATTGTATAGAAGAAACATCGCAAGTAATCTGCCGAGGAAAAAATTCGATGGTTCTGTTTGAGAGAAAAAGGTCCTGTATGTATGAATATTTACTCGATTAGTTAATTGGTTTTCTCTAATACCAAATCTTGGATATCAAGAGCGCTAGCATTAACACCTAAGTTCTTTTGCATAGATGTATCTTGATATTTAATCACTACACTATTCATTATCAAATCAATAAATTCCTGTCCATATTTATGATGAAAATCTCTTATGCTAATACTAGACGATCTCATCATAGAAAATGAAAGCTCAATATAGTGCTGTGAGGTTAGTGGCGTGACATAAGACATGGTGCTTTCAGTCGTGTTTATGGTGCCGTAGTTGTAACGAATCCAGCGTTGTTGGTTATATGTCTCATCAAAAAAAGATTCGTATGTTTCAGGGTGTGCTATTTGAAAATCGGGTTCCGTTGTTTTATTGAATTCGGTTTGGGTTTCCTGCAAACCTTTAAGTATGTCGGTTAGTAAATCGAATCTATTTTTATATTCAGATTTTGCTTTATTGATATTAATAGAGAGCATAATGGTGCCCATTTCTTTTGTGGAAAAGAAAGTGGACTCTGAAAAATCCCACCAGCGCCTTAATAATAATGCCTTGTTGTTTTTTTCAAATAAAGTGCTGCTACCAAAGTCAACTTGAGTGACTAAATCATCAGCGGGAAAGTCAGGGCTGAAATTTTCAGGCATACTAAATAGTAATTTAGAATTGGAAAATTCAATTTCCCTTGGTTTTAATTCACTGTTGTCGAGTGTCGCAGAAGTTAGTGATGTAGCTTTAGAAAATAAACCAAACATAATGGCACCAAAAATTAAGATTAACAGGGTTTTTAATATCATTTTAAATTGTTTGCAATGGCTTTAAACTGATTCTGAATTTTACTGGCTCCTTTTCCTGGGCCAGTATCCATGTTTTTGTTCCAGTTATCCATTCCTTCATAAGGTAAAGTGTGAGGGCTTTGCTGCACTGAGCCGCCCGTGACATGGTTAAAGTAAACAATAGAGCCGATGATGTTTCTGAAACCTCCGCCATTTAAACCAGCAATGTTATGCACAGGGTCGTAAGGGTGTGAGTTATAACCAAGCACTTTTACGCCAGCTCGTTCAAATAAAATTTTAGAGCGTTTTTCATTGTTAGCATTTCCGTGAAAGGTGACACTGTGTTTGTCTAATACCTGACCTTTGTTTTTGCTAAAGGCACCATTAAAACCACCAAGTATTGCCCAGCTGCTTTCATCATTTAATATATATCGCACTGCTTCAGAAAAAATAACAGCTCCCTGGCTATGGGCAACCCATTTGGTTTCGTTGCCCGCTGATTGTGATGTTAATAATGCTTTAGAAAAGCCTTTAGTTACTGGCGTGGTAAAGCCGAGTTTGTCTTTAAATGATTCCCAGGTGTCACCGGCTGTTGATGTGCTGGGGTTATGGTACAAAGTAAACTCTTTGATTTCTCCATATGCATTATTTAAATGCAAACCCATTAACCAGATGGCCTTGTCTAAGGTGTTTGATTGCCCATTAACAGCAGCATGATTTGTAGAAACATCATTAACTTTACCTTTGTTTTTCCAGTGTCCATTGCCGTCTTTGGCGACTTTATATAAAGCGGGTTTTTCTAGTTGGGCACGCATTTTTGCGATAGAGTCATTTACCTGAATATTAAATACATGTACCTGACCACTAATTAATTTATACATAATTGTATGATCGTTTGTTTTTATCATGCGTGTATCAATAGAGCCTTTTTTTGCGAATCCATTTTCTAGGGGGCGTGGTATAGATCTTAATTGGTTTAGTGTTTTTGATAGTAAGAAGAAGTTGGCTTCTTTTGTCTCAAGGGTTAATACATGTTGTGCATAGCCAGATAGGTAGACTTTGTAACCAGATTCTGGGTTTTGGGTAAGGTGAGATGCCTTGAATAGTTGTGGCGGTTGATTATTTAGCATGGTCAGTTCATGTGGAGAAACACGAATATTTCCATCATGAAAAATTTGTTTATTTATATTTTGCATGCTTAATGTGGACATGTGATTCCCTTCTTATAAAATAATATAACAATATTTCGATTCTAATCTTTTTGTGCTTGTTTATCAATGGCTTAGTGATTTTGTTGTGATGTGTATCTGTAAGTTTTATCTAAGCTTTTGTGCCAAGTCCTCTGCTTTTAGGTGGGTGTATCGTTTAAGCATCACTAAATCTTTATGACCAGTAATGCTGGAAGCTTCCATAATACTTAAACCCATTTCAAAAAAACGACTGGTAGCTTCGTGTCGTAAATTATGAAATCGTAACCCTCAATTTTAGCCAGCTTACATACATGTCCAAAAGCCTGTGTAATGGAATCAGACCTAATGGAAAAAACATCACCGGTAAACTGGCGAGAAGAGACTTAAAAATTTCTATTGTTCAGGATGATAAGGGAGTAGTTCTATCATCACCATTTTTAGTATCTATAAAGGTGGCAGTGCGATTACTGAGTTTAATGTTTTCCCATCGCAGTTCGCCAATTTCACTTCTGTGTGCATCTGTTTCTATAGCAAGTTGAATAATCGTTTTAATATGACCGCTGTACTCTTCTTCACCTGGCTTTAGTCGTCTATCTCGGTTTTTGCCTTTGGTTGGCATAACCGGCTTGCCTCGGGGTAAATAGATACCCCATTCTTTCTGGGCAATTTTTAGTACGCAACTCAGTAATTCGAGATAAAAAAGCGCATGTGATGTTAGCGCATCAAAGTTTAGGTGATCTAAGAGACTGCCCAAAGGATATTGATCCAGACTCGGTGGTGTCATCTATCAATGAAAACTGTGCAATCAAACTAACTTACAAAGTTAATGATCCAAATACAGCTGATTGGCTAGCTAGAATGTCTGGTCAGATTTTAGTCGATGATGAAATGCGCTCTATTAAGACGACAAAGGCGCTTACAGAGGTTAAGAACCCGGATCGAATGCTCAGGCAAACTGAACGTTGTTTGATTGATACAAACATGCTTCAGTCGCTTCCATCTCGTTGTGCAGTGTTGTATGGAAATGGTCTGGCAGATTTTGTATTCACATCGCCAATTAAAGTGATTAAAAAATCAGAATATACAACACCGACAATATTTGATGATCTTGATGGCGACAACTCTTGTCCTAATGATGATATAGGCTTGAATGGTGGGTCACATAATTCAATTGCTGAGGGTTTGTTGGATGTTGATTAAATCATATGAAGAACGTCAAACCCGCGTTGAGTATAAGAGGAGTACAATTCTCAAATACCTAAGGGATGAAACATGGAGCAATGGATATAACCTGGCGCGTATTCTATGTGTTACAAATACTGCAATTTATAAAACACTGGCAAAACTAGAGCACCAGGAATTACTTAAATCGTACTATGTACCAGATCTTAAATTTAAAATCTGGGGAATCACACAAATGGGTTTGTTGTATTCTTGGGGGGAGAATGAAGTCATGGAAAATAGATATGCATTTGAACCATCAAAAGTAAAACCAGTCATGATTCAGCATCATTTAGATTTACAATTGGCTCGATTCAAAGCAGAAGCGGCAGGCTGGAAAAACTGGATATTAGGCAACCAGTTACCAAAAGGAATAACAAAAAGACCAGATGCAGTAGCGGAGCAATATTCTAACAATAATAAAATTGCCATAGAATTAGAGAGGACAATTAAAACAAAAAAACGTTATGAAGTTATATTCTCGATTTATCTGAAAGCCATTAAACGTGGTGAATATCATTCAATTCATTACGTCTGCCCAGATGCAGATTTTGCAGTCCGTATGAAAAGAATGTTCTTACTAATTAAGTCTGTACCAGTTGCTGGTGAACGTGTACAGATTAATGAAAAACACAGAGCCAGATTTCCGGTGTACTCATTAGAACAATGGCCTCCCGTCACTCTGGAAAAGGAGATGGGATAAGGATAAGGAAAATATGCATTATCCAGATCATTATCCCATCGCTCTATCCAAGCATATGCCAGACTGTATCCACAGACTGGCTTAAGTTATTTCGCTGGCGCTACATAACTTAAAGGAGCCTTCCTCTTGCCTTCCAATTCCGCTGGACGCTACATCTACAGGCAATTCACCTCACACCACTTCCCTGAACGTCCAGTGGCTTGGAAGGGCGTTGCCCTCTTAACAGAAGTACTACGCTGAACGCTTCGTACTTCTATTAATTCACCCGGCCGTCGCCGTCGCTATGAGCTATGGTGTGATCGTGTGCCCACGTTCTCACCATGCCCCGCAATTTGCAATTGGGGTTTCGCTGAACGCTCAATCACAGCATCGGGAGTCGAGCGCCAGCGACGACGACGGCCGCAGGCCACGGCACAAAATCGCTGGGGCGAATTTTGCACCTTGATTACGCTAGGGCGTAATCAGACCTGCTGGTTGCACCTCTGAACGAGGCACAATCCTGAGTTCCTGTCGTCTCTCAGGACAGAAACGTCATGCTCCGCGCTGGGGCTTGATCATGCCTTACCTGACTGGGGTCAGGTATTCTGCCAAAAACATTAGGAGTATATTGAGTTTTAGGGCTAATTAAATTGTCATGAGATTTGGGCTCTCATGATGAGGAGAAATAAAATGGCTGCTAAAAAAGAAGAATATGAATTCTTATCAATAGAAATAACAAAATATAAGGTGTATCTGAATGCATCAATTAATTATGAAGTAAGAGATAAGCGTCATTATTATGATGGTGCAAAAGTATATGACTTTGGTTCACATCTAGAAATTGAGGGTGTATGTAATTACCCAGAAGAAAGGGAAGGCAATGAGCATCGAATAAATATTTATAGCGCAGAAAAGAGTTACAGAGATTTTGAATTAACGTTGTCTGACTGTCATGTGAGAAATGAGGATAGTACGCATAAATATAGAAGAATTTGTGGCAGAGACATGCCTGTTTACGATATCTCAAAAGGGCTTGGAACGTTAGAAAAAGTAAGAGGTGAGGCATTGTGGACAGGGTGTCTCTGGGTGAAACAAGAAACAGTTACTCAAATGTTAAGTCTTTTGCCTGTTGTAAAGCCATTGTATATGTTTATACATGAGCGAAAAATTGAGCGTAATAGATGGATAGTGGGTTTTGCAGTACAGACTGGTAACCCTGCTGAAGAATGATGTTAAAAAGCCTAAGAGCTTAATAAATCATATAGCTTACTGTACACTAACCGTCCTCAGGACGGTTAGTGTACAGTAAGTAAATGGTTTTAACAAGAGATTCTATAGTTTGTTGTTGTTTCATGCAAATTTATTGACAATAAGAGTTATCTACGCTATATGTCCTTAGGACATATAGCGTAGATAACTTAATGAAAATATTAAAAGCAATAACATTAGCCGTCGGTGAATTGGAGCAGCCAGTAGTTACATCTTATCAACTGGGTTTAATTGTGTTTGGGCTATATAAAACAAAGAGTTACAAGGGTGAGGCAATAAATATACAAAAAACTCATGCTGAAGCTGCAATATATAATAAGATTTCAAGGCAATTGCAGGACGAAGGCATACTAACGATGTATAAAGGGTTACCTGCGAAATCAGTTTTTAGTCTTTTGGGGCGTAGTCATGACTCGGTAGAGGATATAGTGTGTACTGTAGATCCATTTGGCTATATCTCTCACTTAAGCGCGATGGAGTATCATGGACTAACAAATAGAATGCCAAGCAAATTATTTATGTCTTCGCCAGCGCCTAAAAAATGGACAGAGTTTGCGAAAGATAAAATGGGGAAAGACCTGGATGAGGATATAGACATTTATTTGCAAAATGGCTTGCCTGTGTTGAGAAGGACAAAATTAGAAAAGGTAAATAGAAAAGAAATTCATCGGTATAGCAGTGTTCATTTGGGGGCTTATAAAAATATAAAAGGCCGTTCCATGCGTGTTTCAACAATAGGCCGCACATTTCTTGATATGCTTAGAAATCCAGAGCTATGTGGGGGTATAAACCATGTATTGGAAATATACGAAAATCATGCTGAAAGTTATTTAAAGCTAATTATCAATGAAGTAAACCTTCATGGTGCGCCAATAGATAAAGTAAGAGCAGGCTATATTATGGATGAGCGATTAAAAATGAATTTTGATGAGTTGAATGAGTGGGTGAAGCAGGCTCAACGCGGTGGTTCAAGAAAATTAGATGCATCTAGTGAATATGAGTCAAGATGGTCTGAAAAATGGTGCTTGTCTCTTAATGTAATTGAAAGTGTTTAGGTTTAGAAGTGATAGATGATTATGATATAGCTAAGTGGGTAGCAAATGCTGATTCAGACCAACAGGAATTCAGAGAAGCGGTACATACAATATTAGCGTCAATAGCAAATGATTCGCAGTTAAGGGCTAGCATGGTGATTAAGGGTGGTATTTTGCTGGCTGTTCGTTATCAAAGTCATCGTTTCACGAAAGATATAGATTTTTCTACATATGAAAAGCTAGATAAGGTCGATGTGGGGGAGCTTACTGATAAGTTGGATAAAAGCTTTATTCAGATAGCAGCAGAATTAGAATATGAGTTAGATTGTCGTGTACAAAGTTGTAAGGTTATTCCTGCCAATAAGCCAGATGCATCATTCCCTTCAGTTAAAATGACAATAGGTTATGCATATAAAGGTGAAAATAAACATGCGCGGCTAATGGCCAAGCAGTCACCAACTAGCATATCTATTGATTACAGCTTAAATGAATTAATGCCAAATCTTGAAGCGTTAGATGTAGGTCAAAGTGAGTCGCTGATTGCATATTCGCTTACAGATTTAATAGCAGAAAAAATCAGGTCGATATTGCAGCAAGTTATAAGAAATAGAACGCGGCGTCAGGATATATTCGATTTGATATTACTATTAGAAAAGTATCCTGATCTGGACAGAGAAGAAAAGCAAAGGATACTAAGTAGTCTTATTGAAAAATCTGAATCTAGAGAAATAACGCCTCTGATTGATTCGTTAGATGACTCTGCTATCCGTGAAAGATCGCAGAAAGATTATCATACGCTAGCAGATGAAATAGAGGGTGATCTACCTGATTTCGATGAAACGTATGACACAGTTAATGGGTTTTATAAATCTTTACCGTGGCAATAAAACACTGTATTTAGTTGTGAAAGGTTAAAGCTTTGGATTGGAACACTCATTGAGCTATTGATTAATAATGAAAAATGACAAGGACATACCATGGAATTTGATTTCCTAACAGAATCCCCTTCGAAAAAAGACAGGTTTAATAGCAAAAGCCACCAGCTAGTTGCTGATTCAATTGTAAGTGTATTTGAGAGTAAGCAGGATATACAGATTGTTGGGCTGGAGGGTGGGCTTGGTTCTGGTAAATCAACAGTTATTGAATTAATAAAAGATAATCCAGATTGTAAGCTATACAAGTTTTTTGTATTTGATGTTGAACAGCATCATTATAGCTCAACAAAGAAGGCGTTTATTTCATTGTTTTCTGACTGGATTTTAGGGTTTTGTGATAAAGATAAAGAGAAGGCTGTTGCTAATGCAAAAGACAAGGCGCTTGGTAACGTGCTCGAATATGAAAAAAAGAATAGAAGTAATATTAGTTGGTGGACTATAGGTTTTATTATTAGTTTATTGTTCTCTGCATCTTCAATGAGGCCTCTATTCAGTCATTTGGATTTATATTTTACAGAAAATAACTATGAGTTCTTTTGTTTAGAGCTGCTTTTATGGGGAGGGCTTTTTATATTGCCTGGTCTTCTACTGTTGTTATTGGCAAGTATTTCTAAATTTTCTAACAATGATGATAAAGATTCTAAAATTCCAACAGTTGGTGATTTGTTTAAGCGTAATACAGTTGACTCTATATCAGAAAGGCTAGAAGTCACCAGAGAGGTTGGTAGCATTGAGTTACGAGACTCCATGAAAGTATTTGTGGGCTCAATTCCAAGTGGTATTAAATGTATATTAGTAATAGATAATCTTGATAGAGTTTCTCCAGATAAGGTAAAAGAAGTATGGAGTGACCTCGAAATATTTATATCAGCTACTAATAGTGCTTTAAAAATAATACTTCCTTTTTCAAGTAAGCATATTGCTGATGCAATTTCTGATAATGATGATGGCTATGAATTCATTGCAAAAAGAATTCCAGTGTCATTCAGGGTTCCACCTATTGTTAGTGTTGGATGGCAAGAAACATTTGAAAAGTTCTGGCATGATGCGAGTAATCAAACTGATAGCCAAACAATTAAGTCTTGTGCAGACATATTAGACTTATTGTTGCCTAAATCTTTTAATGGCCATGTTACACCTAGGCTAATGAAAAGATATATAAACGATATATATAGTTTAAAAATAACAACGCCGATTGATATACATCCAGTTGTATCTGCCTTTTATATTGCTGCAGTGAATTATGGAGATGAAACATACACTGTTGAATCAATAATACAAAATCCTCCAACATCTGACATTATTGGTTCAATTCATAAGAAATTAAACTTGATATCAAGCAGTGATATTGAATGGCCTATTCAGATAATGTGTCTTCATTATCAAACTACGCCGGAAATAGCGAAAAGTGAGCTTTTAATTCAGCCGCTTGATCGCGCCTTGAAGCAGCATGATCCTGATGCTTTTATTGAGAGAGCAGATATTTATGGATTCAAAGATGCATGTGTGAAAATAATTTCTAAAAATTCGTATATAGACATAATCAAGTTAGCAAATGCATTACTTGAAACTAATGAAGAATTTACTAAGTTTTGGTTGCAAGAACATATAGCAGTAGTGAATCACGAGATTGATGAGCAATTGAAGCTAGCTGAAAACCAAATATATGATGCAGATTTAGTGAAGGCGTTATTGAATTTGCTTAATAAAGATTACCCGCTCGAAATAAGTCCACTAAATACGTTATATTACAAAAATCTTGTGGAAGTTAAGGAAGAATTAAATGATGGTAAGACTGATGGTAATATCTTCGATAGCTTAGATTCATTGTACTTGTATAGTAAATTAACCAAAAAAATCCCTGAAATTATAAGTGAGCCTGACGGAGAGTTTTATATTAAAACTCTGTGGGCAGAAAAAAATAACTGGACATATTGGGGTGTTGAGAAAATCGCATTATCATCCGATCAAGTTGGCGATGTCATTTTAGCTTTATATAGTGATCCAAATGAAATTCCAACCAAAGACCAGACTTCAAATATAATTAAAAGAATCAGGCTCGGCTGGTTTGATTTTGAAAAAGGATTAAATAAGCAATCCCCATTTACAATTAATGATTACACAAGCTTTATTCAAAATGCAGATATAAAAAATATTCAAGTTTTGGTTTTTGACCATAGGTGGTATTCACAGGATTTAATTCAACAATACATCAGTTATGTAAACAGAATAAATCAGCCTGCCGTAAAAGAAGAGCTTATTGCTCAAGCGCTAGTAAATATTATTCAAAGAAGCGCGTATCAGTTATTGGCTCAGTGGAAAACTGTAGCAGATCAGCATCCAGGATATAAAAAATATATTTCGATGTATTTGCCCCTTGTATCATCATTTTCTGCAGTTATGGATGCGTTTGATAGACCTGAGATTTCAGGTGACTTAAAAGAATCATTGAGTGCTCTCATAACTAGCGGGAAAATTCATAGATTAAAAATTGATGAAGTTTTGACAGAATATTACTCAACAATAAAATCAGCTGTTAAGGATACAAGTCAGCTCCTTTCATGGTCTGATGGATGGAGGCGACATATAGATTCTGATGATATAAGCCTGGAGAATTTCGACAAGACATTTGTTGCAGATGTCTTGTCGCTATCTGATAAGTTTAAAGGATATAAGGAAGTTTTATATTCAAAAATAGATACTGATACAATTGATAAAGGTGAATGGATTGATCTTTTATTTTCAAAACATGAAAATATGTTTTCAATTATTGAGCATATGAGAGATAGTGCGTATTGTCTTTCTTATCCCTCGGCTTTGATGGAGGCTATTGAAGAATTACTTACTTCAAATGTTCATGTTGAATCCATGAAATCCATAGACGATTCTTTGCTATTCGATTTGCTTCTTTCGATCATCGAAGAAAATTTAAGGTCTGTATTACTTAAGAAGCTATCTAAATCTCTTCTCATTCAAAGTGTCACAGATGCTGTTAAAGAGCGTTTGATCATTAATTTAGGAACTCATATATCTCTACCTATAGCCAAGGAGCAAGTTGACCAGGAGATAATTAAAGATTTATTGGGTTCAATTACAATCACCCAAGTTATTGCAGAATGGTTTGATAAGCAGGCATTCTATTTCAATAAGTGGAGAAATGAGGACATGCTAGAAATAGCAAAACCCATTTATAAGCATAGGAATTGGTTTAATAAGCTCTTAGTTGATAAGCATTTAGAAAAATCAATTGAAAGTATAAAGAAAGCAGAAGAAAAGTTAGGAGGAGGTGGTTGAATAAATCTATGGGTTTTGTGTGCTTGTGTCCTCATGTCAGCTATAACGTGAGGGCTGATGTGGTATTGGTGTTAGTAAGTTTGGCTATTTTAGTTTTTGTGCAAGATCTTCAGCTTTCAAATGAGTATACCGTTTCAACATAGCTAAATCCTTATGGCCGGTAATGCTGGAAACTTCCATAATACTCAAGCCCATCTCAAAAAAACGACTGGTAGCCTCGTGCCGTAAATCATGAAATCTTAAGTCTTCAATATCAGCCAATTTACAAATACGACCAAATGCCTGGGTAATTGAATCAGATCGAATAGAAAAGACATCCCCGGTAATTTTACGAGGGAATGATTTAAATATCTCTATAGCTTTTGATGATAAGGGAATAGTTCTATCATCACCATTTTTAGTATCTAGAAAAGTAGCAGTACGATTACTAAGCTTTATATTTTCCCAGCGCATCTCACCTAGCTCGCTTCGACGTGCACCAGTTTCTATAGCGAGTTGTATAATAACTTTAATGTAACCACCATACTCTTCAGCATATCTAAGTAGTTGCTCTTCTTCTCCAAACTCCAGACGTCTATCACGAGCCTTTCCTTTTGAGGGTATGGATATTGAATCAACAGGGTTACCACGGGGTAGGTAGATGTCCCATTCCTTCTGAGCTACTTTGAGAACACGTCCTAGAAGTAGTAATTCTTTACGGGATGTATCATTTGAAACGGTCTCTAATCGATAATCACGAAACTCTTTAACTGTGCCTGGTGTGATTGCTGCGAGTGTTAGGTGGCCTAGTGATTTATTGAGGAATTTTAAAGTATATTTAATATGGTTTTCAGATTTCTTAGTGGGTGCAATTTCTTTTTCGTATTGATCAAGAAGTTCTGAAAGGAGAATGGTTTCAGCTTCTGTCGTAGACATGAAAATGCCGCGATCCATTTCAGATTCAACTAGGCGTGCCCACTGCTCTGCTTTGGATTTTGTGGGTAATGTTTTGGATATAGTCTTGTAGCCTTTCTTGCGGACTTTAACTTGCCACTGTCCTTCGCCACGTTTGTTGATGCTAGCCATGAAGCCTCCTTGGGTTTAGTGTCCCAGCTCAGAGCTAGTGTCCCAAAATTGTCCCAAAAAGGCAAATGGTGTATGGCGCGCCCAAGAGGATTCGAACCTCTGGCTTCTACCTCCGGAGGGTAGCACTCTATCCAGCTGAGCTATGGGCGCATATAAATCAAGGGCTTAGGTAGGTGTGTAAATTATGAAATGCCTTAGGTTTCTATTTTATTATAAATATTTTCTAACGCTTTTTCTCTCCGAAAATTTAATACCTTTACCTCCGGAGGGTGGCACTCTATCCAGCTGAGCTATAGGCGCGTAGGCGACGCAGTATACCAGAAATATAAATAAGCATCTTTTGAATAATAATAAAGATGCGTACCTTAAGTCCGATATAATACTTGCCAAGTGCAATGTTGTCGTATTCGTAGTGCTTTAATTACAGGGTAGTAAAAATGATAAAATTAATAACACTGGTGGGCCTTTCTATTATTTCTGCTCATTCAGGTGCAGCAAGTGTACTGATTGATGATTTTACAATAATAAAAAATGATAATGTTCTTTTTCAGGATGCGTTTGATAATGATATAGCGCCAGATGATACGGGTGGTAATACACAGTCATACAGAGTATTTGGTGGTTCATTAGGCCCGGAGCAGGGCGGTAAGCTTATTTTGAATGCTGATTTGGGTGAGAGTGTAAGCCGCCCGGATGCGGGTGATATGTCTCGTCAGGGTGCCAGAGTGCTTACCAATACAAACCCGGATCGACCTAACAGGGGGTTGCGCACAGATGATACATTCTCAGTGACAGGTCTGTTTGATTTAACAACGTTGCTAAACGTTCGTGAGCGTTATGGGGTTCGGTTAACGGATGGGGGTTTTACAGGGGCTAATGATAGTCTTGGCTTATCGGTTATGCGCACATCCCCGTCCCAGCTTGATGTTGTATTTCATTCTTATGATCAAACGGCATTTACTTTTTTTGATATTGAATCTATATCGCTGGACAGTGATCATGACCAGGTAGCATTAACATTGAGCCGTCTTGATACGACAAATAATAATATAATCGCATCTTTTGCTTATGTTGATGATGGGGTTATAGGTAATTACACTGCATTTACCTCAACCGATACTATTTTCAATGGTGAGGATTTTACTCGTGCTCAGTTTATGCATGTTGCTCCTGTGCCCATTCCGGTTGCGTTTTGGCTCTTTGGTTCAGGTATTTTGGGTCTGATTGGTGTAGCCAGGCGAAGTTCCTGTGTATAGACTTTATTAAAAAGCCCTGTTTTACACGTTTTTTTTGTAAAAAATTCTTATTCATGATCCCGTGCAGGCAGTGTCGATCTGAAATATAATATGTGCACCTTACCAAGACAAATATTTAGAGATAAAGCCAATGCCTAGCTCAAAGATTATTTATACCCAAACTGATGAAGCGCCCGCTTTAGCAACCTATTCATTATTGCCAATTGTTCAGGCTTATAGCCGAGTTGCAGGCGTTGAGGTTGAGACTCAGGATATTTCACTGGCGAATCGTATCATAGCTAATTTTCCTGATAATTTAAAAGATGGGCAAAAGCAAAATGATGCATTGGCAGAACTGGGAGAGTTAGCAAAGACGCCGGAGGCGAATATTATCAAGTTGCCTAATATCAGTGCATCAATTCCACAGTTAAATGAGGCCATTAAAGAGTTACAGTCTCTTGGTTATGATATACCTGATTTCCCTGAAAGTCCTAAAGATGATATCGAGCAGGCGATTAAAGTCCGTTATGCAAAAGTACTGGGGAGTGCGGTAAATCCGGTGTTACGGGAAGGTAATTCAGACCGTCGTGTAGCCGGCCCTGTAAAAGAATATGCAAAGCGGAATCCTCACTCAATGGGTAAGTGGCGTGCCGATTCTCAATCTCATGTTGCTTCTATGTCCGAGGGAGATTTTTATGGTAGTGAGCAGTCAGTTATAATTGATAGTGCGGGTGATGTGAAAATTGAATTAGTGGCTGATGATGGTTCAACGACAATATTAAAAGAAAAAACAGCTGTATTACTGGGTGAAGTTATCGATGCTTCAGTTATGAGTTGTCAGGCTTTACGTGCGTTTTTTGCAACACAGATAGAGGATGCAAAAACACAGGGTGTTTTACTTTCTCTTCATATGAAAGCTACCATGATGAAAGTATCTGATCCAATTATATTTGGTCATGCTGTCAGTGTCTATTTTAAAGATGTATTTGAAAAGCATGTATCAATACTGGATGAAGTTGGTGTAGATACACGTAATGGCTTAGGTGATGTTTATGCAAAAATTAGTTGTTTGCCTGATAATAAACGTTTAGAAATTGAAGCGGATATTCAGAACGTATATAAAACACAGCCTGCACTGGCAATGGTCAATTCAGATAAAGGAATCACCAACTTACATGTGCCCAGTGATGTTATTGTTGATGCTTCTATGCCAGCAGCATTGCGCTCATCAGGCCAGATGTGGGGAGCAGATAATAAATTGCATGATACAAAAGCGATGATTCCTGATCGCTGTTATGCAGGAATTTATCAGGAAGTATTTGTGTTCTGTAAAAAGCACGGCGCATTCGATGTCACTACAATGGGTAATGTGAGCAATGTAGGTTTAATGGCACAGAAAGCTGAAGAATATGGCTCACATGATAAAACCTTTCAGATTCCTGTCAACGGTGTAGTTAAAGTCACAGATGCTTCAGGTTGTGTTTTATTAGAGCATCATGTTGAAGCTGGGGATATCTGGCGCATGTGCCAGACTAAAGACCTGCCAATACAGGACTGGGTTAAGCTTGCGGTTAATCGAGCTACGGCAACCGGGCAGCCAGCTATTTTCTGGCTGGATAAAAATCGAGCGCATGATGCGAATATAATTAAAAAAGTAGAAACATATTTAAAAGACCATAGTACATCGGACCTGGAGATAAAAATATTGTCACCTGTTGATGCGATTAGATATACATTAGATAGAGTTAAAGCAGGTAAAGACACCATTTCAGTAACAGGTAATGTATTGCGTGATTATCTGACAGATTTATTTCCTATTTTAGAGTTAGGTACCAGCGCCAAGATGTTATCTATTGTTCCCTTATTAGCGGGGGGCGGTTTATTTGAAACCGGTGCCGGGGGTTCTGCACCCAAGCATGTACAACAGTTATTAGAAGAAAATCATTTGCGCTGGGATTCACTGGGTGAGTTTTTAGCTATTGCAGTTTCACTGGAAGACCTTGCACAAAAAACAGGAAATAAATCGGTTAAAGTTTTAGCTGAAGCTTTGAATAAAGCGAATAGTTTATTTTTAATAAATAATAAATCACCGTTACGTAAAACAGGTGAACTTGATACTCGCGGCAGTCATTTTTATCTGGCTATGTACTGGGCACAGGCACTGGCTGAGCAGATGGAAGATAAGGCATTGCAGGAAAAATTTATTTCAGTTGCCAGGCAGTTAACAGAGAATGAAAATAAAATTGTCAATGAACTAGCCGTTGTGCAGGGTAAGCCTGTTGATGTTGGAGGCTATTATCTTTCTGATGTAACAAAAATATCAAACGTGATGCGTCCGAGTGCTACCCTGAATTTAGTCATAGATAATATTTAATTTTCTAATTTCTTGAGTTTTTAGAGCAATATTGTTAGAAAGCGTCACTTCCGGGGAAAGCGGCGCTTTTTAATATTTCGATTTATATGATTATGAAAAATAATAAGCTGCTATAGCTTTAAATTTAAAAGCTAATTTTTATAATTATGTTTTATTGCAGGCGAAATTATTTAAGTCATAAATCGATCAAGTGAGCGATAAGAAATAGCTTCACTTAAGTGCTTTGTATTAATATTATCTGAGTTATCCAGGTCTGAAATTGTTCGGCTCATGCGCAAAATTCTATGATAGGCCCGTGCCGACAGTTTTAATTTTTCCATAGCCTGTTCAAGTAGTTTGCTTTCTGTCGCTTTTAACCGACAAAATTCGTCTGTTTCACGGCTGCTTAATTCAGCATTGGATTTCCCACAACGTAACAGTTGTTTTTCAAATGCTTTGCTAACCCTGCGTTTTATTGTTTTACTTGTTTCTGTGTTTTTAACATCTTTAGATAAAATTTTCCGATCAACTGCCGGCACTTCAATATGAATATCAATTCTATCGAGTAATGGAGCAGAAATTTTTGAACGATGTTTGCGTTGCTGCTCAGTAGAGCATTGGCATAATGATTTTCCATCACAGTTATAACCTTGAGGGCAAGGATTCATAGCAGCAATTAATTGAAAGCGAGCAGGGAATTCTGCCTGACGAGCGGATCTGGAAATAATGATTGTTCCTGTTTCCAGGGGTTCACGTAAAACATCCAGAGTGTGGCGATTAAATTCAGTGAGTTCATCCAGAAAAAGTATGCCATTATGGGCCAGTGAAATCTCACCTGGTTTTGGGTTTGATCCACCACCCACTAAAGCAACACCGGAAGCCGTATGATGAGGTGCACGAAAGGGGCGCTGCCCCCATTTATCTATATTAAAACCCTGATGGCTAATAGAGCAGATCGCAGCGCTATCAATGGCCTGTTGTTCGGTTAGTTCAGGAAGCAAGCTGGGTAGTCGGGAAGCCAGCATGGTTTTGCCTGTTCCAGGTGGTCCTATCATTAATAAATTGTGTCTGCCTGCGGCTGCAATTTCCAGAGCACGTTTTGCACGGTGTTGTCCTTTAACGTCGCAGATATCAAGCGTATGTTGAGTTTGAATTATTGGGCTTGTTTCCGGGCGTTGCAAACCATCCTGCTGGTGTAGATAGCGACAAATATCAAGTAAGTGGACTGCCTGAAAAATATCTACATTTTTAATTAATGCAGCCAGTGTTGCAGATGCCTGGGGTAAAATTAAAGTGTGTTGTCGTTTTTTTGCGCCTAGTGCAACAGGCAGAGCACCGTTCACAGGTCGCAATTTACCGCTTAGTGCTAACTCGCCATGGAATTCAAGTTGCTGTAAAGCGTCATCGGGTATTTGTCTGGATGCGGCAAGAATCCCAATTGCAATAGGCAGGTCGTAACGGCCACCATCTTTAGGCAGGTCTGCTGGTGCAAGATTGACAGTAATTCTTTGCATGGGGAAGTCAAAGCCCGAATTTATGATAGCAGCACGAACCCTGTCTTTGCTTTCACGCACAGCCGCTTCGGGAAGTCCGACAATCGAAAGTGCTGGCAGGCCGCTGGAAATATGCACTTCAACACTAACAGGGAGTGCTGTTATACCATTGAGTGCCTGGGTGTTGATAGAGGCGTATGACATGGATTCCATTCCTTAAAGTATGTCGAGCTAAATATTTTTTATGTTATCGGTATTTATTGTTCCTGTTAATCATTAGACCTATAACAGAGCGGGTAAAATATAACGCTAGTTAAAGCTACTCACTTTAAAGTCACTTGTCTAATTTATTTACACGATCTTCTAATTCTTTTAGTTGTTTTAATGTGCGTGCTAATAAAGCTGTTTGTACATCAAACTCTTCTCGACTAACCAGGTTCATTTGTCGAAGACTGGATTCAAGAATGGCTTTAATATTATTTTTAACATCAGATTGCAGGGTTTTAAAGCTGTCTGGTATAACAGATGACAGCTTATCGGCAAGGTCATTCAGGCTTTGATTATCAATCATGGGTCTGCTCAGTTGAAATGTGTGTTCAGTGTACATTAAAAGTAATGCACCTGCTTTGTGCAAAATAAAGCACCAAAATAGAGCGTGGATATTTTTTATGTTTCATTCTGGTGCATATAAGGCGTGAGAAATTAAGATAAAGAATGCAATAAAAACATATAACTGCATGTTTTTATTAGAAATTATGTAGTTGGCACGTCTGCTGCTGTGTACTCTGTCACATTATATTAAAAATAATTTAAACAAACCTGGGGTTTTACATGAAAAAGCTAAATATTTTGGCAATTAGCGCAGCAGTAGCTGGTGTAGTTTCAAGCAGTACAGCGTCGGCTGATCTGGTGGGTAATATTGGCCTTTCTAATAATTATATATGGCGTGGTGTTACGCAAACTGATGACCAGGCCGCTATCAGTGGTGGTATTGATTATTCAAATGATTCAGGTGCCTATGCTGGTTCCTGGGTTTCAAATGTTGATTACGGAAGTACTGCGTCAGATGGCTCTTATGAAATGGATCTTTACTTTGGTTATGGTGGTGAGGCAGGTTCAGTTGCTTATGATGTTGGTTTTATCTACTACGCCTATCCACTAGATACAGATGCTGATTTTTCTGAAATATATGCAGGTGTTGACGCAGCAGGTGTTGAGTTCGATATTGCTTTCACAGTAGATACAGATGCAGGTGGTGATGATGCAAATATATATGCTTCACTAGCATATTCATTTGATTTAGGTGATGAACTGAGTCTAGGGCTTTTAGTAGGTGATTATGAGTTTGATGATGACGCTGCTACAGACTACATACATTACTCAGCCAAATTGTCCAAAGGCGATTTTTCATTTGGCCTGGAAGCAAATGATATTGATGGTGATGATGACATGCGCGTTGTAGTTGCATGGGGTAAGGAATTTACACTTTAAAGAAACGTTCAGGCAAATGAATTTTCATTTGCCTTTTTTTAGTCTGTTCGCAGACGTATTTTTGGAGATGATTGATGAAATTAATTTCTGCAATTATTAAACCTTTCAAGTTAGACGATGTGCGTGAAGCATTATCAGAAATTGGCGTGCAGGGTATTACAGTGACTGAAGTTAAAGGCTTCGGTCGTCAAAAGGGTCATACTGAGTTATACCGTGGAGCTGAATATGTTGTTGATTTCCTTCCTAAGGTAAAACTGGATGTGGCAGTAGATGAGGGCATTGTTGAGCAGGTGATTGAATCTATTCGTAATGCAGCGAACACCGGCAAGATTGGAGATGGCAAAATATTTGTTTATCCAGTAGAGCAGGTCATTCGTATTCGTACCGGTGAAAGCGGGCCTGAAGCGCTTTAATTATTGAGGGTATAAAAAGTGGAAAATCAAATTTTCGAACTTCAATATGCAATGGACACCTTTTATTTTTTGGTGTGCGGTGCATTAGTTATGTGGATGGCGGCAGGTTTCTCAATGTTAGAAGCGGGTCTTGTGCGTTCAAAAAATACAACTGAAATATTAACCAAGAATGTGGCGTTGTTCGCTATTTCCTGCATTATGTATATGGTTTCAGGTTATGAAATTATGTATCAAGGTGGTTATTTTCTTGCGGGTATTGCTGGAGGTGAGTCGTTAGTTAAAGATGCGCTAACAACATCGGCAGAAAATGGTTTTGGGGGTGACTCGGTATATTCCAGTGCTTCTGATTTCTTCTTCCAGGTGGTGTTTGTTGCAACCGCCATGTCTATCGTATCAGGTGCAGTTGCAGAGCGTATGAAGCTCTGGGCTTTTCTTGCTTTTGCCGTTGTTATGACGGGCTTCATATACCCAATGGAAGGTGCATGGACATGGGGTAGTGCATCAGTATTTGGTATGTTTACTTTAGGTGATGAGGGCTTTTCTGATTTTGCAGGTTCGGGGATTGTTCATATGGCGGGCGCTTCAGCTGCTTTAGCCGGTGTACTTTTATTAGGTGCTCGTAAAGGCAAGTATGGTGCGAATGGTCAGATACACCCTATTCCAGGCGCTAACTTACCTATGGCAACATTAGGTACATTTATTTTATGGATGGGCTGGTTTGGGTTTAATGGTGGTTCAGTTTTAAAGCTGGGTGATATAGCAAGTGCCAATTCTGTTGCGATGGTCTTTTTGAACACCAATGCAGCGGCAGCTGGTGGTGCAATTGCGGCGTTAATTGCAGCTCGTTTATTATTTGGTAAAGCAGATTTAACCATGTTATTAAACGGAGCACTTGCTGGTTTGGTTGCGATTACTGCGGAGCCGTCAACACCAACAGCATTACAGGCAACTATGTTTGGTGCGATTGGTGGTGTGCTGGTTGTATTCAGTATTATCGCACTGGATAAGATGAAAATTGATGATCCTGTTGGTGCTATCTCTGTTCATGGAACATGTGGTTTATTAGGTTTGTTGTTAGTACCTATTACCAATCCAGAAGGCGCAACATTTGCCGGCCAGTTATTAGGTGCAGCAACT
This sequence comes from Gammaproteobacteria bacterium, assembly GCA_016744065.1. Taxonomy (GTDB): domain Bacteria; phylum Pseudomonadota; class Gammaproteobacteria; order SZUA-229; family SZUA-229; genus SZUA-229. The sequence goes on from JADGFA010000002.1 coordinate 110,506, forward strand.
ATCTTTATCTGGGTATTTGGAACAAGCTTTGCAGTATGGATGGCCATTAAAATTGTTATGGGTATTCGTGTTAGTGAAGAAGATGAATATGAAGGTATGGATCTGGTTGATTGTGGTATGGAGGCCTACCCTGAGTTTACGACTAAATAATATAGTTGATAAATACCAGTAGTTTAGACTCCTGCTGGATTGTGGTTGAAGCCGATGCGATAGCATCGGCTTCTTTTTTTTGGGAAAAAAATATATACTAGCGCAATGCCTTATTTTAAAAAAATTATCATTACGTTTCTGTTAATTCAGTATTCATGCTGTTCACATGCAGAAATATACAAATGGGTAGATGAGCAGGGAGAAACCCACTATGGAGATAAATCTGTTGTTAACTCAAAAGAGGTAGATGTTGATATATCGAAGCAGGGGCATATTAAAATAAACAACAAAAGAGAGATCAGGCGGAAAAAGTTATTAGAAACGTATGCCGATGATCAGCAGCGTAAAGATAAAGAGAAAAAAAAGCAGAAAAAAAAGAGGAAAAAACTAAAGCGTGAATGTATTAAATCAAAAGACAGGTTGAGGCATTATGAGCGTGCAAGCTCGTTATATAAGCTGGATAAAGATGGCAACAGAATTACCATGTCTAATGAAAAAAGGGAGCAGAAAACATCGGCATTGCGTGAAAAAATAAAGAAATATTGTAAGTAATGTTCAGGGTGGTATTTATACTATTTTAATGGGTATGCGAATAAATAAGAATTAATGTTAGTTTATTAATTTGTTTTAATATTTTTATAGCCAAAGTTTTAGACAGTTGTGGATAGAGAATTAATAACCATACCAAGTGCATGATCGAATGCTGAATGATCTGCAATTATTTGTGATGTGCTTTCTGCTATTTCATGGGTGAAAGTTTCAGCATCTTTCTCTATGACTTTGATGCCAAGTCTGTCAACGAAAACAAGCTTAGCCTCTTCCATGATGATGACTGACAGTTTAACGCGTCGTGCAGCCGAATTTTCACCATTAAACACTTTGAACCAGACGCCCGGGCGTATTTCGTTGGGTAGTTTGGCTATTTTCTCACGGGCTACATTAGCCTGTTCAAGCAGAGGATCAATAATGTCCTCTTCAAACTCGAGTACGGGCTCAGATATAACTTCAGGTCCTGTGTCGTCCAGGTTGTTTTCGGTTTCTTCGACAGAAGTGAAGTATGTGTTATTTCTTGAACTGTTTTCAGGATTAAATTCACTATCAGTAAGCATATTTTCAAAATTTAAAAATACACCGTTTATCTCTGTTTCAATATCGACAGGGTTTTGTTTCGTGGTTAATAAACAGGTTTGCACAGTATCAAGTAATTCATCTTTTTCAGTGCTTAGTTGATTGTATGCCTGAGATGACTCAATAGGCTGTAATAGCTGGATGAATTTATTTATAGTATTAACTGACTCACGCCAGTTGTCGCTATTTTTTCCAAACTTAATATAGCGATGGAACATAAGTGTTGACCAGAATTTAAGAATGAGTTTTTGTGCAACTTTAGGTAGTGATTTATTTGTAACGTGGTATTGTAATTCAGCAAGTACAACTTCACGAGCATGTGTTTGCAGTACTGTTTTTTGAGTTGTTCTTTCCTCTTCGGCTACTTTTTTTAGTTCATTAAATTCAATGTTTTCTAACTGCGATGCAGAATTTTCAAAACTGTCAATATTAATGTCAAAATCACTTAACAGTGTTTCTACAACATTATTTAGCTCAGTAAAAAGAGTGTCTTCTTTTGAGATAAGGCCGCGCCCCATATGAGCGATAAGGTTAAGCGTTGTTCTACATGGGTGCTCCCCATCGGCAAAGAATTTTTTGTCTAGCATGGCTACTTTTATAACGGGTATCTGTAATCTAAGTAGCAGGTTGGTGATAGGTTCAGAAATACTAACGTCTTCAACAATGGCATTGAATAGCATTTCAATAAAGTCGATGGTTTTTTCATCTACCTGGTTAACCTGTTTCGTAATGGCTCCACCGCTGCGACTTCCCATATCTGCAAGCAGTGCACGTTTGAAGTCGGCAGCATCTATCTGTTCTATAGGTGAGCTGGACTGGGAAACATTGTGTTGCATGCTGGATAGTGCGCTCATGACATCACGGCGATCATAGTATTTCGTACTGCTTCCTGGCTGATCATTATTGGTTGTGGTGAATGAGGCAGGAATCCCTGGGCCTGATGCTGTTAATTTACCATTTATAAATTGACTGACTACTTGGTGTACTTGCTGTTGAGTGCCTATCTCTGAGGCGTTATTGGCAGTCCCTGCCGTAATGCCTGCTGCTTTGATGCCCTGTGAATTATAATTAAATGTGGATGACTGATTTGTATTGTAGGTTGGGTTTTCTAAATATACGGCATCTGTTTCTGACGACTGTTCTACGACGGGGTTCTGTGTTCTGGGATTAGGCGCCTTTTTATTTGTAGTGTCGCCCAGTTTTATTTGTGGTAAAACACCATGTTCGATAAATACCTGATTCAGTTTTTTATATAAGGATTCTAAATGTAAAATAACTTCCTGATCGAATAGTTTATATAGTACAAGTTTATTATTGGTCGAGAGCTCGATATTAATTAATGCATTTTTAAATGAATCGCAGATATTTTTTGGTGCTAGCGCATCTTTATCAAAAATGGCAGATGATTTTAGTGATAAAAATTCAACCCTGGCCTCAAGGTGATTAACGGCTTCACCATATAAATTCATGGCTTTGGAGTGCATGGCTGAAACGGCTACCATCTCCTCCATTTCATCCTGATCAACCAGGCTGAGTTCGTCTTCATCAATTGTTTTTGGATTGTTTTGCTTATTAGCAGGTTGTAAATATGCTTTCAGATTGGCTGCGAAATTTTGTCCAATTTGTTTACGTTCAATACGCAGCATACGCATGGTATCGAAGTACTGATTCTGATCTTCATTTGAGTCGGCATTTTCGGCTAGTTGAAATAGCATATCATCTGCGCCATCAAACATACGACCAATTAATTCAGACAGCTCTTCATTAAGGCAGCCTGTTATTTTGCCGATTAATGTTTTCAGGTTATCACTAACACCCTGTCTGGATGTTCGAGATGTATTGTCAAACTTATGTATTATCGCGCTCATGTATTTTATCCGCCAGGAATTTAATTACATAATGGCACTATAGATTCTAACCCTGAAAAAAGCTTTTGCTTTTGCGTTAGTGCGCATCGTCATAAAGAAGGTTTAACCTTCGGATGCTTTTAACATTTGAGATGTGTGACGAATTTAAAATTACACATCATGTCAATAATTTAGTTGTTTTTGAGGCAACCTGTCGTGAGCTGGTTCACACAAAAGAGCTAATTACTATTATTGCCCGATTATCGACTGGTTTCAGAGGGCCATAAATCAATTTTAATCCTGATTTATGGCAATGTGGGGGAAATTTGCCCTATACAGGATAAACGGTATATGTGGCGCTCTGAGGGCGGGTAAAGCGCCTGGGTAATTGTTCTTCTGCAGCTTTAAACCCTGGGGCAGATGATATCCAGTACTTCGGCTGCCTGTTCCCAGGCCTGCTCCATTACTTCAGGTAAAATTTTTAAATCCAGTCCTGTTATTTCCAGTGACTGGGGCTCAAAAGCGGGGTAGTCGTCGAGTAAGTGTTCATCTACCTCAATGTCGGGCTCCAGGGCATTAACTACACAGTTGGCAATGTGTACAATTGAGGTCTCCATGCGATAATTTTTGGCTTTAAGCGGGGTGTGGTGGTAGGCAACAACTTCTTTCAGGGTATCTGACAGCTTCCATGCATCGATTAATGCAGCGCCAACATCACCGTGGGTAAAGCCAATAATTTTTTGTTCAGAGCGGAACAGCTGCCCATCTGATTCAGCGGCTTCAAGAAGAACTTGTTGTGATAGATCAGGCTCCTTGAAGTATAAAATCAATTTACCGATATCGTGCAGCATGCCTGCAACAAACAGGCGTTCACCGTGTAAAATATTGCAGTGCTTGGATAGCAGGCGTGAAACAATGCCCGTGTGTATGCTGTGTCGCCAGAAAAGGTCAATATCCACTAGTTGATTAGGCAGCCGCTTGAATGTATCAACCGCCGATGTAGCCAGTACCAGATTGCGTAGATCCTCTTCACCAATAACCGAAACGGCTCTGCTAACGAGTTCTATTTTGACTCTGAGTGAATAATAGGCGCTATTAACAATACGTAAAATACGTGCAGTCAGAGCAGGATCATGGCCAATTATTTCGCCAAGCTGTTTGGCATCATGGTCCTGGTCTTCAAGTACCTGAGAGATGCGGATGTATATTTCAGGTAATGAAATAAGTTTGATGACACCTTTTACGAGGTCTTCGGGTTTACGAGCCATTGTTCTCTCTATGTATTCTTACGGCAACAAAACGCAAATCAGCAAATGCTGAAGGGGTGTAGCAAATCACCTGTTTGGGTGAATATATAGTAAATAATGGCTTAGTTGACGCGGGTTTTCTAGCAATCTATAAAAAAAATAAAATAGATACAAATTGTGTGTTTTTTGTATATTAATGCGCGATTTCTGCTCGAGCTATGAGTTCTCTTACGGTGCAGACATGTTCACCAAAAGAGAGGGTTTGCTCTATGTTGATATAGCCTTCTTTGAAACGTTTACGTTTTCCCTGGTCCATTAAATAGGTGCCGTTAGTAGAGCCCAGATCAGTCAAATACATCTGGTTATTCAGAACTACAAGCTCTGCATGACGTGAGCTGGTGGTTTTATCAAAAAGCTCTATATTGCCCCGGCGGCCAATAATATAAGTTCTGTTTTCCATTTTTATCCTCGGGAACCTTGCGATTCTATAGCGTTTATCATTTTTGCCTGTCGATAATTATAGGACAGACTTAATTAACTTGTGTGATTTATATCACAATGCAAAGTAAAACGATAATACTGATTTTGCTTTATCATAGAAGGCTGACAGCTATTTCGGAAATTCCCTACATGAGGCCTTTAAATAGAGTAGTTAAAGTATAAAAGTAAAAAATTTATAAATAACGATATTTGATGATTATTTTAATGTTTTAGTCTGTATATATCGTGTTTCAGGTGCTAAATGCAAAGTTAAACCGTTTTAAAATTTATTAGGTCGTAATATTCGTATAAATTATAGATAAATGTGGTTTTATGCGATTTTCTTCTGAAAATATAAAAAAGTGCGCTGTTAACTAATTATAAGTGACTAATATGCTGTATAATCTGCACCCTTTTTGATTGGCCGGAAATGCTGGCCCATTTGATATTAATTGTGTGCTGACTTTTGAGGTGCACATTTTTGGCCAGGAGCTTGAAGCAAACATGAAACTACGTAATGTCGCAATTATTGCCCACGTTGACCACGGTAAAACCACGTTGGTTGATGAATTGTTAAAGCAGTCTGGCACGATAGATAATAGCCGCGGTGAAATGGATACCTGTGTGATGGATTCCAATGACCAGGAAAAAGAGCGTGGTATCACCATTCTGGCAAAAAACACAGCGATTACCTGGAATGATTATCGTATCAATATTGTAGATACGCCAGGTCACGCAGACTTTGGTGGTGAGGTTGAGCGTGTGCTTTCTATGGTTGATTCAGTGTTACTACTGGTTGACGCACAGGAAGGCCCCATGCCTCAAACCCGCTTTGTAACGCAAAAAGCCTTTAATATGGGTTTTAAACCCATTGTTGTTATTAACAAGGTTGATAAACCTGCGGCACGTGTTGACTGGGCGCTGGATCAGACGTTTGAGCTGTTTGATCAGTTAGGCGCAACGGATGAGCAGCTGGACTTCCCTGTTATATATGCTTCTGGCCTGGGTGGTTTTGCAAGCCTGGAAGACGATGTAACTGAAGGAGACATGACGCCATTATTGCAGGCTATTCTTGAGCATGTGCCTGCACCTGATGTAGATATTGATGCCCCATTCCAGATGCAGGTAAGTGCGCTGGATTACAACTCATACGTGGGTGTAATCGGTATTGGTCGTATCAAGCAGGGTAAAATCAGACGTAACCAGGCGCTTGCCCTGATAGACAGTGAAGGTAATACTCGAACCGGCATTCGTATGCAACAAATTCTTGGCTTCCATGGTCTTGAACGAGTAGAAGTTGATGTGGCCCAGGCGGGTGACATTATTTGCTTTAACGGCATCGATAAGCTGAATATCTCAGACACAATCTGTGATCCTGAGAATGTAGTGGCTATGTCTCCTTTATCGGTAGATGAACCAACACTAAGCATGATGTTCCAGGTGAATAATGGTCCATTTGCAGGCCAGGATGGTAAATATGTTACTTCACGTAATATTTCAGATCGTCTGGATCAGGAGTTAATTCATAACGTTGCACTTAAGGTTGAACAGGGTGAATCCGGTGATAAGTTTAAAGTATCAGGCCGAGGTGAATTACACCTGTCTGTACTGATCGAGTCCATGCGTCGTGAAGGTTTTGAGCTTTGTGTCGGTCGTCCTGAAGTGGTTATTAAAGAAGTCGACGGTAAACTTCAGGAGCCGTATGAAGCATTGACGGTTGATGTGCCTGAGGATTCACAGGGTACAATCATGGAAGCCCTGGGTATTCGTAAGGGTGAACTAAAAGACATGGTGCCAGATGGGCAGGGTCGTGTTCGCTTAGATTATAAAATTCCAACCCGTGGGTTAATTGGTTTCCGTACAGAATTCCTTACGGCGACACAGGGTAACGGCCTGATGTATAACGTATTTGATAGTTACGGCCCTAAACTGGATGTGATTATTGGTCAGCGTAGTAAAGGTGTATTGATTTCAAATGGTACGGGTAAAGCGCTTTCCTTCTCAATTTATAACCTGCAGGAACGAGGTAAGATGTTTCTTGAGCATGGTGATGAAGTTTATGAAGGTATGCTGGTGGGTATTCATGCCCGTGATAATGACCTGGTGGTTAACCCGCTTAAAGGCAAGCAATTAACTAACGTTCGTGCCTCTGGAACAGATGAAGCATTAACGCTCGTTAAGCCTATTCAAATGACTCTAGAGCAGGCGCTTGAGTTTATCGATGATGATGAGCTGGTTGAAGTAACACCTAATCATATTCGTACGCGTAAGAAGTTGCTTACAGAAAATCTACGTAAACAAAGTTCACGTGGTGCGAAGGTAAGTTAATATATCTGTTTTATCTTGATTAGATCGCTTTTATAAGAGTTATTCTGTAGAAGCGGTCTTTTTAAGCTACCATTTTTCCTGTGTTCACGTACTCTTCGTGCAACCCCTGTTTATACCAGCTAAACTCCTTTAAACTTTAGATAAGAAATAATAATAGGTTTTAGCATCAGTGTCAGAAAATAAAAATGAAAACCAGATATTAGTCATCGATGATTCACGTGTCATTCGTCGTGCGGCAGTAAAAATTCTACAAAAAGAATTTGATGTTATTGAAGCAGAAGACGGTGAAGAGGCCTGGGAAGAGTTACAGAAAAATACAAACATATCAGTTGTGTTTAGTGACCTTGGCATGCCTAATATGGATGGTTTTGAATTATTAGAAAAAATTCGTAATGCACAGGATCCGATATTAGCAAAAATACCAGTGATTATTATTACTGGAGCAGAGGAGTCGGATGGTACGAAAGAAGAAGTGTTACGGCTTGGCGCAACTGATTTTATTAGCAAGCCTTTTGATTCAATCTCATTAAAATCCAGAGCAGCAACACATATAAATTATCGAAATGAAGTGCGCTCACTGGAAAAAGCGGCATCCTGTGATAAGTTGACGGGACTGTTTACTGAGTTATCGTTCGGGCAGCAGGGTGAGCAGACGCTGGCATATGCCAGGCGTCATTGTACTGATATTACCCTGGTGCGTTTTGATATTGATCAGTTTTCTGAAGTATTTGTAAAACACGGTAAAAATATTGCCGAGCAAATTTTAGTTAAAGTGGCTTCTTTAATTAATGAAGGTAAGCGTACAGAGGATATTGCTGCACGCCTGGGTGTTTCATCTTTTGCGTTATTACTGCCTTGCTCCGATCCGCAGGGAGCGGAAGTTGTGGTAAGTCGAATCTGTCAGCGTGTAGCGCGATTAAAATTAAAAATGGGTGAAGATGTATTTAATATCCGATTTAGTGCGGGTATAACTTCACCCGTATTAGTTGATACAAATATTAAATTTCCTGACCTGCTCAAGCAGGCTGAAAGTGCATTGAAAAAAGCGCTGGCCAAAGGTGGGGGGAAAATAATTCGATATCAGCGAAGTGTAGATAAAACGCTCCCATCAACGCCTGATGCTCCAATAGATAGTCGTGCAGACATTAACCTGGAAGATCTTATATCACAATTAACCAGGGAAAATGCTGGTGTTACTAATGATCAACTAGTATCGGCCATGCGAAAAATTATACCGTTAATAGCACATGCTGATAATAACCTTAAGCTTGGTTTGAGTAAGGTTATATTGCACCTTAAAAAACGTCTGCTCCCCTGATATAGGGTAATTTATAATATCAGATGAATTGATAGTTAAAGTATTTATATAAATATTAGAGCGATATCTTTATCCTTTAGGTACAATAGAAGCCCATATTTTTTCAGGATTTTATTGTTTCATGATGTCTATTCCCCAGCGTATTGCCGAAGAGTTATCCGTTAATGTACAGCAGGTTATTTCTGCGGTTGAACTACTGGATGAAGGCTCAACAGTCCCTTTTATATCTCGATATCGAAAAGAAGTAACAGGTGGATTAGATGATTCGCAATTACGTAATCTGGAGGAACGTTTGCGTTATTTACGTGAGCTAGATGAGAGACGTGAAGTGATTTTGAAAAATATCGATGATCAGGAAAAACTAACCCCTGAGCTGAAAGCTTCAATTATGCAGGCAGATACAAAAAATCGTCTTGAAGATTTATATTTACCCTATAAACAAAAGCGGCGCACAAAAGCACAGATCGCAAAAGAGGCTGGTCTTGAGCCGTTAGCTATTGCATTATTTGAAAACGCCGCATTAGAGCCTGATGTTGAGGCTGAAAAATATATAGATTCAGAAAAAGCAATTACAGATATCAAGATGGCGCTGGATGGTGCGCGTCAGATTTTGATGGAGCGATTTGCTGAAGAAGCTGATTTATTACAGAACTTACGTGAGTATTTATGGAAGCAGGGAATAATTGAATCACGGGTAATATCAGGAAAAGAAGTGGAAGGTGAAAAGTTTGCTGATTATTTTGAATATGAAGAAGCGCTAGAAAAAATCCCATCCCATCGTGCTCTGGCATTATTTCGCGGTCGCAATGAAAGTGTTTTGCAAATGAATTTAAAAGTGCCAGGTGAAGATGAGTTAGCCAGTAAATCACTTAGCCATCCTTGCGAGGCAACAATAGCAAAATATTTCAATTTGGAAAATAATGGAAAACCTGCTGATAAATGGTTGTTTGATACAGTGCGGTGGGCGTGGAAAATAAAAATATTCAGCCATCTTGATGTTGAATTAAAAATGAAGCTTAAAGAAGCGGCTGAAGAGGAAGCGATAAAAGTATTTGCCTCTAATTTACATGATTTATTATTAGCTGCACCAGCCGGAGCAAAAGCAACGTTAGGACTTGATCCGGGGTTGCGTACGGGAGTTAAGGTCGCCGTTGTTAATGAAACCGGTAAAATGGTTGATCACGCAACAATTTATCCCCATGTTCCTAAAAATCAATGGGATCAGTCAATAGCTGTTTTAGCCGCACTCTGTAAAAAGCATAATGTAACATTAATTAGTATTGGTAACGGTACTGCATCGCGTGAAACAGATAAGTTAGCAAAAGAATTAATTAAAAAATATCCTGAATTAAAAATGACACCGTTGGTGGTTTCAGAAGCGGGTGCATCTGTATATTCAGCATCTGAATTAGCTTCAAAAGAGTTTCCTGATCTTGATGTTTCTATCAGAGGGGCAGTATCTATAGCACGTCGCTTACAGGACCCGCTTGCAGAATTAGTTAAAATAGAGCCTAAAGCAATTGGTGTTGGTCAATATCAGCATGATGTTAGCCAGGTAAGGCTGGCACGTCAGTTGGATAACGTGGTTGAAGATTGTGTAAATGCGGTGGGTGTAGACATTAATATGGCATCGGTTCCTTTATTAACGCAGGTCTCTGGTTTAAGTCAGTCGATGGCAGAAAATATAGTGCAGTTTCGTGATGAAAATGGAGCGTTTAAAAATAGAAAACAGTTGTTAAAAGTGCCACGGCTTGGGCCAAAAGCATATGAACAATCAGCCGGTTTTTTACGTATTTTAAAAGGAGAAAATCCGCTGGATGCTTCTGCTGTTCATCCTGAAGCCTATCCTTTGGTAGAAAAAATAGTTGAATTGTCTGGAAAATCTATTCATGCAGTTTTAGGTGATACCCGTTTCCTTAAAAAAATAAGTGCTAATGATTATGTAGATAATGATTATGGCTTACCTACTGTTATAGATGTTATCAGTGAAATGGAAAAACCAGGGAGAGATCCACGACCTGAATTCAAAACAGCTGAATTTAAAGATGGTGTGGAAGAAATAAAAGATTTATCGACTGATATGATTTTAGAAGGCGTGGTAACAAATGTGACAAATTTTGGTGCGTTTATTGATATTGGTGTCCATCAGGATGGTCTGGTTCATATATCGGCATTATCAAATACATTTGTAAAGGATCCACGTGAAGTTGTTAAAGCAGGTGATATTGTAAAAGTTAAGGTAATGGAAATTGATGTGCAACGAAAGCGCATTGCTTTAAGTATGAGACTAGATGATGATAGTCGTGACCAGCTTAAAGATATGCCGAGGGAAAAAAATCGGCCACAACAGAGTCGTCAAAAAAGTCATCAGAAAAACCGTCAACAAAATCAGTCTGGTGGCAATATGGAAAATTCTGCAATGGCAGATGCACTTTCCAGAGCATTTAAAAAATAGTATTAAAATATGTAATATATTAAATGAATCAGAAATTAAAAAGCTATAACGTATGTTAACACTCTCAAGTCTGGCGATTCGCCGTGGAACTAAAGTTTTGTTTGAGCAGGCAAACTTTAAAATTCATCGTGGTAATCGTGTCGGTGTTACGGGGGCAAATGGTTGTGGAAAATCAAGTTTATTTGCGTTAATACTAAAGCTCATACAAAGTGATGCAGGTGAAATTATAATACCGCAGAAAACGGTTATTGCACATGTGGCACAGGAAACGCCCACAACAGAAAAAAGCGCTCTTGATTATGTTTTAGATGGAGACATTGAACTTAGAAAAATCCAACAACAATTAGCTAAAGCGGAACATAATAATAATGGAGCAGAGCAGGCTGAATGCTATAGCCGTCTGGAAGAAATTGATGCTTATACCGCTGAAGCCCGAGCGGGTAAATTATTATTGGGCCTGAGTTTTACAACAGAACAGCTGAGCCATTCTGTTAGTCGTTTTTCTGGCGGTTGGCGTATGCGTTTAAATTTAGCACAAGCGCTTATGTGTCGATCTGATCTGTTGTTGCTTGATGAGCCAACTAACCACCTTGATCTGGATGCGGTTATCTGGCTTGAACAATGGTTATTAAGTTATACAGGAACCATGTTATTAATATCCCATGACCGTGATTTCTTAGATAAAGTGACCAGTCATATTATGCATATAGAGCAGCAAACTGTAAATTTGTATACAGGGAATTACACGGCATTTGAAAAATTGCGTGCAGAAAAACTGGCATTACAAAAATCACAATATGATAAACAACAGCGTGAAATTGCACATATAGAAAATTTTATACGTCGTTTTAAAGCTAAAGCGAGTAAAGCAAAACAGGCACAGGGTCGTGTGAAGGCACTTGAAAGAATGGAAATGATTTCAGCAGCACATATTGATTCACCCTTTAATTTTTCATTCTTTAAACCTGAAAAACTACCCCATCCTTTAATGCGCCTGGATGATATTAGTGTGGGATATGGCGATGTTCAAATATTGAAGGCTGCTAGTATGAGTTTGTTACCTGGTGACCGAATTGCCTTGTTAGGACATAACGGTGCAGGTAAGTCTACTTTAATAAAGTTATTAGCAGGAGAGCTAAAGCCGCAACAGGGTGATTTTGAACAGTCATCAGAATTAAAAATAGGTTATTTTGCCCAACATCAGCTTGAGCAGTTAGATCTGGAAGCCAGTGCACTATTGCATTTACAGCGTCTGGATGCACAATTAACAGAACAGCAGGTGCGTAGTTACCTGGGCGGGTTTGATTTTCATGGTGACCGAGTGCTTGAGCCCGTAGCGCCATTTTCCGGCGGAGAAAAAGCTCGTCTGGTGTTAGCGTTACTTATTTACCAAAAACCTAATATATTGTTACTGGATGAGCCAACCAATCATCTGGATCTTGAAATGCGTCATGCGCTATCAATTGCATTGCAGGAATATGAAGGTGCTATGGTTCTAGTTTCCCATGACCGCCATTTGCTACGTGCGGTTACAGATCAATTTTTGTTGGTTGATGGAGGTAAGGTCAAACCCTTTAATGATGACCTGGATGCTTATAGAAACTGGTTAATACAGCCTAAAACAAGTGATGAGAGTAGTGGTGTTTTAGATAAAACATGTACTACTATTAATAAAAAGGCCCAGAGACAGCAGTTGGCAGAGCTTCGTAAGCGATTGAACCCGTTAACAAAAGAAGTGAAATCACTAGAAAAAACAATGGCTTCATTGGAGCAGGAAATAGTTAATGTAGAAGTTGATCTGGCTAAACCAGAGATGTACCAGGCAGAAAATCGTGAGTGTCTGGAACAACTATCAAAATTACGTGGTGAGCTGAGTGGCAAGCTGGAGGAAACAGAGGAAAACTGGTTAGCTAAAAGTGAAGAGTTAGAACGGTTATCAGGCTAAAGTGTCGTTTTTGCTGATACAAAATATACATATTATGTGTTTTGTGTGCTGGATAAAAGTTATGACAATAAATTTTGATTTGGGATTTATCTTAAAGTAACCTCTACTAGATAGGCCCTGGTCTTAATTAAACCCTGTTATTCTATGGCAGTAGGTTCTTCGGTAATATTCAGAGTAGCAGTACACAAGTTTCATGCTTAATAAATAATAGTGGTATTTAGCCTATATATTATCAATTAATATGCTATAGGTTAAACCTGAAGTATTCTGGGTGCCCTGTGCTGGATTCTAGCTCAGGAAATAGCCCGTTAGTCAGAATAGTCGAGAGCAAAAAATCTATTTCCTTATAATAAATAGATATTCCCAGTACCTAATGGATTACCCAATCGGATGAGGTCTTAAAGGGGGAGAACTAAATGTCTAAAAATAATTCTATAGATCAGCTAGATGCTATTAGTGCAAGTACGCTAGCGAGCTTCTTTGTCAATTTTACTTCATCTCAGCGGCAGATGGAGCAGTCTTTACTAATGCTTGAAATGTCTCCGCATGATAATGAGTTAATATTAGAGCTACAACAAGGTGTCGAGTTAATTCAGCAATCGCTGCAGGATGTCGGCCTTGAAAATATAGAGCCATTAACCGTTAGTCTGAATGGCTTGTTGCAGCAGGTCATATTAAAAAACCTCACCTTTGAAACATTACTGAGTGATTTAATTCTTCTAGCAGTTAATGATATTAAAATCGTAATGGAAAAAATAATTGATGGTGAAGATCGATGTGTTTTGTTAACAAGAATGCCAAGAATTTGTGAAAGTATTGATGCAATAGGAACTGCTGATGAATTAAATCGAGATACAGTTATAAGGGATGCTTTATTATTGCTTGATCCGAGTATAGAAATTATTGAAACCAGTATTTCTAGAAGTGATTCATTAATTAATTTATTTTCAAAAGAAATGCCAAATGAAGAAGAGCTTGCAGCTTATGGAGTTGAAGAGAGTGACGATTTTATTTTCTTTCGTGCATTGGTTGAGCCTTTAGAAACGCGTGCCAATTATTGGCGAGGTCGTGCTCATCGTATGTTACGTCTAGCTCTTAAAATGAATGACCAGGCAGGCAGGCCCGTTAACCCTAATCAATTGGCAGCAGCTGTTTATATGCATGATGCTGGTATGGCTTTATTGCCTTTAGATATTATTAATTGTGAAGATAAGCTATCTGATGAGCAGCTAGAAAAAATGCAGCAGCACCCTGTTATTGGTTACGAACTAATGCGTTATATGAAAACCTGGCGTGAAGCTTCGTTCATTGTCCTGCAACATCATGAGCAGGTCGATGGTGGAGGCTACCCTTATGGGTTGAGTGATAAGGATATTTGCGATGGAGCAAAAATACTGGCTATTGTTGATGCTGTAGATGCCAGAACGCATGAACGTGCATATGCTACTTTATTAAAAAGGCCATTGCTTCGAGCCGCTATTGAACTGGGGCAAAGTGAAGGTATTCAATTTAGTGAAAAGTGGATTGCTGTATTTAAAGATGTGTTTCAGGAGTTAAGAAAACTAAATATTTAAAGTTATACTGAAGATGTTTTTATTATAAAGTTTAGCTATGAAATTAATATAAGTGAATAATTAATAATCTTAAAAGATATGTAAAAATGAATAAAATAATTAAAACTAAAGATGAATGGATTCAGCAGCTTGGGGAAGACATATATCGAGTAACACGTGAGCAGGGAACAGAAGCTCCTTTCAGTGGTGCTTATTATGAAAATGATAAAACGGGTATTTATAATTGCGTATGTTGCAGTGCCCCGTTATTTGCGTCACAGGAAAAATATGACTCAGGCAGTGGTTGGCCCAGTTTCTGGAAGCCAGTTAATGAGCTATGTATTAAAGAAATAGAAGACGTTTCACTGGGTGTAAAAAGAATAGAAGTCAGATGTGAAAAGTGTGATGCTCATCTTGGCCATGTTTTTGAAGATGGCCCAGAACCAACAGGGTTACGTTATTGTATAAATTCAGTCTGTATGGATTTTAAACTGGAAAAGCTCTAGAGAATACAGTTTAGGAAATTTAACCTGGGAAAAAATCTATAATTCAATGCATTGTCTGTATTTTGCTATAAGAGGTTTTATGTTTAAGTCTGTGTTTATTTTTTCAGCCAATATAGTCTGGGCTTCAGGTTCACCATGAACCAGTACTAATTGAGGGCGGTTTTTAAAATGGCTGTACCAGTTAATAAGTCCTTGTTGGTCAGCATGGGCAGACAGGCCTCTTGGTGTAGTTACTTTTGCATTTACTTTAATTTTTTCGCCCCAGAGTGTTAACCATTCGACACCATCGACCAGCAGTCGCCCTGGTGTATTTCTGGCCTGAAACCCTGCAATGATGACATGGTTCTGGTGTCGCCATAAGTTGTGTTTTAAGTGGTGTTTAATTCGTCCGCCAGTACACATTCCACTACCCGCGATAATAATAGCACCTGACTGAATACGATTTAAGGCCATTGATTCTTCAGTGGATGAAGTCATTGTTAGATTTGGTAAGTTAAATGCATTGCTGCCTTTTTTGATGCTTTTACGTGTATCGTTATCGTAAACTGATGCGTATTTAGAATAAATGTGAGTAGACTTTATTGCCATTGGGCTATCTAGAAAAATTTTCCAGTTATTGAGCTGCCAGTCGTCGTAATATTTATTAAAACAATATAATAACTCCTGTGTACGCCCAACGGTAAAGGCGGGTATTAAAATATTCCCTCGTTGGCTATGTGCATTGCGTATTGTCGAACCCAGTTCATCCCATGTATCATTCCAGTTTCTGTGCAAGCGATCGCCATAAGTGCTCTCCATAATAACAATATCCGCATTTGATAAATAAGCGGGGTCTTTTAATATGGGGGCACCTGCATGGCCCAGGTCGCCACTAAAAACGAGTTTTTTTGACTGGTTATGTTCATTTAGCTCTAGATCTACAATACAGGAGCCTAATATATGGCCTGCATCATGAAACTCCAGTGTGACTCCGCTCATTAAATTGTTTTTTTGAGAGTAGGGAATGGCTTTAAAATACTTCAGGCAACTACGTGCCTGTTTTTGAGTATATAGTGGTTTAACTAATTCCAGTCCCTTACGTTCACGTTTTTTATTTTCCCAAAAGGCACCACGCTCATTTAAATAGCCTGCATCTTCCAGTAGCACTTCGCATAAGTCGATTGTTGCAGGGTGTGCAAATATTTTTCCTTTGAAACCTTTTTTTACTAATACAGGTAGTTTTCCACTGTGATCCAGATGAGCATGGCTTAAAATGACGGCATCAATAGACGCGGGGTTAAATGGAAAGTCTTCATAATTTTTCTGAGTTTGTTCATGACCACCCTGAATGAGGCCACAATCAAGCAGTATTTTATAACCATTAACCTTTATCAGGTGGCAGGAACCTGTAACGTATTGGGTTGCACCAAGGAATGTGATGTCCATAATTAATTAAATTTGCTGGCCTTTGATCATATTGTGATTGTTTATATGAGTTTTAATACTACCTTATTTCTTCTTTTGGGTTGTCACTACAGCTTATGTACTCCTGTGTAGACGCATCCCTGTGAGTAAAAAAGGGAACATTACGAATATTAAGTGTGTGTATAATATCTTAGGGTGCCCCTGTTAATTGGCGTATATTCGGTATTACATTGCCCGCTTGTTATAATCAGGTCTATAATAAACCAGTATCTCTCTATATTACTCATGCATGACGAACATATGGGCTTATTATTATTATGTCTGATCTGGATCAAGAGTTATTACGTAAAAAATTAGATGAGCTTTGCCTTGAGCATCGTGACCTGGATGATGTAATACATCGTTTTCTTATGACCGGTGGTATGGATCAAATGCAAATTCAGCGTTTAAAAAAACGCAAATTAAAATTAAAGGAATTAATTACAAAAATTGAAAATCAGTTAATTCCAGATATCCTTGCGTAAAATAGAGTTTTAATCATCATGTGCCTGTTTTTGTATTGAAGCAAACTGGAAGCAAACGTCTGATGGTGTATTGTTGATGAGTTCGAGTTGGTAGCCATTTTTTTTAGCAAGTTGAGCTGATTGGTAAAGCCCAATTCCATAACCATTTTTAGATGGTAGTATCTGTTTAAATAAAGCATTGGTTTTTGAAGCGGGTACTGGATCGCCGTCATCACATACTGTTATTGTAATTTGTTTTTTTTCTAGTCGTATAGAAGCGATGATTTTTGTTTTAGGGCGTGAACGACGTTTGCTTCTTGCATTTTCAAGTAAATTTTCGAGAACAGTATCAAATACATCTGTATCGATTTCTATGTTCGGTTTGGGATCACCTGAAAATTGAATTTCTCTTCCATGGTATCTGCTTTTAAGTTCAGTCCACCATGTATCTATTTGTTTAAAGCTTTTCCCGGTATCCGTTTTAGTTTGTAATTTGTCAAGTGTGTTTTGTAACCGTTGGGTTAATATGGGTAATTGCTTGCCAATGAGTTGCTGGCTTTCTGCAGGGTCATCCGCGGCATGAACAGCACCGGTGAGGGCTTGTAGTGATTGTAAAATATTTTTAATATCATGTGTTAGCTTTGAACCTGTTTCATAAACAGCTTTTAAATGGGTCTGGTTTTTAAGACTTATTTCGCGTAATTTTGAATTATAAAAATAACTCATTAAATGCATGAGTAATTGTGCATGAATTTTAAGGGCTGAGCCCATAGGGATATAACTATAAAGAGTCATTTTTATAGCGTTGTCTTTAAACAGGGTTTGCTGTGTGCTTGTTTCACCATAAAGGTGCTCGGTTTCATCGTCACTCCATCGGATTCCGCTTATCCAGGGCAGGGTTAGCAGTTGTTTTATGCTGTTTTCTAAAAAGAGGTCAGGTGTTATTTTTTTATTTTGACCCAGTAGTGATGTTTGTTTTACCCAGTCTTCAAATGGATTTCCAATATTTAAAATATGTTGTTCCCATATTTGCCCTATGCCTGCAAGGCCATGTCTAGGTAACCAGATCAGGCTCAGAAGAATAAAAAAAACACCAATAGAGAGAGCGGTAATTAATAGTGACTGGAGATAATGAATATTGGACGTGAAGCTGATTAATATGCTGGTTATATAAAAGCTAAATAAGCCAAAGCTAATTAATATGCTGTGTAAATAATCTATTTTTACAGTGCGAATTTTTTTTCCAGGCCAAAAAATTATAATGCCGCAGGTAATAGTTAAAATATAAAAAATAATTTGTTCTAGTTCAGAGTCAAGTATATCCAGGTTAAATAAGCGTGGTGTCAGTATCAGGCTAAGTTGTAAAAATAAAACAACAGTGGCCAGAGCATATAATGTGCGTTGCAGTCCATTGACCAGAGCGCTTCCGCTAGTCAGGCCAATTAATAAAATAATCCACAGTGCAATAAACCAGTCACCAAGGAGTAAATATAATACGCTACTCAAAATTAAAACAGGAATAAGTGTTTTTAAATGTATTTCTTCAGCCGCATTTAAGGATGGTTGCCAAAGTAGAAAAAAACCAATATGTGCGAGTAACAAAGCGGAAATTAGAGAGCTATTCTCACCAGGCTGATGTAAAGCAAGATGCAGTAATAGAAGCATTAGCCCCAGATTGATAAATTCAAATCGAGTACTGGATGTAATGCAGCAAAATTTTTTTTGATTAAACATGATTTGTTGAAATATAGTCATTTGTTGATATTTCAACAGAAGCTATCTTTAAATTGTCGAAATATCAACATAAATTAAAGAAAAAAAGCACCTTTACTTGCTAAGTTATTGAAAAATATGTGCTATATATTTATGGCACAGGCTGTGCAATGTATCTACCGAAGTATATTCAACTAGAAAATTCCCCCGGAGGGTGAGTCATGAGAAAGCAGTCAGGTTTTACATTAATTGAAATTGCCATTGTAATGGTTATTATCGGTTTGTTATTAGGTGGCGTATTGAAGGGCCAGGAAATGATGAACAATGCCAAAATTAAACGTGTAGCGAATGATTTTAATGGCATTTCAGCAGCTGTGTTTTCATATCTTGATCGTTATGCTTTTCTTCCAGGGGATGATCCAGCCGCGGCAGCACGTTGGACTGGTGGTGGCGTTGTTAGTGGTAACGGCAATGGTATTATTAATGGTGGAGAGCGCCCTGATGTATGGGATCATTTACGCCTGTCTGGTTTGATGTCTGGTTCTGGTTCAACCAACCCAACTCATTCTTTTGGTGGTATTATTCGAGTGCAACAAAACGGTGCCGGTTTGACAGGTGCGGTTATCTGTATGTTTAACATGTCAGGTAAGGCTCTGGAGATTTTAGATCGACAGATTGATGATGGTGTGGCGAATACAGGTGATCTTAGGCAAACAGGCGGCGGCGCAACTTATGATTTAAATGCGGTAAATATAACCGTGTGTAAACGAATGTAAGTTTTATTTCTTTATATCGTTTTAAAGGCCTGCTTATGCAGGCCTTTTTGTCTTTACTGTATTAATGATGTGCCTGGATGAGTGCTTTATGGCGGGCTTATTCCATACCCAGTTCTTTAATTTTTCGAGTCAGGGTGTTTCGGCCCCAGCCTAATAATTTAGCGGCTTCCTGGCGCTTGCCCCTGGTTTTAGACAGGGCGGCATTAATTAATATTTGTTCAAATTTAGGTTGAATGTCTGCCAAAATATCTTCTTTTCCCATATTTAATTGCGTTTCAGCCCAGTTTTGTAGCCCGTCTTCCCAGTTTTGTGATGGCTTGTTCATTGGGCTTACCGTTTCAGGAGAAAGCTCTGGGGGGAGATCAGACATATGAATTTCACGGCCTGATGCCATGACTGTAATCCAGCGACAGCTATTTTCCAGTTGTCTTACATTGCCTGGCCAGTCAAGGCTGGACAGGTAGGCCTCAACATCGTTGAGTAGTATTTTTGCGTCTACCTGCATTTCTTTTGCTGCTTGTTGTAAAAACAAATTCAGCAATGCGGGGATATCTTCTTTTCTTTCGCGTAAAGGCGGAATCTGGATGCGAATGACATTCAGGCGATGAAAGAGATCTTCGCGAAACAAGCCCTCTTTAACACGTTGTTGTAAATCCTGGTGAGTGGCTGTAATGATGCGTACATTGGATTTAACAGGAGTATGCCCACCGACACGATAAAATTGTCCATCGGCTAAAACCCTTAAAAGCCGAGTTTGTAAATCTGCCGGCATATCGCCTATTTCGTCTAGAAACAGAGTGCCACCATCTGCCTGTTCAAAGCGGCCTCTTCGTTGAGATGTTGCCCCTGTAAATGCACCACGTTCATGCCCAAATAATTCAGACTCTAATAAATCCTTAGGGATTGCTGCGGTATTAATTGCAATAAATGGGCGGTTAGCACGGGGGCTGTGTTTGTGTAATGCACTGGCGACCAGCTCTTTTCCTGTGCCGGACTCGCCATTAATCAGTACAGTAATATTTGATTTTGACAGGCGCCCAATGGCACGAAATACTTCCTGCATTGAAGGTGCTTCACCAATAATATCTGGTGTATCGATATTACTGGAGGCCTTTTTATCTGCATACTCATCGCTTTTTTTGCAGGCACGCTGAGTTAAATCAACGGCATCATCAATATCAAAGGGTTTGGGCAGGTATTCAAAAGCCCCCCCCTGATAAGCCGATACTGCACTATCAAGATCTGAATGGGCCGTCATAATAATGGCTGGAATTTCAGGGTGCTTTTCATTCAGGATGCTTAAAAATTCTATGCCACCGATGCCTGGCATGCGAATATCGGTAATGATGACATCCGGTTGAGAGTGATTTAAATATTCCAGAGCAGCGTCAGCCGTTTCAAAGCTGCTGACGATAAAATTTGCAGATTTCAGTGCTTTTTCAAGCACCCAGCGAATAGAAGGGTCATCATCAATAACCCATACATTATGTTCGCTCATTTCTGTTCTCTCATTTCGGTGCTTCCATTTTTATTGTTTTGAGATGCAATTGATAAGGGTAAATAAATTGTAAAAACAGTTCTTCCAGGTCGGCTGTTCATTTTAATCAGGCCACCATGTTGATTAATAAGTGACTGGGCAATAGATAACCCCAGTCCTGTGCCTTCGGCTCTGCCAGTGACCATAGGGTAAAAAATTTGTTCCTGTAGTTCTTCGGGAATACCTGGGCCATTATCAATAATGTCGGTTTGTAATACCAGGCGATGATGCGTGTGGCCAATTGTGAAATGGCGCAGTGGTCGTGTTTTAAAGGTAATTTCTCCATTACCATTTAATGCCTGAATGGCATTTCGGGTGATATTTAATACGGTTTGAATCATCATGTCAGAGTCAGCCATAATATCTGGCAGGCTGGGATCGTAATCGAGCTTAAAGTAAACATGGTCTTCTTCAGGTAGCTCAACCTGAATCAGCTGGCGTACTCGCTCCAGTATTTCGTGAATATTTACATTATGTTTTTTAGGTATATTGTTTGGCCCCAGCATACGATCAACCAGTAATTGCAATCGGTCGGCTTCACCAATAATAATTTGAGTATATTCTTTTAGTTCCTCACTGGGTAACTCTCGTTCCAGTAACTGGGCGGCCCCCCGTAAGCCGCCAAGCGGGTTTTTAATTTCATGGGCCATACCACGTACCAGGTTTCGTGTGGCATTCTGTTCGCTGAGTAGCTTCTCTTCTCTGGCAATACGAATATGTCTATCCATATGTGAAATTTCAAGTATTAACTGTATTTTTTTATTTGTAAGTTGTAGAGGGTTCAGGTGGTAATCAATAATAATTTCCCGCCCCCCAGGTAAAGAGATACAGGCTTCATGTTCCGTTATAGGGTGAAAGTGAGCGATAGCGTCTTGCAGGCGATTAATAAATTGATTATCAACATGCATAACTTTATTTAGCTTTGAGCCCGCGGCCTGTCTGTTCGAAATTTGAAATAGATTTTCACTGGCGGGATTAATATATTCAATATTCAGGCTTGAGTTAAGTAGTACAACGGCTGTGCTTAAATTATCCAGAATGTTACGTTGGTGGCTTGATTTAGAGTTGTTTTTATCGACCATAATACGACGAGTAGCAAGAAGTGAACCAACTGTATTAGAAAAAATATAAAGGCAGTTAGCTAATTAATAAAATTTTATAAATCAACCAGTTATATAAAAAAAATAGAGAATAAAGCTATTTTATAGTGGCTGAATTTTAGATGTATATGCTTAGCATAGTCTAAAACATGTAATCATGCACTTGTTTGGTGCGTTACTTGTTTTGCGGTAATAAGCTGGCTTCGTTTATTGTCAGGAAAGTTTTTTATTTAGCCTGTTTTCTGATTACGGACTGGCGGTGCATATGGACTGTAATATTTTTTGACTTATGCAGGACTTTACCCTGTTTGTCATTAACGGAGACATTAATGCTATGGGTGCCTCGGTTAACATTAGTCAGGTTTGTAGATGAAGTAGAAAGTTTATCGCGTACCTTCGTTCCATCCATGTTTACGCTCAAATAATGGCCCTGTTTAATGTTTAACGGTGGCTTTATAGCAATTGAGATTGAAAAATTACCCTCATTGTTTCTAATAGTGGCATCATTTTCGGGAGAAGTGATTTTGAGGTAAGAATAATGGCTTGTTTTTTTCTTAAGGTCCTGTTCTACCTGAGGGTTACTGTCGGCAAGTTTTTTATCAGGTATATTGGCTGCAGGTACTGTTGTTAGTGCAGGCGCATCCAGCTTTTCAGCATTTTTAAATGGCGGTTGGTCTGAATAGCTGATATTGCCATCCTGATCGACCCATTTGTACATTTCAGCCAGTACTGATGAGCTGAAGGTTATGCATAATATGCTGAAAAAGATTTTGAATATGTTCATAGTGAAGATATTAGAGGTATTTAGGCGTCTGTGTAAAGTGTTTGCTTCAAGGAAGTGATGTTTATCTAAAAAATATATTATATAGCTGTATTTTGAGAGTCTACTTACTTTTATATATGGCACATACTATAGCCTGATAATATTTCTTTATATAGTCTATTATTTAGGTGTGGTAGTCGTGTTTTCTTTAGTTATATTTTAAGTAGACACTTAATTCGGGTACACGAGTGTCTTTCGGGCGCATAAAACTTATGAAATGCGCTTTAAGTTAGCCTGTATTTTCAGGCTATAAGTCTTTTGTTATTAGCCTTTTAAGTATTGTTATGGCAACCCGTTTACTATATCGTTTAAGTGTGATTTAACACCTGATAAAGCCTCGTCAGCTCTGGCGGAAAGATTCCTGAAAGTATTTAGAATGCAGACTGACCGGATAAGTTATGCCAATATGAATATTAATATAAATGACATGGGTTTATATGCAACGCTGTTTTAAAGTATTAGATATTATTAATGTTTATATAAAGATGCATTTTTTAAAAATGAAACAGACAATAAAAAGTCGGTAGTAAAATATGCAGATACGTTTATCGCTTAAACAGATATGGACATTGATCGTTCTGGTTGCTGTGATTGTGCCCGTTACGATTGTTATGATCTGGTATAGCTCAACAATGTATAAATTTAATTTAAATAGTGCATTAATAATAGAACGTCAGGCTAACGAATATTTAAAAAACCAGATTGAATCAGAGATTGGTCGCTTTAAGACCTTGATTAAAAGCAAGAGTGACTCCCTTCCCCTTTTGATAGATACGCTAGATAACAAAGAGAGGTTAAAGCAGATAAATAGGTTGCTTTCTTTTATGGTTGAGCGTGAGTCAGCGATTAATTGCGCTGTATTATTAGATTTGAAAGGTCAAATTATTGCTGCGATTGATTCTAGTACCGGACTTTATAGAGATAAAAAATTATCAGATGAAGAAAAATATTTTATATCAGAACGCCTGGGTTTTAATGATGACCTACAGCTTTCAGAAGTGCTTGTTCAGTCCGTAAATAAAGATTATATAAGTTCATTAATACATTATAAAGATAAGATCGTTTTTAAAATAGCAGTTGCAGTTGAAAAACCTGCTAGAGCTATATTGGTAATAGAAATAGATGCAGAAAAATTTTTGCAACTTGAAGCGCATAAAAAACGTAGGTCTGGTATAAATATAACACATGATTATATTCTTGATCGACGTGGTGCGCTGATAACTGATGTTTTAGATAGTGAATATAAAACAGGTGATTTAATGACGCATCTGGAAATTACCCGCAGTGCGTTGAATGATGATGGGTGGTCTGCAGATGTGCCTTATGTTGGAGCAATTGGTCAACCGGTATATGGCGTCCTGACAATCATTCCTTCCTTAAACTGGACCCTGGTATCGGAGGTGAGCGTTTCAAAAATCATTCAACCAATCTGGGTGTTATTGCTTGAGATGTTCCTGGTAACATCATCCGTTATGATGGCTTTTGTATGGTTTGTATTACATCTTGCCAGGGAAACATTAAAGCCTATTCAGTATTCATGTGAAGCTATTGATCATGTGGCAAGGGGTGATTATGATTTTTCTCTGAAGCCGGTTGGTATACCTGAGCTTGATGCTATGACGGCAGGTATTATTCGTATGACAAAAGCCAGGCAGGAAGCCGAAAATGCATTACATGAAAGTGAGCAGGATCTTGTTATTACATTGAATAGTATTGGTGATGCGGTTATTGCATGTGATGAAAATGGACTTGTTACGCGAATGAATCCTGTAGCTGAACAACTTACAGGCTGGAAAGTTGAGGAGGCATATGGTCAGAGTATGAAGTCTGTTTTTTCTGTTGTTAATGCCTCTACTCGCGAACCGATTGAAAATCCCGTAGATAAGGTTTTGGCTAAAGGTGAAATAGTTTATCTCAGTAATGATACAACATTAATTTCAAAAAACGGCAGGGAGTACCAAATTGCAGATTCGGCTGCACCAATACGAAATGAAAATGGAGAAATTCTTGGTATGGTACTGGTGTTTAATGATGTTACTGAACAGTATCAGTTGCGAAAAGCCAGAATAGAAACGGAGG
Source organism: Gammaproteobacteria bacterium (assembly GCA_016744065.1). Taxonomy (GTDB): domain Bacteria; phylum Pseudomonadota; class Gammaproteobacteria; order SZUA-229; family SZUA-229; genus SZUA-229. The sequence continues at coordinate 135,398 of JADGFA010000002.1, forward strand.
AACGATTCAGCCAGTTTGCTGAAAATGTTAATGAAGTGTTCTGGATCGGGTCTCCTGACTGGAATCAGATACATTACATTAGCCCTGCTTATGAAAAAGTATGGGGGCATAGTTCGCAGGATTTATACCGTAATCCACGTATATGGATGGATGCGGTGTACCCTGATGATCGTGAGCAGGTGATTGATGATATACCAAAAGACATAAGTGATATTGGTGAGTATGTTGATTTTAAAAAGTATCGTATTAAAAAGAAAGATGGAAAAATTCTCTGGATTAAGGCCAGAGCTTATCCTATACGCGATAATAATGGACAGATAATCCGTGTTGCAGGTATTGCTGAAGATATAACTGAGCAGGTCAGTATGGAAGAATCTTTACGGCGTAGTCAGAAAATGGATGCGCTGGGAAAGTTAACCGGAGGTATAGCCCACGACTATAATAATATGTTGGGTGTTATTCTGGGTTATACAGAATTATTAGAAGAAGCATTGAAAGCTCAGCCTAAATTAGCTGGCTACGCTAATCGAATTAATAAGGCAGGATTACGTGGAGCGAAATTAACTAAAAAATTATTGAGTTTTTCAAAGCAAAAAAATACAGATGCAGAATGTGTGAATATTAATGAGTTATTAAATGATATGCAGCATATGCTGGAAAAAATATTAACAGTACGTATTAAGTTAGAGCTTGATCTGGAAAAAAATATCTGGCCTGTCTGGTTAAGCAGTGATGAAATGGAAGATGTTATTCTTAATGTTGTTATTAATGCCATGCATGCAATTAAAGGTAATGGTCTGTTAACAATTAAAAGTCATAATGAAAAAATTGATAGTTTTGATTCTAAATTTCTGGGTTTGGCTGCATCGGGAGATTACCTTCGATTAAGCATTAGTGATACGGGTTGCGGTATGGATAATGTTACGAAAGAAAAAATATTTGACCCATTTTTTTCAACTAAGGGTGATAAGGGTACTGGTTTGGGCTTGAGCCAGGTATATGGTTTTATTGATCGTTGTAAGGGTGCGATAAAAGTTTATTCTGAACCAGGGAAGGGATCACGCTTTGTATTTTATATACCTCGTTATATGAAAGTAAGTCAGAAAGTGATAGCAGTAGAGAAAAACAAAATAGTGACGTCTCAGGGAAATGAGAAAATTCTGGTAGTAGATGATGAACAGGCATTACTTGATTTGAATTGTGAAATGCTGATGCTGCATAATTACCGAGTGTTTCCCGCTGAGAATGCAAAGCGGGCACTGGAAATTCTCCAGACAGAGCATATAGATTTAATGTTATCTGATGTGATTATGCCGGAGATGAATGGTTTTGAACTTGCGGCAATCGTACAGAAAAAATATCCCAACGTGAAAATTCAATTGGCAAGTGGTTTTACCGATAATCGCAATAAAGATATGGTTGACTATAATTTACAAAAACAATTGTTAAGTAAACCGTTTAACTCACAGGAGTTATTGCAAAGAATACGAGTATTGCTGGATAATTAAATTATTTAGTGGGTGTTTATAAAACTATAAAAAAAGCCCCGATTTATCGGGGCTTTTCAAATCTAAATAAGTTTTAATGCTTATTATAGAGAGTAGTACATATCAAACTCAACAGGGTGAGTTGCCTGGCGTAAACGCTGTACTTCTTCATTTTTCAGCTCGATGTATCCGTCGATCTGATCATCAGTAAATACACCGCCTTTAGTCAGGAATGCACGGTCTTCATCTAGTGCGTTCAGTGCCTGGTCGAAAGAATGAGCAACCTGTGGGATCTGCGCCTCTTCTTCTGGAGGTAGGTCATACAGGTTCTTGTCCATTGCATCGCCAGGATGAATTTTGTTTTCGATTCCATCAAGGCCGGCCATTAGCATTGCTGAGAAGCAAAGATATGGATTAGCAGTGTTGTCACCGAAGCGAACCTCGATACGACGTCCTTTAGGGTTAGAAACAAAAGGAATACGAATAGAAGCAGAACGGTTACGGGCAGAGTACGCCAGCATAACAGGTGCTTCGAAACCAGGTACCAGACGCTTGTATGAGTTGGTTGAAGCATTTGCAAAGGCATTTAATGCCTGGGCATGTTTGATTATACCGCCAATGTAGAACAGTGCCGTTTCAGAAAGTCCACCGTATAAATCACCCGTGAATAAATTAACGCCGTCTTTAGCTAAAGACTGGTGAACGTGCATGCCATTACCGTTATCGCCTACTAATGGCTTGGGCATGAATGTCGCTGTTTTACCGTAAGCGTGGGCAACATTATGTATAACGTATTTAGTTTTCTGAACTTCATCTGATTTTTTAACCAGTGTGTTAAATACAGTACCGATTTCACATTGGCCGGCTGTTGCAACTTCGTGGTGGTGAACTTCAGTTTCAACTCCCATGTCTTCCATAACTAAACACATTGCAGAACGTAAGTCCTGTAATGAATCAACTGGAGGAACGGGGAAGTAACCGCCTTTAACGCCAGGACGGTGACCCAGATTACCAGCTTCAGTCTGGATGTGCTTGCTCCACTCCGCCTCTTCAGAACCAATCTTATAACTAACTGAACCCATGGAGTTTTCCCAGGTTACAGAATCGAATACGAAGAATTCATTTTCAGGGCCAAAGTAAGCGGTATCCGCAATACCTGTAGATTTTAAGTATTCTTCAGCGCGCTTGGCGATAGAGCGAGGGTCACGTTCGTAGCCCTGCATTGTTGCGGGCTCAATGATGTCACAGCTAATGTTCATAGTGACTTCTTCGCAGAATGGGTCTATAACAGCGGTTGATGGCTCAGGCATCATGATCATGTCTGATTCATTAATACCTTTCCAGCCTTCGATAGAAGAACCATCGAACATTTTGCCTTCTTCAAATGTACCTTCATTTACTGTGTGAGACGGAACAGAAACGTGCTGTTCTTTGCCGCGAGGGTCTGTGAAACGAAAATCAACGAATTTAACCTCATTGTCTTTCATCATTTTTAGTACGTCACTAGTTGACATATCTGACATGGTTGTCTCCAAATGTTTAATCTAAAAAAATCGGCCATATAAATCAGGCCATAAATAATGCGAATCCGAAACTTGTCGGATTTAAGTGCTTAGCATGGTATTTGTAAGCCAAACACCCAAATACGACAGGTCTCTTGTGTCACATAAGCTCAGCGGACTATTTTGCACAAAATATGCCACTTGTAAAACCTATTCGTAGGGGGATTTGAAACTCGCCCTGATACATAATTGCACCAAAATAGGGCGGAGCGTTAAAAAGCGCCTCATAATAGTGCTTATTCATATAAAATGCGTACTGATCCGATGCATTCCAGTTTTTTTGTTGCTTTTTCAACCTGCTGCTTTAGCTGACTAGCCTCTTTTTCTGACTGGATTATTTTCAGGGGAAGTACTAATTCAATATTAATACTTCCGTCAAGATAATGCAGGGTTGTATGTAGCAGGTTCTGCATCTCAGGAATTGTTTGCCAATACGTTTCTAAACGACTTAATACATCGGCTCTCAGGGGCAGGTGTCTACAGCTATTTTCAGTATGTTCATCATCTTCAGGATCGATATGAACCGTAATATCATTTATTTCATCAAACTGATTAATGAGAGCCATTTCTACTGCTTCAGATATCTGGTGTCCTTCAGATACGCTTATTCTAGGTGATACCAGAATATGCACATCTGCCAGGGCGCTGTGGCCCATTTTGCGTGTGCGCAGCATATGCATTTGATTGACGCCGTCAACAGAAAGTATGACCGCTTCCATTGCGTGTAGTGTTTCAGGCTCTAATCCTGTATCTACAAGCTCCTGAAAACTCTGGTGCCCCAGGTCCCAGCCGATTTTGCAAATCATTAAGGCAACAATAATGGCTGCTATTGAGTCAAGTAATGGATAGCCCCATATGGCACCGGCAATACCTGCAAACACAATAATGGACGAAATAGCATCGCTACGATGATGCCATGCATTGGCTTCCAGCAGTTTAGATTTAACCTGGTGTGCTACCAGCATGGTGTACTGGTACAGTATTTCTTTACTGATAATGGAGAGCCCAGCAACAATCAGAGTGAACTGCGTTGGTGTGGCGATATTTTGATAGTCGATCAATCGGTCAACCGCATCTATGCCTATGCCAATACCGACTACTGAGAGAAGTACCGCCAGCGTGATTGTCGCAAATGTCTCATAACGCGCATGACCATAAGGGTGGTCTTCGTCTGCATCTATATTTGAATGATGGCTTGCAAGCAGTACCATACCATCAGATACAAGGTCCGATAATGAATGTAGCCCGTCGGCAATTAACGCCTGAGAGTGACCAATAAATCCAATGAGTAACTTACCGATAGACAGCAGTAAATTAACAATAAGCCCCCACCAGGTGGCTTTGTCCATAGCATTTTTACGTTGATGTCTATCTAATTCCACAGGCCAGCTATATCGAAAAACAATGAGTGCGCTATTGTCCTGTCTTGTGACATCGCATGCAAGCCACCTGTATAAATAAAAGGTATAATCAACGAAATATTATTCGCATGTGAGGTAGGCAATGAATATTGAAATACAGGTAGAGAATATCAAATGTGGTGGTTGCGCCGGCACTATAAAGAAAAATTTGTTAAAAGACAGCAGGGTTAGTGGCGTTGATGTTGATATTGAGCAAGGCGTTGTAAAAATAGATGCTACAGAGGGTGTGCGTGATGATTTTAGTGACGTATTACTGAAAATGGGTTATCCAGAAACAGGTACTACAGAAGGCATAGCAGCGGCAAAAGCAAAGGCAAAGTCATTTGTTAGTTGTGCGGTAGGCAAAGTAGATAATATGGTGAATAAATAGTGTAGTGAGAAGCCAGTACTTTATGCTAAGTTGACATTGTTTTTTGTATCTAAAATATCTATTTAGAAAGTCAGTAATAAAGTGGGGTTTCAATTTTAAACAGGTTAACTTCTTGTGTCTGATGGACGGGGCCTGTTTTATTTGCCATACATATGAGTTCATTTACACGTAATGTACCTATACTGGCTTTTTGCCAGGCCATGTCAATGAGTGGCGCGTCTCTGATGGTTGCGAGTGCAGCGCTTGTTGGTCTTGAGTTAGCCGATGATAAATCCATGTCGACACTTCCATTAGCAGCACAGTTTATTGCTGTTATGCTGACAAGTATTCCTGCATCGATGCTAATGAAAAAAATTGGTCGTAGAGCCAGCTTTTTCTTTGCAAGTCTGTTTGGTTTTAGCGGTGCCATATTATCAACCTGGTCAATATTAGAGAATGCATTTTTTGGATTTGTGGGTGGGGTCGCCCTGATTGGCGTGTTTAATGGCTTTGCAAATTACTATCGTTTTACGGCAGCTGATGCGGTTGATATTGACCATAAGAGTCGGGCCATATCATTTGTGCTGGTTGGAGGTGTTGCCGCCGCTATAATTGGCCCAAATCTGGCAAATTACACAAAAGATGTTCTGAGTAGCGCAACTTTCGCGGGTAGTTATGCATCACTTGTTGTTTTATATCTATTTTCAGTTGTGGCGTTAATTTTTCTAAAGTTGCCAGAAGCTGAAGTTCATAATGAAAAGGAATTTCCACAACGGCCATTAATGCAGATTGCCAGGCAGCCTGCCTGTATTGTGGCAATAATTTGTGGCATGTTAGGTTATGGTGTTATGAGTTTTGTTATGACCGCAACACCACTTGCCATGAATCACCATAGTCATAATTTCTCAGATACATCATTTGTGATTCAATGGCATGTACTGGCAATGTTTGCGCCTTCGTTTGTTACCGGTGCAATTATTAGAAAAGTGGGTGAGTTAAAGGTTATGCTGAGTGGCGTCATACTGGGATTTGCATGTGTATTTGTCAATTTAACAGGTTCAACAATAATGCATTTCTGGGTGGCATTAGTGTTTCTGGGTTTAAGCTGGAATTTTCTTTTTGTTGGATCAACAAGTTTGTTGACTCGAACATATTTACGCGCGGAAAGATTTAAAGTTCAGGCATTAAATGACTTTATTATATTTACGGTAGTTGCGTTTGCATCAATGTCTGCCGGGTACTTACAATATTATTATGGCTGGAAAGCGGTTAATATAGGTGTATTGCCCTTGTTGATTGTTGCATTATTAAGTATTGTGCTATTAATGTTCCATGAAAAGTCGCTAAAGCCTGATATGCAAATACAGAGCTAAGGTTCATACTTTCTTCATTTTTTTGTCATAATTTTGTCAAATTTGAATAAGATAATCCTGTTTAACGTTAGAACCAATACGGGAGAAAGAAGATGAAATTTTGTATACGGGTATGGAGTGAAAATACTGTGGTGTTAATGACTGAATCAGGTCATGTACTATCATATTTTAAGTCTGTTAGTGAGGCACTGGATGCCTGTTCACAATGGTATGACTGTAATACCAGTGAATTAAAACATGATGTAGGTATTCAGCATGATCAAATGGCCTCATCAGATAATACTGCAGCAGCATATATTTAATCAGGTTAAGTGCAGCTTGATTATCAGGCTGGTATTGTATCTTAATTGTCAGCGCGATCTGTTATAGACCTTAATGCTTCTTTAATAAAAATCTTAAGCAGTCTCAGACTGTATAGAATTTTATTGAGTTTTGATGATTTAAACAGGCAACAACTTAAAACAGCAGCTCTATTTCCCCCGTAGCTTGTCATGTATGAATGTTTGGCGTTTATCATAAAATCATATATGCGCTTTTCAGTCTGGGTTGATGTTTTTATCATATTGTTAATGGATAAAAAGCCAGCGCTTAGCTTTTCAAATTGCATATCAAAACTTCCCTGATATGCATGTGATGTTCTGTTAATGCAGAAGTTATATTCAACTGCGATTATTTTATCATTAAGGTACAGGGCGCCGAGGCAGAGCTGCTTTTTATCTAATAAAATATGTGTTAACTCAGTATGAAAGTCGACAAACTTTTTACTTTCAAATGCGCTTATTTTTTTTAAAGTATTAAAGCGATTTAGATGTAAATCGATCAGTTTCTCCATAAAAACAGTGACGTCTTCATGGGTTTGGGCAATCTTAAATATTACCGTGCCATTTTTTTCTAGCCTATTCTGATAATTGCGTAAATTTTTTTTAAATGATCGGCTGCGTTTACCCAGATATTCATCGTAGGTTTTATCTAAAGCAATAAAGTGTCTGTAACCTGCCAGGTAACGTAAGTGCTTAATGTCGTGTAGCCAGGCCTCATTGAGTAGGTATGAAGCAATAGAACTGTTTTTTAGAAAGCGAAATAATTCAAGCCTGTCCCAGTCAGTGTATTCATTGTCAAGGAAATCGATGACCAGGTGGCATATGCTTTCTGCGTGATCTGGTTTTGCGATTAAATCAATATACTCCGTTGTGATTTCTTCCTTTTCATCTTCCCCGGTTCCCATGAAATAAAGGACACGACGTTTACCTGTTGTAATATTTACCAGAGGAAATATGCCTGTTAGTTCTGAACCTTGTCTAATTGTGAGTAACACCAGTTCAAAATTACGGGTATGAAAGTTTTTCCACCATAAGTTCATCCAGTCCCAGTGAAGGCAGACAGAAAGGCAGCGTGTTTCATTTAGCAGGTCGTTCCATTGCTTTTTTAATGCTACAAAATCATCGATAGAATGACTTACGCTAATTGAGAGGGGTTCCTGATGTAATTCATCTGGCATAAAAAAACCTGAAAGAAGATAAGATGGTTTTTATATAGCCTATTTATAAAGACATTGTGTGCTTCAGGCAAGAATTCAGGATTTACAGACTTCTATTAAAACAAAAAACTCATCATCTACATTACGGGTTTCAATTATTTTATGCCCATTAATGCGGCTCCAGGCGGGTATATCATTTAAAGCCCCTGGGTCTGTTGATACAACTTCAAGCGTATCACCGGCCTGAAGTTCTTTTACTTTATCCTGAGCCCGTATAACCGGCATAGGGCAAAACATACGTCGTGCATCAAGTTTAAAATGAGCCATCACACATACCACTCCGGGTTAATTTCAGAAGCAGGCATAGGCTTTACGGTCAGGGTTGTCGTATCACCATTAGTGCGTCTTGCTTCTATAGTGACATTCTCTGAATTTCGTCCCTGAGAGAACCTGGCGGCAATACGAGCTGCAAACATAAGGTCTTCATCTGTTGCGACGCCATCCAGTAAGGTTAGGGGGCCGGGGCAGTCCATCGTTTTAAAGGTGATAAAGTTATTTTTGTAGCCCTGGAGAAATTTATTTTCTCCGTCTTCTCTGCCAACAATTAATTTATAGTGTGCTGTTGGGCGTATATGTCGGCCAACTTTGAGCAGCATAATGTCATCCATTTCGTATTCACGGGTACCACGGGCATCCCATAAATCAACCAGTTTGGCTGAATAGTTTTCATCGGTCAGGAAGCAGCAGCCACCAGCGGGTTTGGCATAATCCTCAAAACCATATTTAGCAGCCAGTTCCATTTGTGGCTTGCGATTACGGCCAGAAAAACCAAATAATTTATCGCGTTGAACCCAGCCTTCTTTTTCAGGCAGGGTTTCCGGTAAGTTTTGTGCACATAAAGGTCGTAGTAGGCGGTCATCTGCGCCAGATTCACGGGATATAACTGGCATCGTATCTTTACGCTGAGACATAGGCCGTTGGCCAATAACTTCGCCGGTAATAATAAAATCAAAATTGTTTTCTTCAGCCCATTGTTTTGCTTTATTAACCATAAAAATTTTACAGTCCAGGCAGGGGTTCATGTTTTTGCCGTAACCGTGTTTGGGATTGAGGAGTACATCTTTATATTCTTCAACAATATCAATGATATGCAGCTTAATCCCAAGCTGTTCAGCCGACCACAGGGCATTATTACGCTTAGGTTTTGATTTGTCTTTTTTGCGTATGGCATGGGTGTGGCCTTCTACGCAAAAACCGGTGAAGAAATTGATGCCTTCAACATGAACGCCCTGTTCAAGCATAACGCGAGCGGCAAGTAATGAATCAAGGCCGCCTGAAATAAGGGCGACGGCTTTACGTTGTTGGGGCATGGGGGGAACCTGGCTAAATATGAAACAGAAGGGGCATTTTAGCAGGAAATGTTTATTTCTTCATTAGCCAGGGTATAGAGCCTGTAACTGATCGCCATAATTCTGTATTTTGTGCGGCATACAGTACGGCTTCATTTTTATCACCGGAGCTTAAGCGCTCTGGCATGCGCTTTGGCATGCGCTTTGGCATTTTTATTTTTCCAGATAATAATTTGGGTACGTATTTATTGTGCGCTAACGCCTGTTTTTTAAGTATCTGGCTATTTTTATTATTACCTGACTCTATATACGCCATTAATGCATGATCAAATAGAAAAAATGCACCTTTATCTTCCCGGAACTGTTGTGCCAGTTGTCGTGCCTTTTCCAGCCCTCGGATATGGATATAACAGTTACTTAATGGATAGCGATTGAACTGGTTATCAGCAGGGTTCAGTATAATGGCTCGTTCATAGCAGATGATGGCATTGTTAAAATCTTCTAATTGGGCATAACTGCTTGCCAGATTAGTGAGTGCTTCCATAAAAGTGCGGGTTTCTCTTATTAGCCAGAAGCGGCCTGTGTTTTTTTCAAAAAAATCTTTTCCGAGAGCGTCTTCACAGCCTTTGACTGCCCGTATAAGCAGATCTTTACGTTCTGTTGCATTTGCTGCCTCCCATTGAGCCAGTAACATCAGTGCGTTTATATTGTCTGGGTCGTGTTCAAGTGCCTGGCGTGCCAGCTGTACTTTTTCAAGCGGATTATCTGTTGCCCAGGCCTGCTGAATTAACTGGTTTGCATCCTGCCCAGGGTTTGTATTGTTCATAATGGGGATGCCAGCACTATTTTTAACTGCGCTGGATGTAATGTTGATTTTTGTAGCAGAAGTTTCTGTTCGGTATTTGTTGGCCAGATCGGCATAGCCCTGCATCAGTTTATTAAACTCACTGAATATATGACGCGTCAGTTGCTCAATTGGCAGGCTGCCATTTTGAAAGTTTTTGGTTAGTTGTTGTGCATTTTGTTGATTTGAAAAGAAACTTAACATCATCCAGAAAGACTGAGGCTGGGCTAGCGCCTTAGTCTCATCCCAGAAATGTTCAGTCAGGGTCAGGCCTAGTGCAAAGCCCTTGCTCCACAGGTGTAAGGCGTTTTCATTGAAGTTTGACTCAAAAGGTTCTGTAAGCTGACAGGTCTCAGGCAGGCCAACCATAAAGTCACTGATGTCCTGAGTTATGTGCTGGTGAACGTCTATGATGGCGCTAAGGTAGTTGTCGTCATTTTTAACGAGGTTAAGCTGATCAGCAAATATAGCTGGCATCCAGTCACTGTGCTTAAGGGTTGTGGGTGCACAGCATATAGCGAATAGAAAGCCTGATAGTTGATCAATATTTAAGGTGTTGGCTGGGCGTGAGTCACTTGCTAACCAGTTAGTAAGCTGTATGAGTGATATTTTACTTTCAGGCATTTGGGTATCAGTGTATAAAAAGGCAGTACATTATCCGTTATTACATATCTAATTAGTAGTTAGCGTTAAGTGATTTCTATATGGCTTGATAAGCTGTTTCTGTGAAAAGTTACAGGCCATCTGATGGCTAATTCGGTATACTAGCGGGCTCGTAAATAAGAAAGATAAATATATAAATGGCACATGATGTATCAACATTTCAGGGTCTGATTAGCGCCCTGCAAGATTATTGGGCTGCGCAGGGCTGTGCAATTATTCAACCACTGGATATGGAAGTGGGTGCAGGCACCTTTCACCCGGCCACTTTTTTGCGTTCAATAGGGCCTGAGCCATGGCGCGCAGCTTATGTGCAGCCCTGTCGTCGACCTACAGATGGCCGTTATGGGGAAAATCCGAATCGTTTACAGCATTACTATCAGTTCCAGGTCATGCTCAAGCCAAACCCGGATAACATTCAGGCCTTATATTTAGATTCTTTGAAAATGCTGGGTTTTGATCCATTAGAGCATGATATTCGTTTTGTTGAAGATAACTGGGAATCACCCACATTGGGTGCATGGGGTTTAGGCTGGGAAGTCTGGTTAAATGGTATGGAAGTAACACAGTTTACTTATTTTCAGCAGGTCGGAGGGCTTGAATGCCGACCGGTTACAGGTGAAATTACATATGGTCTGGAACGTCTTGCCATGTATATTCAAAATGTAAAAAGTATTTTTGATCTGGTATGGACCAGAGGGCCCCAGGGAGTCGTGACCTATGGTGATGTTTTCCATCAAAATGAAGTTGAACAATCCCATTATAATTTTGAACAGGCAGATACAGCGTCATTGTTTGCCTGGTTTGATACCTGTGAAAAAGAAAGTGCACGGATGATTGAAGCGGGTCTGGCTTTACCTGCTTATGAGCAGGTTTTAAAAGCATCACATACCTTTAATTTATTAGATGCACGTCATGCTATTTCAGTGACTGAGCGCCAGCGGTTTATATTACGTATACGGACATTATCTCGTGCGGTTGCAAAAACATATTATGAGTCTCGTGAAGCATTAGGTTTTCCCATCGGTAAATCATCAACAGGGGGAGAACAATAATGAGTGCTCGTGATTTATTAATTGAAATAGGGACAGAAGAATTACCTCCCAAAGCATTGAATAAACTGTCTGATGCGTTTGCATCAGGTATTGAAGCGGGCTTAAAAGAAGCCGCTATTAAATTTAACAAAATAAATGCCTATGCCTCCCCTCGGCGGCTTGCGGTAATAATTGATTTGTTAGAAGAGTCGCAGGAAGATCGCGATATAGAAAAGCTGGGGCCCGCCGTTAAAGCCGCTTATGATAAGGACGGGAATGCAACAAAAGCTGCGCAGGGGTTTGCTCGTGGTTGCGGCGTTGAGGTTGCTGACCTTGCAACGGTGGTAACAGATAAAGGTGAGCGCCTGGTTTTTAGAATTGAAGAAACAGGTAAAGCAACTACAGAACTAATACCTGACATTGTTATCCGAGCATTAGATAAGCTGCCGGTACCTAAACGTATGCGTTGGGGAGATAGTGAGGCAGAATTTGTACGCCCTGTTCACTGGATTGTTATGCTGTTTGGTGATGATGTCATTGATGCAGAAATTTTAGGTATTAAGACGGGGCGTGAATCACGAGGTCACCGATTTCATCACCCTGAAATAATAAATTTACAGACGCCAGATGATTATATTGCACGTTTAAAATCCCCGGGTTTTGTTATTGTTGATCGCGATGAGCGATTGAGTTGTGTGAGGCAACTGGCTGAATCAGCGGCAGTAAAATTAGGTGGTAAAGCTTTAATTGACGAAGATTTATTGCAGGAAGTGTCAGCGTTGGTTGAGTGGCCAGTTGCGGTATCGGGCAATTTTGATAAAGAGTTTTTGGATGTACCATCAGAAAGTTTAATTTCATCAATGCAGGATCATCAAAAATACTTTCCTGTCGTTGATGCTAAAGATAATTTATTACCCCATTTTATTACTATCAGTAATATTGAAAGTAAAGATCAGGAAAAAGTTAAAGAGGGTAATGAACGTGTTATTCGTCCGCGCCTGGGTGATGCTAAATTTTTCTGGGAACAGGATAGTAAAAAGAAACTTGAAGATCATATTGGGTCATTAGATAAGGTTGTTTTTCAAAATAAATTAGGCTCAGTGGGTGATAAATCTCGGCGCATTGCGAGCATTGCAGAATCAATAGCAAAAGAATTAAATGAAAACACTGAGTATGCTAAACGCGCAGGCCTGTTAAGTAAGTGCGATCTGATGACAGAAATGGTGTGTGAGTTTTCTGATCTTCAGGGCGTTATGGGGCGTTACTATGCAATAAATGATGGTGAGCCATCTGAAGTAGCCGATGCATTAGATGAGCAATATATGCCACGTTTTGCAGGTGATAAATTACCTGTAGGTAAAACTGGGCAAATTGTTTCCCTGGCTGATAAGCTGGATACGCTTTTAGGTATATTTGCTATTGGCCAAAAACCAACAGGAGAAAAAGATCCTTTTGCTTTGCGTCGTGCAGCACTGGGTGCGCTGCGTATACTTATTGAATGTGAGCTTGATCTGGATTTAAATGTATTACTTGGTTATGCGGCAAAAGCATATGCAGGCCAGGTTGATGGGGAAAAGGTAATAGATAGCGTTATAAGCTTTATGCTTGAGCGTTTGAAAGTGTATTATACCAGTCAAAATATTACCCTGGATGTATATGATGCGGTTATGGCGTTAAAGCCAGCAAGGCCGATGGATTTTGATAAAAGGATGCGTGCCGTTAATGCGTTCAGGAAACTGGATGAAGCTGAAAGTCTTGCGGCGGCTAATAAGCGAATAGGTAATATTCTGAAAAAGATAGAAACCAGGATGCCAGATGTAATTGATAAGAAGCTTCTGCAGGAAGCAGCAGAAAAAAACCTAAATGATCAGTTACAGAAAATATCTGTAAAAGTGATTCCAAAACTTGATGCGGGTGATTATTCTGAGGCATTGAAGCAGCTTGCTGCTTTACGTGATTCTGTTGATGCCTTTTTTGATCAGGTGATGGTGATGGTGGATGATGATGCATTAAAAAATAACCGCATAGCATTATTAAATCAGTTGCATGGTCTCTTTATTAAAGTGGCCGATTTGTCACGGTTGCAGTCATAGTACACAGGAATTAACTATATGGTATCCCGTGCAGCGCTTTATATCCGTTCTTCTGTTTTCTGGTTGTTTCATTTTGTCAGCATGGTTTTAGTTGTTGCTCTGGTACTGATTTTTTTCTGGTTACCCGTTAATCAACGTTATGCTATAGGTTCTAGCTGGGCAAAAATGAATATGCATTTTCTTCGCTGGTTCTGTAATTTAAATTACCAGATAAAAGGTAAAGAAAATATCCCTGCTGAAGCTAGTCTGGTTATATCTAATCACCAGTCAACCTGGGAAACATTATCATTCCAGCATTTTTTGCCAAATCAACTTTGGGTAATGAAAAAGGAGCTCTTTCGTATTCCTATATTTGGTTGGGGGCTTGCTTTGATGGACCCCATTGCTATTGACAGGAGTGCGGGTAAAAAAGCCATTGATCAAATTGTTGAACAAGGTGAAGAAAAATTAAATCAGAATCGTTGGGTCGTTGTTTTTCCTGAAGGGACTCGCATATCACCGGGTGTTGAAAGCAAGTTTAAAATGGGGGCTTTTGTATTTGCTTCACGAATTTCACACCTGGTTTTACCGATTGCGCATAATGCGGGAGAGTTCTGGCCTAAACACAGTTTTATCAAATATCCTGGAACAATAACTGTTTCTATAGGAAAACCATTTAATGGCAAAGATATGGATTCGTCAGAGATAAAGAAAAAAGTGGAAAAATGGATTAGAGAAGAGTTAGAAGAAATAGGCGATTCTGCTCGCTGGGGCAGGTAGTTAATATAATAAGTTTAAGTCAGTTAATCTATTCGCTAAGTGGCTAAGCAAATCTGTTGGCGTATTATCGGATGATTGCATCTGTCTCAATATCTCTGATTTGAGTTGGTTTCCCCGTTAGTCTGGTTGAATCTTCCAGATAAAAATCCACTTTATTTAAGAAATAGTTCTGGCTTTGCTGGCTGTTAATAGCAGGTGCTTCTCCCGAGAGATTTGCGCTCGTTGATACCAGAGGGTGATTAATTAACTGGCATAAATCAATGATAACAGGATGGTGTGAAATTCGAATAGCGACTTTACGGTGTTTGCCGCTAATCCAGCCTGGTGTAAATGCAGACTTTTTTACCAGCCATGTTGTGGGGGAGGCTTCATTTAATATTTTTTGTTCTTCTTCATGCGTTATTCTAATGTAGGGCGATAGTTGTTCCAATGTTCCTGCAATAATAATTAAGCCCTTGTCTATGGTTCTTTGCTTGAGCTGTAGTATTCGATTAACGGCTGCTTCTGAAAGTGGGTCGCAACCAAGGCCGAAAACAGATTCTGTTGGATAAGAAATAATGCCGCCGTTACAAATGATTTCTGCGGCTTGTTTTATCTGTGAGTTCAAAGGTATGATTTAAAAGTAGGCACCGGATTAAGCTGTTTTTTTATCCGGTGCGTATGTTATTTCTTTTTCACTGCTTTTTTCTTGACGGTTTTCTTTTTAGCCGCCTTTTTCTTTACTGTTTTCTTCTTGCTGGCTTTTTTTCTGACAGCCTTCTTTTTAGCTACCTTTTTCTTAGCTGCTTTTTTCTTTTTGCCTTTTCGTTCTGGTGCTTCTTCAATTAGTTTTTCACACTCTGTTAGTGTCAGGCTGGCGGGTTCTCTGTCTTTAGGTATTTTGGCATTTTTATTGCCATCGGTTATATAAGGACCATAGCGACCATTAAGAATTTGAATTTCTGATTCATCGAAGGTTTTTATATATTTATTTGCTTCAAACTCTTTCTTTTCCCGGACTAATATCATTGCAGTGTCAAAATCGATATTGTAGGGGTCTACGCCTTTTTCCTGAAACTCTTTACGAATAGAAACAAAGAACTTACCAAATTTAACATAAGGGCCAAAGCGGCCAACATTGGTTGAAACTTCTTCCCCTTCATCGGTTTCACCGAGTACTCGCGGTAGAACAAATAAGTCGTAAACATTGTCCATTGTAATGTCATTCATTTTTTGCCCAGGTTTTAAACTGGCAAAACGTGGTTTGTCCTCGTCGTCCTTGTCGCCGATTTGTGCAAATGCACCATATGGTCCCATACGAACAGTGATTGGTTTTCCACTTTCTTTGTCTGTGCCTACGTCACGGCTTTGAGCGACATCTGCACGACTGACGTTTTCATCTATATCTTCGACTTTTTCAATGAAGGGCTTCCAGAAGTTCTCCATTAACGGTAACCATTCACCATCTCCTCGGGAAATGGCATCAAGCTCATCTTCCAGGCGTGCAGTAAAATCATAATCAACATAGGTTTCAAAATATTGGGTTAAAAATGAGTTAACGATTCGCCCCATATCCGTAGGTGTGAAACGACGATTTTCATTTTCCACATATTCACGGTGTAGCAGTGTAGAAATAATGCTTGCATAAGTAGAAGGGCGGCCGATGCCATATTCTTCTAACGCCTTAACCAGGCTTGCTTCTGTGTACCTTGGTGGTGGTTTGGTGAAGTGTTGATTGGTGACGACTTCCAGTAATTTTAATTCTTCACCTTCGGTTAATTCCGGCAGGAACTTTTCATCATCATCCGGTTTTTTGTTTCCTGTGTCGCTGTCAGATTCGTTGTCAGTGTCATCCTTGTCTTCCATATAGACAGACATGAAGCCCGGGTGTTTAATGGTAGAACCATTAGCTCGAAACTGGTGGGTATCACCGCAACCTAAATCAACCGCTACAGTATCTAATGTGGCCTGTACCATCTGGCAGGCAACCGTGCGCTTCCAGATAAGTTCGTATAGTTTGAACTGATCAGGTTTTAAGGTGCTTTTTATCTGCTCCGGAATGTGATTGGCAGATGTTGGGCGGATGGCTTCATGTGCTTCCTGTGCATTTTTAGATTTATTTTTAAATACGCGAGCTTCTTCAGGTAAGTTGTCTTTACCATAGCGATTAACAATTAATTCACGTAATTCCTCTAATGCATCTTGAGATAACATTAATGAATCGGTACGCATATAGCTTATTAAACCAACGGTTTCGCCCCCGCCTATATCAATGCCTTCATATAGTTGCTGTGCAGTGCGCATGGTTCTTTGTGCAGAAAAACCGAGTTTCCTTGATGCTTCCTGCTGCAATGTAGAAGTAGTAAACGGTGGAGATGGATTTCTTTTTGTCTGTTTACGGGTTATTTTTGAAACAACCAGTTTCCCATTGGCTGCGTTGACCAGTGATTTTTGAGCAGTCTCGGCCAGTTCAGTGTTATTAATAGTAAACTGAGAAACTTTTTCATTATTGTAAATACGTAGTTTACTGGAAATGCGTTTATCATTTTTTTCAGTTTCAGCAAGAATAGTCCAGTACTCTTTTGAGTCAAAAGCTTCAATTTCTTCTTCGCGACTTACAATCATACGAAGTGCAGGGCTTTGTACGCGACCTGCTGATAAGCCGCGTTGTATTTTTTTCCATAACAGGGGTGACAGGTTAAAGCCAACTAAATAATCAAGTCCACGTCTGGCCTGTTGGGCATTAACCATGGGCATAGATAATTCGCGCGGTGAATTGACGGCCTCTTTTAATGCCCGCTTGGTAATTTCATTGAACGCAATTCGGTGAACTGTTTTGTCTTTAAGTGAGCCGGCTTCTTTAAGCAGTTCATATAAATGCCATGAAATAGCTTCTCCTTCGCGGTCGAGGTCGGTCGCGAGATAGAGAGTGTCGGCTTTTTTCAGGGCTTTTTTTATAGCATCAACATGTTTCTCATTTTTTTCAATGAGCTGGTATTTCATGTTGAAGTTATTATCCGGGTCTATGGCGCCGGTTTTGGGTATCAGGTCGCGGACATGTCCATACGATGCAAGCACATGAAAGCCCTTGCCCAGGTATTTTTTTATGGTCTTGGCTTTTGCCGGAGACTCTACAATTAACAGGCTGTTACTCATACGTTTGTTATTTTTTATTAGTTAGTGTGTTTTTGATGTTAGTAAATTTTTATTAACATTGCGCTATTTTTAATAAATTAGTTCAGGTAGTTTGTTTCATTTGTATCAAAAAGCTGATTTTCCATCCATGCATAGGCTATTTCTTCACCAGGTTGACTATACAATACTATCATAATGATCCATTTAAGCTGTTCTAGCTCAAGCTCTACATCCAGTGCTATAACACGGTCAAGAATAACTTCACGGCTGACATCGGTAATAACCTGAATTTGTTCAAGGTGTATCAAAAAGCTAATGCATTTTGGCTCTAGTAACATTGTTTCAAGTTCACTGTATACACGTACTGATTGTGTACTGATCACAGGATTACTTTCAGATGAGGATAGCAGATTAGTGTGAATATTTGCTAAATCTTCCAGCCAGTCAAAGGCCAGCAAAATCTCATGCTGCGGAAAGCCTAAATCCTCCAGATGGTCGAACATGTGTTCGTTTTCCGGGAAAACCTGACTTTCATTAGTAATGATGTTTTCAAACAGGAACATCAAAACATCAACGACATTTTGTTTCATTCTTTCTCTCTTTATTTCACGGCTACTTTAAAGTGCACTGTGAAAAATACCAACTTAAGCTCTCAATTCTATCGTGATTAAGATGAGAGTATAATTTCTTTTTTTAGTTCACGGGGTATCAAACGCGTGAATATAGCCCATTTTGTGAAACAACCTGGCTCTGTAGTTCGAGTATTAAGAGCATTGAGGCAACTTCAGATGCATTTAGATTACTGCGTTCTACCAGTTCGTCAATGCCGACAGGTTCGAACTCCATGTGTTTTAACAGAGTCTGATAGCTTGAATCAAGTCCATTCTGAAGTTTTTCTACCTTCCCCAAGTCTGTTTCAGCGGCGCTAGTATGGCGAATTGAGCTGGAATTTACCAGTGGTAACAATTCTTCCAGTATATCTGATGCTGTTTCTACCAGTTTTGCGCCTGATTTAATCAGCTGGTGGCAGCCTTTTGCAAGTGGGTTATGAATAGATCCGGGAATCGCAAAAACGTCACGTCCCTGTTCTATTGCATGGCGTGTAGTAATGAGAGAGCCACTGTTTATAGCCGCCTCGGTTACTAATGTGGCAATACTGAGGCCGCTAATAATTCGGTTACGTTGGGGAAACAGGCTTTTATGGGGTTCACCACCTACGGGCGACTCCGTAATCAGGCAGCCATTTAAAGAGATAGCCTCTGCCAGCTTAGTATTGGCTTTAGGATAAATAGTGTGTAAGCCGTTGGCAACTACAGCTACTGTTCCTGCAATGCCTTTCAGGGCGCCATGGTGGCAGGCGGCATCAATTCCAAGTGCTAAACCACTGGTGATGGTTAAGCCCGCATCAGAGAGATGGTGTGCGAAGTTTTCTGCTGTCTGTTTGCCCGCCGTTGTAGGCGTTCGGCTGCCGACCATGGCTAGCTGGGGCTGTTGTAAGTAGTCAATATCACCAATATAAAACAGGGCATAGGGCGGGTCATTTATTTCCCGTAACTGTTGGGGGAAACCTGTGTCATCATAAAATAAAATGCCATGATCAGCACGGTCAAGCCAGGCAAGGTCTCGATCTATTTTTTTATTATTTAGTGTCTGGATTCTGTTTATTTGAGCATGAGTCAGATGGGCTTTGCCAAGTTGCTCTGTAGAGGCATCAAAAATAGCACCGGCACAGGAAAACTGTTTGAGTAGCAGGTGTAGAGTGCTGGGGGGCAGCTTGCAGTGCACCAGTTTCAGTCGATTATATAGGTCACTATCTGATATTGCTGCCATAACATATCCGTGCAGGAGAGTTCAGGCGCTAGTTTATAGGTAATGAATTCACAATGGCAAACAGGAATAGTGATATTTGTCTTTAAATAAAAAACTGACCTCTAAAATTTTTAGGAGGTCAGTTCAAGTTTCACGCTTTATAGTTATTATTTGGTAAATGCTATCTTGGTTTATCGGCTCTGTCGCCATTACTGATTGAGCGTGTTGATTTAAGTACCAGACCGTAACTTACCTTATCAAATACCTTAAACAGCATCAACAGGCCGCTACGTTCATCAGGTAGTAAAATTTCCAGCTTATCCTCATCACCGCGGTCTCGGCTGGTTTTATCAAGGAAATGATCCCTGGCATATCCACCGGCCTGGTATGTGGCAAGTAAATGACCGATTTCAAGATTATCGTTACTGCCCCGATTGATAACGGCAATTTGATATTTTGCAATAGAGGATATGGCATCAAATAATGAAATAATTTTAGCGTCGATATAATCATCGGGTAATCGAGGGAAGTATTGCTGCTCAATTGCGCTCTTGTCTGTAGGTAATAAGCGATCACCTATCAGGACTTCACGTGATGATTTGAGTAACACACCAGAAGAGGGTGTGGCATATTTATGGATTCTAACTTCACCAGCATAAATGACTTCAAACCCGAGTAGTTCATCTGTATCCGGGTCGACTAGTTGGCCGCCTTCACGAAACACACTGTAGCGACTACGCTCCTTGTCGAGTTTACCTCTGATATATACCTTATTGTTGGCGCCCAGGATCAGGTGCGCATCATCACTACCAACGATATAAGGTGCTGCTGCCCATTCGTCCTGAGTTACAACGCGGGGACGCGTCAGAAACTGACGTACCGCATCGGCAGGAATACTGGGGATGGCCTCGTTAAGTGTCTGTCGATGAATTTTAGGTGATAACTTAACAACTTTACGGCCGCCTGCATCAGTGCTTTCACGGCGGATAATATCGCCGTTTTCTGTTGCGCGCGCGACCTGTATTCTTGGGATGCCATTAACATAGGTTAGTGTAAGGATATCACCAGGGTAAATGAGATGCGGGTTTTGAACCTGTGGGTTACGTTGCCAGATTTCAGGCCAGAACCAGGGGTCTTTTAAAAACAGGCTGGCAATATCCCAGAGCGTATCGCCCTTTTTCACGATATACTCACGGGGATGATTTGTGGCTAACTGAAAACTTTGTGTATTTACAGCTTCATTTTCACTGGCTTGTGTTGCATTAACGGGTTCGAATGAACCGGATTGAGGCTCAAATGGCTCCACAGCGAGATCGTTATTATCTGGCATTGTCGATGTATTTGAGCAGGCCGAAATCAGAGTAGCTGATGCAATTAAGAGTGCAAAGCGTCCATATTTGGCCATGAGTGCTTTAATATCCAAGGTATGAATCCCCATATTTATCCGTGGTTTTCAAGAGTTTAGCTGATAAACTTGAATTAATGAAGTAAGTTTGTTCAGTAAACAATAGTTTATTTATAGTTTTTTTACCGATTTAGAAAGAATAAGTGAGATTTATATGCCCTTACTGGAGATTTTGAAGTTTCCTGATGATCGATTGCGTACCAGGGCAGAGCCCGTAGCAGCGGTCACAGATGAGATTAAACAACTGGTCGATGATATGTTTGAAACCATGTATGCGGCTCCGGGTATTGGTCTTGCGGCTACCCAGGTTAACAGGCATCAGCGTATTGTGGTGATTGATGTTTCACCTGATAAGGATGAGCCGTTATGTCTGATTAATCCGATTATTACCGCTAAAGATGGTATTGAGCAGCATGAAGAAGGCTGTTTATCTGTGCCAGGAATTTATGAAACGGTGGAACGAGCTGAATTTATTAAGTTTAAAGCGCTAAATAGAGAAGGTGAAGAATTCAAAATGGAAGCAGATGATTTATTGGCGATATGTGTCCAGCATGAACTGGATCATCTTGAGGGGAAGTTGTTCGTTGATTATCTGTCACCCCTGAAGCGTAATCGTATTAAAAAGAAAATGGAAAAACACCAGAAAACGGCGGATATGTAGTGAGTAGTAAGCCTTTGAAAATTATTTTTGCAGGAACACCGGATTTTTCCGTAGCACCTTTAAAAGCCCTGATAGACTCCAGGCACGAAGTGGTGGCAGTTTATACCCAACCAGATCGCCCTGCAGGGCGGGGGCGGAAATTAACCCCCGGCCCGGTGAAAATGTGTGCGCTTGAGTATGGAATAGATGTTTATCAGTCAGAAAAATTAAAAAATCAGGAAGATCAGCAGCCTCTTATTGATCTTAAAGCGGATTTAATGGTGGTGGTTGCTTACGGAATTATTTTGCCCGAAGTGATACTTAATGCTCCCAGGTTAGGCTGTATTAATATTCACGCCTCATTACTGCCTCGTTGGAGAGGTGCTGCTCCGATTCAGCGTGCCATACTGGCAGGTGATACGGAGTCAGGTATTACGATTATGCAAATGGATGCTGGCCTGGATACAGGTGATATGCTGTTAAAAGCACAGTGTAATATTGAGGAAGATGATACGGGCTCCAGTTTGCATGATCGCTTATCGTTAATGGGTGCACAGGCGCTAATGGATGCGTTACCGGGTATAGAGAGTGGGTGCTTACAGGGTGAAAAGCAGGATGATGCCCTGACGACGTATGCTCGTAAATTACAGAAATCTGAAGCGCTTATTAACTGGAATAACTCGGCAAAAGACTTGCAGTGTCAGGTAAATGCATTTAATGCATGGCCTGTGGCACAAACACCTGTTGATGTTAAGGGGAAAACGCAGATGTTACGTATCTGGCGTGCACAGGCGATTGAAGGTGCCGGTGAGCAGCCAGGTGGAGTTATTCGTTGTGATAAACAGGGTATAGATATTGTGACAGGCGATGGCCTTTTGCGCCTGCTGGAAATTCAGATGCCAGGTAAAAAGCCGATGGATGCACAGGCTTTTGTGAATGCAAATGATATTAATGGCAATATACTGGGTTAATTCATATTTCAATTATTTAATTTTAAAGATTAAAAGTATTTTGCTTCGTAAACAAAGGCAGGATTACGCAAATATAAAGAGTATTATGCGTGTTTTGTGCTTGTTTTTAGATGACTAAAATATTTCATAAGCCTATGACAAACACACAAAACGATACATCTATTCTTACATCCAGAAAAATCGCTCTGAAAATTTTACTATGCGTATTAAAAGAAGGGCAGTCTCTTTCGTCGCTTATCCAGCTAACTGAAAATATTGAAGCGCGGGATGCTGCGTTTGCACGCATGTTGAGTTTTGGTGTGTTGCGGTTTTATCAACAATTGCAGGCATTGCTTAAACCCTTTATAAAAAAACCGCTTAAATCAAAAGATTTAGATATTCAATTAATTATGCTGATGGCAATTTATCAAATTATGTATACCCGCGTTCCTGATTTTGCCGTTGTAGATAGCGCAGTAAAGCAGGTTCGAAAATCCAGAAAAAAATGGGCGGCAAAAATGGTAAATGGAGTGCTGCGGAATTATCTTCGTCATATTGATGGTAAGGACCCTGACGATGTAATTAAGGAAATAGCGCTAAAGGAAATAGAGGGAGAAGAAGCGGTGTTTTCGCACCCGCAGTGGATAATAAATAAATTAAAGAAAGATTGGCCGGAAAGTTGGCGTGAAATACTGACTGCAAATAATAAGCAGGCGCCTATGACGCTGAGAATAAATTTACAACACATTCGAGCGGATGAATATATTACAGAGCTGGAGAAAAATGCTGAGGTTAGCGGGGATAAAATTACTGGCTTGCCCTCAGTATTAATATTGCAACAGGCTCGTGATGTAAAGCAGCTACCCGGTTTTAGTAAAGGCTGGTTTTCAGTGCAGGATGCTGGTGCTCAGTTAGCGGCTTTGATACTTCAGCCAGTAGAGGGTGACCATATACTAGATGCCTGTGCTGCTCCAGGCGGCAAAACAGCACATATGTTTGAATTGCAGAAAGGTATTCAGATTACTGCTCTGGATATATCAGCAAGCCGTTTACAAAGGGTGGATGAAAACTGTCAGCGCCTGGGGTTTAGCCCCTCGTTAATTGTTGCTGATGCTCGAGCTGTTGATGAGTGGTGGAGCGGCGAGCTATTCGATAAAATTTTACTGGATGTGCCCTGTTCTGCAACCGGGGTAATCAGGCGTCATCCAGATATAAAAAGTTTACGCCGGGAAGAAGATATAGATGCACTGGTAGAGCTACAGCGAGAAATTTTAGTTAAAAACTGGGCCTTATTAAAGCCAGGCGGAACGCTTTTATATGCGACCTGTTCATTATTTAAGGCAGAAAATGAACAACAGATAATGTGGTTCCTGCAACAGGTAGACGATGCTGCATTAGTTGATTTACCTGAAATCGTGACAGAGCTGGGAAGTCAGTCAAAGGTAAGCTGTGGGGTGCAGTTATTTCCAGTTGATGGGCGTAGCGATGGTTTCTATTATGCGCTTTTAAAAAAAGAACATTTATAATATAAAGTTTATGATTGCTTTCAGTCAGTCTTATACCCCAAAAGGGTGAATTCCATAGTCACTTTTCATCTGTTTCCCCTTAAATAGAAAATGAAGTTGAATATCTCAGAATATATCCCGGTGTTTCACTGGAAAATAGTCTATAAAGGCGTACACTTCGCGAATACATTTAACCTTGAAGAATAAGTTAGTCGTACATCAAGAGCTTATGCTCCAGATATATTTATAACTATTTTTTTCAGGAAAACTTGAAATTAAGATATGAAAATTCTGATTCTGGGTGCTGGTCAGGTAGGTTCATCAGTTGCTGCAAATCTTGCGTCTGAAGCAAATGATATAACTCTGATTGATCACCGTGTTGAAGTGCTCAATGAACTACGTGATCGGCTTGATATTCAAACGGTTGTAGGTAATGCTGCACATCCCAATATTCTTGAGCAGGCGGGTATTGAAGACGTAGATATGCTGATTGCTGTAACCAACAGTGATGAAGTGAATATGGTAGCGTGTCAGGTCGCCTGGAGCCTACACCACACGCCTACAAAAATTGCACGTATTCGTTCTATACAATATTTAAAACATAATGAACTGTTTAGAGGTAATGCGGTTCCGGTTGATGTCATTATTAGCCCGGAAGAGATTGTTACCAATTATATTTTCAATATTATTGAATATCCTGGCGCATTACAGGTACTGGATTTTGCAGAAGGCAAAGTCGTGCTTGTTGGCTTGCGTGCCTATTATGGTGGCCCATTGGTAGGACATCAGTTAAGTGAGCTACCCAAGCATACTCCAGGTACTGATACCCGGGTTGCTGCTATATATCGACGTGGGCGTTCCATTATTCCTATGGGGCACACTGTTATAGAAGCCGGCGATGAAGTGTTTTTTATTGCTGCCCGTGCGGATATACGTGTTGTTATTAGAGAGTTGCGAAAACTCGATAAACGTAATAAACGCATTATTATTGCCGGTGGCGGAAATATTGGTAAAAGGCTTGCAGAGCAACTGGAAAAACGCCACCAGGTTAAAATTATTGAGCGTAATGCGGATCGTGCGTTTCACCTTTCCCAGTCGCTGGATAAATCAGTTGTGTTACTGGGTGACTCGGCGGATGAAGAATTACTATTAGAAGAAAATATTGATAGTATGGATGTGTTTATCTCGCTTACCAATGATGATGAAGCTAATATATTATCTGCAATGTTAGCTAAAAAACTAAATAAAAAAAAAACCATGTCCCTGATTAACAGGCCTGCTTATGT
>JADGFA010000040.1 GCA_016744065.1 Gammaproteobacteria bacterium
TTC
This sequence comes from Gammaproteobacteria bacterium, assembly GCA_016744065.1. Classification (GTDB taxonomy): domain Bacteria; phylum Pseudomonadota; class Gammaproteobacteria; order SZUA-229; family SZUA-229; genus SZUA-229. Next base: position 4 of record JADGFA010000040.1, read on the forward strand.
AAATGTGAATAGTATTTAGTCATGTTATACCTCTATTATCCAGATAATTTATGACGCCTAGGATATAGTGGTGCACTTGATTTTTGAATATGGGATATTAAACCTGTTATAAGAAATCAGATAAGACCTGAATCAGACTCTAGAGTCGCTCAGCCTACCGTGCACATAAAACAGGTAAATATTAATTCGTCTGCTAATAAAGCGATGAAGCCACGTTCTGTAAACAATAGCAAGATTACTCAAAAACAAAAATCTGACTCATTAATAACAAATAAGCCGACTATTAATAAAAATAAAATTAACAAAAGAATTTTAGTACCACTTGTCAATAAATCACCAGTTTCATCACCTGTTAATCGCAGCTCGACTAAACTAAAAAAAGCATATAAAACCCCTGTTATTTTTAGTGTGAATACGCCTGATTCTGCTGTTAAGACAAACGCGATTTTGCCTCCAATAAAATCTGGGGCTGGCTTTGTACCTGTTAGTAATATTAACGCTGAATCAATAAGCAATATAGTTGAAATAGAAAAACCAAGATACACCGGTATGGATGACATAATAAAAGAGGCTTTCATCTACAAATCAGAGTTTGATACTGCAATAGAAGGCATGTTTAGACCTGTCATGATAAAAATAAGTAATTATGGATCACGTATGGGTAATTCGTGGTATAAGTCGAACGACTCCTATATAGACTTTGATGGTGCCTTCGGTTTGTCAAAGCGTATTTTTTCTATTCCTCCTTTTAACGCTGCACCTTATAGTTATTATGTAAATAATGTTTATTCTCAACCATTTGTTGAGCATACTGGAATAGGCTTGTTTTGGACTTTAGCAACGAGTGAGGTTGAGGTGAAGGGGCACTGCGCTGCAAGCAGTCGATGTGATGGTGCTGCTGATGGAGCGGCTCCAGATATACGTGTGGCCAATAATATGGGTATATATGTCATACCAGATATTGTTGTAAGAAATGGGTCAATATCATTTTCTACGATAGACACTGAGTTAATTTTTGGGTTTGATGACAGGAATACAAATTCAGCATGCAACGCGATTGGCAATGATTTTAATTGCTCATTATTAAGAAACTACGAAAATATAATTAAAAATAAGGTAGAACTTGAGTTAAGAAATACATTTGGGCAAAACAAAATAAAAGATGCAGTAGCGAGTAATATGCGATATATACTCGATCAGAAAGGAATAAAAGAAGTAACCAGTGTTGAAGTTTCTGGTGACAGGCTTATTATTAAGTATCGTATTAAAAATGGGCAAATGGCTATGCTATAGTCCAGTTAATATTAAATTGTCCTGGCTCTAACGCCTCGTAGAGGAGGCGGTAGCTATAGGTAATATAGTAAAGCAGCACACACTCGTGAGCTGCTTTTTTTATGTCAAAATATTTAATTATAAATATTACTTTGGCAGGTATTTACCTGTGAATAACCTTCAGCCATCATGTTGGCATCTTGAAATAATCATTTAAAAGTGTGACGTATTCCTGATTCTGCAATATCCCATCTATAAGAACCAGTTAGTATTGAACGGCAGTGTCTTTATATTCGACCCAACATCAACTCCTATTAATTAAAAACTTAAAGGCATAGCAATGAAAAGATCAAATAGATTAACATATAGTAATAAACATCGGATTTCTATCTTAACCGCAGCATTATTAACAGTCATGGGTGGTAGTGATTTAGCGATAGCAGCACCTTCCGCATGGAGCTGCAGTGCATGGGTGACCGATACAACAAATTCCTGCGTTGAAACACAAAAATGCACACGTACCCTCTGCGATGCAAAAGGTAAGCTTGATAACTGTAGAATCGAAACTAAAACATCGACAGCGACAAAAGCCAATTGTACGCCACCTAAAGCCAAACCACGTGCCAGTATATTAAAACAGGGGTTTGCCTCACAGGGTGTAATGATGAATGCACCCTCTAAAAAACCTGTTTTAACCAAACCTGCTACCGGTGCTTATATTAATAAAAGGCCTGATACAGTAAATAAACAGCCGGGTATTAAGCAAGGTGTTATTCAACAGCCAGAGCGTAGATCAGTAACTAGAGCTTCGTCTACTACAAAAAAATTACAGTCAACGAGTAAGAAAAGAGTTGCTTTTCCAGATGCTAAACGCATAAAGACAACGAAGCCTGCTACACGATCGTTGCAGGCACCTACATCGAAGACTGTGCCAGCTATCTCTTCTTTAAAAGCAGGTGCACGTTCAGATAAAGGTATTAAAACGCCTGTTATTTTTCCAAAAGGCGTGCGAGGTACTGGCGTAAAAAATAATTCTGGCGTAAAAAAACGTTCGCTATTGGGTGGTACAGGTTTTGTGCCTGCTCAAAGTGTCAATGCTGCTAGCTCAAGTAATAATATAGGTCATTCTATTTCAGGGGCAGAATATACAGGTACAGACGATCTTATTAAGGAAATTGATATCCCCTTTGCCTTTTTTGCAAATGAGATGCAGTCTGCATTTCAGGGCACTAAAGTGCATCTTAATAACTATGGGTCAAGACACGGTAATTCATGGTACAAAGGAAATGACTCGTTTGTCGAGTTGCCTGCAACATTGGGTGGCGTTAAAAAACAGTTTTCCTTTCCAGTAAAAAATGCATTCCCATTCAGGTATTACATGAATAATGTCAATTTGTCGTCTGTACAGGTTAATACTTCACAAAATAAACTGGCAATTGAATTAAACTTTGAAAGCAGTGGTAAAGAAATAAAAGGCCGATGCTCAAATAGCGTGAAATGTGTTCTTGGTTCAGACCTTTCTGCACCTGATGTACAGATGAACAATGCTAAGGCATCGGTTTATCTGACGCCAGCAGTAAGAAATGGCTCGATTTCGTTCTCCCAGGTAACGTCTAATTTTACTGCTGATATACAGGCACAAGGCGCATGTGACGTGATTGGAATCAGTTACGTGTGTAATGCATTAACCGGTTATAAGAGTGAGATTAAAAACGCTGCAAAGCAGGCAATTCAAAATGCGGTTGATAGTGATTCAATAAGAAATGAAATAGCAGAAAAAATGCGTTTGAAGCTGGTTTCTTATGGGATTAAAGATGTTGTTAGTGTAGAGGTGTTGAGTAATATTCTTGTTATCAAGCACCGTGTTCGACAGGGTCAAATGGCTGTTAAATAACATTACTGTTGTTTGAAATAGCCAATCATCCGCTTGTCATTCTGACAGGCGGATTTTGTAGTTTTATGTAAAGTGCATACATTTAGTCTATTTCAATTTTTATAAATTAATATGAACCACTTCTGCCTGCCTTACGACTCATTATTGAGTTAAATATATAGAACCATGGTGAGATTTATTATTTCATTGTGGTAAGTCAATTACTGGCCGGGCAATACGGGCTTAATGCAGGGATATAAGACATGATGAAAAGTAATAAATTAAACAAACCGCTAATACTGTTACTCATTACATTAGTATTAGCATCTTGCGGTGGTGGCAGTGATGATACTTCCCCTAAAGACAATTCAAACGAATCAAATCTTGAGTTTGTTGCAAAAGCACAGGCCATATCTTTTAATAGTGTTGAGTTATACGAAGGCTATGTAAGCCTGGATGACGTAAATAGAGCGGGCTTAAATGTTCAGAATCTGGAGTCAGGTCAGCTTATCTCAATAGAGATAGGATTTGAACTGCTGGGTGATCTTGATGATTATTCACTAACTGTTCAATTGGTTCCTGAGAATATTTTAAATAATCTGGGGCAGGGGGATACCCTGGGTGAACTAACCGATGGCAAGGCGACAACATTAAAACTTGATGGCGTAGAGACACTGGGTAGTGTTTATATTGATAAAATTCAATCTGGCCAGATGAATGCAATTGTTCAGGCCAAATTACCGGTTCTGGAAGAGGGGCAGGAATATAAAATTGTAGTTACACCATCACTTTATTACCTGTCATCAGGTAAATATTTTTCTGAGGCTGACGCTAATATTGTCCCTCTATATATTGATGACAGAATGGTTGTTATCAATAAATTAGATAAGGTTAAGGTGGAGATAGTGAATTTGCCTGAGCTGGAAGAGGATAATGAATTTACACGCCTTGAGCAGGGTGGAAAGTTTGATACCGAAGGTTATGCAATTGATCCTGTATTTCAAACATCAATTAAACTGGATGTTACCACCTTTAATAAATCTGAAGAAGTATCGCTATTATTAACATGGGCACATCCTGTATCTGGGCTTTCATTACCTGTTGGTCTGTTAAGTTCGGATGCTAATGGCAATCCTGTTATTAGTGATAATGCGCGATTTACCATTCGGCCAGGAGATGCAACATTTGTTACTCTCCCTGTTGTTGCTTATGCCCCTGTGAAAACGCAGGTTGAGTTATTAAAGCAGGCAATAAACATTAAAGATATTGCAGATCAAAATGCAGTTAATGGTGAGTTTAGTCTGGAGGTATTTTACGACGATGCAGGTACGGATGTTAGTGCAGGTAGTGCATACAGCCTTACACTCCCTCTTGTCAGTCAGAATAATAGAGTTATTGCTAATGACGTAAATGAAGTCATTGGTTTTAGTGCATTGAGAGCAGGTGAGTCGAGCACTGCCTGTTTATTTGCGCCAGTCGATATTGATAGTGGTCAGTTTAATGTAAACAGCACACCAGAAATATTGGCTTCAAACTGTACCGTAACGCCCGATGATAATTCCCTGTGGCGTTATGATGTGGCAAGTAAACATTATATTAATAAAGCAACGGACTTTGAAGGTAATAATTATTGCATAACCGCATTTGGGCTAGGGATTCTTCCAGATTCTTATCATCTTGAAATTTGTCGCTTTGATGACCAGAGTAATACAGCGATAGTGGCGCAGCGCTTTATCCTCGAAGAAGAAAAAATCAGATTGCAGCAATTTCCTGCTTATCTTGATGTTGTCTTTTCTGCGGCGCTCAACAAAGCAGTACAGTTAGAATATGATGTTGCATTTGCTGACAACTTTTCCACATTTTCTATCAATTCTGATGGAAGAATCTTTTACGCAGCAAACTTTGTCGACAGAATCTGGGGGGATAAGGACAGTGCGGCGGTCACACTTTCGTATGGTGGTGAAAGCTTTGCTGACTACCTGCCTGTTATCGGTACAACGACACAGGGGCATGCAACTTTCACTGCCTCTCTTTTAGGAAAAAGTGCAGATATATTTGATGCACGGTTTGCTATTAAAAAACATTTGCCAAAGAAAATTTCGATTACGGGTAATAACTCTCCTGATGTTGAGGTAGAAAATGGTGCAAAGCTGGATATTGATGTTATTGGCGGTTTTAGTGCGGTTCATCTCGGTGGTCTGACTAAAAGCACTATTACAGAAACATACTCAAGCAGTGATGTTACCAGTGTCATATTTGCTAATGTTCCTGATATTGCAACTATCAATAAAAAAATACCTGTCACTACGATGGATGTTGGTTTTCTGGATATAAGGTTTACAGTTATTGTTGTTCCCATACAGATTAAAGGCGGCATTAAGGGTGATGTGGGTTTTGATGTGAAGCTGAGTACACCTGGCCTTGGTCTTGATGTGGCTGTTATTGATACCTTTAAACTAAGTGGGTATTTAAAAGCAACAGCTGACTTATTACTTGCCTCAGCAACGCTGGATGCAACCATTGATGTATTAGATCAAAACATCACCTTTATTACAAAAGGTGGATTTGTACCTGAAGTTCTTCCAGCAACAAACATTCTTTTTAACTTCGATAGCTCAATGACAATGTCATTGAAATTATTAAAAGGTACGGTGACGGCTGAGTATGAATATGATTACTGGTTAGACTCCGGTGAAGGTGAATATGTTATTTATGAGTCGGATTATCTTTTTAATGATTCATGGGTTATTTATGATGAGTCAGTAAGTGCAGCAGGCGTAACTTACTAAGAAAAAACTAATTCATCTATTTATAAATACATTTTGGATATTATTATGAAAACAACACTAAAAAACACCTTTAGAATTTTTCCTCTGCTTATTGCTACACTGTCTGCTAATGCAGGCATGCAAACAGACTCTGTAAATAAAAATACGTTATGCTATTCGGCTTATCATCTAGAGCAAGACCTTAATTTACGAGTTAACTTTGGTGAGAGTGTTGAACAGCAAAAAACTAAAGTTGATGTCGATCTTCATGTACGGGAAATAGCTGTAACTAATAACATGTACTCAAATGTTTCGAAACTGACTTCTGGTAGAGCAGGGTTACGCTCTTATCTATTTCTGGTTAGCCCTAATAGCAGTAAAACAAATGGTGTTGTAATGGACATGAAGTCACGTTATCAGCATCCATTTGTTGTGGTAGTTGACAGAGTAAGTGGCGAATTACTTGATATAAGTTCCACAGTAGCTGATGAAATAGTTCTCAATGAATATCGATCATTTTACGATATCTTTCAGTACTCCAGGAAAACAGGAGAATACAGGTATCGAAATGGTAATGGTTGGTACCAGGCTGTAATAGAAGGTGAGGGCGAATATCGGGTAAAAAAGAATCTTGGTTATGTGGATAACAGTAACGATGCTAACTTACAAATTGAAGAAAGCTATCTAGCCATAACAATAGATAAGTCTTTGCAAGAGTGTTTCTACAAAGAGGGCGAGGGTAAAGAAAAATTTAAATCAGTGATGTCGGTTAAAGCCTTTGTGGATGCTGATTCTTCATTTACTGTTGAAGCAGACTCTAATCGAGCGCTACCCACTTCACATTATTTTTATTCTTTGACCGGTGATTTCTCAACCTGGCCAGGCTTTGAAAAAGAAGTGAATGTTATCTCACGCGATAAAGCGCTGGAAAAACTACCCGCTTTTATGGATACGCTGTCACTGATGACAGAGGATGATGACTTATTTCTTAAAATGTTGATACAGGAAAAAAATCTCTGGCAGTACCTGTCAGAAAATATCATGGAATATGGACTATCAGATGATCTCAGTAAAAAACTATTCTGGGCTTTAGATAGAATTGATACTGAGGCGTCTGTTAGTGCGCTGGCAATATTAACCACAAGCCCATTATCTGCACGCGATCATTACCGTGCGGTTCTTGCATTAGGTAGCACGAATGCCGCATTTGATCAAAACAGTGTTGATATATTGATTAGCCACTTATCTAATTTTAGCAACCCTGAATATGCACAACCTGAAAACCTGACTTTTGTAAGAATGTTAGGTGCAATGGCGAGCCAGAGAAGCATGACGGACCCACAACACAGTGCTGAAATAAAAGATTTTTTATATTCTCAGGTAGGTAGTTTTGATGATAATACGAATGCAGCGGTTATCGATGCTATTGGCAATCTTAAAGGTACTATCGATGTTGAAGGTGAAAGCATTTTATCGAATCAGTTATCTTCTAGCTCTGATGTTGAAAGGTTATCAGCAGCATCTGCATTTAAACGAATTCCGTTTAATTCTGATAATAATGAAATGATGCTAGATAAACTGACTGCCGAACGTAATTATGAGATTAAGAATGTAATACTTGATGTATTGGCTAAGTCTAATAAATCAGATAATCATGTGAAGCACAAACTTATATCTGTTCTAGATAATAATAAACTCAGGCACAGTGCATTAAAAAGCATGAAGCAGATTGGTTATGACTACCAGGGAGAAGAGATACAAGTTTTGGAAAAAACGCTTAGAAATGAAAAAAATAGTGCAAACCAACGTTTGTTGGCTTCTATGATATTAAAAAATAGACGCGAACAAGCGAGGTAGCTGCAATAATTTATTATGTGTTCTACATAATCTTAATAGAAAATAAAAGTGATTAGAATAAATCTGAATAACGATTAGTGACGAATCGTGCATTACCCCTTTTGATGTTTTATGCCGGGTAATGCATGATAAGTTACTTTAGTCATAGAAGGGTTAAACAGATTTTAAATTTTTATCTTTAGAAAAGTATATTTCAATATTTCTAAATATAATGTAAAAAACAGGGGTAAAAATCAGACCAAAAAAAGTAACACCTAACATTCCTGAAAATACGGTTATACCAATCGCCTGACGCATTTCTGAGCCTGCGCCATGACTAAGCACTAAAGGTAATACTCCCATAATAAATGAAAAAGATGTCATTAGAATAGGCCGTAAGCGAAGGCGTGAAGCCTCGATAGCGGCATCAACAGTTGTATGCCCCTCACGCTCCAGAACATGAGCAAATTCAACAATAAGAATTGCATTTTTAGATGCTAAACCAGCAAGCAAAAACAAACTGATCTGGGTGAAAATATTATTATCGCCCCCAGAAATATACACGCCGATCATAGCGGATAAAATGCTCATAGGAACTATAAGGATAATAGCAACAGGCAAAGCAAGGCTTTCATATTGTGCTGCAAGTACAAGAAAAACCAGAAAAAGGCAAAGAGGGAATATATATATAGCCGTATTACCCGCTAAAATTTGTTGATAGGTTAATTCTGTCCATTCAAAACCCATAGTGGAAGGCAGCGTTTCTTCTAATATTTTAGTAATAGCTTGCTGTGCTTGTCCGGAAGAGTAACCAGGTGCTGCACTGCCATTTAAATCGGCTGAGCGATAAGCATTATAATGCATGGCTATTTCTGGCCCAAAGGTTTCTTCTACTTTTAAAACTGCACCCAGAGGGATCATTTGACCTTCAATATTCCGCGTTTGCAGGCGTAAAATATCCTGTGGTGTAGAACGAAACTGTTTATCTGCCTGTGCAATAACCTGATAGGTTCGACCAAACTGATTAAAATCATTAACATATAATGACCCGAGATAAATTTGCATAGTACGGAATACTTCGTCAACAGGAATACCTAACTGCACCGCTTTTGTGCGATCAAGATTAGCCAGTAACTGAGGTACATTGACATTATAATTAGAGTAAACCTGAGTTAAAGCAGGGTCCTTATAGGCCTTATTTTTAACTTCATTAATAACATCATCTAATGCTTTATATCCCTGATCACCTTGGTCCTGTATCTGTAGTTTAAATCCACCTGTTGTACCAAGGCCACGTACGGGTGGTGGTGGAAATATGGCAATAAAGGCTTCCTGTATAGCATTATATTTTTGTTGTAATCGACCTGCTATTGCATTAGCGCTTAACTCGGGTGTTTGACGCTTATCAAAATCGGCTAAGGTAACAAATACAATGCCTGCACTGGCAGAGTTAACAAATCCATTAACAGATAAACCAGGAAATTGAACCGCACTAACGACACCTTCTTCAGCCAAAGCGGCATCGGCTATTTTCCGCATCACTTCTTCTGTACGCTCAAGCGTAGCGCCTGTTGGTAACTGGCCAAAACTAATAAGGTATTGTTTATCCTGTGCGGGAATATAACCAGGTGGAACTAATTTAAAGCTATATACTGTAGAAACAACAAGCACACTGAAAATTGTCATCATTATTAGTTTACGTGAAGCAAATAATCGTACTCCCTTAATGTAATTACGTTGACTTTTATCGAATGTTTTATTAAATAAATTAAAAAACCAGCCAAACATGTATTGCATGGCTCTGGATAACTTGTCTTTAGGCGCATCAGGTGAACGTAACAGAATTGCACATAAGGCAGGGCTTAGTGTTAATGAGTTTAAAGTTGAAATGAATGTAGCTATAACAATCGTTAATGCAAACTGTTTGTAAAACAGGCCGGAAAGACCACTGATAAAAGCAATTGGAATGAATACACCTGCAACAACTAAAGAAGTCGCTATAATAGGATTTGTCACTTCTTTCATTGCCTGTATAGTCGCATCGCGTGGCGTTTTTCCATGGCGAATATTTCGCTCTACATTTTCAACTACAACAATAGCATCATCAACTACAATTCCCACAGCCAGTATTAAACCGAACAATGATAATACATTGATTGAAAACCCAAGAAAATACATGAATGCAAAAGTACCTACTATAGAAACAGGTACAGCAAGTAAAGGAATAATTGATGCCCGCCAGGTTTGCAAAAAGATGATTACTACAAATACAACCAATGCAATGGCTTCTAATAGTGTAATAATGACAGAATTAATTGAGCTACGAACAAAAATAGTTGGATCGTAAACAATACTATAATCAACATCTTCAGGGAAATCCTGCTTTAGTTTAATCATAGCTTCTCGTACATTTTCAGAAATATCTAGCGCATTTGCACCAGGTGCAGCAAAAATGGGAATAGCAACCGCAGGCTGATTATTTAGTAAAGAGCGTAGGCCGTAACTTTGCGCATCTAGTTCAATCCGTGCAACATCACTTAACCTTGTTACAGTACCATTTTTATCTCGCTTAATAAGAATTTGTTCAAATTCTTCCACGCTTTGTAAACGTCCCTGTACATTAATAGGTAACTGCAGCTCAACTTTGTCACTATAAGGCGGGCCGCCAATAACACCAGCAGCAACCTGAATATTTTGCCCTCGAATGGCATTAATAACTTCTGTTGGCGTCATATTTCGTTCTGCAACCTTGTCTGGATTTAACCAGATACGCATAGCATAATCACCAGAACCAAATAATCTAACCTGCCCAATGCCTTCAATTTTTGCTAACTGATCACGAACATGTAAAGTTGCATAGTTACGTAAATAAAGCATATCGTAACGTTCATTAGGTGAACGTAGGTGAACAACCATCGTTAAAGCTGGAGAGCTTTTAGTAACAGTAACACCGAGTTGACGTGTGACTTCGGGTAACCTGGGTAATGCCTGTGATACACGATTTTGCACCAGTTGCTGTGACAAATCAGGATCAGAGCCGATGGCGAAAGTAACCGTCATGGTTAATTTTCCATCTGTCGATGCTAATGAATTCATGTAGAGCATATTCTCTACACCATTAATTTGCTCTTCCAAAGGTGTAGCAATTGTTTCGGAAATAACAGAAGGGTTTGCACCCGGAAAAGATGCACTGATAATAACAGAAGGAGGGGCCACTTCTGGATACTCGGAGATAGGCAATTGAAACATGGCAACCAGACCAAAAATAAAGAGTAATAATGAAATTACACTTGCCTGTATTGGCCGATCAACAAAATGGCTTGAAAAATTCATAAACGTATTGCCTTAGAATATATAAATGAAAAGGGCTAAATATGGAGATAAATTAGCCCATGCTCAAATTAGTTTAATTTAATAAAATTCAGGATTTGTTTGATTGAGTCTCTATCGTTGCTGCTACTTTAGGCTCAACTAACATATTTGGCTGGACTCGCATTAAACCCTTTACAATAACTTTATCTCCAGAGATAAGGCCAGAACGTATGATTCTATCCCCACCAATGCTATTACCAAGTTGTACTTCACGGTAAGTTGTTTTATTTTCATTATTTATCACATAAACAAATTTTCGATTCTGATCTGTGCCAATAGCTCTTTCACTTATTAAAATCGTTTTTTCTTCAGAAATACTGCCAAGTTTTAAATGTGCGTACATACCAGGTACAAGTCTTCCTTCAGAGTTATCAAAGATAGCACGAGCACGAATAGTACCTGATGTAGAATCTATCCTGTTATCAAAAGCATGAATTTTCCCTTTATATACCGAATCACCACTTTGTAGGCGAAGCTCAACAATACTTTCAGGTGCTGATTTTTGTTTAGAAGAAGCCCCATTGAGATAACGAAAATATGTTTGTTCATCGACTTCAAAATCAGCATAAATGCTTTCACTTGAAACAACAGTAGTGAGTAATGGAGCATTAGGGCCAGCTGATACCAGGTTACCCACAGTTAATTCAGCACGACTGACACGCCCAGAAAAAGGTGATTTTATATAAGCATAGCTTAAATTAATTTCAGCTTCGGATAACTTTGCTTCTGCATGTTTAACCGATGAGTCAGTTACTTGCCAGGTATTTCTGCGCTCATCAAAGAGCTGCTGAGAAATTAGCTTTTTCTTAATCAAATCCTGTGATCTTTTAAATTCCTTATCTGCTAGAGCATAATTATTTTGTGCAACAATTAAGTTGGCTTTTTCCTGAGCAACAATAGCTTTAAATGGGCGAGGGTCGATTATATATAATATGTCATTTTTATTAACAAACTGGCCATCTTTAATTTTTACTTGTGTAATAAGACCTGATGCCTGAGGCCTTATTTCTGCAAAGTTTACAGCTGTTAAACGCCCTGAAAATTCCGTCCATAATCGTAGCGGTTGTTCTTTAATAACGACAATATCAACAGACATCGCAGGTGCTTTAATTTCATCAGATGTTTCTGCTTTAGTAACAGGAATATTCTCAATAAAACCAATCATACCGAGCACAATTATCACTGCTGCACTTATCAATGTGACCAGATTAAATTTTTTTGTCATAATTATACTCCAGGAATTAATTTATTATTCCTGGCATATCTATCAAGATTTGCCAGGAAAATTATTTATATTAAACTTATTTATAAATCTGTTCGTTCAGACCCAAAGTCTGAAATAAACCTGTTTTCATATCTGCTTTCAGGCTGGTTAAATTATTCTGAATGCGAGCCATCATAACTTGCCCCATAATGAAAACAAGAATTTGAGAGGCTTTAGCTGCATTATCTATTTCTTGTGGTAATTCACCCATATCGACCATTTCCTGTATTGTCGGTATAAATATTTTTTCCTGACGTTCAAAAATTTCGTCAGCTTTTTTTTGTATTATCTCCTCATTTGCAGCCATTTCAGAACCTAATGAGGCAAAAGGGCAGCCACAGACACGACCATATTTATCGTATGCCTGTTTTTGTTTTTCATAAACAAAAATAGCCAGACGCTCAAACCGCTTAACAGGAGGCAAATCGCCGGAAAACACATCATTTAGCTCAGCCTCAAAATCTTTATATGAAGCATCCATTACAGCAACAGCTAACTCTGCTTTTGATGTGAAATAATAATAAAAACTCCCTTTATTCACCCCAGCAGCAATACATATATCTTCGACACTTACTGATCCATAGCTGCTTTTCCAGATTAGCTCATTCGCTGTCTGTAAAAGCTTTATTTTAGTATTAGTCGGTGAACGGCCCATAAATGGCCCTGTGTAGTGATAAGCTATTAATGATAAGTATATTTTACTGACCAGTCAATAAAGTATTGTTGATTTTTATAGAATATATGCATTATTTATTCTATGAAAATCAAGTAGATAGATAGCTGCTTTTAATTGGCTATTAGCAAGATAAAAACCTGCGATAACTTAATAAATTACATTTAATTAAACATATAACTTATTGATTTTTAATTAAATAAATTTTATGAAAGAGCTGTATGATTGTAACGGAAGCTATTCGTTACAATCAATTAACAAGTCAGCTCTTACAAAAGTCACATAATAACAGAAGGCTACCCTTTAATATTGATATGTTATATCATAACATTTCTTGCAATTAACAAGGTACAAGGTTGAAGGATAATAATGCAGTCACCTTCTGTTCATATTAAACATTCATATCGTTTAAAACAGGTTGAAACCAACTCAGCATCAAACCCTGTGACACGAAATGTATCTGAATCAGATAGCCCTGAAATATTTACTGACATTTATCAGGATCGTCACAATATAGTTATCTGGCGTCGTAACCTGGTTACCAGTTTACTCGAGGATGTTAAGGGATTACTGGCATCAAACGATTTTCTTCAGATTTCTTGTCAGGTCACACCGCAAAATTCGATCACTGAGGTGCAAGAGGCATTATGTAGTTTTAAGTGTGCTGATAGTTTAAGTGAAGATATTAGTGAACTGGTTGATATGTTTTGCAGCCTGTTTGGTCTTGAACAGGCAGGATTACGCCTGACAGCTTTAGACCGAGCGATGTGCCCACGTTTTCATGTGGATAAAGTTCCCTGCCGACTCGTGACCACTTACCTGGGGAGCAGTACGCAATGGTTACCCCATGATGCGGTCGATCGATCAAAACTGGGCAGAGGAAATAATGGCTTACCAGATGAACTATCCGGTATTTATCGCCACCATGATGATATACAGCAATTAACACAGGGTGATGTTGCTTTATTAAAGGGGACAAACTGGGAAGCCAATGAACAATCTGCTTTGGTTCATCGTTCACCTACACCTAAATCTGGCGAAGCACGTTTGTTAATGACGCTGGATTTTATATAGCAATGCCAAATATAGTAACCAACAAGATTTAGTGACAATGATAGTGCGCAATTATTCAAAACTCGTTTACACCATATTATCTTTTTTGTTCTATTTTCTTTTGATAAATACGGCCTGGGCAGGTTCAGATAAACACAATCACCCGTTTCAAAAAAAACATGTACATGGGGTAGCTGAATTGAATCTGGCATTAGAAGGCAATCAGCTTGAATTAAGCCTGGATTCTCCCGCCGTAAATATTATAGGTTTTGAGAACAGGGCGACTACTTCGGAACAAACTCAATCGGTAAACAGTGCTAAACAGATACTGGAATCGGTAGATAAGTTGTTTTTATTTAATGGAACCGTTTGCTATATAAAAAATAAGCATATTGATTTTTCTTCGGTGATGAAAGAAGGTAAAAAAAATCATCATGATACTCATAATGAGTACAAGATATTACATACAGAAATATCGGCACACTATCGTTTTGATTGTGCCAAAAGTACGAACTTAACATCAATAACAGTAGCGTTTTTAGAGCATTTTCCAGGTATTAATAAATTAAAAGTTATGTGGGTCACTCACACTGCACAAGGTGCGGTTGATTTGACACAAAAATCAAAACTTATCCGTTTGAGGTAAAACATATGAACAGGGTGCAAAACATTATTGAGCATGCAGAACAACATTGTAAAGAACATGGGGCACGTTTAACCAATAAGCGCAAACATGTTCTTTCGGGGTTATTGGCATCGGAAATAGCCTTATCTGCCTATGAGTTGACTGAGTATTGCAAAACAGAATTTGATGAAGCAATTCCGGCGATGTCAGTGTACCGTATACTGGAGTTTCTTGAAGAAGAGCACCTGGTACATAAACTAAAACTGGCTAATAAATATGTTGCTTGTGCGCATATCACCTGTGACCATGATCATGGTGTACAGCAGTTTCTAATTTGCAATGAATGCCAGCGTGTAAAAGAAATCAGTATAGACAAGTCCACGATAAAAAAATTACAACGTAATGTAGAAGATGCTGGCTTTCATTTACTCAGCCCGCAATTAGAAATGAATTGTTTATGTGAACGCTGCATGGTCAGTGCAGCATAGTGTATTATGGAGATTGAATTTCAATGATAAATTTACAGACAGTAAGTGATAAAACCGCCATTAGCCTCTCACTCCTTTGTAGTATTCATTGTCTGGCCCTGCCATTGTTAATGGTTTTACTTCCTTCGATTGCGGCCTTGCCACTGGCAGATGAAGCCTTCCATGTCTGGATGGTGTTTGCGGTTGTGCCCATCAGTGCCTATGCACTGTTTATGGGTTGTAAAAATCATAAAAACCTTCATGTATTGTTGTTAGGTGGTATTGGTTTATTTTTATTATGCGTTACTGCCTTTTTAGGCCATGACCTGCTGGGTGAAGTATGGGAAAAGGCATTGACTGTTACAGGTTCTGCTTTTATCGCACTCGGACATCTATGGAATTATCATTTATGCCAACAACCTGATGCTTGCGACTGCCAGAAAACAGATTAGGGAGTATATAAATGGAGCATGTCTATTTCCAGTCCTTAGAGCGTTTTACTCAGAAAAAAACACTTCCACTAAAGGAGGTGATTGTACAACTTGCCTATAACTCAAAAGGGCTTGTTCCTGTTATTACTCAGGATGCAGAGAGCAAAGATGTATTAATGATGGCATGGATGAATAAAATGGCGCTTGAGAAAACGCTTGCTACCGGGCGTATGACCTATTGGTCCAGAAGTCGCAATGAACTGTGGATAAAAGGGGAGACCAGTGGTCACCATCAGCAATTGGTTGATATGGCATTTGACTGTGATGGTGATGCCATTCTTTGCCAGGTTAAACAAACCGGTGCGGCTTGTCACACCGGTCGAGCGAATTGTTTTTACTTGCAGGTAATACCTGAAAAAAATCAGGTTCGTGTTATTAATACTGAAATTTAAAAATAATACGAACAGGTGCTTTATTTACTCAGGGTAGGGTTCGACATAAATCTCGAAATGCTCCATCTCCATAGAATAAGCCGCAGTGGCCACATCATTTTTCGTTATGCCTGTTTTTAATGTGCCTGCAACCCAAATCGGTTCATAGATGTTTGAGTACTCCAGGCCTTTTGGGTATTTTACGTAAATTATCTGATTAGGTGGCGGTGGTGGTACATGAATACATGCACCAAAAAACGGAACAAGGAAAAACTCTTTAATAGTTTTTCCTTCGGTGAAGTCCAGGGGCACAATAAAACCTGGAATGCGAAACGATTTCCCATTCATCTCAGGTATGACTTTCCTGGAAACCAGCGCTTGTTGATAAGGATCGTCACGACTGGTTTTTTGAGTTCGAAGTTGGCTTGTTATTTGATCATCAAGGGAGCCATCTTCCACCTCTGAAATATAAGTGGGGGGATTCATGAGAATATCAAGTTCATCTTGAGGGATTAGCCCGGTCCACTCCTGTATCTCATATTTTTCGACTTCAGGTGATAGCTCAGGTTGCACAAGTTTAACTGATGTTTTTTCGGGTAGTGCAGATGCGATTTCAGTTAAATCTAGTTGGTCCATTGTTTTTTCACTGGTATCATTAAAGTCGCTACAGGCTGTTATAAAAAGACTGAAAAAAATGATGTTAAATAGTTTGTAAGGATGAATAATTATCAAAAGTGATTACCATATGATCGTTAACGAATTGAGAAAAATGATACAGTGTAAGAATTATGCTTTGCAACTGTTATTTACCTAAATTAGATTTTTTATAAATATTACAGGTCATATTTATGATTATAGATTTACAAAATGTACAGTTTTCTTATCCTGAAACACCAGATAAGAATATCTTAAATATAGATTCCTGGTCAGTCGCAAAAAGTGAACAAATTTTGATTTATGGTTCTTCCGGTACTGGAAAATCAACACTGCTTAACGTGTTAAGCGGTATGCTTGATGTCCCTAACGGAAAAGTCTCCGTGCTTGGGCAACGTCTCGATCAAATGAGTACACGTCAACGTGATCAATTTAGAGCCAATCATATAGGTTATGTATTTCAGCAATTCAATCTAATTCCGTACCTGGATGCGATAGATAATATCCAGTTAGCCAACCATTTTTCAAAGCACAGAAAAAGAGAGACTATACGAAAAGACATACAGGAATTATTATCAGAATTAAATCTTTCATCTTTAGACTGGCATAAAGCAACATCTAAACTTAGTATTGGGCAACAGCAGCGAGTTGCCATCGCCAGGGCATTAATTAATAATCCCGAGTTATTGATTGCAGATGAGCCAACATCGTCACTTGATCAACAAAACCGTGATAAATTTATGTCTTTATTAATGTCATTAGTTGCTGAGCACAATATTTCGTTGCTTTTTGTAAGCCATGATATGTCTTTGTCACGCTATTTTAATAGAGTTGATACATTATCTGATATTAATAAACCAGAGGCTTATGCGTGATGTTTATCCGGCTCGCGTTAAAAAGCTTATTAAATCGTAAAGGTTCTGTTTTACTGACACTCATGGCAATGACGGTTAGTATTTTTGTATTACTGGGTGTAGAGCATATTCGTAACCAGGCTCAGGATAGTTTTAACAGTACCGTGTCAGGTGTTGACCTTATCGTTGGCGCAAGAACCGGCGGCCTTAATTTATTACTATATTCTGTGTTCCGTATTGGTTCACCAACAAATAATATTAGCTGGGATTCTTTTCAGAAAATTGCACATCAACCAAAAGTCGCATGGGCTATTCCTGTCTCATTAGGGGATTCACATAAAGGCTACCGTGTAATGGGGACAACGGCAGCTTATTTTAAGCACTTCAGTTACGCTAATCAGCACAAACTTGATTTTGCTAAAGGCAAAGCATTTAGTGATATCTTTGATGTGGTACTGGGTTCAGAGGTGGCAAAGCAGTTGGGTTACTCATTAGGGGATAAAGTTATACTGGCACATGGAATTGCTAAAACCAGTTTCAGTATGCATGACGACAAACCCTTCAGGGTTGTGGGTATTTTGTCTGCTACCGGTACACCGGTTGACCAAACATTACATGTGAGCTTACAAGGCATAGAGGCAATTCATATTGATTGGCAGCACGGTGTTAAACTTGCGAAAAGCACGGTGACGCCAGAACAGCTTAAACAACTAACACTTGAGCCCAAAAACATCACCGCATTTATGCTGGGTTTAAAATCCAGGCTAGCTGTGTTTAGTGTTCAACGAAATATCAATAATTTCTCAGCCGAACCATTAACAGCTATTCTTCCGGGAGTTGCGTTATCTGAGTTATGGCAAATGATGGGGATGCTGGAAAATACATTACGTTTGATATCGGTACTTATTCTGTTGTCAGCACTATTGGGTTTAAGTGCAATGATGCTGGCATCCATTCGTGAGCGACGACATGAAGTTCAATTGCTCAGGGTAATTGGCGCACCACCTATTTTTATTTTTTTAATGATAGAGCTAGAGGCATTATTAATCTGTTTACTTAGTACTGGGTTAGCTACTGCATTGCTTTACCTTAGCCTTGTAATAGCAAGTGATTTTTTAACATCAGGTTTTGGCTTGCATATCAGTATAAATATACTGTCGGGAAACAACATACTTCTAATATTAATAGTTATTTCTTTAACTATCTTAGCAGCAGCTATTCCTTCGTTAAGTGCATATAAAAATGCTAAAAAAGATGGTATCCACTGATTTGACCTAATTATGGAAACCGATAATCAACAACAATCATTGTATAAAATCATCTTTCATGGGGAAGGGCTTTTGATGGTTCGCTAATAAACAAAGCGAGCGTAATATGAGTGTTCGCTTAAGTAAGGGCGTAATTAGGAATTCTTGACAGTCTACGTTTGTCTATAATAACCGCCGCAGAATGGTTGAATATATATTTTCTGGGAGGGGTTACAGGAAAAGGGATAGGGCTCATTAGGTGTATTTTGGGGTACCAAACAACAGCGAACTTAATAAACGCGTATTTGCATTACCAGTATTCCAGTGGCATAAACTCTGATTTTTAATAAAATAAGCATAAAGTGTGCGTCCGAATAAATAACGAAATCTAACATATAAGAAAATCCAATAAAATCAATAGCATAATAAATAATATTTCAAGAAATATTCACAATTTTAAAAAGCTAGTTAGATGTACTGGCTAAAACAACAGAATTCAAGAAAAGTTGCTAATTAGATGAACACTTTCGTTAATAGAGGTTGATCAAATAATGTTTGGGAGAAGTTTGCAACGTATAGTAGTTATTCAGTAATTTCTAATAGATATCTGCTTACAGCGTGATTGACTCCAGAAGTAACGTAAGAAATTTTATATGTCAGCTCTTTTTAATAGCAGACGTTCACAAAATGGATGGATCAGGCAGAAAACACCACAAAGGCGACGTTGGAGATGTATCACTAATGGTGAAAATTTAGTCATAAGCGGACCTTCGTATTAGGTTGCAGTAATCGTGCTCTGTTTTCGATTGTTAAAATTCCCACAACAATCCAGAGCTCCATTACTATTAGTTCTTTAATTTGCTTATTGCAAACCCTCAGGATTCAATTCATCCGGAACAAATTCGAGAATATCACCTGGCTGACATTCCAAAATCTGACAGATTTTCTCCAGTGTAGAGAATCGTACGCCCTTAACTTTACCCGTGCGCAGCAGTGATAAGCTCTGTATAGTAAGAACTATACTGCTTATCGATCTATGAGTATGCAGGTTGGGCTTCGGTATATAGAAATGAATATACAGCTTTATAAAAACCTTGTAAATCAAATGAATCAAAGAAAAAATGCGGCTGAATATGTACTTAAAAACATACAGGAAAAACCATGACACAGGAAGAAATAGATGAACTAAAGATTAATAGGCAAGCAAATCTATTACTCTATAGCGAATACAATAAAACATTACGTGCATGGCTTGTTGCATATGGAATCGCTGTCCCAGCTTTATTTATTACTAGCAAAGATGCTAAAGAATTTCTAACCATGTTAGCAAACCATGAAACTATAATAGTGATTTTCCTGCTAGGTATGGCGTCTCAAATCATGATTGCTTTTGTTAATAAATTTGTCTCATGGTCTGCCTACCATAGAGATGATTGTATAATTAATGGGCTGAACTGTAACAGTTTTGTAGAAAGGCTGGCTTCTATTGAAAATTCAATATGGATTGATCTTGTTTTTGATGTGCTCGCAATACTCTGTTTTAGGGGGTTTGTGCCCATTTCTACGAAAAGTTCCAGATTCCTCTGAGAGCCTGATTACACATGGCTTATAGAGATTAGTGATTTTGCAGTAATGTCTACATACTTTCTTGAAGCTGCTTAAATTGCCCTTGTAGCATAGCTTTTTCCTGGAGAATGATCTTGTTTTCATCGTCCTGCATTGAAAGCTTATCATTGGTATTGGATAGCACTATTTTTAATTGTTCAACTTCATGTTCTAACAATCGTTTAGCTGTCTGAAATTTAGTGTTTTCAGTAAAAAGTGTACTACATTTGGAATCCAGGTCCTGATTACCTTGTTGGAGTGTTACCAAATGGTTATCTTTTGTCTCCAGCTTCAGAGTTAAGTCGTTGGAATTTAGTTTCTGCGCCTGTAATATTTCTTTTGTCTGATTCAGATCACTGTCGAGTTGTTTAACCTGTTCGCTCAACGTTAGTTTTTCAGTCGCTAATTGTTCAGATCGTTTGAGCTCAATATTAAGCTGCTGGCTTACACCATAAATTCGTTGTTCCAGCTGTTGCTTGTTGCTCTGGTATTGTTCGCGTTCCAGCTTCCGGTCTTCTGCCGCCTGTGTTTGGTAGTGCTCAAAGTTTTCCCTGATATGTCGGGTTTCTTGCTTTTGTTCGTTTATGTCTGTTTTGGCCTGGTCTAACTGTGTAGCCAAGGCCTCATTATCAGACGTTAATCGAGCCACTACAATATGCTCTGTCTCTAGCCGATTCCTCAGTTCAATATTCTCAGTTTTATCTAATTCCAGCTGTATTTTCAGCTGATTATTGTCTTTTTTAAGCTGCTCTATTTGTGCTGTGGCCACTGCGAGTTTATCTTTGGTTTTCGAGATCTGTGCCTGGCTGTCGGTCATGGCCTGCTCGATTTTTACCTCAGCTGATTGATGCAATCGGTCATGAATGCCTTTAACTGCCTTCAATATATCATCAGATAAACCAGAGGCATCAACTACCTGACCTTGCTCAGTCTTCCATTGTTTAAGTAGCGGTGCAATAGTGCTTTTGCTGCCAGTGCCTAGATGTGCCAGCACACGATCAACAGTAGGGTTATGGCCTTTATCTTGAATTGCTTGTGCTGCTTTAGTTACATCGATGAAATTTATACCTGCGCGTGCCATGGAAGCCTCATTAAATTTAGTAACGTATTATGTAATACATAATATTATCCTTATAATACACCTAAATCAAATATTTAAATAATTGATTATAGCCTTCGATAATCAGGTTTATAGAAGGCTATAAGGGAATCTGTTAAACTCACCCTGTGTAACTTTATTACAAACACTACAATTGAGCGCCCAACTCCAAATAACACTAAGATAAAGACTGATATGCAAAATCGTGATAACACTGAATACCGTACTGATATTACAGCTACAGAACCGGACAGACTGCCAATAGCAGAATTGCAGGCACGTCATAAGCGTTATATTCATGCGGCAACCTCTGAAAATACCCGTAAAACATACCAGTCAGCTGTGCGACATTTCGAACGTTGGGGAGGCCTTTTGCCCACTGACGTTACAACCCTGATTAGATACTTGCTTGAACATGCAGAGAGTCTAAACCCACGAACATTAAATGTACGACTCACTGCATTGAGTCAATGGCATCAGTCCCAGGGATTTAATGACCCCTGTAGTAAACCAGAAGTACGTAAAACACTAAAAGGCATTCAAAGAACGCACGGTAAGCCAAAACGAAAAGCGAAAGCACTGCGTCTTGAGCACTTGGCTGAGATGCTTAATTATCTATATGCAAAACCAGACTCAAATAAAAAATTACGTGATCTTGCTATTGTGCAGGTCGGTTTTTTTGGTGCATTTCGACGCAGCGAACTCGTGAATATTCAGGTTACTGATCTTTCATGGGAACCAGAAGGTCTCATTATTCATTTACCTAAGTCTAAAACAGACCAAGATGGTCAAGGCATGACAAGAGCGATACCATATGGGCATGACCTAGTCTGTCCAGTGAATGCGCTTAAAAACTGGCTATCCTATTCGGGTATCGAAACCGGTTTTGTTTTTCGGCCTATCAATCGCTGGGACCAGGTCAAAATCAAAGCGCTTATACCGAGCGCCATAAATGATCTTTTAAAATCAATCGGTAGTGCTTGTGAGTTTGATTTCGTACTCGATTTAAGCAGCCATAGCTTTAGACGCGGCTTATCTACCTCTGCTGCTCGTGAGGGGGTAGATTTTGAATCTATTAAAAATCAGGGAGGCTGGAAGTCGGATGCTATGGTATCTGAGTATATCGATGAGGGTCGTATGTTTGAAAATAATGCAGCGCTATCATTATTCAATAGTGTTGCTTCTTTAATGAGGTCAAATCACAACTAATAATTAATCCACTTTATAGTGAAATATCTGATCATCTGCTATAATGGATATACATTGTATAGCCGTAGGTGATGAATAATGAAAGCCAAGATAAGCGAATGGGGAAATAGCCATGGAATCAGAGTGACCGCTCCCATGCTGGATCATTTGAATGTAGAGCCTGGTGCTGAGCTCAACATCAAGCTGACTGATAAAGGCGTTGAGATAATGAAGAATGCACATTCACAGGAATATGTGACAACTGTCGCTCAGGAAACCATTGATGGATTACTGGCTACAAGTGAACCCGTTAAAATAGTTGATGATCCTTATGCAGAATCAGACATCGGCTATATGGTTATCACTGTAAACCCATGCAAACCTGTTCTGCGTGAAGTTCCGTTAGAAACACCCGGTAGTTTCAAAACACTGACGGATGCAAAAGAAGCCGCCAGGCAGGTTATTCAAAACGCCATTGCTGATGCAAAAGAATCCTTAACCGAACTTCGCCAGATTGGTGTTGAAAATATTACCTACATCGCACTATGAAAGAACAAATTGAAAACCTACAAAAATCTTTCGAACTGTCCAGCCAACAGATAGATGATGCCGTAAACCCACTAGAGGTGGCAGCATTGTTTGAAAGTAAAAATGTATCCTATGTCCTGATCGGAGGACACATGCTCTCCTATTACACAGGTACGGCCAGGGCAACAGTGGATGTTGACTTTATCATTGGTGGTGCTGATTTTGAGCGTGCTTCCAAGGTAATTAATAAAGCCTATGCACAGTTTAAACATAATAATCGAATTTACCATGTTACATACGACACTAAAAAACAGGCTAAAGACCCTGAGCGTATTGATCTAGTTAAAGATGGTTTCCCGCTGTTTAAAGCCGTTGTGCAAAAGTATTGTGTGACGTTAAGGTCAAAAAACCAAGTCATTAAAATCCCAACCATTGAAGCGGCAATTGCATTAAAATTTGCGGCTTCAATATCGCCCAATAGAGGCGATGAAAATAAACCCATTGATAACGCTGATTTAATGAGGCTTATACGCGCTACGCCCAACTTAAACGAACAGGCGCTTTTGGCATTGGGTGAGCTGGTTTATAGTGGTGGTGGCAAGGAGCTGTCAGCGGTTATAAGCGATGTAAGACAGGGAAAAATAATTAGCTTGTAAAGATAAATACATATCAAGCAATGAGATGTTTCTATAGGATTCATTGCGGTACTGCCCTTAACTTCGAGCAGGAGGCTTACGGCCACCGATGAGAGGCAAATAATGCAACACTCTCATTATTTTAATAGTGACGCACCTATAATGGATTTAATTAAATCTTAGCTGGATATTTTAGGTTTAATTTTAGTTTCCCTTGAAAGAATTAATGCCAATTCTTTTCTAATAGGCATTATTGGTTTATGACTTACCATGTATTCACTAATCGTGTCAGGGTGAACTCGATACACACCTTTTTTGACACGGAAAATAAATTTTATATGCGTAGCATGATACTGTCCTGTCTCAATTACAGCGGCAGGTAAAAATGAATTAATATAATCTGTTTTGATGTCAGGCCACCATCTGATTTGTTCCCTTATGTCGTCCCCATAACCTGGAATGCCTATCGGGCTTCATTAGTCATTTCTATCGGGCATTCATAATTTGCGGATTACCAAAAATGTGCATTGCGAGGTACAACTGCCCGTTTAAGGCGCAAACTGAGTTATTAAAATACAAAATTATCCCGTTAAAACAACAGTTTAATAATTGGCACGGCTTTTGTATAGTTAAATAACAGTTCTTTCTAATATAGCGCCAATGTCGGTGTTTAAATACGCATTATACCTCAGATGGTTAACGTGCTTTAGGCAATGAGGCCTGAGAAACTCCTTTTACCCATTCTCATTTAGAGAATATTTTAAACTTGTTGAGGACAATCTTATGTCAACAAAACGCAGTACTATAAAACTTTCATTTGCCAGCTTACCCATCATAGTGGCGGGGTTAGCTGCACCCCAGCTCAGTTATGCCGACAGCCTTGCCGAAGCATTTTCGTCTGGTAAGGCTTCATTAAATATGCGCGCTCGATATGAAGGTGTTGATGATGGTAATCCTGCTACACAAGATGCAGATGCATACACGCTGCGTAGCAGGCTTGGTTATACAACGGGTGATTATTATGATTTTAAAGCCCATGCAGATTTTGAAGTGATTAATACCGGTGGTGATTTTAACTCTGGCACCAATGGTAATACGGATTTTGCCAAGGTCATAGACCCTAAAGGTGAAGAATTAAATCAGGCCTGGTTATCTTATGGTGGTTTAAGTGCGACTGATTTCAAGTTAGGTCGTCAACGGATAATTCTTGATAATGCTCGTTTCGTCGGTAATGTTGGATGGCGTCAAAATGAACAGACCTTTGATGCATTTAAAATCAGCAATCAAAGCTTTGATAATATTGATGTGACATTAGCGCACATCGGTCAAATCAATACTATTAAAGGCGGCGAAGTCGATACTGCACATAACCTGTTAAATATTGGTATCAATAAAACCCCGGTTGGTAAACTCACGGCCTATGCTTATTTGTTAGATTACGATGTTAATACAAACGATACTGATACAGTCGGTTTACGCATGAAAGGTAATGCGGGATCTTTTTTGTATACCTTAGAGTTTGCACAACAGTCAGATAGTGGAGAGAACCCAGCAGATCTAAGTGCTGGTTATTTATTTGGTGAAGCCGGTTATAAAGTGGATAAAACAAAATTTTTTATCGGCTACGAAAGTCTGGGAAGTGATGATGGAAATGCAGGGTTTCAAACACCATTGGCAACAAAACATGCATTTAATGGTTGGGCCGATAAATTCTTATCTACTCCTAATAATGGTTTAAATGATGCGTATATAAAAGTGGTATCAAAAGTAGCGGGCATGAAACTTGTTGGTGTTTATCATGATTTCA
The DNA here is from genome assembly GCA_016744065.1 of Gammaproteobacteria bacterium. Taxonomy (GTDB): domain Bacteria; phylum Pseudomonadota; class Gammaproteobacteria; order SZUA-229; family SZUA-229; genus SZUA-229. The sequence goes on from JADGFA010000040.1 coordinate 25,686, forward strand.
GCGCCGATTTTGGCAGCAGCAACTATGGCTCAGAACTGGATTTATTACTGGTTAAACCTATTAATAAAAACGTGAAAGCATTAATTAAATATGCAGACTATAGTGCCGATGATTTTTCTACAGATACAAAAAAAATCTGGGTCGCATTGCAGGCAAATTTCAAGCAATAGTTTAAGGCTTGTTTAATCTAGGAAGTGGTCAAGCAAAGGTCGCCAGGGATGGCTTTATTGAACAGGATTTATGATGAATATAATATTAATTTATGAAAATGTAATATACCAGAATACAACCGCCATGTTACTTGTTGATGCAGGGTATACCGTAAATAAAACCTATGATACAGATTCTCAGTGGTTTGGTGATATAAAAGCAGATAGTCCGGACGTGTTGATTATATCGACTTCTGCACCCAATGATAAACTGATGCAACAGTTGGGAAACTTCAAAGAACAGGTTATTTGCCCTGTTATTGTATTAGCTAATGATGCGGATATAGCCATTACTCAAGATATTATTTTGGCTGGAGCGGATTCATGTGTGACGGGGAAATTAACAGCGGAACGCATGCAAAACTTAATTGAGATAAGTCTGGCACGTTTCAAGGTAACACGTATACGCCTTGAAGAAATTCAGGATCTTAATAAAAATATAGAATTACTTGAATCCAGATTAAGCGATAGAAAAGATATAGAAAAGGCCAAAGGTATGCTGATGAATACCTATAATATGAAAGAAGAAGACGCTTTTAATGCAATGCGTCGAATGGCAATGGATACGGGTAATAAGCTGGGCGATGTATCACGGAATATAATATCGATGTCTACTATATTAAATTAGATGATGACAGTGAAAAAATCCCATAACACTGTACATATAATATATGAAAAAAAGCGATTACTAACTGAAAGTGTGAGTGTCACCCTGGATTTAATATCTAAGGCTTGTCAGGCATATCTTGATAATTCAGATGAACTGGATAATTATTTAAGCCAGATCATAAAAAATATACCTGATTGCAGTGCAATCTATGTGACCGATTGTAACTACCTTCAAGTATCATCAAATATACACAATGATAAAATATTAAAACAATATCGGGGGCAGAGTTTATCAAACCGGCCTTATCTACAATCAACTATCCCGTTAAAAGGTCTGGTGTTGTCTGATATTTATCAGGATAGATTCACGTTTAAAGCTTATATTTCACTGATTCAAGCTATTCAAAAAGAAGGTAGACTTGTCAGGTTGTTAATAACTGATTTTGCACTGGATGATTTACCCAGTACGATTGACGCGGAAAAAAATTGCACAAAGTGGCAACAATTTAAAGGTGATCCCGCTATACGCGGCGGATTATTTTCTCAGCAACGCAGCACCAGTATAGTGGATTTAAATATAGATAAAGCACATGATATTGCAAAAAAACTGGTCGTTAATAATGCCGTATTTCACATTAAGTTTCATTATTCAAGCTCAAGAGTCTGTTTATGGTTATTCGATAAGCCACATTTTTATCAACTACATAACATTGAAGAGCTGCTCAATGGTACCGTCTTTGCCTGTTATCCACAGCAAGTATGCACTGATGCATACAACATTAATATAGAACAAATCAAGCAGGTATTGAGTCAATTTAAATCACTTAGATTTGCAGATGAAAATATTTATCTACGTTCAGCATCGCTTAATATAATAAATCAAATGGTGGGGCTTAATTTTTCCTGTGATGGCTCTCATTATATTCCTGTTGAGGAATTTCTAGATAAGAAAATGGACTACTGGTTAGGTTAGGTTGAGATTATTTCAACGCCTATCTAATGGGTTCATTACATATATAACAATGACGAATAAAACCGCACAATATTAGTGCACTCTTAAATTCAATGCACTCATCGTGTACTACTTAAATGGCTCTAACACCCAAAAACCTGCTAACTTACTGAAAACATAGAAGTATAAATATTGGCACAGTACATGCATTTAACTATTCAAGGGTCAACGGTGATCTAACAATGAACTGAATTGTAATTATTTTTAATAAAATGATTCAATTTTATATTTAGTAAAAAAGATATTAAGCGGGCAAAGGCGTCCTTCATACAGGTAAACACTGTGTATGAAGGACGCTTTTTTTTGTCCAAAATAAATGCATAACAATGGGAGATAAACATGTTGTTTAAACATAAATCATTTTCACGGCGCAGATTTTTAAAACAAGTTTCGTTAACAGCCGTAATGGCATGTAGCTTTGGATTTGGAAACGTCTATGCGAGTGAGCCTGAAAAAGAAGAGCTTAAATTCGGTTTTATAAAACTAACGGATATGGCACCTTTGGCCATTGCATATGAAAAAGGTTATTTCGAAGACGAAGGTCTTTACGTAACACTGGAAGCACAAGCTAACTGGAAAGTGTTATTGGATAGAGTGATCGACGGGCAGTTAGACGGTGCACATATGTTAGCGGGGCAACCTTTAGGTGCCACGATTGGTTATGGAACAAAGGCTGATATTATTACCGCGTTTAGTATGGATTTAAATGGTAATGCCATTACAGTTTCGAACGATATTTGGAAACAAATGAAACCCCATGTACCTCATAAAAATGGTAAACCTGTTCATCCTATAAAAGCTGATGCATTAAAACCGGTGGTTGAAAAATTTAAAGATGATGGCAAACCATTCAATATGGGTATGGTGTTTCCCGTCTCCACACATAACTATGAGTTACGTTACTGGTTAGCGGCGGGTGGTATTCACCCGGGTTATTACGCGCCGGCAAAAGGTGATGTTTCAGGCACCATTGATGCGGATGCACTGTTATCTGTAACGCCACCACCACAAATGCCAAGCACCATGGAGGCCGGTACGATTTATGGTTATTGCGTAGGTGAGCCATGGAATCAACAGGCGGTATTTAAAGGCATTGGTGTGCCAGTGGTAACCGATTATGAAATATGGAAAAACAACCCGGAAAAAGTATTTGGTGTGAGTAAAACCTGGGCGGAAAAAAATCCGAATACCCATATTGCGGTGGTTAAAGCAATGATTCGCGCCGCTAAATGGTTAGATGCAGAAAACAATAAAAATCGCCCAGAGGCCGTAAAGATTTTATCGCAAAGTAATTACGTTGGAGCGGATTACGATGTAATTGCCAATAGTATGACCGGTACATTTGAATATGAAAAAGGCGATAAACGAGAAGTGCCCGACTTTAATGTGTTCTTTCGGTATAACGCGACTTTTCCATATTACTCAGATGCCATCTGGTATTTAACTCAGATGCGTCGTTGGGGGCAAATTGCCGAGCCGAAAGCGGATAGCTGGTATATGCAAATTGCGAAGCAAGTTTACCGCCCAGATATCTATGAGAAAGCTGCAAAAGAATTAATTGCAGAAGGAAAAATAAAAGCTTCTGAGTTCCCTGATTTTCCTAATGAAGATGGATTCAAATCGCCTCAGAAACATTTTATCGATGACATCGTTTATAACGGAAAAAAACCTAATGACTATTTAAAGAAATTTAAAATTGGTTTAAAGGGTAAAGATACCATTAAGTAGACATCATAATCACCTTACTTATCAGGTGAGGTGGTTATTAAGCAGGAGTTCACCATGATAATGGGAATATTTAAAAGATGTTTTGTATCAAAACAGTCTTTATTACAAGCGGATGAAAAAAACACCATGTTAAAGTTTGCAACATCTAAGGTACTTTATAGTAAACAAACGAAAGCATTCATTATTCCAGCGATTGCCTTTTTACTATTTTTAGCCTTCTGGCATGTGAGCGCATCAAGCATTATTACTTCACTTGGGCAGGTTCCCGGTCCTTCACAGGTTTGGTCACAAACGATTGTTCTAGTGAATGAGCATTTTCAGGAGCGTGAAAAAGCAGAAAAATTTTATCAACGTCAAGTTGAGAGAAACGCGAAAAAACTTGAAAAAAATTCAGATGCTAAAGTTAAAATTCGAAATTATACCGGCAACCCTACATTTATCGATCAGATAGGTACCAGTTTAATTACCGTGTTGACGGGGTTTTTTGTTGCCAGTCTAATCGCCATTCCGATTGGAATTTTTTGCGGCTTAAGCAGTACAGCGCATAAAGCCATGAATCCATTAATACAGATATTCAAACCGGTGTCACCACTTGCATGGTTACCCATTGTCACAATAATTGTCTCTGCTGTGTATACCTCAGATGATCCAATGTTTGAAAAATCATTTGTGACATCAGCTATTACAGTAACGCTTTGTTGTATTTGGCCAACCATAATTAATACCACATTGGGTGTTTCCAGTATTGATCAAGATTTAAAAAATGTTAGTCGTGTTTTACGCTTAAGCTGGATGACAAATATAACAAAAATAGTATTGCCTTCATCTGTACCTATGATATTTGCTGGTTTACGTTTATCTCTGGGTATTGGCTGGATGGTATTAATTGCAGCAGAAATGCTGGCACAAAATCCGGGGTTAGGTAAGTTTGTATGGGATGAATTTCAAAATGGCAGCTCCAATTCACTCGCACGCATTATGGTTGCAGTATTTGTGATTGGTTTTATCGGCTTTATGCTAGATCAGATAATGTTGTTACTGCAACGAAAAGTGTCATGGGATAAAACTGCTGAAATTCGTTAATTGTTTATTTTTAGGATAAAGTTATGTCAAATGCATATTTAAATATTAGTGAAGTTACCATCGATTTTCCGACCGAAAATGGTTATTACCGCGCATTGGAAAAAGTAAGCCTGGGTATTGATAAGGGTGAGTTTGTTTCTTTAATTGGACATTCAGGTTGCGGCAAGTCCACCGTGTTAAATATTGTGGCTGGAATGCATCAGGCTACATCGGGTGGCATATTACTCGAAGAAAAAGAAGTTAATGAGCCCGGCCCTGATAGAGCCGTCGTTTTTCAGAATCATTCATTATTGCCCTGGCTAACTGCATATCAGAATGTTGAGCTTGCAGTTGATACTGTGTTTAAACAAACAAAGTCAAAATCTGAAATTGAAGACTGGATTAATCACAACCTTGAGTTGGTCCACATGAGTCATGCAAAAGATAAATTGCCCTCTGAAATATCAGGCGGTATGAAACAACGGGTCGGCATTGCCAGAGCACTATCAATGGAGCCAAAAATATTATTGATGGATGAACCCTTCGGTGCGTTAGATGCATTAACCCGTGCACACTTGCAGGATTCTGTGATGGAAATCCATGCGGAACTAGGTAATACGGTTATTATGATAACCCATGATGTAGATGAAGCCGTTTTATTATCCGACAGAATTGTGATGATGACGAATGGACCGGCGGCTAGTATTGGTAATATTTTAAAGATAGACCTGGAACGACCACGTAATCGTTTAGAATTAGCAGATAATGAAAAGTTTAATCATTATCGGGCAGAAGTACTGAAGTTTTTACATGAACGTCATGTAAAAAAAGATGCTGCCTAAAGTAATTAATTTTAATATTGCCTGCACTATATGTCACATTTTTATGGCCCGCGGCCTTTTAAACCTATTTGATTCTCAATCTTAGATAACTCATACACCATAATCAGCTTATATTGCAATACTGCTTGACACTATTTAGCATTTACCACTTTTGCAGCCCAGCCATGGACGGTACGGGCTCTTTTAAGTCTAATATATGATGAACAAAATCGAAATGAGCATTTAGATATGGTTAAGAAGAAAGCCCAAGAACGCATTCAAATTTTAACCAAAAATGAAATAGATGCGTTATATGAACTCCCGACCTTCAATCAAGCAGAACGCGAAGAGTATTTTTCACTTGATGATAATATTCTCAGTATTCTTAAATCTATCGGTAAAATTGAATCCAGGGTATATCTGATACTATTGATTGGTTATTACAGGGCAAAACCTGTCATTCCAAAATTTCAATTAAAAACGGTCAAAGAAGATGTCGCTTATATTGCTCAAACTTACTTCTTGGGTAAAAAAATTAAGCTTGTTACGACACCAAAGAGTACTCGTTCAAGATTAGTTAACAAAATGCTCTCAATTTTAGATGCTGTGCAATTTACAAAAGAAAATTATCAGGACGAATTAATTGAAAGATTAGAGGATGTTGCGACTATCTGCACAGACTCCCGCTATATCTTTGATGAATGTTTGGCTTTTTTTGGTCAAAAGAAAATTGCACTTGCGGGGTATACAACGCTACAACATTTTATAAGTGATGCCCTTGTTATAGAAAGACGCAGGACAGAATCAATTTTAGAAAATGAAATATTGGATGAAACATTACAACATCTAAAAAACATTCTGAATAATAAAGGCAAACTCAATGGTTTATCCGGTTATAAAGGATCTGCACGTGATTTTTCGCCAACAGAACTGGATCGTGAATTACAGACTCACCATACAATTAAGACAATATATCCTGAAATTAAATACTTAATAGAAAAGTTAAATTTATCACAAGGTAATCTCATTTATTATGCCTCTATGGTAAAGCATCATTCAATTTATAAACTGCGACGTTATCCTGAGTGGCAAGGTTTATTATATTTAATCTGTTATCTCTATTTTCGATATCGTGAAACCAATGACAAACTGGTTATGGCATTTTGTTACTTGGTAAGAAAGCACAATGAAGCAGCTAGGTCAGCTGCAAAACTGAGAATAGCAGACGAACTTGAAGTTATTCGGAATAAGTTAAAATATGCAGGTAATATTTTACGTTTTTTTGTTGATGATGATCTAAGTGACAGTACTAAATTCGGTGTTATACGAAAAAAAGCGTTTAAGTTTATTTCAAAAGAAGAAATCTTTATGCTTAGCCAGCATCTGGATGAGAATGACTTTGACCTAAAAGACTATGAATGGCAGTATACTGATAAACAATCCAAAAAATTATCACATACGATTAGGAAACTATTTCTTGCTATAGAAATAGAATGCGAAACAGGTCAATCGATATTAAGAAAACAAATTAAATCTGTGAAAACTGAATTTCTAAAGACTGGAAAAATCAGTACAATTGATAAATGTATCATTAAAAAAAGTGATCATGTTTACTTAATTAAAGACACTGAAGTTGATGCTTGTCGGTTTGAGTTTTATCTATATAGAAAAATATATCGATTCATTGATTCCGGTGAAATCTATTTAAATGAAAGTGAGCTTAATAAACGATTAGATGACGATCTAATTAATGCTGTTGACTGGAAGGATGGAAAACGAGATATTATCAAAAAAACAGGGTTACAGCGCCTTATTAAGCCTATTAGCAATTCATTAAAAGATCTTAAAAATAAATTTGACATCCAATTAGAGCGAGTAACAGCTAATATAAATGCAGATGCAAATGACTTTGTAAAACGCCAGCCGAGTTCAAATCAGCTTGCATGGAGTATTGCAAATAAACGCTGGAAGGATGAGGTAGATAACCCAGTCTATAGTCAGATACAAAACATAGGCATTATTGATATAATGCACTACGTTAATGATAAAACAAATTTTTTAAGTGCATTAAAAAATATCTCATCACGAAAACAATATGTTAAAGCCAGTACAGATGATTTAATCGCCTGTATTTTTGGAAATGGCGCAAATTATGGCGTTCATCGTATGGCCTCTGCATCAGATCGAAGTGTCGGGGCATTAAGAACCGTAAATGACCGATATATTCGACCTGAAACGACTCATGCATCTAACGATATCATATCCAATGAAATCGCTAAGCTTTCTATATTTAAGCATTTTACAATAAATGAAACTGCACCGTTTGGCAGTATTGATGGTCAAAAACATGCTTGTAGAATGAACACCTTTAAAGCCCGTTATTCTGCAAAGTATTTTAAAAAAGGAAAGGGGGTATCGGCTTTAACTCTGGTGTCTAATCATGTACCACTCATTACGAAAATGATTTCACCAAATGAATATGAGGGACATTATGCTTTTGATCTGCTATACAACAATACCAGTGATATCCAGCCAAAAACATTAGCCACTGATACACATGGTGTTAATAACGTTAACTTTGCCATATTAGATATGTTTGGTTACCAATTTGCACCTCGCATTGCAAAATTTAAACATGCATTTAATGAATTATTCGAAATCATCCAGGGTGATGAGATAGATATTCAGTTAAGAAAACCAATAAATGAAAAGTTGATCGAACAAGAATGGGAGCAGATTCAGCATATAGTTTGTTCATTAAGCCGTAAAACAGCTTCACAGAGTATTATTATTAAAAAACTATCAAATAATAAGCGCAATAATCGTATATTATTGGCATTACGTGAATATGATCGTTTAATTAAGAGCTTATATTTTCTGGAATATATCGATAATAAAACACTAAGACATTTTGTGCAGCAAGCTTTAAATCGTGGTGAAGCGTACCATCAACTACGGAAAACAATTGGGTCAATTAATGGTAATCAATTCCGTGGAGGAAACGATTATCAAATAGAACAATGGAATGATTGCGCACGCCTGATAGCGAACTGTATTATTTATTACAACTCAGCACTACTATCAGTTTTGATTGAAAGGTTTAAGAAATCAAATGATCAGGATATGGTTGATATGATAGCTGGATTATCGCCTGTGGCGTGGACTCACATACTGCTTGCTGGGCATTACACATTTGGTTCACACAATACAATGATGAACTTGAATGAAATGTTGGAAAATATTGCGATCTCAACTGAGAAGAAGTGAGTGATATACCATGCTTTAGAAATAACCTATTCCTTGAAACGCTATCATATCGTGTTTATAGAGGAATCTGGAACTTTTCGTAGAAATGGGCACAAACCCCCTAGATCAGCTCTCGATTATACTGCACAAGGTCTAGTATATAAATATTCTCCGGAAAACGAAAAAAAAGTATATTTCCCTTATGCATCAAAAGAAACTAACAAAAATAAATTTATAAAAGAAAAGAGAATTAATAAGTCACTTCCAGGTCTTTCTGAATCGAGACCTGATTTGGTTGAACTTATAGTTTCAATGCAACACTTTAGTTCCGATGGTGCACGTTGGTTTCCCGAATTCATGGATCTAAATAATAAAAACAAACATCTCCACTTAGTGGCGCATGAACTATTTAAGGGGATATCATTTGAATTTAAAGGAAATAAAATAGTTTCTGAAGGTATTACTATTGAAAAAGACTCATCAATAGAAACTAATACAGGAATATTAAATGGTCCACTAACCATAACATATAAAAATGCACATGAGTTTAATGGTTATGGTATATACAAGGTCGAAACTTATGATGCCATCTATATTGATGGTTACGGTTATCCTATGAATTCATATGAGTTTATTAATCACTGTATTAAGGCCATATCAACAGTCATTCAAACTTTCGTAGATGAAGTTTACTAAAACTAAAATCCATAATACCCCAGCATTTACTTATAAGTCGTTTAGTCCATTAGAATAATATTCTTTTATATTATTCAGAGACTGTAAATAAATCTGTGTAATTATTTCGTCAAGTCTATGCAACTACATTTTGTCTACGAACTATATTTGTTCAAAGTAATCCCATTCTGGATTATCGTGATATTTTACGCCATGTTTAACACATCTCCATCTTTCTAACTCAGTCCAATTATTCTCGAAATCATTTGGAGCATATCTATAACAGCCAGGCTCACAACATTCATAGCATGGCATTATTTCAAGTGATTCCCTGTCTGCAAGAGGGTGCTCTTGATCAAATTCATCAGTTTTAAGTTTTGGCATATAGTTCTAACCTATTCCTTATCATCACTGTGATTATGGTACCAACTCCATTTTAATTTACACATAGATAATAAATTTAACCGCCCCGATAACTCTACATATCCATTTATTATTACAGTGCAACTAATCATGTAAGCTGCTTCTTTATCTGGAATATTATTTATATGATTTTTTACTATAGCAGTTATTAAATCCGGAACATGAGAATCATGAGCAGCATCCAATCTTCGTCTAAAATTTAATGATAATTTTTTTAAACTCAAAGTCCCGTCTATTTCCTGAAGTTTAAATTCGTGTTTCATATTATTCTCAATATTTAGAGCACTTACTCTTTTATACATTGTAATATTAAACCGATTCATATCCTTTATATTTTAGTATTGATTAAATATAATTCAAACTCAAATATCATCTAAATCTAAATACAACTAGAAATGGTAATGGTTTTATACATCACTTTAAGTAGACTCTCTTTTTAGCCATAACTGTCGAAAATGCTCACTTTTCCCTCTCTCACGTTCTAGCATTTGTTTAGTTGTTGCTAATTCTCTCCTTGCTTTAGTTAAGTCATTTTTAGTTCGATCAATTTTACTTCTTAATAAAGCCTCTATATGCTTGTATTCATCTGGAGTACGCGTTGGCACCTTAATACCATCTATAGTTTGAATAACTTCTCTTGTTTTATCACGCTCTTTTGAAATAACATCTTTAAAATTATTATATAAATACTGTCTACTTACACCGGCTAAAGTAGCTACAGCTTTAAATGTTATCGCATCATTGCTATTTCTTAAATCAATAATTGCATTTTCAACAGAACTTCGTTTTTTCAAGCTCCTTTCATCTCTAGCTTTCTTTAAAATTTCTTTCTTATCACTCATTATTAAATCTCAATGTCTTTAAGTACTTTCTCATCTCGCCCTTTATATGATCCTTTTCCGTCAATTGCTTGTATTATATTATCAAGTGACTTTATAGTTTCTTTATTTTTTGACTGCCTTTTCATGACAATATCAGCCATTCTCTTATGCCCTTGATTTAGTTGCTCATTAAATTCATTCCCTTGCTCACCCACTAAATCAAGTAACTGGATCCGTTCAGATTGGAAATATGATACATCTTTTTCATCTGCTCTGAAGTGTTTACATGTAAAACAAGCATTAGCATGATGGCACCAGGTACTGATTTGACCGGGTAGGGCACATGCTCCACCGCATACGCGTGTTGCTGCTAGTTGCTCTTTTCTTATTAATAAATCGCCTATTTTATCATCAACCTCACCTTCAATTGTATAAAAACGACCTCCACCTTTTTCCATTAGAGCTTTCTTTTTTAATTGTAATCGTTTGTTAATATAATTCGCAGCCATATCAGGTGCCGTATGGCCCAATTCCATCATTATGGTTACAATATCATGTCCCTGTTCAGCCATTTCTGTTCCGCGATGATGTCGTAATTGGTGCCATCCAAACTTGTAAAGATTTCCAGCGCTATCTAATATATTATTTTTTACGATAAGCTTTCTAATTTCTTCACGCGACCATGATGGTATAATAAACGATTCACTTTCCCCATTAAATGTTGGAAATAGATATTTAGTTGCTTTATTATGTGTTTTCTTAACAAGTTTTTGCTGGTCTTGGATGGTTTCAATTAGGCGTTTGTGCATTGGATCGGTTTTCAACAATGGTTTCGTGTTCCACTTATTAACTTTGTTTTGCCAAAATAATAATAACATAAATTTATCATCATATGGGTCCTCAGTAAGACAATCAAATAAGATGGCATGACTATCTTCAGACCGACTCCCAATTGCTAAAGCAAGCGTGAATACTGCTGATAAGGGATCTGGTAACTGAGAAGAACAATTTACTAATTTAGATAAAACGTTTTCTGGAATTGAGCGCCCCACACACTCTTGATGGTATTCCATTCTACCTAACCCTAATTTATAATGCGTTTTCTTTATCTTTTTAGTTATTCTCTGAGATACACTTATAGCCGGCCATATATCAGGGTATGCTTTTGAAGCGGAATTCAAAAGTGCAACACTATTAGTAAACCAGTTTTTACCACTTAATTTATTTTCATTACCCCAATGAATAAAATCATCCTCTATAAGTTGTGATGTAATATATTGAGGTAAAGGATGGTCGAATTTTGTATATAAAAACCTTACTAGATTTATAAAACCACCAAAATATCCAATCAAAGTACTTGGAGCCAATTCGTTATATTCTATTTTATCTAATAGATGAGTTCTCATAGCATCTCTAATCCATACGGGATAACGATAAAAATTAAGATAACTATCTGCAGTTCTTTGTCGATCTTTACTACGCGTAGTTTCTTCAGAGTAAAGAGAGTTATAAAATATAATATTTCGTTTTTGAAGTGGTTTAAATTGTTCTTTATTGATTATTATTTGCTTATGAAGATCGCCAACTATATTTGTAGACGGACTTAAGTACTTCTTTTTAACAAGCTTATCATCTTTAATATATTTCCTGATTTGCTCCTTCATTTCCAAACCCATATTCTTCTTCCAACTGTAAAACATTAAAAGGAGTTCTTCATTATGTTTTCTTTTGGATTCTATAGTATAATCATTTATATTAAATAGCGGTGTAGTGGTCTAATAGCACCGGACACTTTAATAAGAGATAATACTAATCAATTATTAAGGTGCCAGAATGAGTCAGAAACGGAC
>JADGFA010000041.1 GCA_016744065.1 Gammaproteobacteria bacterium
TAAATAATCGATATTAATATTTAAATATATATTAAAAACACTGCAACTTTATAATGCAGTAATAAGCAAGATAAAAACTGAAACTAAATTTTACACCTGTTATAGCTTTTAACATTGCTCCCAGGGCAAGCCACGAAATCGCCAGCCTCCAACACTGCTTCGCTGATGATGTTCATTCAGCTCCCCTTCAAAGCCTTCATCTACATGATAAATATTACTAAGGCCATCAAGTATCAACTTCTTTCCTGCTTCCTGTGAACGTTTACCACTGCGACATATCAATATAATTGGAGCGCAGCCATCTTTACTTGAAGTAGCAACTCCACCAAGTATCAACTTACGTATTTCAGCAACAAAATCTGGATTAATTACCCACTCTGGCTCATCAATCCAGGGTATATGAACAGCACCAACGGGATGACCAACAAATAGAAATTCCATACTTGAGCGGATATCAACTAATATTGCACGCGGGTCATGATTAATCATCTCTAATGCAGCGACTGATGTGATATCGTGCAGCCTGGATTGACTCATTAAGTCTCCTCACTTTGGGTAAATAATAGATATGGGTATTAATTTTTATCATATACCCATGAAAATTAGCGTATATATGACATGTTTTTTATAGACTTTTACTACTATGGTCTTTTCAACATGAATTGTGTATTAATTACTACCGCAGCATTTCTTATATTTTTTATTGCTTCCGCAGGGACACTTTTCATTTCGTCCAATCTTTTCTTTAGTTTTCACGACTGTATTATTACGCCACCCCATTGGCTGGCTCCGTTCTCCTGGCACAATTTTTTTATCTACTATTGGTACGGCTAAACGCGCATACTCCATCCCTTTATCAAGCACGTCTATATCTGGATATAACCACCAGGTAAGTTCTTTAATGGGCGATTTAATATACCCCTCGACTACTTTATCTTTATTCTTGATTGTTGTATTTATATCATCTTTAACACAAGCTTTAAGGGATTTATAACTCAGCACAACAGGATCTATTAATTTTTCATCTATCGCCTGGCACAATAAATCTTCAAGCTCTCCTGGATGCAAGTCATAAGCAATCAAGGCGATAGTATCCCAGACATAACCCGGGGTTTTTTCCAGTTTAGTTTCCATCAATTCTTTTAAATATGAAATAATATCTTCGCGCGTTATAACGTTTTCTTTCCATAACACCATAAAGCTGTCAAGTGCACCACAACGAATCCATGGATTTAATTTTTCATTTTCTATTACTGATTTTATAGGGTCTATATCGCCATTATAAACTGACGCAAGAATTCGCCCCAACGCCTCTGTAAAAACCTCTCCTGTAAGCTTAACAACCTTGTCACCAGGGTGGGAAATAAGCTTTATGACTAATGGATACGCATCTTTATTGCGATTATAAGCAAGGATAAACAAAGATATAATATGCCTGATGTAATCTTTTTTAAAATATCCAATACCATCTGGAAATTCAGAAAAGCTTTCCAGCTCTTTCAATAACAAAGGTTGCATCTCTGCTTTACGATTATCAATATCAGTAAAGGTGGCTTCTGATGGAGGCATAGAAACAGATTTTATTTTATCAAATAAAATTTTTTCAGATATTTTATCTTTAGTCATGGTGCATTTACTACTAATAAGCCGTGTTTAAATAAAGAGCATTCATAATATTAAATTAACTTTCTTCTCTGTCTTTCGATATGCTATACATGCTTTTTAAATGCGACTCTGCTCGTGAACCTAAATATACATAAATCCCCAGCCCAACCAGCAACCCAATTGCTGAAAACATCATCCAGACTGCTGCCTGAATGTTTTCACCATTACCCAATGCCGACTTAAACATGAGTAAAAGTGCTTCAATAGATACGGCAATTAAAATAGCAGCTATAAATCGCGTTATAGTCCTTCGTGTAGAACTATGGCGAAATATATCCTTGTGCATGAGCACTTCTTCTTCAATTGTAGTTTTCCCCAGGTCAAATATAGCCAATGCCAGGGTTAAAAAAATAATGACACTGAAAGGCTTCAGGTATAAATCATTACCTTCATTTATTTCTGTGAACATTTTTATTATTTCACTAAAAGCAGTAAACAGCAAAACCCCGACAATAGAGAACAGACCAATTGCAATCAGGCTATAAACAACCTTGAATATCGGGTTAAAGCGACCTCGTAATGTATCACCCATCAAAAATTCAATGATTTCACGTAAATCAATATCAACAACTATGAATGTTTTTTCTGACCCACCACAATTCGCTACAGCAGAAATACATAAATTTCTACTTATGCTTGAAAAATACGGTTTACTCACCGTAACATCGTATTCCTGTTCTTTCGCTTTTTTAAAATACGGGCGTTGGCTCCGATCATTACCAAGCTGGTACTTTTTAGAAACAGGCTTACCGTGCTTATCTAAAATTTCACTTATTTGCTTGCCATTTTCATCAAGCAGATAAATATGATCAACAAATGGGTAGTGTTCCGAGATCGATATAATGACATCAGCTAACTCACTGGATTCAGAAGTTAAGTCTTTATCACCCACCCCAGACACAATAGATGCCAGTAACTCTCGTATTGCACTTTCATAATCATGATAGCGTTCAATTACGCTTATATAGCTCATTTCAGACATAATGCATCCATTGGTAGTTATGGTTTATCATAATCACAGATATGTTTATAACGTAAAGTTGATACAAAAAATTTATTCATTATTTTCCTGACACCTGACAAAGGCTTACTCATTATTTTTTCACAACTTTTAAGCGTGGAAACATCTTTTGATTTTTGAATTTTTATAGCAAAACCAATAGCCTGATTCTGCGCTTTATTTCGATCATTTTTGTTACAGAAAAAATCAACCTTACTATTAACCATTAAAGCCTCTTCCTGCAGGCTATTTATGACTTTCATGTTTACAAATGACATACATTTATGCATTCTTTTATTTAAATAATCTAGTTTTTTATAATCCTGATTATCCCCTTTCATAGGCATAGGAAAAACGAGCAGTAAGGCAATAACTGTCTTCATGATTTTATTGTTTAGTTTACGCTTTATCATACTAAATATATAAAACACAGAACCCTTATATTAACAACAAAAGAGACATGTAAGATATCAGGACATAATCATGTACACATGGTTCATTATAAACACTACTGCTCTTTTCATTTCAGTTAAATATTATTTAACCACATATATTGATATAGCTTAAGTTAATATTAATATATATTTTATTAAAAATTAGGTTTTTTGGGCGCATCCTTAAATAAACTGATACTTTCCATAATTTCTTTCTTCGCCTCTTCTACACCACCCCAACCTTCAATGCGAACCCACTTGCCCTCATCAAGGTCTTTGTAATGCTCAAAAAAATGTGATATCTGATTTAAAAAGTCTTCTGGTAAATCCTGATAACTATCTATATTGCGATATGTTTTACTCAACTTATCAACAGGCACAGATAAAACCTTGGCATCATCACCTGCTTCATCTGCCATTAACAAAACACCAACTGGCCGACAACGAATAACAGCACCAGGTATTAATGCAACGGGAGAAACCACGAGCACATCTACAGGATCACCATCTTTAGAAAGTGTATGTGGAACATAACCATAATTACAGGGATAATGCATTGCTGTTGACATAAAACGATCAACAAACATTGCTCCTGTTTCTTTATCCAGCTCATATTTAACTGGATCTGCGTGTGCTGGAATTTCAATAATGACATTTATCTCGTCAGGAACATTGTTTCCTGAATCGACTCTATCTAGATTCATACTGGGGTCTCTTTAAATATTTAATTTTTTATAGGTAAATAAGGATTAAAAAAAAGAGGCCGGGAGGCCCCTTTTTTATATTGCCTGTCAATTAATGCAGATCATCTACATCTCGACCATCTTTGAACATACGCCATCCACTAATCATGGTGCTGATTAAAGATTGACGCGACATAATGTCTTCACGAATAGCAACATATATATGCATAATCGCAAAAACAATAATGACCCACATGACCAGGTGATGAAAGGTATGAACATCCTGACTCTGACCAAATAGTGGAATTATCCATGAACTAAACATGGTGTATTGCCAGCTATCATAGCCCGTACCTTCGCCATAAAGCGCGAAGCCGGTTAGAATCATAAATACCGTTCCCCACACCATCATCAGGTGCATGAAAATAACGGCCATTGGATTATGACCGGTATATTTACGTGGCTCTTTAGCCAGGAACAGATACCATTTAGCCTCATGCAGTACGCCATCCCAGAACTCAGAACTTAATATAGGCGGTAAAAATATTTGCCTGGCATGTTCATTGCCTACAATTGCCCAATATATTCGACCTAAGAACCCAATAGCGAATATATAAGCAGCTGCAAAATGCGCAAAGCGAATGTATCCCATTAGATAGTGATCACTTGCTTCACCTGGCATGGTTGGTAGCGGACTACCAATGAAATAACCTGATATGCAGAGCACCACAATAGCTAACGCATTCATCCAGTGCCAGAGGCGCAAAGGCGCCTCATACACATAGACTGATGGTTCACTGTGAGGTTTTGTTGCCATTGTTGTCATAGCACCACCCTCCTTTAAGACCCAACAGGCCCAGTAGTTATCGTTGCTAATTCCTCACCTTCTTCGCTCATTACGTGCGTAGAACAGGCAAGGCATGGGTCAAAGCTATGAAGATTACGCAATATCTCTACAGGTTCATTGGGCACCTCAACTTTGGTGTTCATCATTGAGGCTTCAAAGGCACCAATATTCCCAGCTTCATCACGAGGTGAACCATTCCAGGTTGTTGGAACAACACACTGATAATTTTCAATTTTGGTATCTTTGATTTTTATCCAGTGAGCAAGTGCTCCACGGGGTGCTTCAGTAAAGCCAACACCTTTCGCCTCAGACGGCCAGTCCTTGGGATCCCACATCTCACCACCGTGGGTTGCTGAATCACCATTTTTGATATTGGTCATCAACTTATCAAAGAAATACAGCTGTTGATCAGCAGCCCATTGTGATTCCAGTGCTCTAGCTGCGGTACGACCTAATGTCGAAAACAGAGCATTAAGCGGTATATCCAACGTTTTCAATGTTTGGTTTATTTGTTCAGACCAGTACTCATGCCCCTGTGCATACCCCACGACATAACGCGCTAAAGGCCCTACTTCCATTGCATGACCTCTCCAGCGTGGTGCCTTAATCCAGGAGTAACTTGCTGATTCGTCCAGCTCTTCAATATTATGCTTGGTACCTTTGGCTGTACTCACATCAAAATCAGGGTCGGTGATACCATCCCATGGATGAAGCCCTTTAGTTCCCTCGGGATATTTGTACCAGGAATGTGGCACAAACTCCTGAACCTGTTCAGGGTCACGAAGGTCAACCTCATGAACCTCTTCAAGCTTACCGTTAATAATAGCGCCACGAGGCATCATTAAGTTAGCCGCAGAATAATCATTGGCTTTATCCGGAATATCACCATAGGCCAATACATTCTGGCTAGATAAACCACCGCCATATAACCAGCCTTTATAGTACTGGGCGATTGCCATAATATCGGGTATATAAACATTATCTACAAACGTCTTAGTCTGCTTGATAATCTCATGAACCTGATTCAGGTTAACCATATTCAGGCCACCAACACCCCCCGTACCATCAACATTAATTGGACAGGGAACCCCACCCACTGTCCAGTTAGGGTGTGTATCCTTACCACCGAAGATAGTCCGTGTTTTCATTATTTCTTTCTGAAAATCCAGTGCTTCAAGATAATGCGTTACTGCCATTAAATCAGCTTCAGGTGGCAACAGATAAGCAGGATTTGTCCAGTAACCATTTTTAAAAGGTCCTAACTGGCCTGATTCTACAAACTTTTTCAAACGGTTTTGCACATCACGGAAGTAGCCAGGTGATGACTTTGGGTGATGTGGTGAAACTTTTTGCTGTAATGCTGAAGTTGCTCTGGGATCAGCCTTCAATGCATTTATTGGGTTAACCCAGTCAAGTGCGTGCAGGTGATAAAAATGCACTAAATGATCATGAATCTGCAATGACAACTGCATAATATTTCGAATGCTATTAGCATTTTCTGGAATATTAATACCCAACGCATCTTCCACAGAACGTACTGATGTTAGTGCGTGGGTGCCGGTACAGACGCCACAGATACGCTGTACAAAAGCCCATGCATCACGAGGGTCACGGCCTTTTAAAATCACTTCCAGTCCACGCCAGACTGTGCCACTGGAAACGGCATTGGTGATGATATTTTCAGAATTAATGTTCACCTCGGCACGCATGTGACCTTCGATTCGAGTAACAGGGTCAACAACATGGCGTGTCCCTGAATTATCTAATGTGTAACCGTTTGGTGTATGTATAACGCTCATGACTCCTGATCCCCTTTCTGTTGTGTTCTTTTAAGTGCTGAAACAGCTGTATGGGCAGCGATAGCACCACCAATAACTGCAGCAGCGCCTATGCCAACATCGTCAGCATTTGATTCAATACCGAACTGGTGAATACCACTCAGGCGATCATAGAAACTACCCTTGTCCCAGAAACCATCTTCGGAACAGCCAATACAGGGGTGACCTGCCTGGATCGGAAAGGATAATCCGCCATTCCAGCGAATAGTTGAGCAGGCGTTATAGGTTGTCGGTCCTTTGCAGCCCATTTTGTACAGGCAGTAGCCTTTACGTGCCGCTTCATCATCCCATTTTTCAACAAATTGTCCTGCATCAAAATGTGGACGGCGATAGCATTTATCATGAATACGCTGACTGTAAAACATCTTTGGACGGCCCTGGCGATCCAGCGAAGGTAGTCGCTCAAAAGTCAGAATATAAGTAATAACCGCTGTCATAACTTCTGCAATAGGAGGACAGCCTGGTACTTTTATAATTGGAGCATTACCTAAATCAGGTACTTTATGAATGGGCGTTGCACCGGTTGGATTAGGTTTGGCTGCCTGTACACAACCCCAGGAAGCACATGAGCCCCAGGATATAATTGCCATTGCATGCTTTGCTGCATGACGCAATTGTTCTGTATACGGCTTACCTGCGATAATACATGACATGCCGCCTGTTTTTTCTTCATCCAGTCCAGGATTACCTTCGCAGGCAAGAATAAATTTACCATCATATTTTTCAATGGTTTCTGCAACAATCGCCTCAGCCTCATGGCCGGCTGCTGCCATAATCGTGTCATCATAATCCAGTGAAATCATAGATAAAATGACATCTTTCGCCAGCGGATGGGCTGAACGAATGAATGATTCAGAGCAACACGTACACTCCAGACCATGTAACCAGAGCACTGGAATACGTGGTTTAGTCTCCATTGCTTTAGCAATTGTGCCAGCATATGAAGGGCTTAAACCCATTGCTGCTGCGGTTAAACTACAGAACTTTAAAAAGCTCCGGCGGGTTATGCCCTGTCGGCGCATTACATCATAAAAAGTTTCGGTCATCGAATGGTCCCCCTAGACGGTTTTATATGTTCGATATTTTTATCTGAAGCATGGTTAATACCAGTTTTTTAATTTGCATAAAAAACATAAAGTTACAGCAGGAACATAACTTTTTTATTTAACTTTCAGGGAAACCTAAGTGCCACTTACAAACATCAACCGGTTAGCAGCTTTACATATTTGACACAGATCAAATAATACAAAAAACGAATATTAAGTTTACATTATTTTTAATTTATGTATCATTAGTTATCACTTTAAGTTGTTGTGTGTGAAATATGGTGAAAAAAGTACTAATTTTAGGTATCGGCAATATATTATGGGCCGATGAAGGTTTTGGCGTAAGAACAGTCGAAGCATTAGATCAACATTACCAGTTTGATGAAAATGTCACATTGATGGATGGTGGAACCCAGGGAATTTATCTGGTTCAATATGTAGAACAGGCTGATATATTGGTTGTTTTTGATGCCATAGATTATGGCCTGGCACCAGGCGAAATGAAGCTGATTGAAGGCGATGATGTACCCAAATATATGGGCGCCAAGAAAATGAGCTTACATCAGACCGGCTTTCAAGAAGTGCTAATGATTGCTGATATGCTGGAACGCTACCCTGAACATTTGTTATTAGTTGGTGTTCAACCCGTACAGCTTGAAGATTTTGGCGGCAGCTTACGTGAGAAAACGCGTAAACAGATAGAGCCCGCAATTGCAGCGGCGATCAAATGGTTAAAACAATTTGATATCCATGCCCGCAAACGAGAAACACCTGCGACCATTGAGCAGACATTAGCTGGTCATGAGGTGCATATCCATAATTACGAGAATCAACGACCACCTGCCGAACTGGCCAGTCGTGTTGGCGATGATCGCATCCTTAAATCTAAAGACTTCCATATCGAGTATAAACCACATGATGTCGACTCAGAAGACAGCATCAGCTGTGATGTTGATCATCGGGGAAAATACTAATGTGTATCGGTTTACCCATGCAAATCAAAGAAGTCGGGCCTGGTTATGCCCTGTGCGAAGGCATGGGCACTACCAGGCAGGTCGAAACATTACTTATAGGTGACCAGCCCATCGGCACCTGGGTACTTGTTTTTCTTGAAAGTGCTCGAGAAATTCTGAGCGAAGAAAACGCTATAAAAATAGGCAATGCAGTAAAAGCAGTTGATATTGTAATGAACAATAACGGCAATATATCAACAGATGGTATGGAAACACAAAATATTGAAGCTCTGTTTGCTGATCTGATAGACCGTGAAATACCCAAACCCACTTCCCTTATTGCGCTTGAACAAAGCCAGTTAAAAGATAACGGAGATTAAAATGCCATCCCCTCTAATCAAAACTATGATTGAACAGTACAACTACCCTGAATTAAATACCGATACAATCGATGAGTTCATTCAGTCACAGCAGGAATGCGTATTATTTTTTACTGAGAACCCAGAGCGTTTTCCAGAAAGCGATGATGTTGCAATGATTCTCCCCGAACTGCTTAAAGAATACGGTAATCGTTTCAGTGCTGGTGTTATTGCGCAGGGATCACAACGTAAATTACAGGCACGTTTTGATGTAAAAGAATGGCCTACACTGGTTTTTCTGCGCAAAGGAGAATACCTGGGTGCAATTGCTCGTGTGCAGGACTGGAATGATTACATAATCAAAATTAATGATTTTTTGACTTCTGAACCTAAAAGAGTTCCGGGTATTGGTATCCCGGTTATTTCTGAGTCTTCATCTACCACAAACTGTCGTTAATCTAAGGTATTACTCCATGAAAAAAATAGAAATCCCCGTAATAACTGAATTTGCATCTACACATAATTCTGCGGCAGTGGTCGGACCTGGATCGCAACCTGCCGATACTGATGGTGCAGAAATGACATTTATGGACATGCCGTCAGGCATGACCACATTTGAAGCACCCATGATTCCTGAATATGACCAGGTAGAAGGACTGGATCCAGCTATCAACATGACTGAAGATATGCTTACGGCTCTAAAATCTTATAAAGTTGGCGATAAAGCTAACGTCATTGAACTCGGTCACCTTGATGAAAAGAACCGTGATTTTTACAATCAACTACTCGGTGATGGTGAAGTCAGTGTGCAATGTAATGGTGATATCAATGCAAAAATTCAGGAATCTGTTTTAGCAGGTGTCTGGCGTGTTCAATATTTTGATGATAAGCAAAATATTATTAGAGACACGATGGAAGTTGCTAATATTCCAGGTGTTGTTAATGAAATGACTTTTCATAATGCAGCTGAAAGCCTTGATGTTTCAAAACTTGAAATTCCTGACGATGTTTACAATGCTGCCCCCCTGCTAGTCGAAATCAGCGATAAACTACCTGAATACATACCAGGCAATGAAGCACATATCATTAACCTTTCTCTGTTACCACATACCGAGGAAGATATTAAGTACCTGTCTGACAGTCTGGGGATAGGGCCGGTTATTATTTTATCACGCGGTTACGGTAACTGCCGCATTAGTAGCACGCAGACTAAAAATGTCTGGTGGGTACAGTACTTTAACTCACAGGATACCCTGATACTTAATACCCTGGAAATAAACCAGGTACCTGAAGTGGCATGTGCTTCTCAGGAAGATATTGAAGACAGTGCAGAACGTCTCAATGAAATCCTTAATATTTACCGCTAAAACGCCAGGAATATTAAAAATGGATAACCAGCACATTCCCGGCTCATTTGGTGGCGATACTGAAAAAATCACTGATGAAACAAAGTTAGAATGCAAAATATGCTGGTATGTTTACGATCCTGAAAAAGGTGATGACTACTGGCAAATCCCTGTTGGCACACCCTTTTCACAATTACCTGAACACTGGACCTGCCCCGAATGTGATGGCAAAAAAAATGACTTTATGGTGATAAAGTGATAACTGAAAGAGCACCCACTGAAGCCATTAAAAGCACTGCAGAGCCATTAAAGAACATGCAGCCTAAAGCGCTTGCACAGTCTATTATTGATGATAAAGTAACAATACTGGAATCAGCATTTAATAAGATATATAAAGAACGTATGCATGACATTCCTATCATCAATGATAAGATCGAAGTACGGGTCATTGGTTTTCAGCAATGGCAGAACTCATACCTGTGCATTATGATAACGCCCTGGTTTATGAATTTAATGTTATTGCCCGGTAAAACAGAAAACTGGGATGAAAAGCGCGAAACGACAGCTAATACACACACTTTTCCTTCCGGTAACTATCAATTTCTTGTTGGCTTTGAACCTGGCATTGGCAAATACCAGATGTGCTCTTTATTCTCACCTATGTTTGAGTTTTCTGATAATGATGCTGCTGTCGAAACGGCTAAAGTCGCTATCACAGAACTCATGAACAAAGAAAACACTGAAGAAGCTGATATCGATTCACGCCAGCTTGAAGCAATCTGGAACGGTACTGAAGCTCATCCTGATAAAATTGCAACAGACCCATCACAGGATACATTAACAAAAGAACAAACAGATAACATCGAAGCACCAAAACCATTATCTGAAAAAATGCAGGAACCCATTAGTCGACGACGTTTATTACGTGGCGCGATAATGCTGGATGATGATGAAAAGCATTGAGGGACAACTTGATATTGATCTTTATACTCAACGCAAAGATAGTACACGTGTTGAATTAAAATCCAGTCGTCCACTGCGTGCGAGCAAAATTTTTATTGGTAAATCACCTGAGCAGGTTTTGTCTATCATACCCATGTTATATAGTATTTGTGGTGTTGCTCAATCACGTGCTGCACTCACAGCCATCGAACAAAACCTGTCACTGAGTAGCACGGCTTCGCTAGAAACAGCTCGAGATATGCTGGTTCTGGTAGAAAACGCCAAAGAGCATCTGTTTCGGATATTAACTGACTGGCCCAGACTGTTTAATCTGGAAAGAAATAATAACAACCTTGCCTATTTAGGCCACCTGGTTAATGATTTTAAATTTGCTTTATTCCAGAAAGGCGATGCTTTTTCATTAAAGAGCAAACTAACTGTCGATATTAAAAAAACCGATGATTTAATCAACGAGCTTGATCAATACTTAGAAAAACATATCTTTGGTAAAGCTGCAAAAAAATGGCTAGAAATTAAAAACATTCATGATCTACATAACTGGGCACAACAATGTGATTGCATTACAGCAAAATCAATAAGCACTATCTGCGACCAGGGCTGGGCTTCACAGGGTGTAACAGACTGCCAGCAACTACCCTTCCTTGATGAAGCTTATTTATTAAAACAATTTAATACCCAGCATTCAGAAAATTTTATTGCACAGCCACAATTGCAGGGCCATTGTTATGAAACCACTACACTTACTCGTCAATTTGATCAGCCATTAATTCAATCATTATTTAAAGAGTTTCATAATACGTTAATTACCCGTTGGGTTGCACGACTGGTTGAACTGGCAAATATTCCAGAACAATTACGAACCATGCGACAACTATTAAGTAAAACAGCTTCAACTGATAGTACTTCAAATATAACAAAGTTACAGGGTGTGGCACAAATTGAAGCTGCTCGTGGGCGCCTAATTCACCGCGTAAATATCGAGCAAGGTATTATTAGTAACTATCAGATACTGGCTCCAACAGAATGGAATTTTCACCCTCAGGGTCTGGTTGCAAAAAGTCTTGGTAATTTAACCAGCAAGCACAAAGATAATGATATAGAACAACTGGCACATTTAATTATAAATTCGATTGATCCCTGTGTTGGTTATAAGTTGAGAATTCACAATGCATGAAATGTCATTATGTGAGGGAGTACTACAGGTATTAGAGACTGAAGCCAGCAAACAGGGCTTCAATAAAGTAAAAACGGTCTGGTTAGAAATAGGTGATTTATCCAGCGTTGAACCTGAAGCTATGCTATTTAGTTTTGATGTGGTAACAAAAAACACTCTGGCTGATAGTGCAAAATTAAATATTATTAATATTCCCGGCGATGCCTGGTGCATGCAATGCTCAAAAAGTGTATCGGTAAAACAACGCTTCGATGAATGTCCTGAATGTGGCGGTTATCAATTGCAGATAACGAGTGGCGACGAGATGAAGATTAAAGAACTGGAGGTAGAATAATGTGTACTGTATGCGGTTGCGGCGAAGGCGAAAGTCGAATAGAAACAAATAATAAACAACATGATCATGATCACCATCATGAGCATGGGAATGATCATCAACATACACATGAACACAATCATGAACATGATAGCACTCATAACCATGATCATGACCATCAACATAATCACGATACACATGACCACCATTATGGCCACGGCCCAGCACATGCACATGCTCCGGGTATGAGTCAGGCACGTATGGTTCAGGTTGAACAGGATATTCTTGGAAAAAATAATCAGTATGCAAATGAGAATCGACGTTTATTTTCTCACAAAGGCATACTCACACTTAACCTTGTCTCTAGCCCTGGCTCTGGAAAAACCACCCTGTTAACTCGCTCACTGCAGGACCTTAAAGATGAAATGTCACTGGCTGTCATCGAAGGTGATCAGGAAACGACACAGGATGCAGATCGCATTCGCGCTACTGGTGTAGCTGCCATTCAAATTAATACGGGAAAAGGCTGCCACCTGGATGCACTTCAGGTCGGACATGCAGTTGAACATTTATCACCTGAAGATGAATCGGTATTAATGATTGAGAATGTTGGCAATCTGGTCTGTCCGGCTGCTTTTGATTTAGGTGAAGCACACAAAGTGGCTATACTTTCTGTTACCGAAGGTGAAGACAAACCGATAAAGTATCCAGATATGTTTCATGCTGCTGATATTCTCATACTCAATAAAATAGATCTATTACCTTACCTTGATTTCGATGTTGAAAAATGCATTGAATATGCGCAACGGGTAAATCCGGG
Source organism: Gammaproteobacteria bacterium (assembly GCA_016744065.1). Classification (GTDB taxonomy): domain Bacteria; phylum Pseudomonadota; class Gammaproteobacteria; order SZUA-229; family SZUA-229; genus SZUA-229. The sequence goes on from JADGFA010000041.1 coordinate 13,442, forward strand.
TATTCAGGTTTTTCAGGTATCAGCCAGCACTGGCGAAGGCATGGAAAACTGGTATCAATGGATACGACTTGTACATCAGACTCGCTTGATTAATCGCCCGTTACAAACATCAAAAACAGAAAAAGAAGCCGAGATAGTTTAATGGATAATATACCCAGTATACTTGTACTTGATGATGAACAGCGTTCTCTGGAATCTATACAGCGAATTCTAGATGATCGTTTTGATGTTCATATAGCCAACACAATCCAACAGGCAGAAGATATTCTACAACGGGAATGGATACAGATATTACTCTGTGACCACCGTATGCCAGAAATGACCGGTGTTGAGTTTACCGAAAAAATTCGCGATGCATACCCAGACATTATTCGTATGATTATTTCAGGTTATACAGAATCAGGCGATATTATAGATGCGATAAACAAAGGAGGCATCTATCAATATATAACCAAGCCCTGGCACCCGGATGAATTAATCACCAAACTGAATAATGCTGTAGATCTGTTTCGCCTGCAACGCGCAAATGCACAACTTGCAGTAGAACTAAAGCTTAAGCCAGATACCATTGAAGCGGCAATGATTAAAAAACGCCAGGCTCTGAAATCACGTTATGACTGGGATCAGGGTATCGTTCGCAGCCCTGACAGTGTTATGAATGATGTCTGCAATCTGATTAGAAACGTTGCATCATTCGACGTCAGTGTGCTGTTAACGGGTGAATCAGGTACGGGTAAAGAGCTTTGTGCACGTGCATTGCACTATAACAGTTTGCGCCAGGATGAAATTTTTGTTGCTGAAAACTGTGGCGCTCTACCTGATGAATTACTTGAAAGCGAATTGTTTGGTCATAAACGAGGCGCCTTTACCGGTGCTAATGAAGACCGAATAGGCATGTTTGAATTAGCAAATGGTGGCACTATTTTTCTTGACGAAATTGGTGAAACAACCCCGGCATTTCAGGTGAAGTTACTGCGCGTATTGCAGGAAGGTGAAATTCGACCATTAGGCAGCAATAAACGTCGGCCCATTGATGTACGCATTATCGCCGCAACCAATCGCAACCTTGAAGAAGATGTACGAACTGGAAAATTTCGCCAGGATTTGTATTACCGGTTAGCAACATTCGAAGTTGATATACCGCCATTACGCGATCGTAAAGAAGATATTATCCCACTGGCTATTTCAATTCTTAATGAATCAATGGATTTATTTGGTAAACAGGTAAAAGGCATCAGTGAAGAGGCCTTACAGTGTTTTCAAACTTACCAGTGGCCAGGCAATGTACGTGAAATGCAAAATGAAATAAAACGCATGCTTGTGCTTGGGCAAAAAGATTACCTGGGATCAGAACTGGTATCAGAACATATTTTACATGCGACCCCAGAAGAGTCTGTTGCTGATATGACCATACTGAACAGTATTTCAGGAACATTAAAAGAACGTGTAGAGTCTCTGGAAGCACGTATTTTAAAAGAAACACTTATCAGATTACGCTGGAATAAAACCCAGGCAGCACAGGAACTGGGTTTATCGCGTGTAGGATTACGCAACAAACTTGAACGTTATGGTCTGGAAAAAAACAGTAATGTAGAATCTATTGAGGGGGATGCTGCGTGACCGACAGGCCTGCACAGCCCTCCCCTAGTCTAACCTCGTTAGCACGTGTTTCATCGGAAACACTGCAATACCAGCAACGAGCAGATGATCAGGCATGGATTGATGTAATCCATCGCATGGATGTTGTCTATACAGATCTGGTTCGTTCACAGGTCGAATTAGAAAATAAAAACGATGAACTAGAAAATACAAAAAACTTCATTCAGAGTGTTATCACATCTATTTCAGACATCCTGATTGTTTGCGATATTAATGGCATTATTTTACAGGTAAATAATGCCTTAACAAATGAAATCGGCCTGAGCTCAGATGAGATTCTTGGCAAACCTGTTTCAGATTTATTTAGTGATAACCATAAAACACTGATTAGCGATTTCCCTGAACACATTCGCTCTGACAATATTATTGACTGTGAAATTGATCTGGTTAATACCAGTAATAAGCTCGTTCCTATGAGCATAAACTGCAGTGCCCGTTATGATCATGAAAACCGTTTATCCGGTTTCGTTATTACAGGGCATCCAATTGGTGATCTACGCAAGGCTTTTAGCGAATTAAAAAAAACACATGAAGAATTAAAAATGACGCAGCAACATCTGGTGCAATCTGAAAAAATGGCCTCTCTCGGTCGTCTGGTTGCCGGCGTTGCCCATGAACTGAATAATCCCATCAGTTTTTTATATGCCAATATGCATGCATTAAAAAGCTATGAAGAAAAATTTATTGCTTATCTTGATGCTATACACAACGATATCAGTAAAGATGCACGTGAAAAACTTCGAGCAGAACTAAAAGTCGATCGTATAATGGCCGATATTGAACCCTTGGTAGAAGGCTCACTGGAAGGTGCAGAACGAGTAAGTGAAATTGTACAGAACCTGAGTAAGTTCACCACACCTCAAAAACAGAAAAAACAGAGTTTCAATTTAATTTCAGTTATTAAACGTGCATCATCCTGGGTTCTTAATGCCTCATCTTTCACACCTGAAATCATTATCGACTATCCAGAAGATTTTGCATTAATAAATAACGAAGGGCATGTACATCAGATCCTTATAAATCTAATTCAGAATGCTGTAGATGCTGTTAAAAATATTAAAAAACCACAACTGTATATCAGTATACAAAAAAAGCATAAATCAATTGAGATCTATATTGGAGACAATGGATATGGCATTGACCCAAAAGATACAAATAAAATTTTTGATCCCTTCTATACAACTAAGGCGGTAGGTAGTGGTACAGGCCTTGGGCTTTATATTAGTTATGGCCTGGCTATAGAGCAATGTAATGGTGACTTAACGGCACGTAACCATACCAGTGGCGGCGCCGAGTTTATACTTAGCCTGCCACTTGAGGAATCATAATGAAAGAAGCTTTTAATATTCTCTGGCTTCAATCTGGTGGTTGTGGCGGTTGTAGCATGTCAGTCTTAAATGCAGAACAGCCTGATTTTTTCAATATGTTGCAACTCAACAATATTAATATGCTCTGGCACCCTTCTTTTAGTGAAGCCAGTGGTGAAGAATTTTTATCATTAATAAAATCCATTGAAGAAGGTGATACTCGGCTGGATGCTTTATGTATTGAAGGCTCACTTATGCGTGGCCCCAATGGCACAGGACATTTTCATATACTGGCCGGCAGTGGCAGACCAATGATTGATGTAGTAGAAGGCCTGACAAAAAAAGCAAAATATACCATTGCAGTTGGTAGCTGTGCTGCATTTGGCGGCATCACCATGTCAGGGCCAAATCCAGGAGATGCCTGCGGACTTCAATATGAAGGTAAATACGCGGGGGCTTTACTTGATAAAAACTGGTCTAGCTCAGGTGAACTCCCGGTAATTAATATTGCCGGCTGTCCAACCCACCCTAACTGGGTCACTGAGACGATTGCACAACTGGCAATGGGGGACCTTCATTCTTCTGATCTGGATACTTATAACCGACCCCGCAGTTACACCGATCACCTGGTTCATCATGGCTGCCCTCGTAACGAATATTATGAATACAAAGCAAGTGCTGAACAGGCTTCTGATCAGGGCTGTATGATGGAGAATATGGGATGTCTGGGTACCCAGGCACACGCTGACTGTAACACTCGCTTATGGAATGGTGAGGGCTCCTGTTTACGAGGTGGCTACGCATGCATTAACTGTACGGCAGCGGGATTTGAAGAGCCCGGCCATAGCTTTACTCAAACACCCAAGATTGCTGGTATTCCAATAGGCTTACCCACTGATATGCCTAAAGCCTGGTTTGTGGCCCTTTCATCATTAGCAAAAGCAGCAACACCTAAGCGACTCAAAATTAATGCCACATCTGATCATATTCGAGTTCCACCGAATCAGAAGACTGAGAAGGATGGGCAATCATGAGTTCAAAATCATCGACACGTCGAATACTAGGCCCATTTAACCGAGTTGAAGGTGACCTGGAAGTACAGGTTGAAGTTGAAGATGGTGTTATCGTTAAAGCCTGGGTTAACTCACCTCTGTTTCGTGGTTTTGAACAAATATTACACGGTAAAGACCCGATTGATGCACTTGTTTACACCCCAAGAATTTGCGGTATCTGTTCAGTATCACAATCAGTAGCTGCGGCTCAGGCGCTGGCAGCATCGATGGATATAACACCTTGCCCTAACGGAGAACTGGCTACCAATTTAATTTTAGCGGCAGAAAATCTGGCAGATCATCTGACCCACTTTTATCTATTTTTTATGCCCGACTTTGCACGTGAAAGTTACAGCAAAAAAGCCTGGTTTAATGACACCCATGAGCGTTTTAAAGCACAAACAGGTAAAGCCGCTCGACAGGTTCTACCTGCCCGTGCATCTTTTCTGCACTTAACGGGCATACTGGCTGGAAAATGGCCTCACTCACTGGCAATTCAACCCGGCGGTACTACACGCCCTATTGAAGCGCAGGAAAAAGTCAGGCTGCTTACAACCATCAGTGCATTTCGCCTGTTTTTAGAAGAAGTATTATTCGATGATAAACTTGAACAGGTTGCATCACTTTCATCAGAGAATGAATTAAAAATCTGGCAGGAACAACATCCTGATTCAGATTTCGCACGCTTTCTAAATATTGCCGATGATCTTAAGTTATCTGAAATAGGGGGAGCCAGTGATCGCTTTCTCAGTTACGGAGCATACAAAACAAATAACGAACATTTATTTAATAGCGGTGTATGGCAACAACACACCCAAACATTAAACCCCGATGAAATTACTGAAGACATAAGCCATAGCTGGCTTAATGTACAAAACGAACCTAAACATCCATATTTTGGTATTACTATTCCAGGAGAACTTAATAACACTGGTTATAGTTGGTGTAAATCACCCCGCCTGAATAATCAGGTTGTGGAAGTGGGTGCCATTTCACGTCAAATGGTTGATGGCCATAAACTCATTCGTGATCTGGTATCAAATAGCGGAGCTAATGTTCGTAACCGCATAATTGCCCGATTATTAGAATTAGCTCTGGTCGTTCCTGTAATGGAAGAGTGGGCTAAAAAACTACAACCTAAAGAAGTATTTTGTTTACACAGTAAAATACCTGATGAAGCACAGGGTGCCGGAATGATTGAGGCAGCACGTGGCAGCCTGGGCCATTGGGTACGAATTAAAAATGGCCGCATTCTTAACTATCAGATTATAGCACCCACTACCTGGAATTTTTCACCGCGTGATGCAGATGATAAACCGGGTGCGCTTGAACTGGCACTTCAAAATACATATGTAGGTGAAGATAAAAATGCCTCGGTAATTATTCAACATATCATTCGTTCTTTCGATCCCTGCATGGTATGTACGGTACATTAATATGATAGCGAGAGCCGATTCTATTTTTACTGAGCACAACCTGATTACACGAACTTTACGTGTGCGTGGTTTAGTTCAGGGTGTCGGTTTTCGCCCTACGGTCTGGCGTCTGGCAAATCAATTTAAACTAGCCGGTAATGTCTGTAATGACGGTGAAGGTGTGTTGATAAATATTTATGGTAAATATGCAAACATCAATAATTTCACACAGGCCTTAATCACTGACTGCCCCCCACTAGCGCGCATAGATTCTGTCGAGCAACTTGCCTGTATCACTAAAATTACAGATAAAAATTTTCAGATTATTAATAGTAAGCACGGTAAAGTAGCTACAGGTATTGTTGCCGATGCAGCTACTTGCAACGATTGCTTAGATGAATTAATGACACCTTCAGATCGTCACTATCATTATCCATTTCTTAATTGCACCCACTGCGGTCCCAGATTTTCTATTACTCGTAAAATACCCTATGACAGAGCCAACACCAGCATGTCTAGTTTTAAACTTTGTGGTAGTTGTAAAGATGAATATAAAAACCCGGCAGACCGACGTTTTCATGCGCAACCAACAGCTTGCGCCAGTTGCGGTCCGGAAATCTGGTTATGCAATAAAAACGGTAAAATCATCACGTCTTTTAACTCAATTGATAATACGGTTATAAAAGAAACGGCAAGGCAAATAAAACAGGGAGCCATTATTGCAATCAAAGGTATTGGTGGAATTCACCTTGCCTGTGACAGCAACAATAAACAAGCAATAGAACAACTACGAGAGCGTAAAAACCGTCCACATAAAGCGCTTGCGCTAATGGCAAACAGCCTCGAACAGGTTCGTCATTACTGTAGAGTCAGCCAACTTGAAAGTGAAGCACTTACAAGTCCCGCAGCACCTATTGTAATTCTCGATGCACTCACCACAAAACTGCTTCCGGAAAATATTGCGCCAGGTCAAAAGCAATGGGGGTTTATGCTGCCATACAGTCCATTGCATCATTTATTAATGGCCGAACTGGATTATCCAATTGTACTAACATCGGGTAACCTTTCTGATGAACCACAATGTATTGAAAATGAGGATGCATTAAAACGTTTAAGCAGTATTGCAGATATTTTTCTATTACATAATCGGCCAATTGAAAATCGCATTGATGACTCAGTTGTGCGACAGATGAATGATAAAATGCAGGTTTTACGTAGAGCAAGAGGCTATGCCCCCGATCACATACCCTTACCTGCCGGATTTACTAACCACTCCCCTGTTCTTGCATTGGGTGGTGAATTAAAAAGTACTTTCTGTCTGTTAAAAAATGGTCATGCAATTCTTTCACAACATATTGGCGACCTGGAAGATGCACGTACATTTGATGATTATCAGAAAAACATCTCCCTGTACCTTGATCTTTACGCGCACAAACCAGAAGTATTAGTTACTGATAATCATCCAGAATACCTCTCCTCCAAATTAGGTATTGAATGGTCTGAAAAGAAAAAAACAGCACTTGTCCAGGTGCAGCATCACCATGCTCACATCGCTGCCTGTATGATTGAAAACAATATTGATATTGATGAGACTTCCGTTATTGGTGTTGCATTTGATGGGCTGGGTTTTGGCGATAATGATACTTTATGGGGGGGTGAATTTTTACTGGCTAATTATCAAAGCTACAAGCATCTGGCACAACTTAAACCCGTTGTTATGCCGGGTGGTTCTCAGGCTATGCGTGAACCCTGGCGTAATACCTGGGCACAACTCAACTCGGTATTTGGCTGGGACGTATACACTAACAAATATGCACAACTTGAGTTGAGTCAATTACTCAATAATAAACCCATTAAAACTTTGCAACAAATGATAAACAGGGGTATTAATTCACCATTAGCATCATCTGCCGGTCGCCTGTTTGATGCAGTCGCTGCAGCAACGGGCGTAGCGCCACAACAATGTAGTTATGAAGGTCAGGCTGCAATGGCACTGGAAGCCTGTATTGATAAACAAACCTTAAAACAGGTTTCACCCTATCATTTCAAACTAGATAAACAAAACCAGGTGTACCAGCTTGACCCAACACCAATGTGGATAAATTTACTGAATAATTTAAAAGCAAAAACAGCAAACAATATCATCTCTGCCCGTTTTCATCGTGGGCTTGCACAGGCCATTATTGATACTTCAAGCCTGCTTGCCAGTGAAAATAAAATCAATCGCATTGTACTGAGCGGTGGCGTATTTCAAAATCGTACACTATTTGAACTTGTTGTTACTGGACTAGAGAAAAAAGACTTACAGGTACTCACTCACCACAGAGTACCCGCAAATGATGGCGGACTTTCACTGGGTCAGGCTGCAATAGCCGTGGCTCGTGAAATAAAACAGAAGAAATTAAAGTAGGTAGGTAATTAATTATGTGTTTAGGTATTCCAGGTCAAATTATTGAAATCACAGATAAAGATAATCTCATTGCTAAAGTTGATGTTTCCGGTGTTAAACGCCCGGTTAATATTGCCTGCATCGTCAATGATGAACATCCTGTAGAAAACTGTATTAATGACTGGGTGTTAGTGCACGTTGGCTTTGCTATGAGTCGAATAGACGAAGAAGAAGCAAAAAAAACACTTACACTCTTAAATGAACTTGGTGAAATACAGGAAGAAATTGCAGCAATGAATGCTAGCCAGGTTATTCTGGAGAATTAATTATGTCACAAGAAAGCGACAAACATAATAATCCACTTCATGAACTGTATCCTTTTCTACACGGAGAAAAGAAAGATACTGAAAGTGAAAATGCAGCTTTACTGGAATCTATAAAACAAAAATCACAACACTCTTTAGATATAAAACAACAGTTTTTTACTGACAATGCCCAGGCACTTATTGAAGCTGCACACGCGGTTGCTAATGTATACCATAATAAAGGCCGAATATTCACAATGGGTAACGGCGGCTCCAGTTGTGATGCTGCACATCTTGCTGTTGAATTTCAACACCCTGTTACTGCCGGGCGACCAGCACTGCCTGCTATGAATTTATGCATTGATACAGCAATGATTTCCGCTGTTAGCAACGATCTGGGAGTACGCCACATTTTTGTTCGTCAACTTGCCGCACATGCACAATCTAAAGATGCTGTTGTCGGTTTTTCCACCAGTGGTAACTCCGAAAATCTGATGGAAGGCTACCGCAAGGCCAGAGAATTAAAAATGACAACAATAGGCTTTGCCGGTGGTGATGGTGGTGCAATGAAGAGCAGTAATCTATTAGATCATTGCCTGGTAGTTGAAACCGATTCTATTCATCGTGTACAGGAAGTCCATGTAACCTGTTATCACATTCTCTGGGATCTGGTGCATACCCTGCTCGCCGATCAACGTGGCCGTTTTGCCGAAAATAAACCCTGTAACAATGAGGAGAAACCGTCATGAAATATGTTGACGAATTCCGCGACCCAATAAAAGCAAAAGCATTATTTAATGAAATTCATGCACTAAAAGATAAAATAAAAAGAGTCGATAATAAACCACTGCAATTAATGGAGTTCTGTGGCGGTCATACACATACTATATTTCGTTATGGTATAGAACAAATGTTACCCGACTGGATTGAACTGGTACATGGACCAGGTTGCCCGGTTTGCGTTTTACCTATGGGGCGTGTTGATGACTGCGTTACATTAGCAGAGCGTCCAGATGTTATCTTTACCACTTTTGGTGATGCCATGCGGGTTCCCGGCTCTAAAAAAAGCCTGTTACAGGCTAAAGCTGACGGTGCAGATATACGCATGGTTTACTCACCGCTTGATGCTTTAGAGCTCGCCAGAAAAAATCTTGATCGTCAGGTTATTTTCTTTGCTTTAGGCTTTGAAACAACGATGCCAAGCACAGCTTTAACTGTTTTACAGGCTGAAAGTGAAGGTATAGAAAATTTTTCTTTATTCTGTAACCACATTACAACTGTACCTACAATTAAGGCCATACTCGATTCGCCTGACATGCAAATTGACGGTTTCCTGGCACCGGGTCACGTTAGTATGGTTGTTGGTGAAAAACCATTTGAATTTGTTGCTGAAACCTACGACAAACCCATTGTGGTAACCGGTTTTGAACCATTGGATATATTGCAATCTATCTGGATGGTTCTAAAACAACTTGCAGAGAATCGTTGTGAGGTTGAAAACCAGTATGCTCGCATTGTTGCTGCAACAGGTAACCCTCCCGGGCTAGATGCAATTAGCAAAGTTTTTGAATTACGTGAATTTTTTGAATGGCGTGGTCTTGGTTCAATTGATCATTCAGGTGTAAAAATGCGTGAACATTTTTCAGGCTTCGATGCAGAGCGTAAATTTTCAGTGCCTAATATTAAAATTGCTGATCCAAAATCCTGCCAATGTGGCGAAGTGCTCAAAGGTGTTATTCGCCCCTGGGAATGTAAAGTATTTGGTTCATCATGCACACCTGAAATACCGATGGGCGCATTAATGGTTTCAACTGAAGGTGCTTGCGCAGCGTACTATAACTTTGGCAATCTGCCCGAATTATTAGCCAAACGTAAACAGAAAAAGCTAAATAACGATACTGAGGAGTCAGCAGCATGAGCACTGCCCAGGTAAAACGCAAACTACGTTCCGATATTATTACACTGGCACATGGCAGTGGTGGCAAAGCAATGCGTGATTTAATTGAAGATGTTTTTGTTGGTGGCTTTAATAATACACATCTCTCACAACTGGAAGATCAGGCGCGCTTTGACTTAAACAGTCTTACTGCTCAGGGTGATCGACTAGCTATGACAACTGACTCCTATGTAGTTGATCCACTCTTTTTTCCGGGCGGTGACATTGGTAAATTAGCCATAACCGGAACAGTGAATGACCTTGCCGTGGGTGGTGCAAAACCATTATATCTGACCTGTGGAATGATTATTGAAGAAGGTTTTCCAGTAGAAGATTTACGCCGAATTGTCACATCCATGAAAGCCACAGCAGATGCTGCTGGTGTAAGCATTGTCACAGGTGATACCAAAGTTGTTCATAGAGGTGCAGCCGATAAATTATTTATTAATACAGCAGGCATAGGTGTTATTCCACAAGGCGTAAATATTACAGCAAGTCGTGCACAGGTCGATGATGTAATTATTATCAATGGTTATGTCGGTGATCATGGAGCAGCTATTGTTGATGCTCGCGGCGAAATGGAATTAGAAAATACCATTGAAACAGATTGTCAGTCACTTAATGGTTTAATTGAGACAATGCTTGAAGTATGCCCAGATATTCATTGTATGAGAGATGCAACTCGTGGTGGTATAGCTACTGTACTAAATGAGTTTGCAGAATCCAGTAATGTCAGTATTACATTAAATGAAGCCGCTCTGCCTGTTCGTGCAGAAGTTCGTGGCATGTGTGAAATTCTTGGCCTTGATCCTTTATATCTTGCTAATGAAGGTAAAGTAATCGCCATAGTACCTGCAGACAGTGCGGATGATTTACTTAGTGCGATGAAACAACAGGCCGCAGGTATTGATAGTGCCATTATCGGCACTGTAAAGGCCGAGCCATCAAGTCGTGTTGTATTAAATACAAGTTTTGGCGGTGAACGTATTGTTGATATGCTTGTTGGCGAACAGCTGCCTAGAATTTGTTAATTTTAATGAATAACAATTTAACAATTCATTCAACAACTGAAGATACAACTGTAAATATTTTTGTAAATGGTGAATTAGCTTCTTTTGATTATGAAGATTTAAAAACATATCATCAGGGTGATTCATGGTTTGGTTGTACAGTTGGATTCAGAGCAATGCAAGTTGCCGCACGTGAGCTTTCTAATCAGTCAGTCTGGTCACGTGAAAACCTGTCGGTCGTTAACGGACACCCTGGCTCAGGTGTTAAAGATGCCATCGAATTAATCACCGCCACTATTTCATCGAAGCATTATCAGCTACTTGACAATATTAATGATCAGGGCTGTTACCGTAATATGAAATTTGAATGGTGGGTAACAAACAAACATAAAACAATCCATATAAAGTTACATAGCAACATCATACCGGAAAAATTTTTTATACTACTCGATAGAATTAATTCCAACGAAGAAAGAACAACTGATCATGATGAATTTGATCAAATAAAAATTAAATTAAGTAATAAGCTATGGAGTCAGTCGCTGGATGCATCTTTTGATTTTAATCATTCATCAGCCCTTTCAGTTAATGACTCAACTTACAGTAAAGAGACAAAGTAATGCTAAGTTTATTATTTATTGGTTTTTTAATTGGCATGCGCCATGCCCTGGATGCAGATCATGTTGCAGCCGTTGCTTCACTTGCCACAAATACTCATTCACTTAAAAGCACAATCAGACAGGGTGCTATCTGGGGGCTTGGCCATACTATTACACTATTTCTATTTGGCTCCATCGTTATTTTGACCGATATTATTATTCCTGAAAACATGGCATTAGGGCTTGAATTTGCTGTTGGTATCATGCTGCTTTTTTTAGGCATTGATGTTATTAGAAAAATGATACATAACAAAGTTCATTTCCATACACATCAGCATGATAATAAAAAACAACATTTTCATGCCCATAAACATATAAATGAAGTCACTCACAACCCGGAAAATCATCAACATAGCCACATTAGTAAATTCCCACATAAAGCACTTTTTATTGGTTTAATGCATGGTATGGCTGGCTCAGCAGCTTTAATACTGCTTACCTTAAAAACGGTCCCCTCACCTGCAACAGGTATGATATATATTCTATTATTTGGAATTGGTTCAATATTGGGTATGGCTGCGCTTTCTGTCGTTATAGCCATACCATTAAAATATGCTGCAAAAGGTCTCACCTGGATAAATAACAGCCTACAGGGCATTATAGGCATTGCAACGATCGCTTTGGGGTTAACTCTAATTTATGATATTGGCATACATTATTTCAATTGAAAATTAAATTTAATAACACACAAAACTTTTATTACCAAAGTGAATTGTTTTGCTAAAACAATGCATATATAAGCCACCTATAAAATACCTTATATATTTTAAATATCATAATATCCACAATTAAGTTTAACCATGATTTACATGTGGATGTTTGTTTTTTGTATATTAAAAATTATAATACTTTATCAATATTAATTATTTTACTTGATATAGTGAATTGTTGAAAATACGCTAAGTTTAAACAGGAACTCAATAATGTATTTATCAACAGATAACGCATCACCCCCAATAATAGCTAATAATTATGCTATAGACGAGGATGGTTTTTTACTCGATGCACAAGATTGGGATATATCCTTTAGCGAAGCTGTATTAGAAAATATTACATCTCAAGTATCACTTGAGCATCTCAAGGTGATATATTTTATTAGAGAAAAAGTACTACTTTTAGAAGGGTTACCTCCTCTCAGATTAATTTGCAGATCGACTGGTTTAGACAGGTCAGAATTTAAAAATTTATTTGGATCATGCATTAACTTATGGAAAGCAGCAGGCCTGCCAAAACCTGATGATGAAATAAGATCACACATGAACTAAATTGTATCTGAAAAATATTAAATGACATTAACTTTCATGAGAAACGTTAACAGAACATATCTCTTTCACTAAATAGCTTATTTAAAAAATATATACTTTGAATACTCATATTTAGTAAGAGATAAGGCATTTTCTTTGTCAGATGATTATGGCCTGCCTTAGATATCTTTGTAATAGTCTTCTTTTTAATTTTTATTACTTATAACGACCGTTTAACCTGTTAAAACCTGAAAAACATATAAAAATCTCCAGATTTTATGCATTATCATTCGCATCTTGCAAATTAGACCTGATATTATCTAATGCATATATAGAAAAACAACTCTAACATATTGATTTTTATAAAAATAAGTACAATATCAAACAATGGCATAACCTGTGCAACTCATTAAATATTAAAGTTTTTATAAAATATTAATATAGGGCGGAAGCTATATGAGTACAATAGCACAGATTGTCCAGCACCTCAGACCTGGTGGTATAGAAACCATGGCACTGGATCTAATGGCCTTTTGTGAAAAAAATGACAAAACTATTATAATTAGCCTGGAAGGTGATAAAAAATCAGCTATTAATAATTGGCCTCGACTACAAAAAATTGCAGAAAAAATAATTTTCCTGGATAAAGAACCTGGCTTGAAACCTTTACTTATTCTGAATCTTATCAAAATATTTAAAAAATATAATGTAGATACAGTACATACTCATCATATTGGCCCTCTAGTCTACGCAGGCATAGCTACACGCCTGTGCAAGATAAAACACTTAATTCATACTGAGCATGATGCATGGCACTTAAACGATCTTTGGCGCCGTAGTTTACAGCGTGGGATTATTTATTTAACTCAGCCATTACTGGTTGCTGATGCGAAAACAGTTGCTGATAAAATACAGTTTTTTTTAAAGCTTAATAACGTACATATTATTAATAATGGAATAGACACTGAACGCTTTACACCTGGTGATAAAAAAAGCTCAAGGAAGAACCTGGGCTTACCCCTAAACGTTAAACTAATCGGTTGCAGTGGACGACTCGAGAAAGTTAAAGGACAAAAAGATTTAATTAATGCACTAACTCAACTACCTGAAACAATACATCTTGCACTAGCCGGTACGGGCTCTATTGAAGTTGAATTACGCCATATGGCCAATCAATTAAACCTTAATAAACGTGTTCATTTTCTTGGACGTATAGATGAAATGCCAATATTTTATCGTTGTCTTGATGTATTCTGCCTGCCATCATTAAATGAAGGTTACCCTCTTTCACCACTGGAAGCACAAGCCTGTGGTATTCCAACAGTAGTAACCGATGTCGGCGGCGCCAAAGAAACACTCTGCCCTGTAAGTGGAAAGCTGGTACCAGCAAACAACATTCAAATAATGGTATCAACATTAGAAAAAATGTTATATTTTAAACTGAAAAACTCAAATAAAAACCCTAGAAATTTTGTACAGGCACATGGCGATGTTCGACATATGTCACGGGCTTATCATAATTTAAGCTCATGCAAAGTATAAATCTGATTTTTTAACTTATGAAAAACTTCAGGCTACACTTACAAACTGTAATCTAATGGCTTTTATTATAAAATCAATCTTTATCAATATAGCGATTAGAAATATCTTTAAATTTGTTTTCAAGTGCAAGAAAAGCTGAAACCACATCTGGATCAAAATGCTTTCCTTTTTGAACACGAATCATTTCTACAGCCGTTAAGTGATCAAAAGCAGGTTTGTAAGCACGTTTAGAAATAAGGGCATCATATACATCTGCAACAGCCATTAATCTTCCAGAAATTGGAATTTCATCGCCATTCAAGCCTCGGGGATAGCCGCTACCATCCCATTTTTCATGGTGAGTATAAGTAATTTCTTTTGCCAGATTTAAAAAAGGCGTAATTCCCATTTCTTTTTCTGTTCGATCAATTGCCTCTTTACCGTATAATGTGTGTCGTTTCATCTCTTCCCAGTTTTCACCATCCAATGGCCCATTTTTTAGCAAAATTTTATCTGCTACACCAACCTTACCGATATCATGCAAAGGTGCTGATTTATAAAGTTGTAAAATATACTCCTCATCTAAAACAGCACTAAAACGTGGATTATCTTTTAAATATTCAGCCAATACCCTGACATAGTTTTGAGTCCTTCGTATATGAAACCCTGTTTCGTTGTCACGCGTTTCTACTAATGATGCTAAACAATAAATAGCAACATCCTGCGCATGACAAATTTCTTTGGTACGTTCACACACTTGTTCTTCCAGTGCTATTTTTTGCTCTGTTAACTTTATTCTTGCATTATTCAATGCAATATGTGTAGCCACGCGGGCCTTAACAATTGCCGGGCTGATGGGCTTCGCGATATAATCTACTGCACCTAACTCAAAACCCCTGATTTCATCATTCAATTCATTTTTAACAGTAAGAAAGATAACCGGAATATCCCGCGTACGATCATCAGCTTTAAGCTGGCGACAGATATCATAACCATTCAGGCCAGGCATCATTACATCTAACAAAATTAAATCAGGAGATTCGAGTGCTCGATTAAATGCCTCAGTACCGTCTTTTGTGACTACCATATTATATTCTGATGAAAGTAACTCAATTAAAACATTTATATAAAAGCGCTCATCATCAACAATCAGTATTTTCTGTTTTTGATCATCCATAATTATACATACCTATAAACAATAAAAATAATTCATAATAATAAGAAATAGAGTAATATTTAATTTTATTTTTTAATTATCAAGTAGTTTTCTTATGCTACTTAGCAGACTTTCTGCCTGAACAGGTTTTTTAAGAGCATTTTTATATAAAGTTTTATATTCAGGCTTCTTAAACTTATTATCATCAAATCCGCTCATTATCTGAATTTTAATATCAGGATATTTTTCCTGTGCTTTTAATGCAAGGTCATAACCATTCATACCAGGCATAATCACATCACTTATCATAAGATCGACTTTCCCGTATTGTAAAATATCAAATGCATTATCAGCGCTTTTTGCATATACAACATGATATCCCTGCTCAATTAATATCTCACCTAATAAGTTTCGCAGCGCTTCTTCATCATCAACTATCAATATAGTTTCACTGCCCATATAATTTATAGAAAATAAATCTTTACCTTTTTCTGTAGCTTTTTCATTTATATTTCTAGGAAAGTATATTGTAATTTTTGTACCTTTTTCTGGCTCAGAAAACACATCTATTGCACCTGATGACCTACCAACAAAGCCGTATACCTGACTCATCCCTAGTCCCGTTCCCTGGCTTCCTTTAGTTGTAAAAAACGGATCAAATACCTTATCACGTGTTTTTTTATCCATCCCACAACCATTATCAATTAATGATAAAACCATATATTCACCAGATGGAATATTAAGAGAATCAACATCTTTTAATGTCAACGATTTATTACAGGTTCTAAATATTAACTCTCCTCCGCCAGGCATAGCATGCATAGCATTTATACTCATATTTAAAATAGCATCTTCCAGATCACTTTTATCAATAAAGATATTCCAGACATCACTTTCAAGCTGTAATATAAAGTCGATACTTGCTGTTAATGTTTTTTCAAGCATATGAAGCTGTTCTATAAGCAAGTTATTAATATTAACAACTTCTGCATGAGATTGCTTTCGGCCTGAAAATGAAAGCAATTTTTGAGTTATTTTTTTACCTCTTTCACCGGCAATTGTAATTTGATTTGCATGCTTTTTTAATTTTGGATGATCTTCTAACTTGCTTTGTAGTAATTCGGAGTAGCCTAAAACAATTCCTAAAATATTATTAAAATCATGAGCAATGCCACCTGTTAATTTACCTAAAGCCTCTAGCTTTTGACTGCAACGTAATTGTTCATCCTTCTTTTTCTGCTCCAGAAGTAAAGATTCATTTTGTTTTGTCAGGCCTCTAAGAACTTTATTTAATGTAATATGTGTTGCTACTCTAGCTTTAACAATTGCTGGACTTATAGGCTTTACTATATAATCAACAGCACCCAGCTCAAAGCCCTGAACTTCAGCATCAAGCTCACTCTTTATAGTAAGAAAAATAACCGGAATATTACTTGTACGCTCATCAGACTTCAGTTGACGGCAAACCTCATAACCACTCATTCCGGGCATCATTACATCCAGTAAAATCAAATCTGGTAAATCAAGTGCTCTATCTAATGCTTCTTCTCCATTTTTAGTTACTATTGTATGATAATCATCAGATAGAAGCTCAACTAAAACATTTATATAAAAACGCTCATCATCAACAATCAGTATTTTAGGTTTATCAGTATTCATAAATATCTGCCTATTAAGCCTTAATCTTTTCTCTTAACTTAGATAGTACGGACTGTGCATTTATAAAATCATAATTTCGGGCACTATTTAGTAAAGTAGATATGATTTCCGTGGTTTCAGATTCAAGATCGTTAGTGTTAATACGAGAAATTAATACTTCAGCTTTAGAGTCACCTGTTTTTAATAATTGATTAATATGAGACAAAACATTTTCATCTAAAAAAACATTTTGAACAGACTCATCTATACGGAGAAGCTCACCTTCTCCCAGCCATGTTTTCAGGCCATTAATTACTTCTGCTAAAGCATCTACAAAGGCATCCTGTACAGCACTATCAGGAATGTTTTTATTTTTTAATACACTATCCATGTCTTCCGATGCCTTTAATAAATTTATTGCACCAATGCTACCAGCAATACCCTGTATTGTATGCACTAAACGACGCACTAACTCTAAGTCAACCTCTTTAAGCGCAATATCTACTTTTTCTCCTGCATCAGCATAATCCTGAAAAAACTCCCGAAGCAGCTTACAAAACAGCTTCTTATTCCCGCCTATTCGCTTTAAGCCCCAGTTGATATCGATACCCGAAATTTCTGTCGGTAGCTTTATAAATTCGTCATCAGAGTCATCTTCTACAGATTTTTTCGTTTTTATTAAATTTAACCAGTTTGACAGTGTCTTAAAAAGCTGCTCAGGATCAATGGGCTTTGGAAGATGATCATTCATTCCAGCATCAAGACATTTCTCCCTGTCCTTCACCATCGCATGTGCTGTCATAGCAACAATGGGTAAATACTGGTATTTTTTATGCAAGCGTATTTGTCGTGTTAACTCATAACCGTCCATTCCAGGCATCTGTATATCGGTTAAAACCACATCGAAATTATTATCTTCAAGTATATCTAGCGCTTCCATACCATTATTAACTACATGAACAGACAACCCCATATTACCTAATGTTTCTCGCGCAACTTGCTGATTTATTTTATTATCTTCAACAAGCAGTATCCTGCCTGATAATTGTTTACTCGGTATTTTTTTAGGCGTCTGTTTTTGATTAATAACGGTACCTTGCATCGCCTGAACAATTGTATTGAATAATAGAGAAGAGTTAATAGGCTTTATTAAAAAAGCATCTAACCCAACCTGTTCTGATTGATGTATAATTTCTTCTCTACCATAAGAAGTGACCATAATAATAGTTGGTATATGAGGCTGATCTATATCTTTATAGATTTTCTGAGATGTTTCAATCCCATTTAACCCAGGCATTTTCCAGTCTAATAGTACAAGATCAAAATGCTGATTTTTTATACCTGCACTTTTAGCAATAACATCAATAGCAGCCTGACCTGATGAAACTGATTGAACATTAAAACAAAATGATTCTAACATTGATGTAAGCACCTGACGTGCTGTACTATTATCATCAACAACCAGTGCTCTTTTTCCTTTAAAGGAAATATTTATCGGTTTTTTTGGATTACTTTCAGCTACTTCGAATTTTAGTTGAAAAGAGAAAGCACTACCTTCGTCCAGTGTACTTTTAACTGCAATATCTCCACCCATAAGATCAACAAGTTGCTTGCATATAGCCAAACCTAGCCCCGTTCCTTCAAAGCGCCGAGTATACGTTTCATCAACCTGAGAAAAGGCATCAAATAAATGAGAAATATGCCCTTCACTTATACCTATCCCTGTATCAGTAACAGATAATTCAAGCCTTGATTTATTATCTATTTTTTCTAACTGGATAATTTTAATTAAAACTTCGCCCTGGTCTGTAAATTTAATTGCATTTTGAGTCAGATTAATAAGGATTTGCCCAAGACGCAACGGATCACCTATTAAACTCACAGGGACATCAGGATCGATTGAAAATAAAACTTCAAGATTCTTTTCTTCAGCCTTTAAAGCAACTAAAGAGGAAATATTTTCTATAACATCTTCAAGCTTAAATTCAATTTTTTCTATTTCTAATTTTCCAGCTTCTATTTTTGAAAAATCAAGAATATCATTAATGATTCCAAGTAATGAATGAGATGATGACTGTATTTTTTCAATATAATCTTGCTGCCTTTCATTTAAACTGGTCTTAAGAACTAAATGTCCAAGCCCTATAATTGCATTCATGGGTGTGCGTATTTCATGACTCATATTTGCAAGAAAACTTGATTTTGTTTTATTTGCAATATCAGCCTGAATTTTTGCAGCTATTAATTCACGCTCCATTTGTATCCGTTCTGTTAAGTTAACCAGAACCCCAAGATTTCTCATCTTTCCATCAAAATACACTGGCAGCATAGAAATAATACCTTCAGTTATTTCACCTGAAAGTGTTTTAAAACGCATTGGCAATGAATCTACAACGCCTTTTTCTCTATACAATGAAAAGAGTCGCTCTCTATCCTCATACTTTTCATAAAATACACCTATATTAATTCCTATAACACTCTGATCACTACCAATTTCTTTTTCAGTTTGTTTGTTTGAAAAAATAATTTGCCCATCGTCATCAGAGATAATGATAGCAAGTGGAATAGTATCTACAATTCTTTTTAACTGAACTTCATTTTGTTTTAATTTTTTATTTATAGATTTTTTTTCAGTAATATCGACTAACGACCCTAAAGATCGAACCGCTTCTCTTTTCTTATTTAAAACCAGCGAGCCTGTTGCAACCACATCACGATACAATCCATTTTTATGTTTCAAACGAAATTCAAGACTATAGCGCTCAACACAATTTATAATTATTTTATTAAATGATTCTGATGCTTCCTTATAATCATCTGGATGCAACAAGTCCATCCATGCCGCACATTTTTCAGTGAACTCACTTTCAGAGTAACCTAATATATTATAAAACCCGGGACTATAATATACGTTATTTAACTCGATATCCCAATCCCATATACCCTCCTGTGTTGCATTCATTATTAATCGAAAACGCTCTTCACTTATTCTAAGTGACTCTTTTTGCCTGTTAAGCATCCATAACCATAAACTAATTATAAAAAGTATGAATACAGAAAAAGCAACAATTTTCCACACCAGTGAATAATCGACATTATGCTCATAGTTTATTGAAAACCATTTTTTCTTAAACGCATTAGCCTGCTCGACGGTTATTGAATCCAGAAATAACTGAGAAATTTCAACTAGCTCTGGTAAGTCTTTACGTACTGCAAATGCAAGGTCATTACTATAGGGCGTTGGTGCAGCTACCTTAATATTTGTTATTCCTGTCTGTAATATAATATGGCTAGTCGCCGCTAAATTCCCCATATAAGCATCCGCATTTCCCAATGCAATAGCACTAAGAGCTTCTTCAGTATTATCTACAAGTAATAACTTTATCTCAGGATGGTGTTTTGTAAGTATGTCAAAATTGGCATAATTCTTTTCAACGACTATTGTTTTGTTTATTAATTCATTAAGCCCCGTTATAATTTCCGCATCACTTCGTGTAAAAATAACATATGGAAACTTTAAATAAGGTTCAGTAAAATTGAGGTATTTTTCACGTTCTAATGTTTTCGATACTGCTGGAAGAATATCAATTTTTCCTGATTTTATTCCTTTAACCACATCATTCCATTTTAATGTGGAATCATAATCCACCTTAACTGAAAACGCTCTTTCAAATTCACCAATATAATCTGATGCTATTCCGCTATAAACCCCCTTTTTATCTATGTACTCTATTGGCGGCCAACTAGGATCCACACCAATACGGATGGATTCTTGAGAAGTTATCCATTTTTTTTGTTTATTTGATAACTTTATTACTTTATTTAAATTAGATGACCCTGTCGTAATACCTAACCATTTTCTTTGAATAGCTAATTTTTCTGCAGTCGTAATTGAATCTAACCCTTTTTGTAACAACTGTAAAAGTATTGCTGCATCAGTTTGTGTTGCCATACTAATGCCCACTTTATCTATTGTGGTAATACCCGATGTACGAAGATTAGTAATAAGATTTTTTTCTAAAAAATATGATGCAACGGGTTGAACACCTACATAAGCATCAGCCCTACCCTGAACAACTGCTAAAATAGCATTTTCTGTTGAATCTTCAACAATCAGGTTAATATCAGGAAATTGAGACAATAAAGTTCTATGCGTGTAAAAGTTTTTCTCAACAGCCACCTGTTTACCTGACAGCAGGTGAAGTTTGCTAAGCTGTGTATTTTTTTCATTTGTAATAATGACATATGGGTAAGTGGCATAGGGCGTGGTAAAGCGTGCATATTTTTCACGCTCTACTGTTTTTGAAATGGCAACAATAGCGTCTAGCTTACCTGCTTTAAACATATTAAGTGTTTCAGCCCATGGCTGCTTATAATACATCTTAATTTTTAAACCTAAACGATCTTCCAACAACTTGACATAATCAGATGCTATCCCCTGATAATCGCCTTTTTCATCTGCATAATCAAAAGGTGGCCAATCAGATTCTCCCCCCATACGAATAATTTTATGTTTCGATATCCAGTTTTTTTCATTGTCAGTTAATTTTATTTTTTTATATTTATCATTTTTTTTGGTATGCCATTGAAGTCCTAACCATCTTCGTGTGATGTCGGCTTTTTCTACTTCTTCAATTTTTGCCATTGAGGTATTTATAGTTCTTAGTAATTCAGTACTATTTTTATTAACGGCCGCCTTATAACTATGGGTATATAATGGCAAGTCAATCATACGATAATTTTCAATTAATGAATGCTGCCTTAAAAAATAAGTACGATACATAGATTGACTTATAAAAACACGTACATCACCCCTTTCAGCCGCATTAAATAATTTCTGGTAGCCATCATATAGAAAAAGTTCAACGTCAGGATAGTTCTTTCGCATATAAGCTTCATGGAAACTGCCACGCGTAACACCAACACCAAACCCCTGTAATCTCTGTAAACTTATAGTTTGACTGAGTGTTTTCTGTACAAATAAATGATAAGAGCTATTGAGTATTGGCTCAGAAAACTTTAAATATTCAGAACGAGATTTATTAGCAAATATACCAGCATTAATATCTGCCTTGCCATTAATAATCATCTCCTGGCTTTGTTGATTATAAGCACCTTTAAAAGAAACTGGAATACCTGATTTTTTTGACCATAGCTTCCAGAAATCAATTAAAATACCGTCAGCTTCTCCATTTTTATTTTGAAACTGTATCGGAGCACTATCTAATCGATAGGTTATGATAAGCTCATTCAAATTAGCCGAAACTGATATACTAATATTGTATAGACATAGAAAAATAAACAGGCATAAGTATTTAGCCTGTATACCCACTTTATTCTTATTTTTAATTATTCTATTCATCGAAAAAAATTTAATTATCATTTAATTTTACATCTTAATAAAAATATTATCACTCATTTGCAATAACAACTTGATCCCTACCAGCCTCTTTAGCACGATAACAGGCATCATCTGCAATTTTTATCAACTCTTCATGTGTATTGTTGGCTCTAGCACTCGCTAGACCTATACTCATAGATACAGCAAACTCTTTATCATTAGATTCAAAAGATAATTCCCTTGAGCTAACAAGGATACTATTTGCAATAAATTCAGCTTTTTTAAGCGCACAATCACGTAATAGTATTATAAATTCATCCCCACCCCAACGAGCAATTACATCACTGTTGCGAACCTGTTTTTTTAATAATTTTCCCACCGCAACAAGAAGTTCATCACCTGCTAAATGCCCAAGTTGATCATTAACCGGTTTTAAATGATCAAGATCAATAAACAATAAGCATACACCCTTGTCCATTCTTCGCATACCTCGAAGTGCATACTCAGTTTCCTGCTTTAATACTGTACGATTAGCAAGTTTAGTAAGTTGATCGTGTAATGCAAGCCACTTCATTTTTGCCTGCGATGAACGATCTAAAAAAGCACCTGCCATTAACACACCCGATAAGCTAACAAACCACAACTCCACTAGGATTAAAAAAAGATAACCAAAAGGTGCATGTTCAAAAAGCTCAGTTGGGTGGTTATGGGGTATTGAAAGTAATACTAATACCGCTATCAAACTGGGAGCAACTGCGCCAGAAACACCAAAACGAATAGCACTAACTAAAACAAATGGGATCATTAAATTTAATATCAGGGCCGATTCAATGCCACTGGTTCTTCCAAATGCAAACCAGCTAATGAAAAAAGCTATTAATATAAAAGAGATTTTCCACCAGAATAATTTAAATATAAGCCCTTTTATAATAGCCTCATAAGTAGATAACAATATACCCCCTACTAATAACAGGCCAATACTGTTACCCAACCACCATAGCATTACCACAGAAAGAGGCGGCAAAGTGTTACCAGAACCCCCCATAAACATAACGACGGAACCAGGTAATGCGCTTATTAAAGGAGCAAAGACAACAATTAAAGTAAAAACTGATGCTTCAAATAGTGAATCAAGACGCCCTGTAAAGCCATATTTTCTAGCTATTATTAAAGGGATAATGACTTCAAGGGACGCACAAATACCTATTGAGAGACCGATTAATATGGACATGTCAGCATAATATGAAATCAATAACATACCGATTACAATACCGGGCCAATACCTAAAACCATATAAAAGTAAAAAGGCAAAAGCCCAACCGGAAGCTGGCCATACAGGTGTAACACCCGTTTGACTGGATTGTAAGTGCAGACCAAGGATGCCGCAAAGAAAAAAGATCGTCGAAAATAGCACGACTAACATCACGTAAATCAAAGCAGATGATTGTTGAAATTTTGTAGAAATAAGGCGCAAACTAACCCCTTATGAAAATAATCCTCAACTATATGATGTTAGTACATATATTATATTTGTCGAGTCGATTTAAATCTAAAGATATTACATAATTAAGACAACTTTAATTTCTATCACAGCATCTAATGCCACATTTGAATGGAGGTAATAAAGTTCGCTTATAATTTTGTCAATGAAAACAGCTAAAGTATGATTAGAATTCCACTTTAACATACAATAATTATTTTTTTATAGGTTGTTTTCCTATATATACTATATATTAT
>JADGFA010000042.1 GCA_016744065.1 Gammaproteobacteria bacterium
TATTTAAGTACCGAAAGGTGGCTGTGGCCCCCTCCGATTAATACCAGTTCTTTAATGACAGGGATAGTGCTGGAATTATTCATGTAACATCTATGCTTGTGTCGTGAAGTCTGGAAGGCTCAGTTGATTGCGTATCTGTCGTGCAGCCTTTTCAAATGGTATATTCAATAAACTGTTTATCATGTTTTTGTGCTCCTGCTCAAAACGAATAAACTGACTTTCACAGTTGTAAAGTCTACTGTACCTGTCAGGTGTCTATGCTTTAAATGCATTTTAACTAGCTTTTTCCAGCCGGAATTATTGTTTTTGTAGGGCGGTAGTCTACACCTCCAGCAGGATGTATTATAGGGCCAAATTTACAGAGTCAGTTAGTTTTATGATTAAATCTACAGAACGTTTTCAATTCTTTGATCAGCAACCAGAAATAGCCGATTTTTGTCAGGATGTTATCGAGGGCCTGTCTGCCCCAGAGCCCTATATTTTACCCAAATATTTTTATGATGAAACGGGCTCAAAACTATTTGAAGCTATCTGTGGTACCGACGAATATTACCCAACCCGCACAGAGGTGAGTATTATTCGAGATAACATAGATGACATTGTGAATAACCTGGGTAAAGCGTGTTTATTGATTGAGCCGGGTAGTGGTGATAGCTATAAGGTTCGGTTGTTACTTGATGCGCTCAGGCCTATAGCATATTTGCCTATTGATATTTCAAGGCGTTATTTGCAGGATGAGGCGCAGAAACTGGCCGCAGAATTCACCTGGCTTAATGTGCATGCGGTGTGTGCTGATTTTACCGGAAAGCTGAAACTGCCTTACCATGTGGAGTCTAGTAGCAAGGTTGCTTTTTTCCCGGGCTCAACCATAGGTAATTTTCTGCCGGAGCAGGCGGTTAGTGTTCTGGAAGAAATTAAAAATATGGTAGGTAAGGATGGAGGTCTGCTAATTGGCGTGGATCTAAAGAAAGACAGCGCTATATTAAATGCAGCCTACAATGATAAGAAAGGCCTTACTGCGCAATTTAATATGAATTTATTATTGCGTATTAACCGTGAGTTAGTTGCCGATTTTAAGCTTGATGGCTTTAAGCATCATGCTTTTTTTAATGAAGAAGAAAGTCGCATAGAAATGCATCTGTGTAGCTTGCAGGATCAGCAGGTAAAGATTGATGGGCATGTGTTTAAATTTAAAAAAGATCAGTCGATACTAACCGAGTACTCGCATAAGTATTCAATAAGGCATTTTCAGGAATTAGCTAAAAAGGCGGGGTTTGAAGGCGTAAAAACCTGGGTCGATGATGATGAGTTATTTAGCGTGCATTATCTGAAGGTTAGATAGCTTGTTCGGTTATTGGCTGGCAGAGGAATAGAGGGGTTTTATTTGTTCAAGTTATTTGCTCAGGTTGCTTGTTCAAGATTTTGACGGGCCGATTGAAATTACTATCTGAAACTACTGCCTGGAATTACCACAGGGCGCTGCTCAAAAAACAGGGTTTATTCCCTGTGAAATAATTATGCATAAAACATTTATATGAGGGTTTGTTTAAAGGATTAAATATTTAAACTTCGCCCACCGTCCACCGGAATGACCTGCCCAGTAATATACTCTGCATCCATCACCAGAAACTTCACTGCTTTGGCAATATCTTCAGGGCAGCCCTGACGTTTTAGCGTGGTTCGTTCAAGAATGGATGCCTGAACATCTGCATTTAGTTCTGTATCTGGCCAGATAATTGCGCCAGGTGCGACACCGTTTACCCGTATTTCAGGCCCAAGCTCTTTGGCTAGCGACTGGGTGATCATGGCAAGTCCGGCTTTGGCAGCACAATAAACAGGGTGTTCTTTCATAGGGCGGTAACCATGAATATCTATAATATTGATAATACAGCCATGGTTTTGTTTCAGCTTCGCTGTTGCGGCCTGAGATAAGAACAGGGGGGCTTTCAGGTTGCTGCCCATTAGATCGTCCCAGTGGTTTTCCGTAATTTTGCCTACAGGCGTCGGATAGAAACTGGATGCATTATTAATCAGCACATCAAGTCTGCCCCATATGGATGCTGCTTTTTCTATTAATGCGTCGAGTTTATGCGTTTCTAATAAATCGGCCTGTAGCGTGCTTGCAGAATTGTTGCGCAAGTTGTTTAACGAGTCAGACAGATCCTGAGCAGCGCTGGCAGATGATCGATAGTGGATGATGATATTAAAGCCTGCTGCATGTAATGTGCGGGCTATTTCTGCACCGATTCGTGCGGCTGCGCCAGTAATCAGTACGGTTTTGGGAATGGATTTATTTTGCATGATAGAATGACGTCTATTATTTTTTGAATATTGTAACATCAATGCAAACACTGG
Organism: Gammaproteobacteria bacterium; assembly: GCA_016744065.1. Lineage (GTDB taxonomy): Bacteria > Pseudomonadota > Gammaproteobacteria > SZUA-229 > SZUA-229 > SZUA-229. The sequence continues at coordinate 2,356 of JADGFA010000042.1, forward strand.
ATTTACCTGAACCGACTGATCATGAAATTAAACAAAGTAATAAACTTTGTGACATGATTAAAAAGACAATTGTTGATGCAGGCGGCTGGATTGATTTTGAGCGTTATATGCAGCTTGCATTGTATGCGCCAAGGCTGGGGTATTATAGTGGTGGGGCAGAGAAATTTGGTGAGCAGGGTGATTTTATTACCTCACCTGAAGTAAGCCCATTATTTGCACAATCACTGGCTAATCCTGTTGCAAAGTTGTCAGGCAGAATACCAGATGTGAAAATACTCGAATTTGGTGCGGGTTCTGGTAAGTTAGCGGCAGATCTATTACTGGCATTACAGGCGCTGGAAAAACTGCCTGAAGAATACCTGATAATTGAATTAAGTGCAGAACTGCAATTGCGCCAGCGAAACACCATTCAACAGAAGGCACCAGAGCTGTTGAACAGAGTTAAGTGGTTATCCCATTTACCCGAATCCCCAGTTAATGCCATTGTTATTGCAAATGAAGTCTTAGATGCAATGCCGGTGCAACGTTTTATGTTAAAAGATAAAATCGTAGAATTATTAGGTGTTGAAGTTAATGGAAAAGAACTCCAGTTAGCGTATAAAAAAGCGAATAAAAAAATAGCTGAGCAGGTGCATTTACTGGGAATTGATTTTAATCATCCACAACATACGTATCTTAGTGAAATAAATTTGCACATTAAACCCTGGGTGAAATCACTGTCTCAGTGTATTGATAAAGGGGCAATATATTTAATTGATTATGGTTACCCGCGTAGTGAATATTATTCAGAAGAACGTCATATGGGTACATTTTTGGGGTATTACCGGCATCGCTCAATAGACGAACCATTATGGTATCCCGGTTTGCAGGATTTAACAGCATTTGTTGATTTTACTGAAGTGGTAGAAGCGGCAGTTGAAAACGGTTTTGATGTGGATGGCTTCACCTCACAGGGTAATTTTTTAATTAATGCAGGATTGGCGGAGGTAGTGGAAAACACTCAAAGCGAATCTGAAATACAGCGTTTGCAGCTTGTTCAACAAATGAAAACCTTAAGCTTACCTGGTGAAATGGGTGAGCGATTTAAGGTGACGGGTTTGTCTAAAGGGTTAGACGAAAATATTCCCGGATTTGAAATGCGTGATTTTCGTTACAGGTTGTAGTGATTACTCATGCTTCATGTTAACTCATTTACATAAATGGATTAATAGTAAATAACTTTATAAAAAATTAAGAGAAAATAATGGATTTTATACAAATATTGGTACTGGCTCTGGTTCAGGGCTTAACAGAATTTTTACCTGTCTCCAGCTCAGCTCATTTAATACTGGTACCTGTTTTAACCGGTTGGGAGGATCAGGGTCTGGCTTTTGATGTTGCCGTTCATGTGGGTACGCTTGCTGCGGTTGTTTTATATTTTAGAAATGAAATTGGAAAAATGACCATTTCATGGGGGGCATCTGTTATAGGGAAAGGTTTTGATCAGGATGCAAAGCTGGCCTGGGCAGTATTATTTGGTACGATCCCCGTCGGGCTTGCGGGTTTATTGTTTAAAGATTTTATAGAACTGCATTTGCGTGCACCAGAAGTTCTCGCTACTTCAACGTTGGTGTTTGCTTTATTATTGTGGTGGGCCGATGCAAAAGGCAGAGAAACTCGGGATGAATATTCATTACGCTGGATAGATATTCTGTTTATTGGTTTAGCTCAGGCCTTAGCGTTAATACCTGGCACTTCACGTTCTGGTGCCACCATGACGGCAGCATTATTTCTAGGGCTGAGTCGGCAGGCGTCGGCTCGTTTTTCTTTTTTACTGTCTATCCCGGTTATTGTTCTGGCAGGGGGGCTAAAAACCCTGGATTATTTAAAGGAAGCAAGTATTGATGATATGCAGCCTTTAATGTTAGGCGCGCTATTATCGGGTGTAAGTGCTTACTTTTGTATTCATTATTTTTTAAAGTTGCTTGAAAAAATAAGCATGATGCCATTTGTTATTTATAGAATTGTTCTGGCCGTATTTTTATTTGTTATGTTTGTGGATATATCCTGATGCTAAACCTTAAATTTAGATCGTTATGGCTGGTTGCGGGCTATTGCCTGGTTGCATTTGTGATATATAGTTCACTAACGCCTAACCCTGTAACAGTGGATGTAAATTATTTTGATAAGTACGCACATACCTTTGGTTATTTTTCTTTAATGGCCTGGTTTATGCAGTTGTACCATACTAAAAAAAGCCTGTGTGTATGTGCTGGTTTGCTTATATTGATGGGTGTGCTTTTAGAGTTTGTTCAGGGAACGACGGGTTATCGGTTTTTCGATTTATACGATATGCTGGCAAATACATTAGGTGTATTGCTTGCATGGTCACTTGCTAAAACACCATTTCCAAAAATATTTTTTTATATTGAAACAAAAATATTAATGCTAATAAAGTGAGGTAATTGTTAGCCTGTTTTTATTATGGACTGTCAAGTGTGTTCCTTATGCGTAACGCTAATATTTTTCGCGTATAAGGTTTATAGAGTATGTTTTTTTTGTCGCCTGAAATAGATGGAAATGAAGAGTAACCGGTAGTCATTAACGTTTTAATTGCAGGGTGTAGTTGAGTTGCCTGTGTGTTTAATTCAAACCCATTTATGCTTCCAGGCATAACAATGTCGCTGAACATCAGATCAAATTTTATCTCATTCTTTTTAAGTATTTTTATTGCCTGTGCACCATTTTCTGCAGTATGAACTTTGTAGCCTAATGATAATAGATACTCTTCAGCTAGTTCACGCAGTGCATCTTCGTCTTCTACCAGTAAAATTGTTTCATTGCCTTCAGGCAGGTCTGATATATCAGATTCCTCACTTGAGGTAGTTGTTATTTGCCGAGTGTGGGGGATATATAGCTCTATACAGGTTTTCCGGCCAATTTTAGATTGTACATGTATTGCACCGTTTACCCGGTTGATAAAGCCAAAGATCATAGCCATTCCCAGTCCGGTGCCCTTGCCAATATCTTTTGTTGTAAAAAAAGGTTCAAAAATATGTTCCATTTGTTTCTTGCTGATACCCTGTCCCGAGTCAGTAACGCTCAGTTTTACATAGCGTCCAGGGGTTAAGTTATTGATAAGAAATGACTGGTTTTGTGTAAGTCGAACATTCGATGTTTTTATTGAAAGCAGGCCTCCATCTGGCATTGCATCACGTGAATTAAGAATGAGGTTTAACATTACATCCTGAAATTCATCATCATCGATTATTACATTATGTAAATTGTCAGCAAGATCAAATTTTAACTTTATGGATGGTGTTATTGAATGCTCAAAAATATCGTGCATTGAATGAATGCAGTCATTTAGGTTTATAATAGAATGATGTATAAGTTTTTTTCGTGAAAAATCAAGTAAACTGCGTGTAAGGTCTATACATCTTTGAGCTGCCTTATTCGCTTTTTCAATGCGTGTCTTATTGGCTGTATTGGTATCGGTGCTATTTTTTAACATTTCTAAATAGCCCGTTACTATACCTAATTGATTGTTGAAGTCGTGTGCAATGCCTCCGGAAAGTTGTCCTATGGCTTCCATTTTTTGCGACTGTCTTAAAGATAACTCAAGGTTGCGTTGTTTTGTTATGTTCTGTACCAGGCCTTCAATGGCAATAACCTGTTTTTTATCGTTTATAACAGGTGTTTTTGATATTCGTAAGTTACAAATTTCCTTTTTTTTATTTAATAGCTCTATTTCGTAAGGCGCGGGTTTTTCTCCGTTTAACGCTTCATTGAATTTTAGGCCTATCTGTTTATTTATTGTACTGTCAGTTAAATATGAGAAGTTGTTTTTAATGTATTCCTGCGAGGTGTATCCAAGGCACTCTATGATAGAGGGGCTGACATATGTATATGTTCCATTTATGTCCTGTACGAACATAAAAAATTCATTACCCAGGTGCTCAACAAGTCGCCTGTGTTTTTGTTCGCTGTTGCGTAGTTCTTCAAGTAAAGCGTATTCATCTGTTACATCATGAAATACCAGAATAACACCGAGTAATTCATTGTGCTCATTACGAATAGGTGCAGCACTATCAGATATCTGGTGTTTTTTTCCTTCTTTGTTAATGAGTACCGTGTGATTGGTAAGGCCAGCTGTTTTACCTGTGGAAATTACTTTTTCCACAGGATCATTTACAGGTGCTCCCGTATCAGCATTATATATTTTAAAAAAGTTATTGAGAGGTTTCCCCAGTAAATCTTCTTTTTTCCAGCCCAGTAACTTGCAGGCAACGGGGTTTGATCGAACAATTATACCTTTAAGGTCGGTTGTAATAACCGCGTCGCCAATAGAATTAAGGGTGGTTTCAGAACGTTCTTTTTCATCTGTTAATTCTTCAAATATTTTTGCATTGTCTATAGCAATACTGACCTGATTAGCAAATACCTGTAATAAATCATGGTCTTCCTGTGTAAAGCTATTGCCATTTGTTTTTCCTAGTCCGGACAATCCGCCAACAATTTCACCTCTGGCTATCAGAGGTATTAATAGTGCAGACTCCATGCCCTCTTCCCAGATTGTTTTATCATCCATTGACCAGGGTAAGTTTTTTGCAAAAACTAATGATTTTTTATTACTTAAAACCCAGCCGCACATACCAAGTGTAACTGGAAAAGATTGATTAATGATATCGTCTGAGTTTTTTCCTACAGCGGCTTTATATGTGTATTTTTTACCTTTGGGTTCAATAACTGGAATGACGAGTGTTTCTGCATTAATAATTTCACGTGCTTTAATAGCTACCAGTTTAAGCAGTTTGTCAAAATTGAGTTCGGTGGTTAGCTCATTGGTTATCATGCTAACCAGTTCTAACTTATGGCTGAGTGAGTCTAGTTTTTTTTGTAAGTTTTGGGCGGTAGCGGGTGTTTTTTTCATATGTCACACTTAGAAGGTTGCGTTATAATGCGACTCCATTACGTCTACAATATAACTGCTAACCCCAGATGCCTGTGCCTTAACGATTAAATCTTCTTCTATATCAAGCATGAGTATATCTATACAGGGCTGGCAAATTTTAAAGTTAACACCCAGCGCCTCAGTTTCTTTAACTATTTGTGCTAGTTGGGGTATGTTTTTTTGTCGCATTACAAAATTTATCAGCAAGCGGCCAATACCGGTTATATTCAATTGGCTTAGTGGCAGAGAGTCGCATGTAGGTGAGTTTAAAAATGGAATTAAACGTTGTGGTAGAATATCTGTTTCTGGTATCCGACCAGGAGAATTACGCATAATTTTAAAAAAGTATTTTAATCGCTGAACAAGGTTCTGAGGTTTTTTCAGGCTGTTTATACCATAAAAAATAAACCACATATTTACGCTTATGCCCATGGCAGCCATAGCGGCTGCAATTTCAAAAGCAGGGAGTGCCTTGTCCAGTTCACCACTGACCAGAAAAATAGTCGCAATATTTTTTGAAGGTATATTGTTATTAACATTATCCATGAGTTAATCCCCATTGGTTTTTTTTATAATTATCTCTATCGCTCTTCCTGACTGGGGTGTAATGCTCAGTATTTTATATTTATTCAATTCACAGAAATCTTTAACACCCTGTTCAAATATTGGATCATCACCTAATATTCTCAGGGTTTCATCAGTAGTAAGATTTTTTACAGATTGTGCTAGTCGTATCAGCGGCATAGGGCAGCTCATACCACTGACATTAAGCTCTTTATCGTAATGCGTCATATGGATTACCTCGCAACTTATGGGTAAATGACTTGTTTATTAAGAATAGACTATTAAAGAGATAAATTGAATTTAAACAGGTATTAAAAAGTATTTATTATGATTTTTAATATGCTGTTATATTGGTTTTTCGTTGAGAAATTACGTAAGCTTATGATTTAATTGTTTTTATAATGAATAATATACAATCAAAATTGTTGATTTATTCTTAATCAGTGCCTTATTTTTGGTGTTGCGGCACAAATACAGCCTTAAATTTTTATATGTATTAAGGCTGTAATCGTTGTTGTTTTCTGCTTAGTTTTCTCTTGCACCCTCTAAAATCCAGTTAACAAATGTATTGTAATCATTGCCACCCAGAGGAGCAGCGCCAAAGTGGTGGTTACCAGTAGGTTTTAAGGTTAATAAACTATCTTCCGGGGTTGAAAAATTAATACGTTGGCGCACATTTTCATAAATACTCTGAGAGTTAGAAGGGGTGTCATAATAAAGAGGGACACCGGTGATGCCTCCTGCCTGATGGCAGGCTGGAGCACAGTTAACCGATAGAATAGGTGCTATATCCGCATCAAATGTAATGTCCCCAGGGGTGCTGCTGGCGCTATCAATTATTAAATTTAATTTATTGATAGTGCTGGTTTCAGTACCATTACCTACTGTCAGGCTGAGTTCATAACTTCCATCAATATCAGTTGTAAATATGGCCTGTATACCTGTACTGTCATTAATTACGGGATTACTGCCCGTTGGTGAGGCTGTAATGCTCCAGTTATATGTGTTGGCAAACAGACTGCTGGCAGCGCTCAGGTTGACCGGGCTGGGTGTGGTTCTGTCAGGCCCTGTTTTAGCTACGGGTTTGCCTGGTTTATGAATTAAGCCGTTAGCATCACCATGTGAAAAATTAGGTATAAAACTGGCGAGTATTTCGGGTGCATCTGAGTCCCAGAATTTTTCATAATTTAGTCGTGACAGAGGCATAATACCCCGGTCATAAACAAAGTCTTCGATTTGGCTGCTATAGGTTACAAATTCTGCATACGAGCTAAAATCTATATCCTGTGAATTTATTGGGTCTAAAGACAGGCCCAGATTACTGCCTCGTTTAGAGTGGCAGGATAAGCAGTAGGGTTTAATAACTTTAACAAATAGCTCATCTGTGCCTGCCGGGGGATTATTGTCCGAGAGGTCGGGTTGCCAGCCAGGAGGAACGTAGCTACCATCAAATGAAGTGAAGGCAGGGTTATTTATATCGCCGTTATACCAGCCATTCATAACATCTATAATGAAATCAGCTTTCCATTCACCGTCTACACTGTTGTTCATGGTTTCAAATGTACGATAAATAATCTGATTAAACTGTTTTAGTTTTGTTTCCTGATCGTTGAGTGTAAAGCCTGGTTGATCTGAGAACTCAAGTGTATCAACTTCAAGTGGCTGTAATTTTGCATTGGTATCGCCAACGCGTTGTGCTATTTCTATGACACCTGCACCAGGTAATGCAGCAGATGCATATGTGCCATCTGTCAGCAAGGGGCGTGATGTTCCGCCGTGACAAATGATACATGTACCGGGCATGAATTTTTCACCACGACCATCAAGGTCTATTTTATGTAAACGTGTTTCATCTACAGATGCATTACCTGGGTCAGCTTTGTATGTATAGAACTTTGCAAATAAAGGGTCTGCACCATCACAGTCGCCATCCAGATCAGAAAACTCTATGGCATTGGTGCCAAAGTGGTGTTTTTGTTTTTTATCAACTGCTGCGGTTAAATTTAATGTGCTGTATGGCAGGCCTTCAATAATATTAACCTGGTAGTTTTTGACATAAGCAGCCATGCATCCATTGTTTCCTTCACGGAAAACCATAATTCTGCCGTAGCCCAGATCTTTTGTATCACGAAAGACAATGCGTGTTTCATCGGCCTGGCCAAAACCATTTTTATTAATAAACTTATTTAATGTGTCGCGTTCATTGTTAGGGTCTATTGCGCTGTAGTAAGCGGCTGTCCAGGCTGCATTATTGATACGTGATTTATCAATTTGAATTAATGCATTACTGGCATCTCCTGAATTATTGTCTTCAGCGATTATTTTTCCACTGCGGTCAAGCAGGTAAAGGTAATTATCGACGGATGAGGTAAGAGAAATATTAATGCCACCAGCCTGGTTAAGAGTAAGTTCAAATGCTTTGTTACCGTTGTGTGTCTCATCCTGTCCGCCAGAGTTTGTCCAGTTTCCGCTGAGTTGGCTGGTACTGCTATCGTCTTTTGTTATGTCGACAGTAAAATTATCACTTTGCCCTGGACTAGCCGTTGCTGCAATGATGGTGTATTTTCCTACGGGCAAATTAACCTGCTTATTTACATAGAGTAAAAAATCGTTGGGTGTACTAATGTCAACTATTGCTTGCTGGTGAGGAGTGTCGCCACGACTGCATGCGTTAAGAGCTAACGCGGTTATAAATAAAATAAAGAGTGATGGTGAAAGTTTAAGCATTTAAACAGATCCTAAAAACGGGCGAGATAACTTAATGAAACAATGAGTCGGTTATAGCTGATATTGCTACTTACTTCAGATGAAATAGTGCGAGCAAATAAATCGACGGATTGTTTTTTTGCAAGTTTGACATTTAACCCTAAAGAGAGGGTGATTGTATCGGCGTCTACCCGATAGGCAATTTCGTTATTCGCGAAGCTTGGGTCTGACTGGATTTCATCTGCACTATCAAGAATATCGAGAACATTAGATGACAGGTTGTCTTCACTAATAATAGAAACAATATCACCACTTATATAATCCAGCGTACTGTAGAGCGTTGCTCGCTTTCCAAGTAGCAGGTCTGCATTAATAAACAGACGAATATCGCTGGTGTCATATACGCGACTTTCAGAGTCGTTTAATTTGTATGCCAGGCCAGTGCGCATGGAAAGCTTGTCGGTAATAGATTTTGCAAGCATGCCTTTGATATTAAATTGAGTGCTGTCACGTAAGTCCGTTTCAAAATCTAAAGTGGAAATTTTTCCAGAAAATATATAGGTGGGCTGACTAAAACCGGAAACGGGTTTTAAGTTGTAATTTATTTCTGCCCCTATTTCACTATGGCTTAAACCATCGTATTCACTAAACCCGCTATAATTTATGAAGCCATTGGCAGACGCAGAGTCGTGTTTGCTTAATCTTTTCTGGTAGGCAATAGCAAAAGAGGTGAGGTACGTTGAGTCGTCCCGTTCTTCTCCACTAATTAAAGAATTGTTAATGTTGTCATCACTGGAGAAGGATAAATCCAGGTCATAGTTTATTCTTGTGCCGGCTGTTGCTATGCCAGAACAAAGATATAAACCCAGATAAAATAGTTTCAGGTTATTTTTCATCATTTAAATATTTTATGTTTTTTCTGGTTGTTATCAGAGTTATATATAGCAGAAACAGGCCAGATAATATTAATGGATTCATGCTACCCACGCTGCCGCGTTCGGCAGCGCAGTTATCTTGAATGTTATCAGAGCAGGCGTCTGTTTCACGGTGCGTCATAGTATTGGTTTCTTCAGGAATAGCCAGTGTTGATGGGTCAACGACAATACCGTTAACAGTACCATCAGCATCATTTGGGCCGCCATCTTCTATGACCAGCTGAATACAATAATCAAAAGGCGTCAGTCCACTGGTATATGCACCACTATCTGCTTCAGGGCAACTATCGGGTGAGCCTGTGGCGCTATATATATTGTTCGTTTCATCTGAGATAAATGATTGCCAGCCGCTAGCAGGTGAGTATTTTCTTATAACACTGTTTGCCCGAATACTGGTGTTAAGTGGTATAACAATTGCGATATTATCACCGGGGAATAATCCGCTGATTTCAAAATCAAAGATGCCATTGTATTGAATGTAGTTGTCATCAGTAATGCTGGTTGTATTTCCATTAATGCTGCCGTGATTACTAATATTATCTAAATTAATAAGTGGGCTGTGTAATCCAGATGCAACGGCAATTTGTCCTGGTTGAATAATAAGGCCTGGCCCAGTCTGTAATATGCTGGTGCTAATACTGTTGTTTAAACCGATTATGCCTGGCTGGTTGTAGCCATCCAGGTAATCTGGAATAAAATCACCGTCACTGTCCTGTAGTCCTTCGGCGGCATCATCCAGTGTGTCATTATCTGTATCATCAGCGTTGGACAATATGGGCGCGGTTTCTTCAATTAATATGAATCTATTTTTTGTAACGGATATTTCACCGTCTGAAACATCAACAGATAATTTGTGTAACCCCGCTGACGTTGTACTCATATCGATAATGAAACTGTCTACGTTTTGTGTAGGTGGTAGCAGACTGTTGCCGGTATTGATCCATGAATAGCTGTGTGTGTCACCAGGGTCTGTGACGATTGCCGTGATGGTGGCTGAGCCCTGATCTTTATACAGTGTGGTTACCGGCAAACCATTTTGTTCAGTAATAATATTTACAGTGGGTGTAATATTGGTTTCGACAATATGTAATGTGTGCTGAGCGTTTGCACCGGCAATAGCATTACTAATTGTGTCAAGGCTAACAACAATGGTTTCAGTGCCTTCAGAGAGCGCATCACTATTAATGTTTACATTGATTGTTTTTGTTATTTCCAGTGCATTAAATATAACGCTGCCGTTTACTAAATCATGGTCTGTATTATCGGCTGTTCCTGCTACGCTATAATTTACGGTTACAGGGTAGGTGATCGCATTACCACTAATGGATAGCTTTATTTCTGCGCTAGTGCCTTCTACTGTTAATTGATCGGGATAAAAATTAATTAACGGAATGATATTAATATTTTGAGTCCCCAGGACAGCAGAGCCAAGCAGCCAGCTAATAATATTTACACCAGGGCGATAAGTATGGTTTCCACTGTGGGCTAATGTAACGCTGATATCGCCCTGAATAATAGTGGCGTTGCCTTCATCAACTTCAGTATAAAAACCGCTTGCATTCGCTGTGACATCCGCAGGAATAATAATGGTAGAAGCGACGAGAGGATTGAGTCCATTATTTAATTCATCCTGGTCGTTTATTCCATCATTATCGTCATCGTCATCACAGACATCGCCGGTGGAATCCCCATCTGCATCTTCCTGACCAGTGTTTGCTATACCTGGGCAGTTATCAATATTGTCAGCAACCGTGTCATTATCGAAGTCACCGTTGCTGACCAGTGTATTAATTGTTATCTGGTCGCTTTCATTACCATCCGTAACAGTCACGGTATATGTTTCAGGGCCATTGTAGCCAATGTCAGGTGTATAGGTAATGGAAATAGAATTTCCACTTGGACTGCTGGGGCTGGCCGTGCCATTTGCAGGTGTGCTTACACTCCAGTTAAGTGTGTCGCCATCTAAATCACTTGCACTGAGAGGGATTGATAAAAATGAATCAACCGTAGTGTTTATTGTATTGTTAATTTGTTCTCCTTCACTGATAACCGGTGCATCATTCTGATTGTTGATGGTAACGGTAACGGTAATTGAATCGGTATTACCTGTACCATCATCAACTTCAACGACAAAGCTATCGCTACCGGCATAGTCAGGTGTTGGGGTGTAGTTAATTATTTTACTGGTTCCGCTTCCTGTTGCAGTTGCACTACCATTTGTTGCCTGGGATAAAATGCTCCAGTTAATATTGTCTCCATCTGTATCGCTTGCGTTTAAGGTGAGCGCAAAAGCAGCGGGCGTATTATCTTCAGACATGTTAACGGATGTACTCGCGCCTTCAGTGATAACGGGGGCGTCGGTTTGCGCAGCAATATTTACGTTTACGGTAATGGTGTCATTATTTCCATTGCCATCACTAATACTGACGATGAAACTATCTGCGCCATTAAAGTCTGTGTTCGGAGTGTAGGCGATAAGTTTGCTGGCCCCATTCCCCGTTGCTGTTGCTTCGCCATTAAGTGCCTGGGTTCCGATGCTCCAGGTTATGGTATCCGCATCTGCATCAGTTGCATTTAAGGTTAAAGCAAATGCCGTGGGTGTATTGTCCTCAGAAATATTGACTAATGTGCTTTCGCCTTCAGTAATAATCGGCGCATCATTTTCCGGGTTAACAGTGACATTAACAATAGTTGTGTCTGTTATGCTGCCATCGCTTACCTGAACAACAAAACTATCACTACCACTGTAATTTAATGTGGGTGTGTAACTAATAACTTTACTGGCACCTGTTCCCGAAACATTTGCACTACCATTACTGGCGGGAGAGCTGATACTCCATGTGATGGTGTCATTATCATTATCGCTTGCGTTTAATATCAGGCTAAATGCAGTCGGTGCACCATCCTCTGACATATTGATATTAACCACATCGCCTTCTGTTATTGCAGGGGCATCAGCAACCGCATTAATGGTGACATTCACGACAATGCTATCGTTATTGCCAGTACCGTCATTAACCCCGACAGTGAAAGTATCGATGCCATTAAAGCTGGCAGTCGGTGCATATGTTATGGCTTTACTGGCGCCGGTTCCTGTTGCGGTTGCGGTGCCATTAGTTGCGGCGCTTATGATGCTCCAGTTGAGTGTGTCATTGTCATTGTCGCTGGCATCTAAAATTAAATTAAATGCACTGGGTGTGCCATCTTCCGACATAATCACGGGGACAGATGCACCCTGAGAAATAATTGGTGCATCACTCTGTGCGCCTATATTTACAGTGATATTTATTAAATCTGTTTGCTCACCATCACTGACTCTTACTTCAAACATGTCTGTGCCATTGTATTGTGCGTCAGGTGTATAACTAATGGCTTTAGCATTACCCGTGCCGCTTGCACTGGCTGTTCCATGGCTTGCAACGGTTGAAATGCTCCAGCTTAATGTGTCAGATTCGGGATCGGTTGCATTGAGAGTTAAAGCAAAAGCAGTGGGTGTGCTGTCTTCAGACATATTAACAACGGCGCTGACGCCCTCGGTAATAATCGGTGCATCATTGACCGGGTTAACGGTCACATTAACGGTTATGTTGTCTGAGTTACCTGTGCCATCGGCTACATTAATAATAAAGCTGTCTGCACCATCAAATCCAGATGCGGGAATATAATTGATGACTTTGGATAAGCCTGTGCCAGAGGCACTTGCTGTTCCATTACCGGCCTGTGTATTAATAGACCAGGTTAGTGTGTCGCCATCGGCATCTGTTGCATTCAGTGTTAACTCAAATGCAGTGGGTGATGCATCTTCAGACATAATAACGTTTGTGCTGGTGCCTTCTGTAATAACGGGTGGGTTAGCCACTGAGCTAACCGTTACATTAACCGTAATGGTGTCATTGTTGCCATTGCCGTCATTTACATTAACGATGAAACTATCTGCGCCGTTATAGTCAGTTTCTGGCGTATAACTAATGGCTTTGCTAGCACCGGTTCCACTTGCGCTTGCGGTGCCGTTACTTGCAGTTGAACTGATGCTCCAGGTTAAACTGTCGCCATCCACATCAGCTGCATTCAGCGTCAGGTTGAAAGGGGTAGGTGATGCATTCTCTGACATCAGAACAGCTGTGTTTGCGCCTTCTGTAATAACAGGTAAGTCAGACTGGGCAGCAATATTTACATTAACGGTGATGGTGTCATTGTTACCGTTGCCATCATTTACATTCACAATAAAACTATCACTGCCATTAAAATTAGCAGTCGGTGTGTAGGCAATGGCTTTGCTTAAGCCGGTGCCTGATGTGCTGGCTGTTCCGTTTGATGCGGGTGAGCTAATGCTCCAGATCAGGGTATCGCCATCTGTATCTGTTGCATTCAGTGTTAAAGCAAAAGCACTGGGGCTGTTATCTTCAGATATATTAACGCTGGTGCTGGTGCCTTCAGTAATGACGGGTGTATCTGACTGCCCGGCTATATTTACGGTGACTGTAAATGTATCGCTATTGCCTGTGCCGTCATCAACACTAACAACAAAACTGTCACTGCCGTTGTAATTGACATTAGGTGTGTAATTAATAGCCTTGCTGTTTCCGCTACCCGTAGCAATGGCTGTACCATTGCTTGCCGCAGAACTTATGCTCCAGTTTAATGTGTCTGCATCAACATCGCTGGCATTGAGTGTTAAAGCAAAAGCAGTAGGTATGCTGTCTTCAGACATGTTCACTGTTGTGCCAGTGCCTTCGGTAATAACCGGTGCGTCAGCCTGAGCCTGGACTGTTACATTAACAGTGATGGTGTCATTGTTGCCATTGCCGTCGTTTACATTTACAACAAAGCTATCACTGCCATTATAGTTGGCTGTGGGCGTGTAATTAATAGCCTTACTGGCGCCTGTGCCGGATGCGCTGGCGCTGCCATTTGATGCGGGTGAGCTAATGCTCCAGGTGATGGTATCTGCATTTGGGTCGGTGGCATTCAAGGTCAGGCTAAATGCAGAGGGTGTTGAATCCTCAGACATAATGACTAAGGTCGATTCACCCTCGGTGATGTTTGGTGCGCTTAGTGTTGCTGCAACCGTTACATTAACTGTAATGGTATCTATGCCGCCTGCGCCATCACTGACCTGTACAATAAAACTATCCAGACCAATGTATGGGCCTGTAGGTGTATAGGTAATCGCTTTGCTTGCACCTGTGCCGCTTGCACCTGCTGTGCCATTTGATGCTGCCGAACTGATACTCCAGGTTAGTGTGTCATTATCAGCATCGGTGGCATTTAAGGTGAGCTGGAAATTAACCCCGTCCTGAGACATTTGAACACTGGTTGATGTGCCTTCAGTGATAACAGGTGCATCGGTCTGTGCTGCAATATTTACATTAACGGTAATAGTGTCAGATGTATTGCCATCCGTTACAGACACAACAAAACTATCAGAGCCATTATAGTTTGTATTGGGCGTGTAGTTAATCGCTTTACTTGCGCCTGTTCCGGTCGCCGTTGCCGAGCCATTACTTGCCTGAGAACTAATACTCCAGTTGATTGTGTCATTATCGGCATCGCTTGCGTTTAATGTTAAGGCGAAAGCTGAGGGTGTATTATCTTCCGACATATTAACCAGTGTGCTTGTGCCTTCGGTAATAATGGGTGAATCGGTTTGTGCCGCAATATTTACATTAACCGTAATGGTGTCAGATGTGCTGCCATCAGAAACGGAAACAATAAAGCTATCGCTGCCATTGAAGTTCAGGTCAGGAGTATAAGTAATAGCCTTGCTTGTTCCTGTGCCCGTGGCGCCTGCGCTACCATTTGCGGCGGCAGAGCTAATGCTCCAGGTTAATGTGCTGCCATCTGCATCGCTTGCATTTAAAGTTAAAGCAAAGGCGCCAGGTGTATTATCTTCAGAAATATTAACAGTAACAGAAGTTCCTTCCGTGATAACGGGTGAGTCTGCCTGTGCTGTAACGGTTACATTAACTGTAATCGTATCGACATTACCCGTGCTGTCACTTGCCTGTATGATGAAACTGTCTGCACCGCTATAATCAGATGTTGGTGTGTAGTTAATGGTTTTTGATGAACCTGTGCCGGTTGCTGTGGCACTGCCATTACTGGCCTGTGTGTTAACGCTCCATGTAATGGTTTCACCTTCTGCATCAGTTGCATTGAGTGTCAGGCTAAAGGGTGTTGGGTTAGCGTCTTCTGACATAACAACGGATGTGCTTGTGCCCTGTGTGATAACAGGGCTATCGTTAACAGCAACAACCGTAATTCCCTTAAAGTCTATATTTGAAACAGCGCTGTTTGTATCGGTTACCTGGAACTCCATACGGCGCATGGATTCAACCGGGTTATCAGATGTGTTGTGATAGGTGACGGCTTCCATTGCGCTTTCATAAATAGCAATGCTGGCGGAATTACTTAATGTTAAAACACCATTAGATGTATTAAAGCTACAGCTCAGTGTTGTTGATGGGCAGGTTAAAACGTCCTGGCCATTTACATAATGACCAGAAAAAATAGTGACGGTAGCGGATGATAAATTACTGCTATCAATGTCAGTTATTGTGATGTTTGAATCAACCAGGGCCGGGGCATCATTTTCAGTATAAGTAAAAGCGGCATCAACGCCCGACATAACAGGTGCGTCATTAGCGCCATTAATCTGTAATGTTGTTGAATCATAAGCTGAGGATAAATTACTGGTATCACGTACACGCATACGAATAGTACGATCACCCGTATTGGGGTTTTCAGAGGTGTTATTGTATGTAACTGCCTGCAATGCAGATTGGTAGGTCGCAATATTGGCGGTACCAGAAAATGTAATTGTGCCCAGGCTATAACTACAGCTTAATGCGGTAGCAGGGCATATTAAAGTGTCTTCACTGCTTTGATAATTGCCTGAAATCTCAACCAGCGCCTGGTTAAATTGAGTGTGGTCTGCATCAGATAAGCTAATGCTGTTGTCGATAATGACAGCAGAACCATTTTCACTAAAGCTGGCTATTGCATTTACATTGCTAATAAGTGGTGCGTCGTTACTTGCGGCAACTGTTACGGTTTTACTGGCGTAGCCTGAGTATGTGTTGTTGGTATCCCTGACTCGAATTCTAACGGTGCGATTCGATGTGTCCGGTGCATCTGAATTATTCTGAAAGGTAATGCTTTGTAGTGCGGCATCATAAGTAGAAATACTTGAGGTGCCAGAAAGTGTCAGTATGCCATTGGCGCTATTAAAACTACAGCTGAGTGCAGTGGCAGGACAGTTTAAAACATCATTCCCGTTACTGTAGTTGGCAGAAATCTCCATAGTTGCATAATTGAAACTGGTGTGGTCAAGGTCACTTAATGTAATAACGTTATCTACTGCAATAGCAGCACCATCTTCGGTAAATGCGCTGGTGCCAGAATACGAACTAATGGTAGGCGCATCATTTATTGCGGTGACAGAAATGCTTTTAGTTGAGTAGGAGGAGTAGCCGTTACCTGCATCACGAACCCTGACGCGAACAGAGCGGGTGCCGGTGCTCGGATCATCTGATGAGTTTAAATATCTCACACCCTGTATGGCACTATCATATGTAGCAATGGATGCGCTATTAGAAAATGTTAGCAGGCCGGATGCACTGTTATATGAACAGTTCAGACTGGTTGCCGGGCATACCAGGCTATCTTCAGTGCTCTCAAAGTTTGTTGTGAGCCCAACTGTTGCCAGGTTTAAATTGGTATCATCTAGATCGGATATTGAAATTGATGAGTCAATCAGTACCGATGATGCATTTTCGGTATAACTTGCTGTGCCAGTAAAGAATGAAAGTGTGGGGATATCATTACTGGAGGTAATAGAAATACTTTTGTAGTAGTAACCGGAATAACCGTTACTTGCATCTCTTAATCTTAAACGGACTGTTCGTGTGCTGGTGCTTGGATCATTGGCGGAGTTAATATATCTAACAGCCTGAATGGCGCTATCATAGGTTGCTTTTGTAGCTGAACCAGAAAGAGTTAAGGTGCCCGTGGTTGAATTGTAGCTACAGCTTAAACTGGTTGCCGGGCAGATTAAACTATCTTCACTGCTCTGGTAGTTGGTTGTTAATTGAATGGTTGCTAAATTTAAGTTGCTATCGTCTACGTCTGACAGAGAAACAGAGCTATCGACAGTAACCGATGACCCATTTTCAGTATAGTTAGTTGTACCAGTAAATGAGCTGACGGTGGGTGTATCATTAACGGCTGTTACATTTAAGGTCTTATATGAATAGAGACTGTAGTTGTAATACGTATCTCGTATTCTTAAGCGTATGCTCCTGCTACTGGTTGTTGGGTCCTGGGAAACATTATTAAACTGAATGCCTTCAATGGCTGTGTTGTAATTGTTTTTTGAGGAAGAGCCTGACAGGGTAAGAGAGCGGGTGTTTGAGCCTGAGCAACTAATGCCAGACGGTAAGCTACCAGGGCAGACTAATCTGTCACTGCTTGAATAGTTGCTGGAGATGTATACCTCTGCACGGTTTAGATTACTGGAATCTGCCGTCATTGAAACAAAGGTGTCTATTGTTCTTGGCGTTCCTTCGGTAAAGGTAACGCTTGATGTGCTCCAGCTACCCACAACAGGTCGATTATAAACCGTGATGCTCTGGGTATCGCATTCAACTGGCCCGTCCCCTGTTGAAGCGCCATTATTATTTACCGGGTTACTACAGGCATAAAGCGTATAGCTACCCGATGATGAGCTATTCCAGGTAATACCATTGGAGGATGTGCTGGTATTACCCCAGGTTACGTCGCCGTGGCTGGATGTGTTGTAATTATAGGTTGTTGCACGTTTGGCGTTATGTGTTATTTGCCCGGATTCTTTTATTGAGTCACTTCTGTATTCGTACAGGTTACCACCTGAAGCGGATAAATTATAACCCGCATAGGTTGCACGACTGGTTGTGTAGTTATTATTAAGTGTGTATGACACATAAACCGTCTGGCCTTCATAAGGGCTTGAGTCGCTAACGCTAATATAATCATAATAATTATATGAGCCACCGGTATGACAGGTGCTGCAATTGGTGCCAGATGTGGAGTAGCCATGGATTCCATTGCTTTCTGCATATGCATTACTGATAAGAAAAAGACCGCTGATGATAGCGGGTATAACGGGGGGGCGAATAATCATATCTGGTACTACACCTTGAAACTACACATAAATAATAAAAACACAGCTTTATCTGTGCATAAAGGAGTTTAACACCAAATAAACAACTTAATTATGGGGAATATTGAATATTTGACGTAGGAAATAGCCTACAAAGGCTTTTTTTGGAGTTAATATTAAGTGCTATGAGGTATAAGTCAGGTACTGACAATTAGTGCTATTCGTTAAACTGGTTGAAATACCCTATAAATAGAGTACTTAAATAAAAATACTGATTTATTGGCAAATACCCGGGGCTGAGGGCATGATGGTACTTATAAAAGCTTACTTTTAGTCTGGTTTTTGGGGTGTTGCCTGAAAATGTGTTGATATGGCTGTTACTAAATACCATATTAAATGCGTTTTTAGCTCTATTACTATGTGACCAGTGAGCCATTTGTTAGCATACAGTGATTAATTATTTACAGCTAGATAACGGTATCAGAAGGTTAATTTTTATGTTGATTATGCCGAAGGGTGAATTTTTGTGTTTATTTATATGTAGAGGGAAAGTTATAATTTATGCGCTGTTAACTTTGTGTTAGATAACAGCGGTATAATTTGACTGACAGAAGGCTCTTTGTAAAAAAACATGTAATATCAATAGGTTATATTGAAAATGATTTAATGGAAGAGGCAGACAGGCTTTTTCTTACAAACTTTTCCTCTAAAGCGTCTTATAATTTAGCCAAATAAAATGGAAAATGCGTACTTAAAGTAATATTAATAACTTAGGGCGTTTATCCCCCAGGAATATGTAATATGAGTGATGAAATTGACGACCCCCGTCGAGATTTTTTAGTGAAACTGTTAACGGCAGGTGCTTTTGTGACGAGTGCCTGGTCATTACCTGAAACAGTACAGGGCATGGGAAAGATCCCAAAGCTATTGCCTCCGGGTAAATCTTTTTTTGATATTAGTGGTGATGTTAAGGTCAATAATTTACCGGCTACATTAAATACATTTGTAAAAAACAATGACGTTGTATCAACAGGCTCTGGAGCACATGCGGTATTTGTTGTGGGTAAGGATGCTTTTATCTTACGTGGTAATAGCAGTATGGAAATTGAAGGTAGTGAAATTATTAACACTATTCGTTTATTTTCTGGAAAATTACTTTCAGTTTTTGGCCATAGAGAAAATAAAAAGAAATTATATATGCGTAGCAGTACGGCTACTATTGGTATACGTGGTACCGGTGTATATATGGAAGCTGATCCCGAGCAAACTTATTTATGCACATGCTATGGTGTAACAGATCTTTATTCAAATGTGGATAAGAATGAAAGAGAAAGAATTGTTTCAGAACATCATGATAAACCCAAGTACCTTTTATCAAAACCATCACGGCAAGGTAAATTAATTGCTCCAGCACCGATGATTAATCATACCGATTCGGAGCTTACCCTGATTGAAGAGCTGGTCGGGCGTGAGCCGCCATTTGGTATTGAAGGTGATTTATATAAAGGGCCGCGTCGAGATTATTAAGTAGGTGCTTCGGAATAAAATTAAATTGGTATACGGATATTTTTATAATTTTTATCGGATGCTTATGGTGTTTATTTAAGCTGTCGCATATGGTCGTACTGGTTTTAAAAAGAATATATAAGTAAAAACAGATGCGAGTAACTGTCATCCTGAGCGAATGCGAAGGATCTTGCCTGATCTTAAGTAAGTGTCATTGGTATCTGGAATAAGTTATAAGCTATTTTTTGTGTAAATAATTTTTATTAAAGTAACGCACTTAAATATTTTCAGGCTGTTTGAGGCATTTATTTAAAGCAGACTGTCGAGCCGTATGTATCGCTGTAGCCATTTCTTTACCCTGCAATCCTGAATCTTTTAATGCTTTAATATCAACTGACTTTATTATCTTTAAAGCCTCTCGATAATAATCTGCCTGTGGATACAGGTTATTTTCATAACCAGTACGACCGCGACTATCTGCCGTGCAGGCAATTAAAAACTGCTCATATCTTTCTGGTTTTCTCATGCCATCCAGTTTTTCTATGGTCTTTAATAATGTCGATTTTTTTATTTCAAATGCGCGGTGAACATGCAGGTGAAACTCAGCTGTCATGCATGCAAGCTGGTTAAAGTCATTGGGGATGCGTAAGCGCTTACAAAGTTGTTTGACAGGTTCTACGCCTTTAATTTCATGCCCGTGATGACTTGGCCAGCTTTCTTTCGGCGTTAGTGCCTTGCCTAAATCATGACATAAAGCGGCAAAACGAGTAACTGGTTCGGGGCTTAAGAGTGCTGCCTGTTGTAATACCATGAGCGTATGGATGCCGGTATCAATTTCAGGGTGATGTAGTTCGGGTTGGGGTATGCCAAATAAGGCATCAATTTCAGGTAAAATAACCTTCAGTGCATTACAGTCACGCAGTACCTGTATAAAAACTTCCGGGTTTCGTTCACCTAATGCTTTATGAAACTCCTGCCAGACACGTTCAGCAACCAGAGCACTGGCTTCGCCATCGGCTACCATTTGTAGCATTAATGCTAGCGTTTCATCAGCAACAGTAAAGCCCAGGTGGGCATAACGTGCTGCAAAACGCGCCACTCTTAGAATACGTACCGGGTCTTCACTAAATGCGGATGAAACATGACGCAGTAATTTTGCCTGTAAATCGGCCTGGCCATTATAAGGGTCAATCAGATTTCCATTGTCATCCTGTGCAATGGCATTAATGGTCAAGTCACGACGAATTAAGTCTTCTTCAAGAGTGACATCAGGTGATGTATGAACGTCAAAGCCTCTATAGCCGGAAGCGGTATTGCGTTCTGTACGTGCAAGGGCATGCTCATCTTTTGTTTCAGGGTGAAGAAAAACAGGGAAATCCCTGCCAACCTGCTGGTAGCCAAGTTCGAGCATTTCATTAACGCTTGCGCCAACCACAACCCAGTCTTTTTCTATAACGGGGTAGTTTAAAAGCTGGTCACGAACGGCACCGCCGACTAAATAAGTTTTCATATGCTGAAGTATACTAGATAGTGGTCAGGGCTGTAATAGCCAGAGGCTACCCAGGTTAAAAATATATAAAATCCTTAAGGACCGGTTATCAGGAAATAACTATACAAAATATTATTGAATTTTTATAATGTGATTATTATACAGAATGGGAACACACCTGTTTGGTATGGGTGAAAAAATGATTCACTGTATATAAGCGAATGAAAATAATAATTTCCCCCTCGTCATTACTGAATTAAATGTACAGTAAAAAATGAGCATGTAATGTAAATACTGTGAAAATTATGAGACAAGCGTTAAGAACAGAAATAATAAAAATGTGTAATAAGAAAATTGAGTCTAAAGGTGATGCCGTAGGTGTTTCTTTTTATGCTTTCTTTGCTAATAAAAATGATCGACCAGAGCTGTTGATGGAGGTTGCCACCTGGTGGATTAAAAAGCACCAGTTAGATCACTTTGAAAAAGCACATAAAATAAAAGACATGATTGAAAGAAATATTTAATTATAGTGATATATTAATGGAGTGATTCGGGTGTTAGTAGCAGGCGATAACTGTGAATGCCAGGCATAAAAATATCTTCAGGCTATAAGCTCATGTGGTGACTGTCGTTATGATTTTGCTAAAACTAAACAGAAGTTATCGGGTAAAGAAGAACAAAATAAAATAATTAAAAACAGTAAAGAAGTGCTAGTAAGCAGTAAAATACTTTAACAAGGAATAAAGGTGATTTTCTATAATGAGCGGGGTGGGGAAATATTGGAGCGTTCGTAAAAGAAAGTATGATTTTTCTGGTTAATATAGAAAATTTATATTCTATCTGATTTGGGCCGCCAGATAATGGCGGCCACTTAACATTAGATTGTTAATACACGTCTATTGAAAATTGCAGTGTTTCGATACTACGAAGCAAGTATCTTTTGTGCTGCTGCAATGGCAACGCCCTGTTTAACGGCATTTCCAAGCACCGCTTCTAGTGCGCTTAAACACAGAATAATATTTTCTGCACGGCTACTGTGCCCCATTAGCCCGATGCGCCATACTTTACCTGCAAGTGCGCCCAGGCCTGCACCAATTTCTAAATTAAATTCATTTAATAACTGGGCACGGGCGGCTGCATCATCTACGCCATTGGGAATGGTCACTGAGTTTAACTGTGGCAGGCGATCAGCCTCATTAACAATAAAATCTAAACCCATTGCTTCAAGGCCGGCACGTAATGCCTGATGATTTTTTGCATGACGTGCCCAGGCGTTTTCCAGCCCTTCATCCTGTAGCATAACGAGTGATTCGTGTAATGCATAAAGTGCATTAACAGGCGCAGTATGATGGTAAGCACGTTTGGTGTTGGCACCCCAGTAACCCATTACCAGGTTCATATCGAGGAACCAGCTATTTACTTTTGTTTTACGTGAGGTGATAACTTCAGTTGCTTTCTGGCTGAAGCTTACCGGTGAAATTCCCGGCGTACAGGAAAGGCATTTCTGGGTACCTGAATAGATGGCATCTATACCCCAGTCATCAACACGTAATTCTGACCCACCTAATGAGGTAACCGCATCAACAATCGTTAAGCAGTCGTATTTTCTGGCTAATTCACACAGTGTTTTTGCATCGGATACTGCGCCAGTTGATGTTTCTGCATGTACAAAAGCCAGGACTTTTGTGTCTGGATTCGCTTTTAATGCATCTTCAACTTTGTTGCAGTTAACCGCTTTGCCCCATTCGTCTTCAACCATAATGGCTGTGGCACCCAGGCGCTCTACATTTTCTTTCATGCGGCCACCGAATACGCCATTCTGGCAAATGATAACCTTGTCTCCTGCTTCAACCAGATTCATAAAGCAGGTTTCCATGCCGGCAGAGCCAGGTGCTGAAACAGGAATGGTAAGCTCATTTTTAGTCTGGAAGGCGTATTGAAGCAAGCCCTTAACCTCATCCATCATGCCGACAAATAATGGGTCCAGATGGCCAATAGTCGGGCGTGCCATGGCGCTTAAAATGCGAGGGTGTACATCTGAGGGGCCGGGCCCCATTAATGTGCGTACTGGAGGTTGAAACGATGTGATGCTCATAAACTTAATCCTGGGTATTCTGTAGGGGCTAATTAGGGTGTTATCAGATAGTAAGAACCCTTAAAAATAGTTTCAGGTCTTATTCTATCGGGCTTTGCCTTTTGTTCATGTTCAGTGCTATGTTTTACCACAATGTGTTGCATGTGCTAAAAACAGGTGCTGATTTTGAATAAAGAGGGTAAGGCCAGAGGCAGAGTTTATTTTTAAACAATGCCTTAAAGTTATACCAGACAATTTACAGGTTTGTCTGAGGGTGAATAATGCCACAAAATCATGGTGAAGATGTACTGATTTTTTAAGGGGTTTTTATCTCCACAGAGGGGTTAGGGGTGCCTGGGTTTAGCTCAGTGTATTTGGTCAGGACGCCTTTCAACTGTGACTCATTAACCGGTTTACTGAGAAAATCGTCCATACCAGCCTCCAGGCAGCAGTCACGGTCTTCAGATGTTGCTTTTGCGGTTAAAGCAACAATAGGTAAATGGCTGTTGTGATTTTCCAGGCGTCGCCATTGTTTGGTCGCTTCTATGCCGCTCATATTTGGCATATTAATGTCCATTAAGACTAAATGGTAATGGTGTTTGTGCATAGCATAAAGTGCAGTAGTGCCATCGGTGGCAATATCGACATTATGTCCCAGATCGGTTAGATGGCTATAAACGACACTGGCATTTATTTCATTATCTTCTGCAACCAGAATATTCAGTGAGATTTGTTTGTTTGAAGTGGATTCAGGATTGACAGGATCGGGATTAAATAAACTGGTTATGGCGCGTTTTAGAATGCCAAGAGATATAGGTTTTATAATAGTTGCCTGAATACCTTCCAGGCTTTCGGGTTCAATTTGCTCAATACTGTGCATATAGCTTGCGTATAATATAGGCGTGTTACATTTTGCTTCATTGCGAATACGGGCAACTAAATCATGGTTGTATTTATGTTTACGATCTTCGCCCAGAATAATAATGTCAAAAAGCCTGTTTTTTTCCTGGCTCCAGATAATATGCGCGATTAAGTTGTCGTGCCCTGAAGTTGCATAAACTTCCAGGCCGAGTTGTTGACAGTATTTTTCCAGGACATTAAGGTTTATTTTATCGGCATCATAAATAAGAGCACGTTTATTGCTGGGTAAAAAGTTTTCTTTAGTGGACTTACTGCTGAGTTTTTTCCAGTTAAAATGTAAATTAAAGCTAATGTCCTGCTTGTCATTATACTGAATTTCAAATAAGCCATTCATTAAACGTGTTAGTTGATAGCCAATGCGTAAAGGAAGTGCCTCGTTAGTCTCTGGGATATTGTTTGATTGCAGGTGATCAATTTCAGTGTTTTGTTGAAATTTAATTTCTATATTAGTGTTGAGGTGTTCGCTAGAGCTGGTCTGACCTGCATATGCATGGATATAAATACCTTTTGAGGTGCTATGTTCAATGGCGTAACGAATTAAATTTGATAGTAATTGTCTAAATCGCTGTGCATCAATATAAACATTATCGGGAAAAGACTGGTCAATGTAACAGGTTAGTTCTAGCTCTTTTTCATAACCCAGTGCTGCCAGACTATGTACCAGACTGTCAATTAATACCCCTGGGTTTGAACTTGCCTGGCTAATCGATATATTGCCTTTTTCTATACGTGAAAAATCTACAATATCTTCAATGATTTCCTGTAATGAATGGCTTGACTGGCTTAAAGACTGTAGGTATTGCTTTTGTTGTACATTAAGGTCTGTTTTATTAAGCAGGTCAATCATACCCACAATGCCACCGATAGGTGTGCGAATCTGATGTGTCATAGTGGATAAAAATTCAGATTTTGCAATGCTATTTGAATCTGCTTTATCGGCAATGAGCATCAGGCGTTTTTGCATAGAATATAGATAGGCAGGTAAGGCAATAATTAAAAACAAAAAAGCAATGGCTTCAAGTGTTAATAAATGCCATGCATCTTCTGACAATAAAAGAAGATTGTAACCGATGAGTGTTAATGCTACAGCAATGCTTAAAAACTTTAAGCCATAGCGTGTGCCATAACCAATGTATATCCATAAATAGACCAGTACGTAAACACTGTTAATGCCACCGGTTAAAAATGAAGAAAAAGTGGTGCTGGCAATATCGAAAGTCAGAGCTAAATAACGACGCGGAGTATTACCGGGTACCCGAAAAATACTCAATATATTAATGAAGCTAAAGCAGAAAAAGATGGTAGTGAAATAATTCAGCGTTTTATGAGAAGCCATAAAATACTCACTATCTATACCGGCTGAAATATATAAATAGGTTAGTATGCCTATGCAGAGGCGGATAATTGATTGAATTAATTCAGGATTTTTTAGCTTTTCCATTACCTGGGCCGGATATTATGGGGTGTTCAATAGTAGCATTACTTACTTCAGGGGTAAAACGAGATAGAACATGAACATACTCTTTGTTCGCTAGTTCACAGACAGTGACGGTAAATTATTAGAATGCTTTGTTTTAATTGTGATTATTCTGAAAATAATTACTTGACAGGTTGAAAAAATTAACACAGTCTATCGACATGATTATGTATAAACGACGTATAGAGATATCAGCGATTTACCCACATCTGGTGTGGCGTAAACTTATTGTCTGTGTATTGATTTTATAATTTTAATATAAATTTAAAGAATTCTAAAAGCCACAGACGAAAAAGTCTGTGGCTTTTTTCGTTTAAGGGGTTAATTAAAAGTTAAGAGAGCAATGAAATGGAATCAACAGGTATGCAACAGGCTAAATATCATAAGTTAATAATTGCGCTTACTTTTTTTGCAGTGATTATTATATGGTCAACTACACCCATTACAATTAAATGGAGTGGTGAAGGTGTTAGTTACTTGTTTGGCATTGTTATGCGAATGGGCATAGGAACAGCTTTGGCCTGTTTTCTTGTTTTCTTGAAGTATAAAAAATTAGCCATGAATGGACCTGCCCGTAAAGTATACTTTGCATCTGCTATTGCTATTTTTGGCGGTATGATGCCTGTTTACTGGGGTGCACAATATATATCATCGGGTCTTATATCGGTGATTTTTGGTTTGTCTCCTATTGTAACGGGTTATCTTGCATGGCGATTTATTCATGAGAAAAGCTTTAGCCTGTTAAAAATATCAGGCTCAATAGCAGGGCTAGCAGGCTTATGTATAGTTTTTTATCAGGCTCCAGCAACGAATGCAAATTACATTGTTGGTGTGCTGGCGGTTTTATCGGCGGTATTGCTTCATTCGATAAGTGCCGTCTGGATAAAAAGTATGAAGTCAGATATTCCGGCATTGTCTCTGGTTGCCGGTGGTTTACTGTTTTCTATGCCCTTGTTTATTACCGTATATCTGATATTTGCACCACCTTTACCAGATGAAATTCCGTTGAAGGCAATATGGTCTATTGTTTATTTAGGAGTGGTAGGATCTGTTATTGGATTCGTTAGCTATTATTATCTTTTAAAGCACTTACCGGCATCCAGTGTGGCGCTAATTACTTTAATTACACCTGTTTTAGCTTTATTGATAGGGCATGTTGTAAATGATGAAGTGATTAGTTTTAGTATATATGTGGGAACGGCATTGATACTGACCGGTTTGGTGTTGCATCAGGGTGAAGATATACTATCTAAAAGGTTATGGAGAAAGCAAAAAAAATATTATGGCTGATTTTGTTTTTATACAGTTTCACTGTAGAAGCTGTGTCGCTTATAAATGAAATTAAATATCAGGGAAATGAAGTTACCCAGGCTTCTGTGCTTAATAGAGAAATATACATAAGTTCGGGTGATGAATTAAATGTCGCCTTAATAGAAGAATCACGGCAGGCTATAATGGACCTTGGCCTGTTTAAGTCAGTGCATTATTATATTGAGGAAAATGATAAGAGTAACAATAGTGGGAGTGGTTCTCGTATTGATATTATTTTTATTGTAGAAGAAAAATACTATTTATTAATTATTCCAAAACTTAAATTAGATGATGATGAGATCCATTTTGGAATACAGCTTAAGTGGGATAATATTTTTGGCTTAAATCATGAAACACGAATTTTGGCAGAAGACCGTGGATCTACTAACGGTGTAAATAAAAGCCGTTTTTCATTTCGGTATTTTTATCCTGATTTTAATCACAGCGCCTATGATTTTGGCTTTTTGCTAGAGTCAAAAAATGATGTTGATGATGAAGATGGAAGCATCATTAATCGGCAGGATGAGAGTTATCAAATAACAATTTCAAAGTGGCTCAATGATAAAGGTCGGAGCAGAGGCTTGTTTGCCAGTGCAAGCTTTCTATATCAAAAACGTTTCAACCAAAACCTTGTACTGAATAGTGATTCAGAGCATGTCAATGCAATTGTCCTGGGCTCTGAGCTTGCTTATAAAGATGTAAATAATTTTGAATATAACCGTGGAGGTAAATCATATGGTTATAAGCTGGATTTTTCAAATGAAGCGTTGGGTAGCGAAGCGTCATTCACCAAACACCAGTTTTATTACAAAAGCTATTATCGAATGGCTAAATATCCGGCATCAAATTTAAATGTACAAATGCAATTCGGCCATTCAAATGAGCAGGTGTTAGGCGAGGATGCTTTTAGTCTGGGTAGCAGTGATGATTTGCGTGGTTATGAAAATAACAGATTTACAGGTAATACCATGTTCTTAACAAATATTGAGTACATGTTTCCAGAAACTGATTATCCTGTTTTTCGATATGTGGTTTTTATTGATGCGGGGAATACTTATGATGCACTTGGGGACGTTTTTCATCAGGGGCTAAACATAGGTTCAGGTGCTGGTTTAAGGTGGAAAATAAGATCCCTGGTAAAAATAGATTTACGAGCTGATATTGGTTATGGTTTTACTGATGAAGATTATCGCTTCAGCTTTGGAACAAGACATGCCTTTTGAGAGTGTTCAATGGTGCAGGTAATAAGGCCGGGTAGACATGATTGTCCCCGGCTATTTTTTTGTATTTAATATGTTCGAGCGGATGAAGCTGGCTGGTTATTTACCTCTTTTGTTTCAGGTGGAAAGTTTTCTAAAATTTCATTAACTGCGTTTTTGATTTTTTCGGTCTGTTTTTCAGGTGTTGCCGCGGGGCTAATAATGGCTTTAGCTGTAGCACGCCAGATCAGTTTTTTAGTTTTAGCATTAATTAAGTCTAAAATTAAAGTGCCCTGTTCATATTCGTACACACTCACACCTCCGGTGTTGGCATAAGAACCAGCATACCCATAACTACCCGGATGGCGATAACCGTATCCATTATAATAACTATTAGGTGAATATGAATAACCCCAGTTAGTAATATCTACTTTGTTTTCCTTGCCAAAGTGTGTGGCAATTACAAAATCGGGCTTAGAGCTGTTTTGAGTGAAACCTTTTATAGTCAGGTTTTCTTCTACAGCAGTAACAAACCGAGCACGATTTAGCTGGTTTGCCTGCATATCTTCTGGAAAAGGTAACCAGTCAAATTTTTTATATTGATTAAAATTAATTTTTTGATCAAAGTCATAATCAACAGACAATGTTGAGCAGCTACTTAAAATAATTAGAACAACAGGTATGAATGCAACGTTGCTTAATTTCATAGTAATCCCTTTATAGTCGTATTTAGAAGTCTTGCTGATTTTAGCGGCTATTGGATATTTTATCTATGTGAGATGATTTAATTGCGGCAGATCTTTTATATGCCAGGCATCGAAGTATACCCCTTGAGCTGTTGCAGGCGTTTAAACCAGTTTTGAATTGCATCATAGTGTTTAAGCGGTATACCTGCTTCTTCACAAAGAGCGATATAAGGATAACAGGCTATATCGGCTATACTGGGTTTATCTGTGGCTAACCATTGTTTGTTACTCAGGTGTTGCTCCACCCATTTTAATGTTGCCTTGCCCTGTTCCTGTGCTAAATCCAGATTTCCTGGATGACCAAATTTAATTATAGAGCGTGCCCTGGCAAGCGTATGAAATATTTCATCATTGGCTACGGTTAACCATTGTGTGATAAGCGTCATTTTTTCGATATCATCGGGGTACCAGTGGTTGTCCTTAAGTTGTGCACCATATTTTCGGGCGATATATATCAGTATTGCCTGTGAATCCCAGATGACGAAAGCGTCATCTATAAGTACGGGAAATTCCCCTCTTGGATTTAGCTGTAGAAAACTATCACTTTTATGTTGTTTATTGCTTATATCCAGAGCAATAAACTGGTAGTTAACATCCAGTAAACTCATGAGTAGTTTTATTTTGTAAGTGTTACCCGAAATATCAAGGCCATATAGTTTGATCATGATGTCACCTGAATTATGTTGAGAATAGTTAAACCCAATATTACCTGAGCTGAAAAACCAGTTAAAAATGCTGGAACTCTAACTAATGGAATAGCAAAGGTAAAAGCAAAAAAGTGAACAACCCTGGCGCCAAAATATAATATAACAGCAAAGGCTGTACTCGCGGAATTTAACTGGATGATCTCAATGAGAATAACCAGCGGTGCAAAAACAACCAGGTTTTCAACTGCATTTTCATGCGCGCGCATCATGCGTTCAGCCCATTGTGCTTTGGGTCGTATGTCTGGTTGGGGATTGTAAAGTGCTGACCATATTCCCATTTCAGCCATGCGATTAATAATGTAAGGAATCCACATTATTGAGGTAAACAGGGTGACGACACATAGCCAGGTTATTTCAGTCGAAAGGTTCATTGCGTTTTTTTCCATTTATTGTGTGTACATACAAATATATAGGTGTGGTGTTAATTCTCTATATTGTGACTTATAAACGTTTGCGGGTTTTTTTCATATCAGTTACTAACTGAGAAAATGGTTTTTTACCGATGATTTCATTCATATCGGTATAGAGTTGCTGCCCAGTTGCCTCCAGTTTTTTATGAATTTTTTTTGATTTTTGCGTAGGAAAAATATGCATGCCTCTTTTATCATTGTTATCAGAAACACGCTCTAAAAAACCACTGCTGATAAGACTATTCACAAACCGGGTGACAGTGGAAGGGGCTAATTCAAGCTCTGCTGCCATTTGTTTCATCGATACACCGGGTTGATCCAGAGCAATACGCAGCACATATGCATGGGCCGGGGACAGGCCAAGTGGCTTAAAGGCGTCGTCCCATATTTTATTTATGCGCCGTGCAAGGGCATTGGTATTAAAATAAATGCATTTTTCAAACATAGAGGTATTAAACCACCAATTAGTTGTATGCGCAACTAATTGGTGGTTGCGTTATTTAGCTGTGAGCGGGTTAGCGTTAAAAGAAATGCCTGCCCAGCCCGAGGCGATAAAATTTCGGATATTCTGGTGGTCTGTGTTGTCAGGATTTTTTAGCACATCAACTCGATAATAATCACCAAAGCAGTGCAGGGTTTGGTGTTCCGTTAAATTGTGTAATTGGGCAAAGGCAAATATTTTGCAGGAGCCATTGTTCTGATCTGCCGTATTGAGCAGGCTGCCATTTTTAAATTCACTGGGTGTGAAATTATAGTTTGCGTCAATTGTATTTATGGTGTTTTCAAAGCTATTGTTTTCAGGCGTATTTGTAATTTGTAATAAAAAATTTTTCATAGTCAGGTGGTCGATTATTAAAATAGAGATGTAAAATAACATAAAATCTGTCCTTGTATGAGTAAGATTTTACTGTGGTTTTTTTATAACGTCTTATTAGTTGATGAGAAGCAAGCGTTTATAAATATCCCCTGCAGGGGATAAGCAGGCATGTATAATAATTACAATTAATAATCTAACTTAATGAGAATGATATGCCTTTAATTCGTCCTTTTGCGGGCTTACGCCCTGTTCCTGAGCGTGTGGAAGATGTTGTTGCTCCACCATATGATGTATTAAATAGTGCAGAGGCGCGTGAGCGTGTGCTGGGTAAGCCAATGAGCTTTTTGCATATTTCCAAAGCGGAAATTGACCTTCCAGAGGGTACCGACCCATATAATCCAGCTGTGTATGCCAGAGCAGCGGAGAATTTGCAGAAATTGATTAATGATGGCATTTTAATTCGGGAAGACCAGCCCAGATATTATGTATATCGCCTGAAGATGGGCGATATCGTACAAACAGGTCTGGTAGCGGCTGCATCAGTGAAGCACTATGACACTAACAGGATTCGTAAGCATGAATTTACCCGGCCAGCAAAAGAGAATGACCGTGTTGCACAAATTGAAGCCCTGAATGCACAAACCGGCCCGGTATTACTGGCATATAAATCGGATGATGAAATTGATAGTCTGTTAAACCAGGTGGCCGAAGGTGAGCCGCTTTATGACCTGATTGCAGATGATGGCATTGGCCATATATTTTGGGTAGTAGAGGATCAGGAAATAACAGATAAATTATCTGTCGGTTTTGATGCAATGGAAGGTATTTATATTGCTGATGGTCATCACCGTTCGGCATCCGCATCGAGAGTGGCTAAAACAGCAGGTGGTACCGCTGATGATATGAGTCATTATTTTTTATCGGTTATTTTTCCTCACAAACAAATGAAAATATTTGATTACAATCGTGTAGTAACTGATTTGAATGGCCTGTCTAAAGATAAGTTTATTAGTAAAGTAAAAGAAAATTTTAGCTGTAAAAAAGAATCAGCGTCGGTAAAGCCAGAAAAACCAAATGAATTTGGTATGTATATAGATGGTGAATGGTACCGGTTGAATATCAACCCAGAGCTGGTGTCCGATGATCCGGTTGCCAGGCTGGATGTGAGTTTACTGGCGAATAATCTACTTGATCCTGTTTTAAATATAATTGATCCGCGTACCGATTCAAGAATTGATTTTGTCGGTGGTATTCGAGGTTTGCAGGGGCTGGAAAAACGCGTTGACAGTGGTGAAATGGCAGTCGCATTTTCCATGTATGCAACCAGTATGGACGACCTGATGTTAGTGGCGGATGCCAATGAAGTAATGCCACCAAAGTCCACCTGGTTTGAACCCAAACTGGCAGATGGGCTGGTTTCACATGTGTTAGATTGATACGATAGACTGTATGAAAGTAAAATGATTTGTGCTTATGGGGTTTTTAGGGGTACCTATATCAACCGGTGATTGCCTGTCGTTAAAGAGTATAAAGCGAACGCCTTTATTGCTTTGGTATACTCTTCAGTACGCATAAGATACTAGCGGGCAGAGTAGCTTTTTATATGATAAGGCTTTGTTATCTAAATATATTTATCCCAGAGATGGGCAATAGAATTATTCGCAATCTAGCATTCATATCTCATAATTAACATCAATCGGGATAGAGGTGTATGATGAATAAATCAATAATAACTAAAAAGTGATATGCAGGAGTCTATGTATTTGGTTTTATCTTGCTTCTGTTTATTTTATGTTAGGCTTAAGAAAGGATGCACAAAGTGATCAAATTTGAAAAACTATGGAAAAACCATCCAACAATAACAGGCTCTAATGATCCTTGCTCAAATAATGGTAAATCTAATTTTGGGAATCAATGCGCTATTCGAGTAGGCGTTGCATTACGTCAATGCGGAATTGATACATCAAAAATTCCTGGAGTTGAACACTGTTGGCACCATAATAAAAAGGAAGGCCATATTTTAAGAGCCGAACAACTTGCTAATGGCTTAATGAAAAATCGTATTCATGGTATACAGGAAGCTAAAATACTTGATCCCAAGAATTACAAACAATTAATATCTGGTAAAACTGGCATAATATTCTTTAAAGACTATTGGCCGAGAGAAATTAATGGTAAAAAAGAGTCATTTCAAAACCGAAGTGGTGACAATATTGATTTATGGAATGGCTCAAGAATAACAGACTGGAAAACATGGGTACGTATCCAATTAAGTGTTGTTGCCTCTCCATTTTGGTATGACCTTAAAAAATCAAAACAAATAATATTCTGGCAGGTTCAATAAATGAAACGCCTAGCTTATATTCTATTAGGTCTGGCAGTAGGTGGTACATGCGCTTATGCTATTACTTATTTAATAGGTTTTTTGATTGAGCCATATTACACCCCTACTGGTGAAGATGAAATGACAAGAAATTTCATGATATTTTTCGTAGCTTTTTTAGTTATATCAATAGTTGGTGGAATTATTGCAAACATTATTTACAATAAAAACCTAACAGGTAAAAAAAACTAAATTGGACATTAATGGAACGTCCATATATGTCTGATTAAAATTTAGAAGTAATAAGAAATGGAAAAATGTTTTATTCTGATTTTCATATTAACGGTAACCTATATAGTGCTAGGTAATTATCTCTATTTTAATAAAGTACTACCAGGTCTGAAAAGATTAGATAAAGATTACGACAGCTCTTTAATGCCATCAGGACAAATAAAACAAACAAAAGAATACATAATAGCTATTGAAAACAACAATAATAAGCCTTGGTTTTATTATTACCTAAAGTACAATAAATATATTTTAGTATTAATAGCCTTTATCTTTCTTCTGTTTGTATTTGCGTTATTTACCGGTTTATAAACAAGCTTCTAACAAAACTGCTAAATAGGACATCCATGTTAAGAAGCCTGTAAAAACAATGAGTTATATACAATCTGGTTTTTTATTATAGGAAATAAATAAGACGCCCACCTAAGTAGTTGTCAAATATTAGAATGGGTGTCTATTTAAAAATTTTTAAAAATACAAAATTTATAAGTGAAAAGGATATGAGGAATAAAGTTGCAGGGTATATACAACGTTTTTACAGCAGAATTAGACTGTACTCTAGCTTAAATTATCTAAGTCCAGTAGAGTATGAGTTAAATAAAGTATGAATAATTTATCGTCCACTTTTTCAGGGGAAGATCCCCTTTTTATACGCCGTTTCGCTTCTCTGCACTCTGTATAAAAAGACCGGTTAACTCAAACGTTAGGTTTAAAGAATTATGGAACAATTTTTAAAACTTATATCAGCTTTCAACAAAACCGCTCCAGCTTCATCGCTTGGTGTAGCAATTGCTATGTCATTAATTATATTTTTACCAGAACCTGTAGTTTTAAAGCTTGGTATATTTGAATTTCGCGAGACTAATAAAGGCTTTATTGGTTGGGCTTTTATTTTAACATATTCATATTTAGCGGCACTCTTGTTATGGGAAATTAAAAATTATTTAAAATCAAAATATATAAAACATCATGTCACTAAAAAATATCAAAGCAAGCTACATGAACTAACATCATTAGAAAAAGGTTATCTTTCTGAGTTTATGTCAGGTGAAAATACACTGCATCTGGAAATGGAAGACGGTGTAATTGGAGGCCTATCTGCAAAAGAAATCGTTTATAGAAGCAGTGATGTTTTTGATCCAATAGAAGGTATCCCATATAATTTACAACCATGGGCAAGAAAATACTTAGAACAAAACCCTATACTGCTCGAAGGTGCAAAACATAGGGAAATTGAAAGTTATTAGTACATATAAAAACCTAACAGACTAAATAAGACACCCACCTAAATATTTAGGAACACCTATATCAATCTGTCGATATTGTCAGTCTTTTAAGTATTCCTTTCTGTCTATCCCATGGAGATAATGGTTAATATCATCCGTATTATGACGAGTTAATCGAACGCCTTTATTCGCTTCGATATACTTTTCAGTATGCATAACATACCAGCGGGCAGAGCTGTTTGTTATAAGGTAAGTCCTTGTTATCTCGATATATTTGTCCTATAAACGGGCAATAGAATCATTCATAATCTAGCATCCATATCTCATAATTAACATCAATCGGGATAGACGTGTATGATGAATAAATCAATAATAACTAAAAAGTGGTATACAGAAGTCTATATATCCAGTTTTACCTCGCTTCTGTCTATTTCATGTTAGAGCTAAAAGATGAAAAAACTTAAATATACGGAAATATTCATACTACCAGTACTAATAATTATTCTAATATCATCTTTATTAATCTTTAATAACCTATCGATATCAAGCAAGAAAAGTTCTATTGCACAACTACCCCCATATTCAAAAATCAAGTGCACCACTATATCCTAGGCGTCATAAATTATCTGGATAATAGAGGTATAACATGACTAAATACTATTCACATTTGAAT
>JADGFA010000043.1 GCA_016744065.1 Gammaproteobacteria bacterium
TTGCCACCGGTTAAGGTGCATTGCTCGGTACTGGCTGAGGATGCTATTAGCGCAGCCGTTGATGATTATCTGAGCAAGAAATAGATTTATTTGTTGTTTCGTTCTGAAAATATTTCCTAATTTTCAGAACGAAATAATGTCAGGCATTACATTCTTTAAATATCAGTGATTGACAGCTTGAGCAGACGTCACGATTCAATTTTTTATAAATGTTGTTAATAGCTGTGCTTTTTGAATCATAAAAATGGTCAGTACCAATTTTTTTAACAAAGAGTGATTTTGCGACAGCTTCATAGACCGATGATTTAAGTCCAACAAAGTATAAGCCACCGCCGTGCTTCTTTAAAATAGCATTTTCAGAAACTAATGCTTCTGCACCTGCCAGATCAATAAAGTTTATTCGAGATGCATCAATCATTATGTTGTAGATGTGCTCGTTTTCCGCAATATGTGAAATACGATCCTGTATATAATTGATAGAACCAAAATAAACTGAGCGATCAATGCGTATTATTTTTAATTGAGGGCACTGTTTGAGTGGTTTCTTCTGGATATTTAAAAAACAGCGACGATTAGTTTTTTCATCTACATTAATTGAAAGTGTAGGAATTTCAGGTTTTGATGTCTGTTTTAAAAAGAAAACCAGTGAGAGTAAAACACCCATATAAATAGCGAATTCCAGCTCAAGGAACAGCGTACTTAAAAAAGTCACAATTAAAATAGATGCTTCAGACTTACTGTTTTTAAGAATCATTTCGATATGATGAAAATCGATAAGATTGTATGCAACCAGTAAAATCACGCCACCCATCGCGGCTACAGGCAGATAGGCTGTTAAAGGTGCAATTAATAATACGATAACGAGCAGAAAAACAGCAGCAAAAATAGCTGACATAGGTGTTTTTGCGCCTGCCTCATAATTAATACCTGATCGGGTAAATGACCCGGACCCTGCATAACTTGAGAAAAAACTACCAACAACATTAGACATGCCCTGGCCAATAAATTCCTGATTTGAATTAATGCGTTGGTATGATTTTGTGGCAACCGCTCGGCTAATTGAAACCGCTTCAATCAGGCCCAGCAGGGCAACGGCAAATGCTTCTGGTGCTAAAGCGGTCAGTGTTTCGAAAGAAAAATCAGGCATTGATGGAGGGGGTAGCTGCCCTGGTATTTTTCCTATCAGGGTAATGCCTTCAACAGTGTCTTTTAAGCCGTATGCAATCAGGCTACCGACTACCATACCAATTAATAGATTGGGTATTTTGGGAAATTTTTTCTTAATAAGTAATGCAGTGAATAAGGTGGCCATCGCAATTAGCAGTAAATATAAATTACTGCTACCAATGCCATTAAAAATATCTAACCAGGTGTGGAGAAAAGATTCACCTTTAGGTACAGAAATTCCCAGAATATGTTTCATCTGACTGGTTGCAATGAGAATAGCCGCACCTGCTGTGAAGCCGATGACTACAGTGTGTGATACAAAATTGACCAGAGCGCCTAACCGTGCCAGACCAAATGCCAGTTGATATACGCCAGCAAGAAATGTAAGTGTTAAAGCAATAGAAATAAATTCTGGTGTTCCCGGGTCTGCATGGTGGCTAACAGCAGAGAATATAACAATGGAAATTGCTGTTGTAGGGCCAGAAACCAGATGGTGTGATGAGCCAAACAGGGCCGCAATAACAGGGGTTACCATTGCGGTGTACAGGCCGTACTCAGGCGGAAGTCCTGCAATAGTTGCAAAGGCTACTCCCTGAGGCAATACAATAACAGCACCTGTAATACCCGCTAACATGTCAGCTTTTATACTGTCTTTGTTAATTAATTTAAACCAGGATAAAAAAGGGAAGAGTGTTAAAAAATTCATGTCAACTAACGTACACCTTGCGCGGAGGTTTTTTCGGGGTGCGAATTATAGCACACAATATGTAAGTTTATTAGTCGATATTTATATACGCTAAGGTACTTTATGTCTCCGTTATATTTGCCTTATAGATATCGTGCAGGTAATTGCATCCAGCAAGATGTATACTATATAGCAAATAATAAAACCTGATTTATAAGGAATCAACCGTGCTCGAAGTCTATCGTAAACATGTTGAAGAACGTGCTACAGAAAACCTGCCACCATTAGTTCTTGATGCTCAACAAGTTGCTGATTTAATAGAAGTAATTAAAAATCCTGGGGATGAAAATCCACAGGAGTTAATGGATTTACTGGTGCATCGTGTACCACCTGGGGTGGATCAGGCAGCCTATGTAAAAGCTGCATTTTTAGCATCAGTAGCTAAAGGTGAGACAGCCTGTAAATTGATTTCCCGTGTGACAGCGGTTGAGCTATTAGGCACCATGTTGGGTGGGTATAACATACAGCCTTTGATTGCCTGTCTGGATGATGATGTAACCGCTGCTGCTGCGGTTACCGCCTTGTCACATACGTTATTAATTTATGATGCATTTTATGACATAACTGAAAAAGCGAAAGGCAATGCATTTGCACAACAGGTTTTAGAGTCATGGGCCGCAGCCGAATGGTTCAAAACTAAAACTGAAATGCCAGAAGAAATCATTGTTACGGTTTACAAGGTGCCAGGTGAAACGAATACGGATGACTTGTCACCTGCTACTGAAGCATGGAGTCGTCCTGATATTCCACTGCATGCAAAGTCTATGCTGGTTACAAAGATGGGTGAAGTAGATGGAAAAGGGCCTTTAGAAGTAATTGAAGAGTTGAAAAAGAAAGGGCATCCGATTGCTTATGTGGGTGATGTCGTGGGTACCGGG
Organism: Gammaproteobacteria bacterium; assembly: GCA_016744065.1. Lineage (GTDB taxonomy): Bacteria > Pseudomonadota > Gammaproteobacteria > SZUA-229 > SZUA-229 > SZUA-229. The sequence goes on from JADGFA010000043.1 coordinate 2,791, forward strand.
TCTTCACGTAAATCAGCAATTAATTCAGTGTTGTGGCATATGGGTGAAGATATTCCATTTGTACCTAATAAACGTGAAGGTGGTGTTGTGCTGGGTGGAAAGATCGCGCCTATCTTTTTTAACACGGCTGAGGATTCAGGTGCCTTACCTATTGAATGCGATGTTGAAAAAATGCTAACGGGTGATGTAATTACAATTCGTCCTTACGATGGTGTAATTGAAAAAGATGATGGTACTGAAATTTGTAAATTTGATTTACGTCCATCAACCATGGCAGATGAAGTGCGTGCTAATGGTCGTATCCCATTAATTATAGGTCGTGGTTTAACAACCCGGGCACGTGAACATTTAGGTCTTGGAACAACTGATATATTTTTAAAACCAGTTGATCCAGAAGATACGGGTAAAGGCTTTACCCAGGCACAGAAAATTGTCGGTCGAGCCTGTGGTGTGGAAGGCATTCGTCCGGGTACTTATTGTGAACCTAAAATGGCAACAGTGGGTTCACAGGATACCACCGGTGCAATGACACGTGATGAATTAAAAGAACTGGCCTGTTTAGGTTTCTCTGCTGATCTGGTGATGCAGTCTTTCTGTCATACTGCGGCGTACCCCAAACCCGTTGATATTAATTTACAGCATGATCTACCTGATTTTATGCAATCACGCTCTGGTGTTGCTTTACGTCCGGGAGATGGCATTATCCACTCATGGTTAAATCGTATGATTTTACCTGACACGGTAGGCACGGGTGGTGATTCACATACGCGTTTTCCAATGGGTATTAGTTTTCCTGCGGGTTCGGGTTTAGTTGCGTTTGGTGCTGCGTTGGGTGTTATGCCATTAGATATGCCTGAGTCTGTTTTAGTCCGTTTTAAAGGTGAAATGCAGCCAGGTGTAACACTTCGTGATTTAGTTAATGCTATTCCGTATGTGGCTATTCAGAAAGGTTTATTAACGGTTGAGAAAAAAGGTAAAAAGAATGTTTTTAATGGCCGTGTATTAGAGATTGAAGGCTTGCCTGATTTAAAAGTAGAACAGGCATTTGAGTTATCTGATGCATCAGCAGAGCGTTCAGCGAATGGCTGTACTGTGCGTTTAAATAAAGAACCCATCATAGAATATTTAAATTCAAATGTGACTTTATTAAAGTGGATGATCTCTAATGGCTATGAAGATCAGCGTACATTACAACGACGCATAGATGCGATGGAAGCCTGGTTAGCTGATCCGCAGTTAATAGAGCCAGATGCAGATGCTGAATATGCAGAGATTATTGAAATTGATTTAAATGAAATTAAAGAACCGATTCTTGCCTGTCCAAATGATCCAGATGATGTAAAAACATTATCGGATGTTGCAGGCAATAAAATAGATGAGGTCTTTATTGGTTCATGTATGACAAATATTGGCCATTATCGTGCAGCAAGTAAAGTACTGGAAAGTGTAAGTAATATTCCTACTCGTATGTGGATAGCACCACCGACTAAAATGGATGAACGTGAGTTAATAGAGGAAGGTGTTTACAGTATATTTGGTAAAGCCGGGGCACGTACAGAAATGCCAGGCTGCTCATTATGCATGGGTAACCAGGCACGTGTCGCAGATAATGCGGTGGTTATGTCGACTTCAACGCGTAACTTTCCTAATCGTTTAGGTAATGGTGCGGATGTTTATCTGGCATCAGCCGAATTAAGTGCGGTTGCGGGTATTGTTGGTCACATTCCTACAATGGAAGAGTATGTAAAATACACGAAAGATATTGAACCCATGTCTGATGAGATTTATCGTTATTTAAATTTTCATGAAATGCCTGTATATAAAAACGTGGCGGATAAAGTAATACCAGTGAAGCTGGTATAATTTATTCCGTTTAGTTTATACAGACTCAAATGAAAACATTACTATTTGTCGCTATGGGCGGAGCACTCGGGGCAGTGCTCCGTTATTCTATCTCATCAGGTCTTTATAGCTGGTTTGGTCGAAGTTTTCCTTATGGTACGCTAGCGGTAAATGTAATTGGTTCCCTGGCAATTGGGTTGCTATCTATATTACTGGTTGAAAAATTTAATGTGTCACAGGATATTAAGCTGGGATTAGTGGTTGGTGTGCTAGGTGCATTGACGACGTTTTCTACTTTTTCCTGGGATACGGTTGATTTATTACAGCAGGGGTTGATCCAGAGAGCATTGTTAAATGTTTTATTGAATGTTGTAGTCTGTATTAGTGCTGTCTGGCTTGGAACTGTATGGGCTAAATCGATGATTTAAAAAATGTTATGATCAGGTTGATTATTGTTAGATCAATTTTTATTGGGCCGATAAAAAATAAGCGCACTAGATAGTGCTAAAAATAAAGTCACGGTATTTCTGCTTTTACAGGAATATGCTAAATATTAGAGAATAGAAATTCAAAATGCTAGATCAAAAACTACTAAGAACAGATATAGAAAACGTTGCTAAAAACCTGACAAAGCATGGTTACGAACTGGATGTAAACAAGTTCAGTGAGCTTGAAACAAGACGTAAAGATCTGTCGGTAAAAACACAGGACCTACAGAATGAGCGTAATACAAAATCAAAAGGTATAGGTAAAGCAAAAGCCAATGGAGAAGATATTGCTCCCTTATTGGCAGAGGTCTCGACTTTGGGTGATGATCTTGATACGGCAAAAAAACAGTTGGATGAGGTACAGGCTCAAATTCATGACATGATGATGGGAATGCCAAACTTACTTGATGATTCTGTTCCAGAAGGTAAAAGCGAAGATGATAATATTGAAATTAGAAAATGGGGTGAACCGACGGTATTAGATTTTGAGCCTAAAGACCACGTAGAGCTTGGTGCACCTAATGACTGGCTAGATTTTGAAACAGCAGCAAAAATAACCGGTTCGCGTTTTGTTGTTATGCGTGGTGATATGGCACGATTACATCGTGCTTTAATTCAGTTTATGCTGGATTTGCATACGAGTGAACATGGCTATGAAGAAGTTTATGTGCCATTTTTAGTTAATGCCGATAGCTTGAAAGGCACAGGTCAGTTACCTAAATTTGAAGAAGACTTATTTGCTTTAAAAGGTGATGGGGAATATTACTTAATACCAACGGGTGAAGTGCCTGTTACTAATATTTCTCGCGGTGAAATAATTGAGGCAAAGAATATGCCGGTTAAGTTTACTGCACACACCCCCTGTTTTAGATCTGAAGCTGGTTCATATGGTAGAGATACCCGGGGTATGATTCGTCAGCATCAGTTTGAAAAAGTTGAAATGGTACAAATGGTTAAGCCGGAGGATTCATGGGCGGCTCTGGAAGAAATTACCGGGCATGCGGAGGCTGTTTTGCAAAAACTGAATCTGCCTTATCGTGTATTAACGTTATGTGCAGGTGATACAGGGTTTTCATCAGCAAAAACATATGATCTTGAAGTCTGGTTGCCGGGTCAACAAGCTTATCGTGAGATTTCATCCATTAGTAATTTTCAGGATTTTCAGGCACGGCGTATGTCTGCCCGTTGGCGTAACCCGGAAACAGGTAAGCCTGAATTATTACATACATTAAATGGTTCAGGTCTGGCAATTGGGCGAACTCTCGTTGCGGTGCTGGAAAACTATCAGCAGGCTGATGGCAGTATTCAGGTACCTGATGTGTTACAGCCATATATGGGGGGCGTGGTTGTTTTACAGCCCTGATTTCTGGGTGCGAATATTATATTTATAACTGGGAGATAAGCATGTTAATTGTTAAGCTGGATACAGAAAATTCAATAGTGCTTATTGAGCCTACGGGTTCACTGGATGTAAAAGACTTTCAGGCTGCAGCATCAACGATTGATCCCTTTATTGAAAAATGTGGGGAATTGCGTGGCCTTATTATTCATACAGAATCTTTTCCTGGATGGGACTCTTTTTCAGCCCTGGTTTCACATCTTAAATTTGTAAAAAACCATCATACTGATATTAAACGTGTGGCTTTTGTTACCAACTCTCTTATAGGTACATTAGCTGAGTCGCTCGGTAGCCATTTTGTTGAAGCTGAGATTAAGCATTTTGCTTATGTTGAGCTGGAACAGGCAAAACAATGGCTTATTTCCTGAGTTTTGATTCAGGTTCTCCTGGAATAAAAATTCTATATGCAATCTGGATTATTTATTGCTATGTTTATAACAATAGTAATTTATCCACAATATAATGTGATTCTTCATGATTAAGTCAAATAAAGGGCGCTGGTATATAAAACAGGGAGAAAGTGTCCAGGGGCCGTTTCCAAATAAACTTATTGGGTCTTATTTAATATTGGGAAGAATTACGCTTGATACCTTAGTTAGTCAGGATAAGAGTAACTGGTCGCCCGTTAGCCATTTTTCAGCGATAGTGCCAGAGGTTGTGAAAGAGTCGGGAACGGTGCAGGGTGATCGAGCTTTAATGCTGGCGCGTATTCGTGAAGATGAGCGTAGTTCAGATATTGATGTAAATAATGATGTTGATGATAGACGTGAAGATGAAGAGCAGTTAATGCAGTTACATCGTCAAATTAGGGATGATGTAATGAAGGGCTACGGTGCTAAGTCACATTATCGAATTATTTATATGGGAATGTTCGGTTTTCTGTTACTTATTCTTATTGGTTTTTATATAAGTGGGGGTAATGGTGATATTCGTTTGGCAGATTGTGATGTCAGTGCAGAACCGGGTATTAACTGGTCGGCCTGTAATAAGCAGGGTGAGACATTACGTAATCATGATTTAAGGCGAGTTAACTTTCAAAGTGCAAAGTTACAGATGGCTGATTTATCTGCCGCGTTGCTACAGGGAGCTAATTTGTCCTATGCTGACCTTTCACAATCAATTCTTATTTCAGCACAGCTTCAAAATAGTAATCTTAAAGGCGCTAATTTGCGTAAAGCAAACTTACAGGGTGCAGATTTATCTGCTGCTGATCTTTCCTACGCTGAATTAGTGGGTAGTCAATTACAGGGTACAAACTTAAGCCAGGCTATATTTGATCATGCGATATGGATTAATGGGCAAAAATGCCTGGCCGGTTCAGTGGGGGCTTGTCTGCTGCCTGTAGCGGAGTGACTGTACCGATTTTTGTGTTATTTATCTCTTTCCTGTGGCAAATAATTGCCGTCATATTTCTGTCATGCTATTGTTTTCCCCCTTTATTTCTCTGAAATAACGATACATTTCCATATATATTTATCCTTAACTTATTGATATAAATGGTATTATTGATATTTTTTTATGAGTTGGCATGGTTGTCGCTTTGTTGATGGTTAAGACTAAACGGGAACTATCAATATGCAGAGCCAAACCTCAACACAGGAAATGATCAAAGAACTGAAAGAGGTCAAAAATATTTTTACGAATATTGAGAAGTCAGAGCCAAAAGGCTATAGCCATGAGCTGGAGCAACAGGCAAGACTCGACCTGGCAATGTCATTACAGATGTCACTGGACCAGGATTGGATCATTAATAAGTTTATGGAGCATATCCATTCTTATTTTCTGTTTGATGGTTTTATTTATAACTGTGCTGAGCCTGATACTCAGATTAAATATGCTCGTCAAAAAGGCCATAGTTGCTCGTATAATTTGCATATCGAAGATGTAGAGTTAGGTAAATTAGAATTATTCCGTGGACGTAAATTTGCAGAGTCTGAACTTGTTTTACTGGAAAATTTGCTATCTATGCTGGTTTATCCTCTACGTAATGCGATTCAATTCAAGCAGGCTGTCATGCAGGCGCATTCTGATGCGTTAACCGGTGTAAAAAATCGTTCTACTTTTGATGAATCACTAGGTCGCGAAATAAACCTGGCTAAACGTTATGGTCAGGATTTTACCATGTTAGTGATTGATATTGATTTCTTTAAAAAAGTAAATGATACATATGGTCATAAAGCAGGTGATGACGCATTGAAATTAGTTGCCAGTTCTATACAGAAAAGTATTCGAACAACAGATATGTTGTTTCGCTACGGCGGTGAAGAGTTTGTGGTGTTATTAGGTAATACCGATTGTGAAAAATCTTATTGTATTGCTGATCGAATATTAGAGTCGGTTAGACGTATCGAAATGAAAATAAATGATCATGCTTTAGATCTTACGGTGAGCATTGGAATGGCCTGTCTGAATATGCAGGATAATAGTGAAAGTTTATTTAATCGTGCAGATGCTGCTATGTATTCAGCAAAAAATGATGGACGTGATCAAATTATTGTGGCCTGATTTATATATCATGTATTATTTGAGAAAGCCTCTTTATAATACATTGATATGCAGTTTATTTTATTAACCCATTCTCGAGAAGTTTCAAAAAAAACCAATACAGGTCGACTGGTTCAACAGTCTATTCCCCATACTCAAACGATAATCTGGCAACGGACTCAGCCAGATAAAAAATTATTGCAGTTAATTGAGTCCGGTGATATTGCACTTGTTTACCCTTCTGAAGAAAGAGAGATATCAGCCTCTACTGCTGGATTTAAAAATCTTTTATTAATTGATAGTACCTGGCAGGAAGCACGTAAAATTTATAATCGCAGTCCTTATTTGCAGGCCTTACCCAGAGTACAGTTATCACCTGAGTACCGTTCCAGTTATAACTTAAGGCGTAATCAGGTTGATGGGGGCTTATGTACGGCTGAATGTGTAATTGAATTGCTGCGTAATGAAAAGAGCTTTGAGCTGGCTAATAAGCTGGACGTTTTATTTCGTGAGTTTAGTCAGGTTCCTGCCACAGGTTTAAAAAACTGACTTTTTGATAAGGTGGTAGTGAATCAGGCAGATGATGGTAATTAACTTTGTTTTCATTCAGGGTAATTGATTTGGTTGATTTTAAATTATGAATTAAGCATTATAAAGAAATGAAAAACACTCAGGTAAACCCCGCTCCAATTAAACTTTACAGCGCTGAAGCTGTACGAAATCTCGATAGCATAGCCATTAATGAATTTAAAATTTCTGGCTATGAATTGATGAAGCGTGCTGGAAAAGCGACTTTTAACCATTTACAGAATACCTATCCATTAGCAAAAGAAATACTGGTGTTTTGTGGTGCTGGTAATAATGCAGGGGATGGTTATGTGCTTGCAAGACTTGCTAAGCTGGCAGGTTTAAACGTAAACGTTATTAGTCTGGTTGAAACAGATAAATTAAAAGGCGATGCAAAAACCGCATGGCTGGACTGGCATTCACTAGGTCATCAGTTAAGCCGGTATTCTGAAACCTTATTACAGCAAAGTGATATTGTCATTGATGCTTTACTGGGTACAGGCCTGCAAAAACCGGTCGAGGGTGAGTGGGCCAATATAATTGAGGCGATTAATGATAGCCATAAGCCGGTTATTTCAGTTGATATTCCTTCCGGGCTTTATCCAGACACGGGAGTGATTGCAGGGCATGCTATAAGAGCAACATCAACCATAACGTTTATTGGTTTGAAAAAAGGCATGTTTACGCATATGGGTGTTGATTGTTGTGGTGAGCTTTTATTTGATAATTTATCACTGCCATCGGGTGTTTATAATCGGCAGGATGAACAGGCTCAGTTACTTGATTGGGAATACCTGAAAAAACAGATTAAAGCCCGTAAGGCCAGTGCTCATAAACATCAGTTGGGGCATGTTTTTATTTTAGGGGGCGATAAAGGTATGCCCGGTGCAATACGGTTGACGGCTGAGGCTGCGCTCAGATCTGGTGCGGGCTTAGTGACAGTGGTAAGCCATAAAGAGCACATGGGGGTTTTACTTTCGGGGCGAGCAGAATTAATGCTACATGCAAGTGACGATGGACGTATTTCTTCTGAGGTACTCTCCAAAGCATCTGTTATTGTGATTGGCCCAGGCCTGAGCGAAAGTACATGGTCACAGAACTTACTGTCTTCCGCACTGGCGTGTTCAGTACCTAAGGTCATTGATGCAGGGGCCCTGCGTTTGCTGGATGAAGAAGACGGGCCGCGCCATGACTGGGTATTAACACCCCATGCGGGTGAGGCTGCTGCTTTACTTAAAGAAAATAGCTATGCAATTCAGGAATCAAGATTCACCAGTGCTGAAATGTTGCAGGCTCAATATGGAGGGCACATTGTATTAAAAGGAGCGGGAACGCTATTGTTATCACCCGATGAATTAATTCAACTATGCCCCTATGGTAATCCGGGGATGGCATCGGCGGGTTCAGGCGACGTATTAAGTGGGGTATTAGGGAGTTTAATTGGTCAGGGCTATGATCTGTCGTTGGCAAGCTCTCTGGCGGTTTGTATCCATAGTATGGCAGGAGATATGGCAGCTTCAGAGGGACAGGCGGGTTTATTGGCGAGTGACTTATTTCCTTTTATTCGTCAATTAATAAATACCTGATTTAATAGAACAGTAATGAAGCCAGTTATGAATAAATTAGATTTTTTTCTTAAAAATGAAACCGAGCAGCTTACATTAGCCGCATTAATCGCGACAAATACACCCCCGGGTACGGTTATTTTTCTGGATGGCGACCTGGGAACAGGTAAAACAACCCTGGTCAGGGGGTTTCTGCAATCTCTAAATTATACGGGTAATGTAAAAAGTCCGACTTATACCCTGGTTGAGCCCTATCTCATTGATAATCAACAAATATATCATTTTGATCTGTATCGACTGGCCAGTCCTGATGAGCTGGAATATGCCGGTGGACGGGATTATTTTGATGGCCATTCAATTTGTCTGATTGAATGGCCAGACAAAGCATTGGGGTATTTACCCAATGCAGACTTACTTTGCCAACTTAGTTATAAAAATCAAGCAGATGCCCAGGGTAGAAATTGTATTATCAGTGCAAATTCTGGCAAAGGTCAGAGTATTCTGCAAAGTTTATCTAATTAATTGGATTAGAAGTATCTCCTATCTCATTAAAATTATTGATAAAAATAGTAATTCATACTTGCATTTTTCAGTAAATTTGCCAAACTGTGTATTAGAGATTGGCAAATATTGTTGATGTGCTCTTCAGGGAGCCATTGATGTGAAGAACAGAATTATTTAACTCAGATGTTTTGAGGTGCGATATGGAAAAACAGCGACGAAAATTTTTATCACAATTAACCAGTCAGCTTGCTGGCGTGGGTGCACTCGCTGCCGCACCGGTTTTAACAAAAGCTGCCGGTACTTACAGGCAAGTGCAAAATATTCGTATTTCACGTGAACCAGACAAAACCCGTCTGGTATTTGATCTGGATGGTTCGATAGATTATTCCCTCTTCAGTATGCATAAGCCAGAAAGACTGGTTATTGATTTAAAGCAAACGCGTTTAATGAATGCTGGTGTACTTGAAGAGTTACATAGCACTCAGCTTAAAGGTATTCGTACAGGTGTGCGTAAGAAGCATGATTTGCGTATTGTGCTTGATCTTAAATCACGTACTACGCCTAACAGTTTTCTGTTAGAGCCAAAAGGTGATAATGGCTATCGCCTGGTAATCGATGTAAAAGAATCAACGGGTGGTAAAAAGCGAGAAGCACCTAAAAAGAAAAACCTGAGAGATGTTGTTGTTGCTATTGATGCGGGTCATGGTGGTAACGATCCCGGTGCTACAGGGCGCTTAGGTACCCATGAAAAAAATGTTACTTTGCAGATAGCCAAACGGCTGAAAAAAGCGATTGATGGCACCAAAGGGATGAGGGGCGAGTTAATTCGTCGCTCTGATCGGTTTATGCGTTTACGTGAACGTATAAAGCGTGCCCATGAACTGGATGCTGATTTAATGGTTTCAGTACACGCGGATTCATTTCCTGATGTACGTGCCCGGGGGGCCTCTGTATATGCCTTATCTGTTAGTGGTGCAACGTCCGAATCAGCTCGTTTACTGGCCGAAAAAGAAAATAAAGTTGATTTGTTATTTGGTGATGTAGATCTAAATCATCAGGATAAAATGGTACGCCAGGTCTTACTGGATTTGTCTCTTACCGGGACGATTGAATCCAGTCTGGATATAGGCGATGAAGTTTTAAAAGAATTAGGTCGTGTTGGTCGTGTACATAAAAAGAAAGTGCAGCAGGCCGGTTTTGCAGTGTTAAAAGCGCCTAATATTCCAGCGATTTTACTGGAAACTGCTTTTATTTCTAATCCTAAAGAAGAGCGTAAACTGCGTAGTAGTGCGCATCAGAATAAACTGGCCAAAGCTATTTTACGCGGTGTAAATGATTATTTCTCTCGTAAAGCGCCTCCAGGAACCTGGCTGTCAGAGGCACAGGATCATTACACTATTAAGAAGGGAGATACATTAGCGCAGATTAGTGATAAGTATCGTTTACCCGTGGCGCACCTGCGTACGCGTAATTCATTGCGTAGTGATGAGCTAAGGGTAGGTAAGAAACTTTACATACCGGTTAGTTAATTCGGTTTATTTTCTAGATATTTTGTGTTTTGTTAAGGGGGACTTCCTCTTTAATTATACTATTCAGAGCTGACAGAGTAGTGAATCGATTCCGTACAATTCCCGGTGGTCTCAACTAGGGGACAGAGCACTAGAAAGCGCTGCTCTGTCTCGAGGGATCTGTGCCATAACGATGTAAGCTTTGTTAGTACTCTATAATCGTTTTCTTTTTCTTATCATCTAAACCTTGGTACACTCGTATTTTTCTAATGTAGTTAGTTTTTCATGTCAAATCGTATACAGCAAATGCCCAATCAGCTTATTAACCAGATTGCTGCAGGTGAAGTGGTTGAACGTCCTGCGTCGGTGGTTAAAGAGTTGCTGGAAAATAGCCTTGATGCAGGTGCGAGCAAAATTGATATTGATATAGAGCAGGGTGGCACTAAATTAATTCGTATTCGTGATAATGGTCAGGGTATTCATAAAGATGATCTGGCCCTGGCTTTATCTCGACATGCTACCAGTAAAATTCGTAATCTTGATGATTTAGAGCATATAAGAAGCCTGGGTTTCAGGGGAGAGGCTTTACCGAGTATTGCATCAATTAGCCGTTTGAGCATTACTTCTCGCCAGAATGATGGGGATGGTTTTAAAGTGCAGGGGCAGGATGAGCAAAGTGCGCAAGTATCTCCCGCTGCACATAGTTTAGGTACGACGATTGAGGTGCGTGATTTATTTTATAATGTACCCGCGAGGCGTAAATTTTTACGCACAGAAAAAACTGAATTTGGTCATCTGGAGGACGTGGTTAAGCGTATAGCTTTAAGTCATTTTAATGTTGAGGTGAGCCTGAGTCACAATCAACGTGCGATAAAGTTCTGGCGTGCGGCGAATGATCAAAAATCGATGGAGCAGCGTATAGCTGAAGTTTGCGGTAAAGCGTTTATTGAGCAATCTCAATATATGTGTTTTGAGGCCGCTAATTTAAAGTTACATGGCTGGATTGCTTTACCCAGTTTCTCTCGATCTCAGGCTGATATGCAGTATTTCTTTGTTAACGGTCGAATTATTCGTGACAAGTTGGTAACCCATGCGGTACGTCAGGCATATCAGGATGTTCTTTATCATGGCCGTCATCCGGCTTATGTTCTGTTCTTACAGCTCGATCCGGCTATGGTCGATGTGAATGCGCATCCAACAAAGCATGAAGTGCGGTTTCGTGAAGGTCGTCTGGTACATGACTTTTTATTTCGTGGAATTCATAAAGCGCTTGCCGATGTAAGGCCAGAAAGTATCAATACAGAAGAACAGGGGGCTGCTGAAAACAGTTTTAATGGTGTTATGCCATCTGTTGTTCAGCCTTTGCAAACTTCTCTTTCAGGTATTTCGAATTATGGTGGCCCGGCGCGCCAGAGCCAGATGTCGTCAGATGTAAATGAACAAATTCAGGCTTATGCAAATTTATCCAGTGGGGTTTTATCTGCCACTAATTTACCTGCGGAACTTTCTATCGGTGAGTCGCAGCAAGTTGGAGATGGGGGGCAGGAGGTGCCACCTTTAGGCTTTGCTGTTGCGCAGTTACACGGTATTTATATTTTGTCACAAACTACAGGTGGCATGGTGATTGTTGATATGCATGCGGCTCATGAACGCATTACTTATGAAAGAATGAAGCAGGATATGCAGCAGGGAAGTTTAGCGTCGCAGCCATTACTGGTGCCAATTAGCGTGAGTTTAAGTGAAAAAGAAGCAACGTTAGCCGAAGAGCAAACGGAGATATTTACTGAATTAGGTTTTGAGTTAGATCGCAGTGCACCTGAATCTATTCGTATTCGGCAAATTCCTGTTCTTTTAGCCAGAGCGGATGCAGAAACATTAGTGAGAGATGTGCTCTCAGATTTATTGAGTTATGGAAGTTCAGAACGTATCAGAAATGCAATTAATAAAGTGCTTGGGACTATGGCTTGCCATGGTTCAGTCAGGGCTAACCGAAGTTTAACTGTTCCAGAAATGAATGCATTATTGCGTGATATGGAAACCACTGAACGCAGTGGGCAGTGTAATCATGGTCGACCTACATGGACTGAGTTTAGTCTGGATGCCATTGATAAATGGTTTATGCGGGGACAGTAGAGCATAATTGTTTGCTGATTTTTCTATTAGATTTATGGTTTAAGAATTAACGACAGCTATATGAAAGATTTAATTATTCAGCGCCCAGCGGATGCATCAATAGATAGCCCGGTCGTTATTTTCATAATGGGGCCAACCGCAGCAGGTAAAACTGAGCTGGCTATTCAATGTGCAGAACAATTGGGGTGCGAATTAATTAGCGTTGATTCTGCACTAGTCTATCGTGAAATGAACATTGGTACTGCCAAGCCAGATGCACAGGAACTGTTGCGTGCGCCGCATAAATTAATCGATATTATTGATCCGGCTGAGTCGTATTCAGCCGCTAATTTTCGTGAAGATGCATTAAAAGAAATTAAGTCCACTATCGGTCGAGGTAAAACACCCGTGCTGGTCGGTGGAACGATGTTATATTATAAAGTATTGCAGGAGGGGTTGTCGGAATTACCAGAAGCAAACGAAACAATTCGGCTTCAATTAGAAGCCGATGCAAAAATGTCTGGCTGGCAGGTTATGCATGATCGCCTTGCACAGATCGATCCGATTTCTGCGCAGCGTATTCACCCAAATGACCCACAACGTATCCAGCGAGCTCTGGAAGTATATGAAATCAGTGGTAAGACCTTAACCGATTTCTGGCAACAGCAAAGCTCACAGACGTTGCCTTATAATCTTGTAAAAATAGCTTTTTTTCCTGAAGATCGTGAATTATTAAAACAGCGTATAGAGTATCGTTTTCATCAAATGCTGGAACTTGGTCTGATAAATGAAGTCAAAGTGTTGAGGCAAAGAGGTGATTTAAATCTTGATATGCCATCTATGCGCTGTGTAGGCTATCGTCAGGTCTGGGAGTACCTTGATGGATTAATGACGTATAAAGAAATGACGGAGAGGGCGGTTATTGCAACACGACAACTTGCGAAAAGACAATTGACCTGGTTACGTAAGGAAAATAACTGTAATTTTTATGATGTAAATCAGGCCATTTATCTAAAAATACTGAAAAATCTAAAAAATTTACTATGATCATTACTAATGGACTTGAATTTTACCCCAGCGTCACAACTTAGGGTCATTAATAATAAATAAACATGCTTTTTTGAGTATGTAAATATAAAAATACAACAATATTTTGGGAGAACCATAATGCCAAAAGGGCAATCATTACAAGAACCCTTCCTTAACGCGCTACGTAAAGAACGAGTTCCCGTATCTATTTATCTTGTGAATGGTATTAAATTACAGGGGCAGGTTGAGTCTTTTGATCAATTTGCTGTTATGTTACGTAATACGGTAAGCCAGATGGTTTATAAGCATGCAATATCTACTATTGTACCTGCAAGAGCTATCCGTTGGGCTAATACTCATGACGATGATAATGCAGATAGTGGGGGCAATGGCGGCGGTAATATGTAACTGCTGCTTTTTAAAACATTATTATTTAACGGCTGCCTTTGGTAGCCGTTTTGCATTTAGAGCTAAATAACGCTGAGCTGTTTTGTTGTTTGATTCTGAGGGGCAGGTGTAAAAACGGGGGAGTCCGGGCTTTGTATGAGTAATCGTATTACGTGTATAATGAAGTTATCTTAATCTACTCTAAAGAGAATTAATATTGTTTGATCGTCCTGATATTGGTGAGCAGGCCATACTTGTTCATCTTGATCTTAACGCAGAAAGTCAGCGTGAATATATAACTGAATTTAAAGAACTGGCATTATCTGCTGGTGCAACAGTTTGTGATATTGTGACCTCTCACCGCAAAACGCCAGATGCCAAATATTTTATTGGTAAGGGTAAAGCCGAAGAAATAGCACAAAAAGTAGAAGCTGAAGAAATAGAACTTGTACTGTTTAATCATGCGCTCAGCCCTTCTCAGGAGAGAAACCTGGAGGCTTTGTTTCAATGCAGGGTCCTGGATAGAACAGGTTTAATTTTAGATATTTTTTCTCAACGTGCGCGTACTTTTGAAGGGAAATTACAGGTTGAACTGGCACAGCTTAAGCATTTATCAACGCGTTTAATCCGGGGCTGGACTCATCTGGAACGTCAGAAAGGAGGGATTGGTTTACGTGGGCCGGGTGAAACCCAGTTGGAAACGGATCGTCGTTTACTGGGAATGCGTATAAGACAAATTAAAAAACGTCTGGATAAAGTAAGGAAACAGCGGGAGCAGGGCAGAATGGCCCGGCGTAAAGCAGAAGTGCCTACCGTTGCTTTTGTTGGTTATACCAATGCGGGTAAGTCAACTTTGTTTAATGCGCTGACAGATGCGGATGTGTATGTGCAGGATCAGTTATTTGCAACGCTGGACCCGACCTTAAGGAGGATGAAGATAGATAATAGCTGTGAAATTATCCTGGCAGATACAGTTGGTTTTATTCGACATTTGCCCCATGACCTGGTTGATGCTTTTCGATCAACCCTGCAGGAAACAGAGCAGGCCCATTTGTTATTTCATATTATTGATGCATCAGATGATATGCGTCTGGATAATATTGAGGCAGTGGAGACTGTGTTGCAGGAAATTGGTGCTATGAAAGTGCCACAGATTCAGATTATGAATAAAATTGATCGCCTGGAAATTGAGCCACGTATCGATCGTGACGAACAGGGTAATATTAAAAGGATTTGGGTCTCGGCTATTGAAAATCAGGGTTTAGATTTAATACACCAGGCTTTGAGTGATTACTTTAAACAGGACCTGATTAAAGGTTCATTATGCCTTTCACCAGCGGATGGCAGGGTGCGGGCATTGCTTTATGGCATAAATGCAGTTGATGATGAGCGGGTAGATGAGCAGGGGCAGTTTATATTACAAATTAATATTCCCAGACGTGATTTATTACAAATGGCCAGCCGTGAGTCAGTTCCTGAGCATCTGTTACTGCCTGAAAAGTATGCTGTTTCGCTTTAGAATAGTTTAGCCTGAAAGGTTTTTTATAATAAATCATAGTTTTTCCCGTTATAGTGCTGTTCTCTGGATGATGTAGGGCGCTGCTTTAGCCCGTAGCCCGTTGATTGTGACATTAGATGCACAGGTCCTGTTCAGGGATGATGCGCAAAGGAAAAAGCAGTTGATATTAGCTAATTACCGCACTCAATGCCTTCTGTTTCTGTTGCAGACAGGTTACAATCCGCTCTCTTAAAAATTGATTATATCTGGAGTCGCTAATGGCTTGGAATGAGCCGGGTGGAAATAAGAATAAAGATCCGTGGGGCAATCGTGGTAGTAATGATGGCCCGCCTGATCTGGACGAAGTATTTAAAAAGTTCATGGGTAAGCTTAATGGCATATTAGGTAGTTCCGGCGGTACTGGTCGAGGTGTGTCTTCGGGTAATAATTCTGGCGGTATTATTGTGTTGCTGGTGATTGCTGCGATTATCTGGCTAGCGACAGGTACTTATAAAGTTGCAGAAGCTGAACGCGGTGTTGTGTTACGTTTTGGAAAACATGCGTATACCGTTGAGTCGGGTTTGCATTGGCATATGCCGAGTCCAATAGAAAAAGTTTTTAAAGTGGATGTGAGCAGTGTTCAGGAATTTCCGCTTAAAAGTACGATGCTGACTCAGGATCAAAATATTATTGATATTGATATTACGGTGCAATATCAGATTGGTATAGCGGAAGATTATCTGTTTGAGATGCGCAGTCCTGTACGTACACTGGCCGAAGCGACTGAAAGTGCATTGCGTCAGCATATTGGGCGTAGCACTATGGACTATGTTTTTGGTGATGGTCGTGAAGATATTGCGCTTAGTACTCAGGAAACCATTCAAAATATACTGGATAGTTACAAGTCAGGTTTACAGATTCTTCGTGTTAATCTTCAGGAAGCTAAACCACCTGAGCCTGTTAAGGCATCGTTTGATGATGTAACTCAGGCGGTAGAGGATGAAGTTAAGTTAAAGAATCAGGCTGAATCATACCGTAATGAAATATTACCAACGGCTCGTGGTGAATCAGCGAAAATGCTGGAGCAGGCCAAAGCTTATAAACAGGAAGTTGTTGCACGTGCAGAAGGTGATGCAAAGCGTTTCGTTAATCTTTATGATGAGTATCGTAAAGCACCTGCTGTTACTCGTGACCGTATTTATATAGAAACAGTTGAAGAGGTCTTATCTCAAGCCAGTAAGGTTATGGTGGATGTTAAAGGTGGAAATAATATGATTTATTTACCATTGGATAAGATGTTACAAAATCAAAATAATGATGTAAGTAGTAACACGCTGCAAAGAGCTGGACGTTTAATTGATAATGCACGAAGTAATAATTTTGATAGCAATGATTTTAAAACCCGCTCTTCACGTACAAGGGAGGCAAGATAATGAATAAAGTAGTCGGCATTGTTGTAGCCCTGGTCTTAATTATTGTTTACACCTGTACTTTTTTTGTTGATGAACGTGAAAAAGCGATTCTTCTGGCATTTGGTAAAATTGATAAGGTTGGCTATGAGTCGGGGATTCAGTTCAAGTTACCTTTTCCGTTTAATGAAGTTAGAAAACTGGATGGCCGTATATTGACAATTGATCAACGTCCGGTACGTATACAGACAAAAGAAAAGAAGTATATGGTGGTCGATTCATTTGTGAAGTGGCGTATTATTGATGAAGCTAAATATTTTATTGCAACTTCTGGAGGTAATGAGCAAAGAGCCGCATCACTCATTTCCAAAATGGCAGATGATGGGTTACGAAATGAATTTGCTAAAAGAACAGTAAATGAAGTTATCTCTCAGGATCGAACTCAGATTATGAGTGTACTGACCAGTAATATAGATGAAAAAGCAGTCTCTATGGGCATTAGCATAATTGATGTTCGAATTAAACGTGTTGATTTTCCAGATAAAATTAGTCAGAACGTTTATGAGCGAATGCGTACAGAGCGTGAGCGTTTAGCCCGAGAACATCGTTCAAAAGGTGAGGAGGCCGCTACTCGTATACGTGCAGATGCAGATGCACAAAGCCAGATACTGGTTGCAGAAGCTTACCGTGATGCGCAGATTATACGTGGTGAAGGTGATGCCCTGTCTACTCAAATCTATGCAAAAGCTTATAATCGTGATCGTGATTTTTATCGATTCTATAGAAGTATGGATGCGTATAAGAAAACATTTATAAGTAAAAGTGATGTTATGTTGATTGATCCTGGATCAGAGTTCTTTAAGTACTTTAAAAGTTCCAACGGAAAATCAAAGTAAATATAGTTAAGTTTTAAGCCGGGCAGTAATGTCCGGCTTTTCTGTGTATGGACAGACTGAATCCTGAAATACATGAGCAATTTAAAAATATAGTTATAAAGGGTTACAATGATCGCCTGGAATGAACTTCTGAGTGCTCTGGCTCTGGTGTTGGTAATAGAGGGTATTATGCCTTTTATTAGTCCAAAGGGTTGGCGAGATACTATGTTACAGGCCAGTAAACTTGAAGATAATATTTTGCGAGGAATTGGTCTGGCAAGCATGTTTGCTGGTGCTGTTTTACTGTATTTTATGCGTTAGTCAGGTTATTGATACTAAAGCATAGAGAATGTGAGTTAAAAATTAATGAATAACACAGCAATAAATAATCGTTGGTTATTGCCCCAGGGTATTGAAGAGGCATTACCTGTAGATGCAGCCCGTCTGGAAGCTTTACGTAGAAATCTACTCGATATTTATGCAAGCTGGGGTTATCAACTGGTTATGCCACCCATGATCGAATTTCTTGACTCTCTTTTAACGGGTACAGGTCATGATCTTGATTTACAAACGTTTAAATTGATTGATCAGTTAACTGGTCGTTCGATGGGGGTGCGTGCAGATATGACGCCCCAGGTTGCACGTATAGACTCTCACCAGCTAAAAAATGATGCACCTAATCGTCTTTGTTATATGGGCACTGTATTACGTACACTACCTGATGGTTTTGGCAGTAGTCGTAGTCCGTTTCAGGCGGGAGTTGAGTTATACGGGCATGGCGGTATAGAAAGTGATGTTGAAGTTTTGTGCTTAATGGTGGAAACACTCAGGGCGTCAGGTATTAAAGAAATTTCAATTGATATTGGTCATGTTGGGCTTTATCGAGGTCTGACAAAACAGGCTGGTTTTAATAAAGAGCAGGAGGCTGCTTTATTTGAAATGATGCAGCGCAAAGCTATTCCTGAGATACAGGAATATCTGGATGCACAGCTTATTGATAAAAAAGTAGCTGAAATGTTAAGTGCGTTACCTGAGTTACATGGCGGTGATAGCTGTTTGCAAAAAGCAGAAAAATGTTTATTAAATGCAGATGCTTCAGTTCAGGGTGCATTAGGTTATTTGCAGCAGGCCGTTAACAAATTTAAACAACGGGTGAGTGATGTTGATATTCACTTTGATCTGTCTGAGTTGCGTGGTTATCACTATCATACTGGGTTATTGTTTGCAGCATACACATCAGGTGAAGGTCAGGAAATTTCACGTGGTGGCCGTTATGATGATATTGGTGAAGTTTTTGGTCGGGCCAGGCCTGCTACTGGTTTTAGCGCCGATTTAAAAACATTGTTAAATTTATCACAGCAAAATAAATCATTAACAGCGAATGCTATTTTAGCACCGAGTGATGATGATCCTGAGCTATGGAAAGTAATACAGGAATTACGTACTCAGGGTGAAAAAGTTATTCAATCTTTACCAGGTCAAAATGGTAGTGCCGCCGATTTGGGGTGCAATAGGGAGCTTAAACAGGTTTCTGGTAAATGGATTGTTGGTTAATAATATTGTAATTATTCAGCGCATTTAACTGGGCTGAGAAAATGATTTTTTCATGTAGCTATTGAGGTCGGCTAAGTAGTTACATAATATTTATCTAAATGAAGGCATAATCTGATGGGTAAGAATGTAGTTGTACTGGGAAGCCAATGGGGCGATGAAGGTAAAGGCAAGATTGTTGATTTGCTAACTGATCGTGCATCTGCGGTAGTTCGTTTTCAAGGTGGCCATAATGCGGGGCATACCCTGGTCATTGGCGATAAAACGACTGTTTTACATTTGGTGCCATCGGGTATATTACGTGACAATGTAATGTGTTTAATTGGTAATGGTGTGGTGTTATCCCCCTCAGCATTATTTGAAGAAATGAACATGTTAGAAAAAGAAGGCATACCTGCCAGTCAGCGTCTGAAAATTTCAGAAGCCTGCCCTTTAATTATGCCTTATCACATAGCATTAGATCAGGCGCGTGAAATTGCACGTGGTAAAAAAGCGATTGGTACGACTGGACGAGGTATTGGTCCTGCTTATGAGGATAAAGTATCACGTCGAGGTTTACGTGTAGGTGATTTATTAAATATAGAGACCTTTGCCAGCAAATTAAAAGACGTAATGGAGTACCATAATTTTTCACTGGTTAATTATTTCAAAGCTGAAGCGGTTGATTATCAGACTGTATTAGATGAAATTATGGGTATGCGTGAAAAAATCATTTCTATGATTGCAGATATCCCTGCCACTTTATATAACTTGCGTAAAGATGGTGCAAATATTATGTTTGAGGGTGCTCAGGGAACCTTGCTCGATATTGATCAGGGCACTTATCCTTATGTTACATCATCTAACTGTACTGCGGGTGGAGCATGTACAGGCTCCGGTGTTGGCCCCTGTGATCTGGATTATATTCTGGGTATTACCAAAGCCTACACAACGCGTGTAGGTGCGGGGCCCTTTCCAACTGAACTGTTTGATGATGTTGGTCAGTACCTGGGTGAGAAAGGTCATGAGTTTGGTGCAACGACAG
Source organism: Gammaproteobacteria bacterium (assembly GCA_016744065.1). Lineage (GTDB taxonomy): Bacteria > Pseudomonadota > Gammaproteobacteria > SZUA-229 > SZUA-229 > SZUA-229. The sequence continues at coordinate 23,033 of JADGFA010000043.1, forward strand.
GGCGTAGTCGTCGTTGTGGCTGGTTTGATGGCGTTGCTATGCGCCGTTCTGCTCAGGTGAACAGTATAACTGGTTTATGTATTACAAAGCTGGATGTGCTTGATGGCCTGGAAACATTAAAAATCTGTACTTCTTATAAATATAATGGAGAATCTCTTAAATTACCTCCTGTGGGTGCAGATGCTATTGAAAAATGTGAAGCCGTTTATGAAGAAATGCCAGGCTGGACTGAAAGTACAATGGGCGTACGCAATAAAGATGATTTGCCCCAAAATGCATTAAATTACCTTAATCGCTTAGAAGAAGTCGTTGGTGTTTCTGTTGATATTATTTCAACTGGGCCAGAACGCGATGAAACTATTGTTCTACGTAACCCATATGAATAATTAATAGTCATTTTTTAAAAAAAGCCCTTTTTCAAGGGCTTTTTTTATTTAGGCTGTTAATAACAGGTGCTTATAAACCTGGATATTTAGATAAAAGCCTGAGTAAATTTATTAACAAATAAATCATAATCAGATGCGGGTAATTTATTAATGCCTGCTGCAGCTTTTCGACCACCGCCAGTTTCAAATTGTCTGCATAGTTCATCGGCACCGGTTTTATTATTTAATGGTGCTCGTACACTCACTAAAAAGCAGTCATCATGTTGATGCGTTAACATTGCATGAGCACGATCCGGGTTTTCTGTGGCTAACTGGTTGGCGTATACACCACTTACACGGCGTGCCCATTTTTCATTAGGTAGAACCGTTATACTGTGATCGTTTGTTTCATGGGCGGGCTTGCAAAGCTCTACCTGGGTAAGGTCCTCTTTGTATCCACTTACCAGTTTCTGATAATTATTGTCTGTTTCTATAAATTCAAATGGGTTGCCATAATGGCTGATTTTTCGGTATAAATTTTCTGGTGTAAAAATAAGGTCATCCAGTGATGAGCCATATCCATTATAGTTAATACAGGTGCCGAGTAATTCAAGTTGTTTAAGTTGAGCCTCTGATAAGTTCAGTGGCCTGGCAGCGGTAATTGCCGACTGGTGCAAGTTGTCACCAAATGCTGCCGTTACAGCCCAGCTAAGGTATTTCTGCTTTAAGTGCTCATTTACAAGAAGGCTGGTACAGGTGTTGGGGTCTGTATTTATCACCGCCTGGAGTTTCGCATTTTCAGGTATTTCGCCAGAAAAATGATGATCAAAATACTGGATATCACAACCTGTTTCCAGGAGTCGAATAAGGTTATCTCTGTTTTTATCTAATGAAATATCAAGTACTAAAATTTGATCACCTGCTTTAGCCTGAATTGTTTTAAGCAGGCTAATGTCACGCTTTACACCAGTAACCAGCGTGCTATCGAGTGGTTTGTTCAGGCGCATCTGGTGTAGTGCACAGATGCCATCGGCATCTCCATTAAAAACATCAAAATATTGCATTTAAAATCCCATAAATTAAAGAAGAGGTGAAAGTTATAAGTACTTTATCAAAAAATACATAATGAGTGATTTATATCGAATAATAACCTTTTATTAGGAAGGTGTATTTTAAATTATATATTTGCCGGATAATTTTATCAAAATGTGGAAGATGCAATGTTATTCTAATCTGAATACCAGGTATGGAATGAATAAGCGTATTATGTATTTAAATAGAAAAAAGGCTTATATATTAGTAATCTCTAAATAGTGAGTATATTTTCCCAAATAAAAAGAGATAGTTCGAATGGGTTACATTAAATATTATCTGGAAAGCATTGAATTTATTGAAAAAAATTTAAAATACAATATACTCTATTGCAGGGCCAGGGTTGATAAATGGGCAATTTAAGGGAATTTTGAAAATATATATAAGCGGTTTAAAGTGTATAGATTCTGAATAGTTATTTTGTACGGCCTTATTATAACCAGTATTTTTTTGAGATAGCTCGAATAAAGTTATGGTATTAATAATTAAAATTCATTAAATGAAAAGGTCAGTTAATACATTATTATGTGCTTACACAATTTACAGTTTTTTTTAAGGGGTTTATGCTTTTTTCTTGTTGCATTCTCTTTCCCAACTAATTTATATGCACTGGGATTAAATGATTATGTTGTTGATTCAATAACATCTCATCCGGTTGTGCGTGAACAGGTGCATGTGTTCCGGCAGGTTGACCGTGATCTTGATATTGCCAATAGTGGCTGGCGCCCGAGTGTCGATTTAGAGGCATCCTCAGGTACTTATGAAACAGAGTCACCTGCTACGAGTCAACAAAATAGAGAATATGAAAGTAATCGAGTAGAGCTTTCTGTTACGCAGAATTTATTTAATGGTTTTGATACCAAATTTCAGACTAAGCAAGCACATGCCAGAATAAGCTCTGCATTATTTGAAATTTTTGATACGGCTGACAACATTGCATTAGAAGCGGTGCAGGCTTATACGGACATGTTGAAGCAACAAAAACTGGTTGAACTGGCAGAAACAAATGTCAGTTCGCATGAGCGAATTTTATCGCAAATACGTGAGAGAAGTAATTCGGGAGTAGGTCGACGTTCAGAGCTTGAACAAACTGAAGGGCGTGTTGCACGTGCTCATGCAAGTTTGATAGCACAACAGAATAATTTTCAGGATGCGGCAACGCGTATGCATGAAGTGCTTGGGCGATATGTTCAATTATCCAGACTGGATGAACCGACATTGCCTGTGCACCCAGAAAGCACTTTAGATGAGTCAATCGATTTAGCATTAAAAAACCATCCAGCGGTTAAAGTAGCTAGTTTTAATGTTCAGGCTGCCATTTTTGATTCGAGTAGAGCAAAGCGAAATAACTACCCTAAGCTTGATTTACGTCTTGCAAAAGAAGTAGGTGATGATATAGGTGGATTTGATGGTGACACTGATGAGCTTAGCCTGGTATTAAATTTAAGCTTTAATCTGTATAGAGGTGGTGCCGATCATGCAGAGGAACGTAAAAAAGTCAGTGTAGTACACCAGAATCAGGAATTTGCGGCAAGGGTGAGGCGTCAGGTTATTAATACATTACGCTTAGCCTGGGTCGCTGATGAGTCATTATCAAAGCAGCTGAAATATCTGACGATGTATATTAAAAATTCTCGTCAGACGGTTATATCTTATGGAGAGGAGTTTTTTATTGGTCAACGTGACCTGATAGATTTGCTGGACGCGGAAAGTGAGTTAAATAGTGCGCAAAATCAATATGCAAACGCCTACTTCGAATTAATGGCGGCAAGGTTTAGAATTAAAGAAGCAATGGGAGAACTTTTTCCTGCATTAAGTCTGGATGTGTCAGTAGGTGAAGATGATTTACAGATTTCAATGCTAAAAGCTCAGGGTAATGACGTATTGCCACTTGATCCTGATCGAGATGCGGATAAAGAAAAGGATTACTCTGACCATTGTGATAATACAAAAGATAAGAATACAGTTAATGATTATGGTTGTCTGAATAAGCAGAAAGTTCAGTTTGGTTATAATCAAATTAATCAGGTGCCTGTTGCAGGTGATGACCTGATGGAATTAGAGATGAATAGTGTTTTAGTCATTTCACAGAGTATATTACTTGAGAATGATACAGATGCTGATAATGATGAACTAAGGTTAATTGATTTTACTCAGCCTGATAATGGAGATATTGCTTTTGATAAGATGAAAAATCTTATTTACAGGGCAGCAGATGGCTTTGTAGGTGAGGATAGCTTTACTTACAGTATAACGGATGGGCAGGGAGCTGTTGCTACTGCAAAAGTTAAGCTGAATATAGTCGCTAAATCTAAAGTTTTACTTACCAAAACACAGTATGTGAATTATATCTATAAAAAAGCAGCCATGACTCCAAAGTCGAAAGCTAAGTTACAAGATATTATAAATGAACTTAAAGAGTTACCTTATACCTTGATAGAAGTTTTTGCATATACAGATAGTATAGGTAATGATAGTTATAATTTAGCGCTATCTGAACGTAGAGCCGTTGCTACACGTAATTTTCTTATATCTACTGGGCTAAGTGCAAACAGGATAAAAGCTTTTGGTATGGGGGAACAGAACCCCATTGCTGATAATTCGACGCCTGAAGGTCAGGCAATTAATCGGCGTGGTGAGTTACGCTTTACGTTTGGTCCAGGAAATATACAGAAATCAGATGCATTACTGGAGAGAAAAATAAATTAGAACGCCTATACTCTGACAGGTACTAACTAAAAACGGTCAGAGTTACTAAAACTGTGTTTCTTCAAAGTAATAACAGTCATAGGTGTGCATCAAGTGTCTGTCGCAGGCGATAGTGGTCTTGTTTGCGACTTAAAAGCGAATTGCAAAGTATATGTGCTTTGTTTTATAGGTGTATTAATATTTTTGCTACCTAATCAGGATCAGGCGCAAGCTTTTGCAGATAAGCATATGTTGCAAAGGTTAAATCAACAATACAGTGCCCAGGCTCGGCAACGTGGTATAGCATTAAATTTATTGCTTAAAAAGCTTGCTGATAAAGATATTAAGCAGCAATTAACAGAAGTAAACTTTTTTTTTAATCAGTTTAAATATAAAGATGATATAGACCTGTGGAAGCAAAAGGACTATTGGGCTACACCTGAAGAGTTTATTGGATTAAGTGAGGGTGATTGTGAAGATTATGTTGTAGCAAAGTATTTTGCTTTACGTTCTCTGGGGGTACCTGACGAACATCTTTATCTGACTTATGTAAAAGCAATACGAGAGAATATTGCACATATGGTACTTAGTTATTTTAAAACCCCTAAAAGTATACCACTTATTCTAGATAACTATAATCCGCGTATATTACGTGCTGATAAACGACGTGATTTATTACCGGTATATAGTTTTAATGCAAAGTCATTATTTCTTACTAATGCTTCTGCAGGGTTGGGGCGATCATTGCCAACTGATAAAATAAAAAATAATAAATGGCAAAAGTTATTAGCTAATATGAAAAGGCCGAATCAATGACATTGTTTAAACAGGTAGCATTACTGGTTTCTCTAGTGTTTTTACTCATTGTAATTACTATCACTGTTAGTAACTTTAAGCGTTCTGGCAAGTTCGTTGAGGGGCAATTGCAGTCTACTGCGCAAGACATGGCGACTACACTAGGTATCGCTATTAGTAACTCTACTTCTATGGCTGATGTTGTGGCTTACGAAACATTATTTAATGCTGTCTTTGATAGTGGTTATTATACAAAAATTGAATTGGTCTCCCCTGATGGCGTTTTAATCCATAAAAAAGAACAAAAATTAGAAATCCAGGGTATACCTGACTGGTTTATTGCGCTGGCACCATTGAAATCAGCAACAGGTGTAACTGAAGTTATGCAAGGTTGGGTTCAGTTAGGAACGTTAAGGCTAACGCTTCATCCTGGTTATGTGTACTCTAATTTATATAAAAATCTTGAAGCAACGCTTATATGGTTTGTTATCTTATTTACTTTTGGCATGGTGATTTTATGGTTATTGTTACATAAACTGCTTAGACCGCTACATGACGTTAAGTTGCAAGCTGATGCAATCCATAATAACCAGTTTATTAAACAATCTGTTATTCCTCGTACTATAGAATTGCGTAGTGTGGTAGTTGCTATGAATAAGATGGTTGAAAAAGTTAATATCGTATTTGATGATCAAAAAGATACACTTTCACGATATCAAAAATTACTTTATGAAGATAATTTGACAGGCCTGGGTAATCGAAAATTTTTCTTTATGCAGCTTGCACAGGCATTATCTGAAGAAACATCATTTCATGGTAGTATGGTTGTGATTAAAGTTAATAATTTGAATCACGTACACGATAATTTTGGCTATAAGAAATCAGATGAAGTTATTAAGGTTTTGGCTGGTCTCTTAAAAGAGGATACAAAGAAGCATACTTACCAACAATGTGCTCGTTTAGCTGATGATGAATTTGCAATATTAATACCTGCAGGTGATCAATCAGTGATTGAGCATGTAAAAGATATATTTGAGTCTTTTAAGCTAAAAGAAGAAGTCGATAACGTTAAAAATGAAGTGTCGCTAATGGCCGGTGTTACTCATGTGAATGTTGGAGGGCACGTTGGGGAGATAATGGCAAATTCTGATTTTGCTTTATCTCAGGCAGCAGTAACCGGTTCATATGCTGTATCTGAAAAAGTATCAACTAGTATTGTTTTGCCGCAGGGTAAAATGCAATGGCGTTCATGGTTAGAACATTGCATATCTGAAAATAAATTTTATCTGGTTCAGCAAAAGGTATTGAATAATAACGGCTCTGCGCTGCATCAGGAAGTTTTTGTTCGTCTTAAAAATGACAGTGGCCAGATTGTTCCGGCGGGTATGTTTATGCCAATGGCAAATGCGTTAGATATAGGAGAGCATATTGATAGAGTCGTTTTTCAATTAGTTAAACAATTGAGTGAAACAACACAAAAAATTCCTATTGCGCTTAATTTGACCGATTCAGTTTTTAATCATGCGGATGCATTAGTTGAATTTCATCAATTATTAAAGTTTTTTCAACAGTCGTCTTCCGTTATTTGTGTGGAAGCGAGTCATGCTATTCTTGAGCAATATCCTGTTATGTGTGTTGAAGTGGCAGAGTCCGTTAGGGAGTCAGGAAATATATTTGGTATAGATAACCTGAATCTTGCTCTTTCATTACAGTCTTTACAGGTACTTAGACCTGATTATATTAAAGTGAATGCCAAAATGCTCTACGATATGACGCAGGGTGAAGTACCAGCTGCATATCAGGCGCTACGTACTTTAACTAAAGCTATGGATATACAATTAATTGCTGTAGGTGTTGATTCTCAGGATGTGTTTGATCATTTAAAAGAGCTTGGGGTAGATGTTATGCAAGGGAATTTGTTATGTGAGCCTGAGGAATTTTCATGAGTGATAATCATCACCATTATGACCCGTTACTTGAAAGCCTGGTTGTTTTTGCAAAATTATTTAATCGTCCAATATCTATTGATGCATTAATTTCAGGTCTACCAATTGAGCCAGGTAAGGCTGGTCCTGAGCTGTTTTCAATTAAAAGTTCCAAGGGCCTGTTTTCTCGTGTTGCAAAACGTGCTGGTTTTGCTGCGCGATTAATTAAACGAGATCTCAATCAGTTATCTGGTTTGTTATTACCCTGTATTCTTATCTTAAAAGATCGTAACGCCTGTGTGTTAGAGGCTATTGATAAAGAGAATAATCGTGCGCGTGTTATTTTTCCAGAAGTGGATGAGGGTGAAGAATGGATTGACCTTGATCGCCTTAAAGATGAATATATCGGGTTTTCTTTTTTACTTAAACGTGAGTTTAAAAAGCGCAGCAAACCACTGCGCTTAATTAAGGCAGGTGAAAGTCACTGGTTCTGGGGAACACTTTCTTTATCGCGTGAAATTTTTTTTAGTGTCTTGTTAGCATCAGTATTAGTCAATATATTTATTATTGCGACACCTTTATTTACAATGAATGTATATGATCGAGTTGTTCCTAATGATGCACTAGAAACCTTATGGGTGCTTGCTGTAGGTGTTATGATTGTATATGCGTTTGATGCGTTAATACGTTATACCCGTACCTATTTACTAGAAATAGCAGGTAAAAAAAGTGACATAATAATGTCATCGATTTTGTTTGAACAAGTGCTTAATCTTCGGATGGATCAATGGCCTAAAAGTCTAGGGGCTTTTGCGAATAATTTACGTGACTTTGAAAGTATCAGAAATTTTTTTACAGCATCGACTATTGCAACATTTGTTGATTTACCTTTTGTTATTATTTTTTTAGTTGTTATTTCTTATATTGGTGGAATTCTAGTAATTATTCCATTGGTAACTATTGGTATATTACTTATCTTCAGTGTGTTCATGATTAAGCCTTTGCGTGAAAGCATTGAGGCAACTTTTGAAGCTTCAGCAAATAAGCATTCCCACCTTATTGAGAGTTTAAATAATATACAAACAATAAAGACCTTAGGGGCCTCGCATCATTCCCAATGGGTGTGGGAGGAATCTACAGGGGAAATTGCGAATAAATCGATGCGTGCTCGCATGATGTCCGGGTCTATTCAGGTTATAACGAATTTATTAGTACAGTTTAATAATGTGGGCCTAATAATACTTGGCATTTATCAGATAGCAGATTTACAGTTATCGCTTGGTGGGTTAATTGCAGTGGTCATGTTGTCTTCAAGAGCTGTTGCTCCGATGGGGCAAATAGCTTCCTTAATTACAAATTTTGAACAGACACAAACCGCTTATAAAACGTTAAATGGTTTAATGGATCAGCAGGTAGAGCGTTCAGAAGATAAAAAATATGTACGCCGAATGAAGTTTGATGGTGCGATTAAATTAGAGTCAGTTGATTTTAGTTACCCTGAAGTAGAACGCTTAAATCTTTCTGGTATTTCATTAAACATTAAGCCAAAAGAGCATGTGGGCATCATTGGGAAAGTTGGTTCTGGTAAAACAACCATTACCAAATTAATTGTTGGGTTGTATGCTCCTTCAGCAGGCACTATCGCTATTGATGGAATTGATATTAATCAGATTGATCCGGCAGACCTGCGTCACCATACTGGTTATTTATCACAAGATGTTGAATTAATGCGCGGTAGTATTCGTGATAATCTGGTTTATAAAGATCCCCATATGGATGACGACCGTCTGATTGAAGTAGCTAAAATTTGTGGGGTTGATCAATTTGTTAATAAGCTTCCGTTAGGCTTTGATACACCTGTAGGCGAGCAAGGTGCCTGGTTATCTGGGGGGCAACGTCAGTCCATTGCATTGGGTCGTGCGTTATTGCTGGATGAACCTGTCTTAATACTTGATGAGCCAACCAATAGTATGGATAACACAACAGAGGCTAATATTAGAAAAAATTTATACAATTATACTCGTGATAAAACTTTAGTACTGGTAACGCATAAAGCGCCTATGCTAGAGCTTGTAGAAAGACTGATTGTGGTTGATGAAGGCCGAATTGTTATGGATGGTCCGAAAGAAAAAGTACTGGAGTCTTTGCAGGGTAAAAATAATGAAATATGAATATCATGATACATCAACATCTGAATATAGTGATCTGGATGTTGCTTATATGCAGAGCTTATCGGCTGCAGTTGTGCAGCGTTCACCTAAATATTTGCTGTCTATGGTATTAATTGTTTTATTGGTTGTTTTAGCGGCTATTTCCTGGATGGGGTGGGCTGAAATTGATGTGGTTGTACGGGGCAGCGGAAAGGTTATACCTGCTCGCCAGGTACAGTTAATTCAAAGTCTGGAAGGGGGGATTGTTTCTGAGATTCTGGTGCATGAAGGTGATGACGTAGAAATTGGTCAGGCACTAATTAAAATATCAGATATTGCATTTTCCAGTTCTTATGAAGAGAATCGTTTGCTTTATAATGAATTGCTTGCAAAAAGTATACGCTTAAACGCAGAAGCCAATAATACAGAATTTAAACGTGATCAAAAATTCACTGATATGTTTCCTGTGCTGCTTGGGCTGGAAGAAAGCCTGTTTCAATCTAATAGACTGCAGTTAGGTGAAACGCTTAGTATCTATGAAGAGCAGATAAACCAGTATCAGAGTGAGCTTGAGGAGATTCAGTCAAAACAGCGCCAGCTAAGTAAATCTCTGAGATTATTACGACAGGAATTAAAAATTAAAGAGCCGCTTGTTCGACGTCGTATCATTTCGGAAGTTGAATACTTACAGGTGCAACAACGTGAAGCTGAAGTGGAAGGTGAGTTAGAAGGTGTGACTATATCTATTCCCCGTATTCGTTCGAAGGTTAAAGAGGGGCAGCGTAAGCTAGGTCAGGCAAGGCTGGAGTTTAGCAATAAAGCTAAGCGTGAGTTAAATGAAGTGCTCTCAGAAATATCTCGAATAGCTGAGTCACAAACGGCGTTGCAGGACAGAGTGAGTCGTACAACCTTGCGTTCTCCGGTTAAAGGAACAGTGCAACGGCTATATATAAATACTATTGGAGGGGTTGTGACACCGGGTAGTGAAATCCTGGAAATTGTGCCTAGAGAAGATGCTTTATTAGTTGAGGCTCGAATTAAGCCTGCAGATATTGCTTATATTACTGTTGGTCAACTGACTCGCTTAAAATTTACAGCGTATGATTTTGCTATTTATGGCAGTGTAAAAGGTAAAGTTGATTTTGTTAGTGCTGATACGATAACTGATCAGGATGGAATTAGTTATTATGTAGCACGGATTCGTCCTGATAAAGCATACCTTGGTCACGAGACCAAGCAGATGCCGATTAGAGTTGGTATGGCGAGTGAAGCTGATATTATTACGGATAAAAGAACGATACTTGAATACCTTTTAAAACCAATAAATCGTGGTCTGGAAAAGGCATTAAAGGAAGGTTGATGATGCTGGTTGTTTACTCAAAATCACGCTCATTTGAAAATCATATTAAAATGGTGGCTGAGACTGATATTCGCTTTCATAAAACATTATCTCCTGTTAACCCTGATGCGGAGAATATTAATATCATTCACGGTGAGTCTTATGCTAATAAGCTGGACAACTGGTTAAAAGCGAGCCGTCAACAAAAAGCCATTATTGGTGTTGCTTCGGATGAGCCAAGAATTGAAAGCTTATTAGAATATACAAAAATGGGTGTAAACGGCTACTTTAATGCATATATGGCAGCACCTCATTATGCACAATTAATACGTTTATTATCAAATGGTCAGAGTTGGTATCCGCCTTCCTTACTGGCTGAGGCTTTTGATCTTGCTCGTTTGATGGTTAATCAGCCTGTTGCTGACACTGTAGATCCATTAGACAAGCTAACAAAAAGAGAGGGACAGGTCGCTCTGGCAGTGGCTGAGGGGTTGAGTAATAAGTTAGTTGCGACACATTATGATATTTCAGAACGCACTGTTAAAGCGCATTTAACACAAATTTTCAAAAAACTACAGGTTAAAGACCGTGTTGCTCTTGTGATCTATTTGAATGGGTATAAAGCCTAAAAAGAGCAGAATGGTACTTCTATTACCATTGAATCGCTATTTCAGCACATATTAATTAATTTCTGTTATTTTTCAAAACTACGACCTTAGTACGATGTTGTTTGTCTGGAAGTGCCCTAATCTCTAATAACTGATTATTAAAGGTTTGAGTTATGGCTACTAAAAACATTGGTTACATCACTGATTTAACAGGTTCTGCACAAATAAGAACGGCTGAAGGTGTAATTAAAGTACTGAATATTGGCGATTCTGTAAATGACCGTGATCTATTGATTACTGGAGATGGTGCCAGTGTAATCATTGCGTTTAACAGTGGCCAGAAACTTCAGGTAGGAGCAAGTGTTCAGGTACTACTGGATGAAACGGTATATGGTGAAATAACTGAATACAATGATCAGCAGGTTGATCAACTAGCTGCATTGCAGCAGGCCATACTTGAAGGAAAAGACCTTTCTGAGCTTGAGCCAACAGCAGCTGGTAATAATCAGAACCAGGCTGCTGGTTTACATCAAACACCTATATATGAACGTGACGCCCGTGAAGGAAGTGTTGAAACACGAGTGACTGATATCGACTTTGATAATGGAGGGCTGGGTCAGCAGTTTAATGGTGACGATCTTTTAGGCATAGTGCAACCAGATACAATAACACCACCCGTTACTACTGATCCTGTTGTTAATTCTGCTCAGCCATCGATTAGTGTTACGGCTATAGCGATAACAGAAAATAACGTCTCTGTTGGTGATGTTATTGCCAGTTTTATATCCAGTGATCCTGATGGTGATGCTTTAACCTATCAGTTACTGAATGATCCGAATTCATACTTTCAATTTAATGGTAATGACATTGAATTAACGGCTGCGGGTGTCGCTGCAGTTAATAACGACACACTAAATTTAACAAGCCTGAACGTTGAGGTTGAGGTTAGTGACGGCACAAATACGGTTAGTGCTAATGATGCCGTTATTATTACCCGCATAAATGATACCTTACCGACAGCAGGATCAGATAGCTACAATACCGATGAAGATACTGTGTTGACAGTGAATTTACCAAACAGTGTATTAGCTAATGACAACGATCTGGATGGAGATACATTAAGCGTGAATACAAATCCGGTGACAGATGTAGTAAACGGTAGTTTAACGTTGAACACCGATGGGACATTCACGTATACACCAGATGCTAATTTTAATGGCAGTGACAGTTTTATATATGAAGTAAGCGATGGTAATGGTGGCACTGCGCAGGCAACTGTTAACATAACAGTCAATGCTATAAATGATGCCGCCGTTGTAAGTAGTGACTCGGTTACTTTAACAGAAACTGATATTGCACTTTCAACTGGCGGTACTCTAACCAGTGCCGATGTCGATAATGCAGATAATACTTTTGTAGCCCAAACCAATGTTGTCGGTACAAACGGTACCTTTAATATCGCAACAGACGGCACCTGGACCTATGTTGCAAGCTCAGCGTTTGATAGTTTAAATGTTGGTGACAATGTTTCTGAGACCTTTACAGTTTTAAGCATAGACGGTACAACCAGCTCAGTCACGGTTACCATTAATGGAACAAACGATGTAGCAGTAGTAAGCAGTGACTCTGTTACTCTCACCGAAACAGATGTTGCTCTTTCAACTGGTGGCACTTTAATCAGCACAGATGTAGATAACGCAGATAATACCTTTGTAGCTCAAGCTAATGTTGTGGGTACAAATGGTACTTTTAATATAGCAACAGATGGCACCTGGACGTATGTTGCCAATTCAGCATTTGATAATTTAAATGTGGGTGACAATGTTTCAGAAACCTTTACAGTTGCAAGTGTTGACGGAACGACTAGTTCAGTTACCGTTACGATTAACGGAACAAACGATGCAGCAGTAGTTAGTTCAGAAAATGTAAACCTTGTCGAAACAGATGTCGCTCTTTCAACTGGTGGTACTTTAACCAGTACCGATGTTGATAATGTCGATAATACCTTTGTAGCGCAAACCAATGTGATTGGTACAAACGGTACTTTCAATATCGCAATAGATGGTACCTGGACGTATGTTGCGAACTCGGCATTCGATAGCTTAAACGTTGGCGATAATGTAAGTGAGACTTTTACAGTTTCAAGCATTGACGGAACCACTAGTTCAGTTACCGTTACGATTAACGGAACAAACGATGCGGCAGTGGTAAGTTCAGAAAATATCACGCTTACAGAAACCGATGTTGCTCTTTCAACTGGTGGAACCTTAACCAGTACAGATGTTGATAATGCTGATAATAGTTTTGTCGCACAGACGAATGTGATTGGCACAAACGGCACATTTAATATAGTAGCGGACGGTACCTGGACTTATGTTGCCAACTCAGCGTTTGATAACTTAAATGTGGGTGATAATGTAAGTGAAACATTTACCGTTGCAAGCATTGATGGAACCACTAGTTCAGTTACGGTTACGATTAACGGAACAAACGATGCAGCAGTAGTTAGTTCAGAAAATGTAAACCTTGTTGAAACTGATGTTGCTCTTTCAACTGGTGGAACCTTAACCAGTACAGATGTTGATAATGCTGATAATAGTTTTGTCGCACAGACGAATGTTATCGGTACAAATGGTACCTTTAATATAGCAACAGACGGTAGCTGGACTTATGTTGCGAACTCAGCATTTGATAATTTAAATGTTGGCGATAATGTAAGTGAGACTTTTACTGTTGCAAGTGTGGATGGAACCACTAGCTCAGTTACGGTTACGATTAACGGAACAAATGATGCAGCGGTAGTAAGCAGTGATTCGGTTGTTTTAATAGAAACAGATGTTGCTCTTTCAACGGGTGGAACTTTAACCAGTACCGATGTTGATAATGTCGATAATACCTTTGTAGCGCAAACCAATGTTGTTGGCGCAAATGGTACCTTCAATATTGCAACAGATGGTACCTGGACGTATGTTGCGAACAGTGCATTTGATAGCTTAAACGTGGGTGATAATGTTTCAGAAACTTTTACAGTTGCAAGTGTAGATGGAACTACTAGCTCAGTTACGGTTACGATTAATGGTACTGACGATGCAGCAGTAGTTAGTTCAGCAAATGTAAATCTTACAGAAACAGATGTCGCTCTTTCAACTGGCGGCACCTTAACCAGTACCGATGTTGATAATGTCGATAATACCTTTGTAGCGCAAACCAATGTTATAGGTACAAATGGTACCTTTAATATTGCAATCGATGGTACCTGGACGTATGTTGCGAACTCGGCATTCGATAATTTAAATGTGGGTGATAATGTTTCAGAAACCTTTACCGTTGCAAGTGTAGATGGAACCACTAGCTCAGTTACGGTTACGATTAATGGTACTGACGATGCAGCAGTAGTTAGTTCAGAAAATGTCACTCTTATAGAGACCGATGTTGCTCTTTCGACTGGAGGTACTTTAACCAGTGCCGATGTTGATAACGTCGATAATACTTTTGTCGCGCAAACGAATGTTATAGGTACAAACGGTACCTTTAATATCGCA
>JADGFA010000044.1:0-30284 GCA_016744065.1 Gammaproteobacteria bacterium
ACTATATATTATCTGGAAATTTCATATAATTATTAAAGCTATAGAATGATATTTTAAACTCTATTATTCAGTTATTTTTCTATACTATAAAATTCACCTCTTTTAATCCCTTATTAAATCTGCCACTTACTCCGAGGGCAATAATTCAGATAAATTAACCCATTTAAAACAATTTATAAATTAAAATATGTACACACCAGAAATTATACGACTTTCAATATAATGCATAATAAAACTATTAAGTGATTTCAACACTATAGTTTTACAGCAAAAGTTAATGCGCCAAACTGTGTTAGATTTTCAAGTTGCTCTTCAGACTCTGATGCAATAATATTTGAATCATTAACGGAAAAAGATAATGAATAGTTTTTCCAGGAATAAGCAAAACCTACGGTTAAGCCAACATATTCATTATCAAATTCAATTGAATCACTATCCCTGTAAGTGTTTCCATCAGTGAAAATTCGATTAAATATATAACCCGCTATAAGCCCTGTATAAACATACCAGCCTCCATCAGTTGCAACAGGGTTTGTTGTTCTTGTACTGGACAACAGGGGGATTGCATAGGAATCCATTAACTGCGTCCCAAAACGAAGCATTGCACCTGTACTAAAACTACTGGAAATAGTGCCAACACTTAACTCACTGGAAGTAATAAAGTCCCATTGCTTATTTTTTGCAACCCATACTCGCCAGGCTCTGGCACGAGAAAACTGAAAAACCAGTTCATTTTTTAACTGCGTATCCCAACCCATCGGCTCATCCGACCCTGTTAATTCATGCACTATTTTCTGTGACGGCTCAGCAAATGAGAGTGGACCAACAAAGCCAATTATTGTACTAATCTTATCGGCGTACTTTTCATTAATAAGCAGATAGGTATTATTAAAAAAAAGTAATCCGGCATAAGGCAAGTTATTTTCATCTGGGTATTCAATAGTAATATCGTCTGGTGTAGACATTACTTGCCCAATTGTATAGCTATTCACAGCACCTAAAGGTTTTTTCTCTGACAAGCTCCACAATAAAGGTTTTAACAGCCATGAAGGTGTTGGCTGAGCATCAGCTTCTTCGATATCATAAAGGGAAACATAAAAACCATTGGTATAACCTCCATCATTACCTAAAAACAGGTCATTATCGAGTGTGTAAGAAACCCACTCAAATTCAGCTTTTGCTGATAATGGAAAAATCAGGTTTATTATTATAATTAGAGACAAAGCCCGTCTCATTATATTCTCCTCAAATTATGTGCTTGTATTATTTGAAATATAACCCTGTTTATTACAACCTTCATAACCATATATTGAATATTGCAGGAGCCCCCCCCACTCCAGCCTGACAACGGTACCTGAAAGTATACAAATAACTGTCAATTCTCATTATTTAGCTGCATTCTTTGAATGCTTACATTTACATCGATATTAAATTCATACTACCACTTCAAGACAACGAAACAGAAAGGACGCTCTTACTTTTACCTTAATGCTATATCATAAGTATTTTCAGATATAAATTTATTGATTTATTTAGAATTTTTAAATATTAATATAAATCAGGCTATTTAAAAAAATAACTACCACTTAAAAAATTCAATGAATAGTGAAAATATTATGTATATTCTTAATGTTATTTTTTCAGCTCAAAAGGCGCTCCAGGCGGCAATGCCTGTGTTTTCCAGCTTGTAGGGTCTTCCCCCATTTTCAAACCTAGCTTAATTAGATTCTGGATGATTTCCGGATTAAATATTTCATCAGTCTCTTTAATCGGAAAATCCTGTGGGATAGCGACATATCTCAGTTGAGCATCAAACTCAGGTCGGCTATTGATTAGCTTAACAAAAGCCTCAGCATCCTGAATATTTTGAAGCGCTGAAGATTTAATCGATGCTTTCAATGTACGTTCAAAGATAGAGACTATCGTAATGATAGTGACAACAGGATTTATAATATTTTAATAAACAACAACCCAGACTCGAATCTTTATTCGTATACCTCTATTCACAATAGCTCATTGTTTTATCTCCTTAACTTCATGTTCTGCCTATGTCGGTGCTGTATCAACAGGTGCAAACCATTCCTAATATTTTATATTCTTTATTGCTCAGGCTCGGCATCGCATAAAGCATCCTGCCACGATTAGCTAACACACTACCCTGATCCAGATTACCTCTACTTCTGAAAAAACCTTTAATGCTTTTTAACCACCCAATAACTGCCATCCTTCGCTTTCGCTCAGGATGACAGTTATTCGCAGATGACGATTACTCGTATCTATTTTTACTTGTGTATTCTTTTAAAACCAGCACCCACCTCGTACGAAACGTGAATAAGCGCCATTAGATACTGACCTGGCCTACAATAAAGTCAACTTTATAGCTTCATATATAACAAGTTGGATATGTTACTTTCGATCCACTACGTTCATAATATACTGATAATCCAATATTGTAGATAAACGTAACTGAATTACATATTGGCATGCCATAACACGAGGATTGACCATGATTTTTGAAGATTTTTTATCCGCACACCTGATTGTGCTGCTTTCTGTATTTGCTATTGCAGTAATTATGGGCGCGGTGGTCAATAAATCTAACTTCTGCACCATGGGTGCGGTTTCTGATCTGGTCAATATCGGTGATAGTAGCCGTATACGCGCCTGGTTTTTTGCCATGGCTGTGGCGATTATCGGTGTTGTTATTTTTGAATTTACCGGTATTGCCAGTGTTGATTCCACCCTGCCACCATACCGTGGTAGTAATTTTGCCTGGTTAGAGTACTGCCTGGGAGGCTTTCTCTTTGGTATTGGCATGACTCTGGGCAGCGGCTGCGGCAATAAAGCACTTATTCGTATCGGTGGTGGCAATATTAAATCCATCTTCCTGTTTTTTACGATTTCTATCTGTGCTTATTTCATGATTAATCCATTTCCTGGCTCAGATAATACGTTGTATTCTCTGCTGTTTTACCCCTGGAGCAGTCCAGCATCTATTAGCCTGAGTACACAACAGGACCTGGGCAGTGTTATTAGCGGTATTAGCGGTTCAGATACTCAGTCAACTCGAACCATTCTAGGCCTGATTCTAGCTGTAGCTCTGCTCTGGTTTATCTTTAAATCAACCGAGTTTCGCCGTAGTTTTGACAATAAACTGGGAGGCTTAACGGTTGGTTTAGCCGTACTGGGAGTCTGGTTTGTCACTTCCAGCATGGTAACAATTAATGTAGATAACGAAACATTTAGCTGGAGTGAATATGCCAGTGCCGAATCATGGGATATGATGGAAGATGATGCGAATGCGCGCCCCAGGGATACGGCTGTACAGTCATTTACATTTATTAACCCAATTGGTCAGGCGACCCGCTATGCCATAAAAGGCTTTGATAATACATACCTGACCGCTGGCCTTGTCTCCGTGCTAGGCGTTATTCTTGGTTCATTTATCTGGGCAATTATTTCAAAATCATTCCGCATTGAGTGGTTTGTCGATTTCAAAGATTTCGCCACTCATATTACAGGTGGCATTTTAATGGGCACAGGTGGGGTGTTAGCTTTAGGCTGCACCATTGGCCAGGGCGTTACAGGTGTTTCTACACTCTCAATGGGGTCAATATTGGCACTGATATCAATTATTTTTGGCAGCGCCCTCACCATGAAAATACAGTACTATAAATTACTTCATGAAGAAGAGGCGACATTTGTAAAAGCATTAGGCAGTTCACTCGTTGACCTCAAGCTTCTGCCTGAAAAAATGCGTTCATTAGAAAATCTGTAAAATCAGAGTGTTGCAGTAAAAACGGAGAATTAGGGTTAATTCTAGTATACTTAGCCCCCAGCGGTATATTTCGCCGGATAAGCTTAATTATACTTATATAAATATAGGCTATACTTATAGTCTACGGTACTGTGTCGAGACTTAATTAACACTTTTAAGAGTCCTGAATATTTAAATTCTAACTATGCCGATTTTTTAAACTTAAATACTACGCGGGTATTAATGTGAAATATATTAAGTTATTAACAACTACTCTGATTTTATACTTTTATGCGCCCATCTTATTCGCAGCAGAACTGAGCTGGGTTGGATGTGGTATAAGCAAAAAAGCCTATATGACGGACCTGTCAAAAGCCTTCCTTACAAAAACAGGTACAAAAATAGACCCCCAGGGTGGCGGCGCTACTCGTGGCATAAGGGATGTAAGCGACAAAACAGTGGATATGGGCGGCTCATGCCGATTGTATTTACCAGGAAATGATCAGGAAAGCGCTGTTGCATTCGAGCCATTAGCCTGGGATGCACTGGCTGTTCTTGTGCATAAAAATAATCCTGTAGATAATGTGACAATGAGCCAGCTAATAGATATATACAACGGCAAAATAACCAACTGGAAAGCACTAGGTGGTCCAGATCATAAAATTGAACTTTTAACACGTAAGAGTAAAATTTCTGGTGTCGGTTATATGATCAGGAAATTATTATTTTATAACCCTGAGATGAAGTTCAATTCATCAATGGAATATAAATCCAGCGGCCCGCTTGAAAAAGCAGTAACTGAGAATGAGCATGCAATCGCAATATCAGGTATTAGTAGTGCTCGATTACGTGATTTAAAAATACTTGCCCTGAACCAGACTTCCCCCGATGTAGACTCAATTAAGAGTGGAAACTATTTACTGTATCGTCCTCTATATCTTACCTACAGGAAAGACAGCCCTAATATTAAAGAGATACGCTCTTTTATTGCATTTGCTCATAGTAAGCAAGGGCGCAAGATTATGGTCAAAAATGGTGTTGTACCTTATTTAAGAGCCATGAACTTAATATTTAAACAGGTGGAACAAGAGCGCCAGGTTCAAAGAAACTCTTCTACTAACTATAATTACACAAATAATTACACCAACTAAATTAGTAGCAGAATCTGCCAGACATTAGACTGACCCCTTTTACCGGGTCAGTCTAATGTTATTTCGATATTACCATTCCAGCTAATCTCCTTTACATAACTATTTTTTATATGCCTCAATAATAGATATTACTTTAAAAAAGTATCTTAACTAATTGTTATAACTAGGTTTTATATCTTGAACACGACATATAACTTTACTTATTTTTGAATTACAGGATAATACCGCTCTTACTCTTCAAGACTCTACTTATTCCCTGAACATGACATCAAGCCAAATAGTTTCTAACCTGATTAGCACACCAGATAAAGCCCAACAAAATAAATACGGACAGCTATATGGCTGCGCAACATCGCTTTTAATATCAAGCCTGGCATTAAATAAATCAAACCCCATCACGGTTATAACTGAAGATGTTAATCAGGCTCAGTTATTACAGCATGAATTAAGTTTTTTTGTATCCGGTAACTGCAAAATACTGGAACTACCCGACTGGGAAACTCTGCCATACGACATATTTTCACCTCATCAGGATATTATTTCTCAACGCCTGACAACGCTTTATCAATTATCAGATATGCAGTCGGGTGATATTTTAATATTACCCATTTCCACCTTATTACAACGTCTGCCTCCAAAATCATACATTAAGTCTCAGGTATTATTACTTAAACAAAATCAGACTTTAGACCTGGATGAGTTTCGACTCAACCTTGAACAAAATGGCTACCAGTGTGTTTCCCAGGTTATGCAGCACGGTGAGTTTGCAATTCGTGGCTCTATTATTGATTTATACCCATCAGGACACAACTTTCCTTTCAGGATTGATTTATTTGATACAGATATTGATACTATCCGGCGCTTTGACCCAGAAACTCAACGCTCTTTAGATGCTATAAAATCAATTGAAATACTACCTGCGCGTGAATTTCCTTTTAATAAGGAATCTATCAGTGAGTTTCGTACACGTTATCGTGAACAATTAACTGGAGACCCTACCGTAAGTAAAATTTACCAGGAAGTTTCACAGGGTATTATCCCCAATGGAATTGAATATTACTTACCATTATTTTTTGATGAATTAAGCAGTATATTTAACTATATTCCGCGCAATACTATTATCTTTTCAACAAAAGAATTATCGCAAATAATAGAACATTTTAATCATGACGTAACCGAACGCTATGAACAACGCCGTCATGATGTTGAACGCCCAGTATTAACGCCTGAATCACTTTATTTAAATTCAAATGAACTACTGGAAGCAATACAGCCGTTTCCTCAGATCCAGACCCAAACAGAAAAAAAATTACCAAATGAAAATATAATTGATCTACCATTTGGTGCTCCGGTACAACTGCTTAGCAAAACGAAAACAGACACCCCCCTGATAAAACTGATTGCTTATATAAAAAATTATTCAGGCAGAATTTTACTCATTTCAGAATCAGCTGGCCGCCGAGAAATGTTACTTGAAATGCTGCATGATAAAGGACTATTTCCAAAAGTGTCTGAAAACTGGCAGGCATTTATTGATTCAGATGAATCCCTGAGTATTTCTGTTGCGCCAGTAGATAGAGGTCTGAGTTTAGCTCAACCTGAAATTTGTGTATTAACAGAAACTCAGATATTCGGTGAACGTTCTCAGCAACAACGCAAAAAAAGAAAACGCACACGTGATGCTGAAGCCATAATTGGCAACTTAACTGATTTAAGCATTGGCTCCCCTGTTGTGCATGAAGAGCATGGCGTAGGTCGATATTGTGGCCTGCAAAAACTAACTGTGGGCGACATTGAAACGGAAGTATTAACCATTGAATATGCTGGCGGTGATAAATTATATGTACCCGTTGCCTCGCTGGATTTAATTAGTCGCTATACTGGCGCAGACGCAGATCATGCACCGCAACATAAACTGGGTACGGAGACATGGTCAAAAGCGCGTAAAAAAGCTGCTAAGAAAATAAATGATATCGCTGTTGAAATACTTGATATACATGCTCGGCGTGCAGCAAAAGGTGGTCTCGCTTATAATATAAATATAGATGAATACAATCACTTTTCTGCCGCTTTCCCATTTGAAGAAACGGAAGACCAACAAAAAGCCATTGATGCGGTAATCGATGACCTTTCACAAGCTAAAGCAATGGACAGAGTCGTATGCGGTGATGTTGGCTTTGGTAAAACAGAAGTTGCTATGCGTGCAACTTTTATAGCTGCAAATGCAAATAAGCAGGTCGCAATACTCGTGCCGACCACCCTGCTTGCACAGCAACATTTTCAAAACTTTAAAGACCGATTTGCAGACTGGCCATTTAAAATCGAATGCCTTTCTCGTTTCAATTCTAAAAAGCAACAAACCCAGGTTATTGCCGATTTAAAAAATGGTAAAGTAGATATCATAATAGGCACACATAAATTATTGCAAAAAGATATTAGCTTTGATAATTTAGGATTATTAATTATTGATGAAGAGCATCGCTTTGGTGTAAAACATAAAGAGCAGTTTAAAAACCTGCGCGCAGAAGTTGATATTTTAACCTTAACAGCCACACCTATTCCTCGCACCTTAAATATGTCACTGGCAGGCTTACGTGATTTATCTATTATTGCTTCCCCTCCTACACAGCGACATGCCATTAAGACATTTGTCTCCGAGTGGAATGATCAACAGGTTCATGAAGCCTGTTTACGAGAAATAAAACGTGGCGGTCAGGTTTACGTATTACATAATGAAGTAAAAACAATTGAGAAAATGTGCAAAACACTTGAAGATTTAATTCCTGAGTCGAAAGTACAGTTTGCCCATGGACAGATGCGAGAAAAAGACCTTGAACGCATTATGCTTGATTTTGTACATCAACGATTTAATATTCTAGTTAGCACAACAATCATAGAAAGTGGTATTGATATACCCAGTGCAAATACCATAATCATTAACCGTGCAGATAAACTGGGACTTGCCCAGCTACATCAAATTCGCGGACGTGTAGGACGCTCTCACCATAGAGCTTTTGCATATTTAATCACACCTCCAAAAAACCTCATGACCAAAGACGCTGTTAAACGCCTTGAGGCTATTGAGTCATTAGAAGATCTGGGTGTTGGTTTCACATTAGCGACCCATGATCTTGAAATTCGAGGCGCTGGTGAACTACTAGGCGATGACCAAAGTGGTCAAATTCATGAAATTGGTTTTAGCCTGTACACTGAGCTACTCGACAAAGCCGTTAAAGCACTTAAATCGGGGAAAGTTGCTGATCTTGATAAGCCCATACATCAGGGCACCATTATAGATTTAGGCGTTCCAGCTCTGCTTCCTGACGATTATATTGTCGATATTCACACACGTTTAATACTTTATAAACGCATTTCAAATGCACCTGACCAGCATGAGTTAAATGAAATTCGTGTTGAGCTTATTGATCGTTTTGGCTTGTTACCTGATTTTGCTAAAAACCTCTTTGAAGTAACCTCATTAAAGTTATTAACACAGAATATTGGGGTTGAGAAAATTACCGCTGTTGATTCATTAGTTCGGATAATTTTTAATATGAATGCTAATATCGACCCTGCCCGATTAATTTCACTGATACAATCTGAGCCACAAATTTATAAATTAAACGGAACAAATACTTTAATTATTTATAAAGAAACGACAAAATGTGAACAAAGAGTAAAAATTCTAGATGAAATACTCAATTCACTCATGTTACAGGAAGCAGCTTAATGAAAATTTTTTTTATCAAGATACTCATTGTAATGATAATCCAGGCGATTACATCTATTTCATATGCAAAAGAGACAGGCTATGAAGTTGAGTTAATAATATTTGAAGATACCAGGGGACGTTATTTACATTCCGAAGACTGGAGCTATAACGATATGTTAAACAATAAACAGGACAATATACTCAAACAGGTTAAAGCAGATCCTCACTATAAACAACTACCCTGGGCCGGATCTAAATTAGCAAGCAATCTAAATAAATTGAAAAAAAACTCAAATTATCGCATTCTGGCAAATAGACGTTGGAAGCAAAAAGGACTTGATCGAGAGCATGCCTTTAATATTCCCATTGAGAGTCACTCAAAAGTAAACTCTGAAAAAAATAATATCTCAGCAACTCCTCAAGACGCAGATCCTTACATAACAGGAAATGTAAAACTAATCATGAGTCGATACCTGCATTTTGATGTCAATATTAAATACATACGGCCTCAGTATGGTAATAATGGAAAAGTTGAAAACATGGTATTACCCGTCGTTAATGAACGCCGAATGCGCAGTCGTGAAATTCATTATATTGATCATCCTTTAGTAGGTATTGTTGTATTAGCAACACCTTTTAAAATTAAATCCCCTAAACAAAATACCGACACAACTCAATATAAAACCATGTAGTTTTTAACTATAAGGCAGCTATATGTTAGGCGGAGAACTTATTTATCAGACATCAGATGAATATGGAGCAATTGAAATTGTCGATTACATAAATGAAATTCGCACACTTCATTTTGGCAATAAAACACAACAATCGAGCTGCCTGTTATGTAACCCTTACTTTCTGATTCATAAATATGCCCAGGCAATGATATTACCACTCTGCTGGTTACAAACCCGGCGAGTACTCGTTTTAGGCATGGGTGCTGGCTCTATTGTTAAGTACCTGCATAATTACCATCCGAATTTAATCATTGACGCCATCGAACTACGTTCAAGTGTTATAGATATAGCCAATGAATTTTTTATGCTGCCAGAACCAGATGAACGTTTAAACATAATCAATGACTCTGCAGCTAACTGGTTAAATAAAACCAGTAAAAAAAACTATGATCTGATAATTGTAGATGTATTTTTAACATCTGATTCAGGAAGTGATATAACTGTAAACATATCACCCATGCTCAATAAGATATATAATATGCTATCAAGTAATGGCGTCGCTGTTTTTAACCATCTAAATAATAACGTAAGGACTTATCCTGGATTTGAAAGTTTATATAAAATTTTTAATAATAAACTTTACTCTATAGATATTGAATCAACCAACTCTATACTACTCGCTTCCCGTGGGAATATACCTGATACGATTAATAATAGTGTATTTAAAAAAATGTCAGATATTTCCACCCTGCCTTATCAAATATATTTTGACCTGATGAAAAAACTGTAAAGCAATACAATCACCTTATCTTGCTAACGCTCCCTGCAACGGTTACATCTCCATGCCATTAGCAAAAAACAACATAATAAATTCACACCTGAAAAGCCCTAAATACAAAAAAACTCATTCAACACTTATTGTATTATTAAATAGTTATTGCTCTTTTTTCTAATAACCACTCTATTTTTTATACTTACCAATACATATACACTTAAGATAATGAGATTTAGGTCACAAATTTAACACCCCCCAAACGGAGCATCAAAGCTTAGACCTACAGCACAGTTATTATTCAGTAATTTCACCATAATCCCACCTACAAAAGCATTACCCGTTTATTTAAAAAATAAAAATGACAAAAACATCTCCATATAATCAGGCTAATTCAATGGAAGCTTATTATGCATTTTAGACAGTTTCGGACTTTTTTTACGTTTATACTATTTTCTCTTTCACTACTGGCATGTTCCAGTGAAAGCGATACAGAATCCCCCAAGCTAGATGACACGCCCTTAACAATTAAAACGGTACCTGTAGATAGTCAAACCAATGTCCCCCCCAATACAGAATTAATATCAATTTCTTTCAGTAAATCAATAAACCCTGAGTCTATTTCACCTGAAAGTTTTTTTTTCACTCCTAGCGCTAAAATATCACTTGATACTTCATTACTTGTATCCAGGCAACTGGTTTTTATTAGCATTTTAGAGAGTTTAGAACCAGGCACTTCATATAGATCAAGCATCCGAGGGCTGCGAACAACAGATGGTCGCGCTGTAGCCGATTTAAACTGGCAATTTACAACCATTGCTCTCAATGATACAACGCCACCCACGACTCCAGAGAACTTAAGACTAAGCGAACCTGCTCAGACAAACACAGTTTCTATTCGTTGGGATGCGTCAACAGATGAAGGAGCCTTCAGTGGTTATCAAATAATTAGAGATAACACACAGATTAGCTTTACAAGCAATACCGTTTTTTCTGATACCAGCGTAAATCCAGGACAAACGTATGAATACCAGATTATAGCAATTGATGCTTCTCAGAATCAGTCGACAAGTAATACTCTTTCTGTAACAACAGTTGCTCAAATTAATGTACCCGATATTACCGGCCTTACCCAAACAACAGGCCAACAGAATATTACAATGGCGGGTTTAAATATTGGAAACATTACAACTGAAGCCAACGAATCTGTACCACTCAACAATATTATTTCACAAAACCCAGTTGCAGGTACTTTGGTAAACCCTGAGACATCCGTAAGCATTATAGTTTCATCTGGTAGCTCCTCTGTTACTGTACCTAATTTAATTGGTGAAACTCAATCTTTTGCTGAATCATCTACTATTTCATCTGGTTTAATTATTGGCAGCATAAGTAATGTTCCCAGCAGCAGCGTAGCAAGTGGCCGTGTTATTTCACAAAACCCTGCCGCCAGTACATCTGTTAGTGCAGGTAGTTCAATCAATTTAGTCATTTCTACTGGCCCAATACAGATAAATGTTCCTGCTGTTGTCGGTCAGGCTCAGGGAGTTGCTCAACAAACAATTACATCAGCAGGACTGGTTATTGGTAGTGTTTTATCTGTTTCCAGTGATACTATTACGTTAAACGATGTTATTTCACAGAACCCCACAGCAGGTTCATCTGTAAGCCCTGGTACATCGATCAATCTAGTTATTTCATCTGGAAGCACACTGGTAACAGTTCCTGATGTCATCAATCAAACCCAGACAATCGCTCAGCAAGCCATTACATCAACAGGCCTTGTTGTGGGTAATATTTCAACTGTTTCCAGTAATACTGTTGCTTTAAACGATGTTATTTCGCAAAGTCCTGTTGCAGGTTCATCGGTCAGCCCAAACACATCTGTAAACCTGGTTATTTCATCTGGAAGCGCATTAATTACTGTTCCTGATGTTGTCAGTCAGGCTCAGGTTACGGCTCAACAAACAATTACATCAATGGGTCTGACTCTAGGTAGTATCTCAACGGTTACCAGTAACACTGTTGCTTTAAATGATGTTATTTCGCAAAACCCCGTTGCAGGTTCATCGGTCAGCCCGGATACCTCTGTAAACCTGGTTGTTTCATCTGGAAGCGCATTAATCACTGTTCCTGATGTTGTCAGTCAGGCTCAGGTTACGGCTCAACAAACGATTACATCAACGGGCCTGGTTGTGGGTAATATTTCAACTGTTTCCAGTAATACCGTTGCTTTAAACGATGTTATTTCGCAAAACCCCGTTGCAGGTTCATCGGTCAGTCCGGATACATCTGTAAACCTGGTTGTTTCATCTGGAAACGCATTAGTTACTGTCCCTGATCTTGTTGGCCAAACACAATCAGCAGCTCAAACATCCATTGAATCACTTGGCCTGACAATAAACAATATAAGCAATGTCACAGATAACACCGTACCCTACGGTAATATTATTTCACAGGATCCGGCTTCTGGTTCAACCGTTACCCCGGGCAGTTCTATTAATTTAACAATTTCAAATGGGCCTTATTCTGGATACCAGACTTACTTTATTTCTCCCACCGGAAATGATAGTAATAATGGCACAGACCAAAGCACACCCTGGAAAACATTTAAGTTTGCTTTTGAAAGAGGCATGCAGGCCGGTGATGAATTAGTGCTATTAGATGGTACCTATACTGAGCCAACAACAGGTATTTTAAGAGGCGTTGGCAATAACGGTAATTCACTGGATAATGATAATTCCTCTGCCATTCCCAGTGGTCTGAATCGTGGTGCACCCACTATAGTAAGGGCGGCATCACCCGGTAGTGTAAAAATTGTAGGCCCAACCGGTATAAAACCTTTATTCATTGGTCGCTCATTCAGAAAAGATCAGTTTATCCTGATTCAGGGCATTACCTTTATTGGCGGTGGATCACTTTATAACAGCGGTTATGTCACCATTAAAGACTCTGGGTTTAAAGGCAGCCTCGGCGTAGGCACGGGTGATCACTATGAAGGCAACGACTATAATTTAATTGAAGATGTATGGGTATGGGCAGAAAACACCCGCATTGTTGCCATTAATTATCGCTCGCATAACAATGTCTGGCGCAGGGTTGTTGTGCGCAGTGAAGGCTGTGATGTAGCCGGCTGTGAAGGTGCTCCCAAAGCAGACCCCAGTGTCGGTATCACGGTTTATGATTCACAGAATATTTCCATGCAAAATATTATTGTTATCGATCGCCTGATAAGAAATGATGTGTCTTATGCTGATTTTGCAACGGCACAACACACAACCGCAGGAGATGCTGGCGGTAATGGAGAAGATTATTTTCTGGGTAACAATGAATGGCTAGGCAGCCTGTCGATTAATTCCGAAGATGCCAGCATGAACTTTGAAGCCGATAGAGTAATGGTGGGTAATGACCCAATCTGGACCATTAAAGACTTCATGGCCATTGGCAGCCGTAAAACAGGTATTAATATTGGTAATACGCCGGGCAATTATGCGGCAGCTGGTTCCCCACCCAGTTTAATAGAAAATGCAACTATCATCATACCCTCAGCCTTAAGTGATGTGAGCGGTGTCAGGGTTGATCCACAACATACCGGTGTTTTAGTTAAAAACTCAGTTGCCGTGGGTGCAACACGAACAGGTTACAATGTAAAAAATTCTACCGTTGAAAACTCGGCGAGCTTTAGTACTTCAACGACTCAAGGTGACTTTGATACCAACTCTGCCTGTACCGGTTGCACAGGACTAGAAGTCGATCCAACAACAGATGGTTCATACCTGTACCCGGTAAAAGTTGAAGACAGTTCTGCTGTAGCAAATGCCATTTCGGGTGTGAATATCGGTGCCAGTATCGTTAATAGATACGGACTTAATAATACAATAAGTGGAGATGCAAGCTACAACACACTCTCCTCTGATCCATTATGGCCCTGGCCAAATGAAGCACGTATTAAACAGGAAATGTGTAATGACTCAGACGTAACTAGAGGGTTCTGTAGTAATGGTACGCAATTAAATGGCACAAGCCCAGTCACATTAAGTTCATATATATGGGAGTATTCAGGCAACCCAATACCTGATGATATGTATGAAAGTGCTAATGAAAATGACTGCAACAATGATGATATTCATTGCGTTGATGACACACAGGGAGCAACACAGGAGTTTGCAACCATTCAGGAAGCCGTAAATATCGTTGCTGCGGGCGAAACAGTACTCGTTTACCCGGGTACTTATCAGGGGTTTAGAGTATCAACAAGTGGCACCTCAACTAACAGCATAACAATAAAGGCCATAGATAATAATGCATACATAACCTCTGCCAATAATCAGAGTGATAATGACAATATTTATATCTCTGATGCAAACTATGTCACGATTGATGGTTTTAATGTAAGCAATGCAACCGAATACTGTATTGGCGCACACGATGCTTCCGCATCAAACCCAATGCAGGGCATTAAAATTTTAAATAATACGGTATTTAACTGTAACTCTTCAAATATCTATATGTCACAGGTATCCGACTCTTTAATTGAAAATAACAGAACCTATAATTCAGTTAATAGCCACGGTATATATTTATCAAATGCAGGTTCAGATAATACAACAATTAAAAATAACACATCTTATAACAATGCTAAAAATGGCATACATTTCAATGGTGATGGACGACAGGGAGGTGATGGTTTACATACAGGCATACTTGTTGATGGCAATATTCTCTACGACAATGTTGCAAACGGTATTGATGCTGATGGTGTATACGACTCTTCATTTATAAATAATGTTATTTATAATAATGGACGTCATGGAATACGTGTCTTTCAGCTAGATGCGGATGCCGGAGCAGGCAATTTAAACTATATTAATAATACCATTGTCTCCAATGCAAGCATGGGTATAAAAATGACTGAAGATATAGGGGGACATACCCTCTTTAATAATATCCTCGTTAGTAATGCCAATGGGTGTATTAGTGCAGAAAATGATGATATATCATCAGATAATAATATTTATACTGATAACTGCACATTTGAAGGCAATATAACCCGCCTTTATGGTAAC
Organism: Gammaproteobacteria bacterium; assembly: GCA_016744065.1. GTDB lineage: Bacteria > Pseudomonadota > Gammaproteobacteria > SZUA-229 > SZUA-229 > SZUA-229. The sequence continues at coordinate 15,133 of JADGFA010000044.1, forward strand.
TTATCTACCACATCAAACCTGTCGTCATTATTTAATAACCCCTCAAGTAACGATTACTCACTTAATACAGGCTCCCCTGCTATTGATTACAGCCTGCCCTCTTTTAATGGCTTAAGTGCACCTGCGCTCGATATATCTGGAAAAACGCGTTCCGGGACATTAGATAGTGGCGCCTATGAAAGCAACTAGTTAACCTTCCTTAAAACTAAAAATTCAGCTATGTATACCTGACATCAGGTATACAAAAACACTTAATATTCAATAATTTATATTACCTAAAAAGTAAATTATCAGGTATAAAATTATTTTATTAAGTATTTTAAATCTATGATAAAATTCAATTTGTATAATATTTAAGGGAAAATGATGAATTTTTATCAAGATATTTTTTTTAGAGGCATGGATATGCTTCGCGGTAGAAAAACAATTGAACGATTATATGATTTACGCAAATCCCAGCACTGGACTCTGGAACAAATTCAGAAATGGCAACTTGATAAACTGAATGAATTGCTGCTTCAGGCAACTAAAAACTCCCCCTATTACAAAGATAAACTTCAACATATTTCACTGCCATTAAAAGACCTTAAAGAACTTAACCAGCTCCCTGTTCTTACAAAAGATGATATTCGCTCCAATCTTGAGAGCATAAAATGCACTAACCTTCCAGAGAAACGTTTTTTTCAAGCCCGCACGGGTGGCTCAACAGGTGAACCAATGGTTTACTTCTGGGATGTTCAGGGCATGGATGCAAATAGAGCCAGTGTTTATAGAAGCTCTGAATGGGGAAATACCAAATTAGGTGAAAAGACAGTTCACATGTCAGGCTCACATTTTGACTATTCCCAGGCACAAAGCCTGAAAAGCAAAATTGTTTACTTTCTACAGCGATTTCGTGATTTTAACGTTGCCTACTTAACAGAAGAAAGACTCGAAACTTATTATCAGGAATTACTACAATATAAACCAACCAGCATATGGGGCTACACCGGTGGTATTCATGCTTTTGCAGAATATATTCATAAGAATCACCCCTCAGCACAATTTCCATTTATAAAAGCAATCATGACAAGTTCTGAAATGTTAAGGCCAGAACAAAGAGAGATGATTAATAACGTATTTGGTGCAGATAAAGTCTATGACCAATATGGCAGTAGAGAACTTTATATCGCATCGGAGTGCTCTCAACACAATGGTTACCATATACACGCTGATGTCATTATTGCAGAAATAGTTGATAGCGAAGGTAATAATGTTAAGCCAGGTGAGCTTGGTCGCGTTATTTTAACCGATTTAAGTAACCATGCTTTCCCCTTCATACGTTATGAAATTGGTGATCTGGGTATTATGGATGAAGCCACACAATGTGAATGCGGTATGTCGCTACCTAAACTCAAAAGCGTACAGGGGCGTATTGCTGATGTCATAATACTCAAAGATAGATTATTAACGGCCCCCAACTTCGCCTCATTATTTAGTGATAAACAAGGTATTCAGGCTTATCAGATTCGCCAGGATAAAATTGATGAAATAAACGTTCTTATGGTTCCGGATGAACACTACAATAATGATTTTGAAAACTTTATTAAAACATCTATTGAGTCCATGCTTGAAGGTCAGGCAACTTTAAACATTTCACTTGTAGACGAAATAGAAGTCCCTGAATCAGGTAAAAGACGATATATTATTTCCAATGTAAGTAAAAGTCACTTTAGCTCGATCTAATCTAAAAAGATATTATTATGAAATTACATTTATACATTTTCATGCTTCTTATATTAATAACGAATACCGTGTTCTCCGCAGAATACTTTATTTCTCCTCAGGGCAGTGACTGGAACAACGGAGAGAGTAAAGATGATCCATTTAAGTCCTTTAAACAGGCATTTGGTGATATGGATGCGGGTGATACATTATGGTTAATGGATGGCAATTATTCTGAAGAAAATGAGAATGGCGTTTTAAGGGATGTCGGTTCTTATGGTGAAACACTTGAGTACTCATCTTCAATTCCTTCTGGCATATCCAGATCAAAGCCCACCACAGTTAAAGCAATAAATCCTGGTAAAGTCAGAATACATAAAGTAAAAAGCCTGCCAAAAGATCATGGAACACCTTTATATATCGGGCGCTCTAATCGCAAAGATCAATTCATACATATCGAGGGCATTATTTTTGAGGGCGGTGGCAGCTTATCAAACTCATCAAATATTATTATTAAAAAATCAGGGTTTAACGGTAGCTTTGGTATCGGAGATAGTTCCCATTATAAAGGTAATACATATAATTTAATTGAAGATGTATGGATATGGACAAAGAACAAACGCATAGCTGCTGCAAACTACCGCTCTCATTACAATATATGGAGACGTGTGATTATAAAAGTAGAAGGCTGTGATTTCCCCGGTTGTAATGATGGCCCCGGTGGAAAGCAGGACCCCAGCGTTGGCTTTACTGTTTATGACTCACACAATGTTTCAGTACAGAACGTTATTGTTATAGACAGACAACTGGACAAAGCAATTAGTTATGGGGACTTTGCTACAGCTCAACATACTGATGGCGATGCATCCTACTTACCCAAAGATGTATCCGGTGAAGACTATTATCTGGCCAATAACGAATGGCTAGGCTGCATGTCCGTTAATTCAGTTGACAGCGCCTTTAGTTCAGAAGCAGATAATGTCGTTCACAATAAAAACATACTGCATGTAAAAGATTTTGTCGCTATCCATCCAGAGAATGGCGGCTTATCAATAGGCAATACACCTTACAATCATAAAAAAAATTCATATTTCATTCTTGAAAATATATCACTATTTTTAAGCCCTAAAAATAAAAAAAATGGAATATACATTAGCCCGGAATTAGATGATGTTATCACGTTAAATAACATTTTAATTACGGATACCAAGACAGGTATCAGTGCCCCCTCTAAACCCAGCTATGTAAATATTACGGCCAGTGAAAAACCTTTACATAAATACACCTATTGTGGAAAAAAATGCACCAGTATCAATCCATTTAAAACAAAACCTGTATCAGTAAGATACCCACTTAAAATAGAAAAAAACTCAAAGCTTTATAAGGCGGGCTTAAATAAAAAGAATATTGGCGCGACAATCCTGTATCAATATGGCGCTAACGGGCTGATATATGGAGACAAAAAATATAACCAGTTATCAAAAGCGCCACTTTGGCCATGGCCCTATGAAGATCTGATTTTAAAGGAATTCTGTAAGAAATCTGACAATGGTATATGTGATAAAAACAAAAAAGACCTGCGCGGGAACCCATACACAATAACAAGCTATATCTGGGAATCATTAAATAACAAAATGCCTGCCAGGCTATATTAATAACTTACAGACAAGCCTGGTTTTAACAACTGTAAACCAGGCTTAATTCTCTCCTGTCTCCCTGTAGGGGCATAGTATGCCACCTATAACATTCCAGGCTACAGAAAAAACGTGCCGACTCTATTATAGCTATTACTAAAATAGAGCTATTACTAAAAATGCCCCTCTTTCTTTATATCATCTTTTTTAAACCCACTCTCTACAGCATGACGATACTCCGGTGGCATACTGATATTATCTGGCTCTATTTTTTTCCACTCTGCCTTTTTACCTAGTCTGGCATAGAATAATGTATTAAAAGTTAAATCATCATTGGTTAATATATCAAGAGAATTACCATAAATTTTTCTTACTTCTAAGGCATCGTATGACATTAAAGATAAAAGTGTCGGAAAAATATTATAATGACTTGATTTGTTTTTATTATCATCAATATGTTTTTTCCAGTTTAAGGTCACGCGCTTTTCACCCTGCACAATTAGCAGTGGAACCATTCCTTCATCCATTCTAGGTGTAGAAGAACAATGCGTATCTGTGCCTTTCTTTTCAGTTTCATGTAAATCCTGCCCATGATCTGATGTATACAGTATGACCGCATTATCTAAATTAGACTTAGTCAGTATTTCATCAAAAAAATGACCTACCCCCCACAACAACGTATTTCTATATGAGTTTCGATACAAAAACCAGTCATTCATGCTACCAGCAAAGCCTTCTCTCGAACCCGTATCGGCTATATTTTTATAAGCGCCTCTTGGAAGAGACGGTTTATATACGGCATATTCATCAGGAAACTTATCATGCACAGGAAAATGCCCGCCAATCTTGTTTATAATAACAAATTCACTTTTATCATTATTTATCAGCTCAATTATTTTAGAGGCAGCAGCCAGGTCTCTGGAGACCACAGGCGTATCATCAAACTGAATAAATTCATCAACATACTCTAGCTCCTCATCCGTCATTCCATTTTGAAGCTTCATACCTGTTCGCTGTGTATCAATATAAACAGTACGCATATTTACTTTTTTAGCATATTGCCATATCGAAGGCATCGTAGAGATAATGGTTAAATATTTATCCCTTGTACCCCCATAACGAAGAGACAGATTAGTTTCATAACTGCAGTTTGTAATTGATGCCGCATACCCATAATTAAAGATATTAACACCCTGCTTCTTTTTCTTCAGATTCGTTAATACACCATATTCAGAATTAATATCAAGATAACCTGGAGAAATACTTTCATCAATTATAAATATAATATCATGATCAATTTTCTTATCTTTACTATCAATCTGAACATCTTCTCTATCCCCGACAATAGAGTTTGATACTTCATATACAGCCAGGCTTGCATAAGCTATTGGTATAAAAGGTGATTGCAGGCCCTTACCACCATCACCACCCCTTAAAAAAAGCATGATTGTTAATAAAAAGGCTACAGATAAAGGGAAAAATAAAAATAACTTATTTGAAAGAGCAGGTTTATATTTGGGTTTTAAGACAATAGCAACCAACAGGAATAAACTAATTAATAAAGAAACAACTATCTGGGAATGAAACTGCTCGAATGCTTCGCCCGCAAATCCCCTGGCATTGAGGAGACTAATAAACGCATTATATGTTAAAAAATCAGCTGTAATATTTTCATATGCTAATAAAACAACAGACGAAACAAAGAAAATAAGACCGTAAATAACTCTTAATAGTGTGTTTTTAATGTATAAAGTTGATACTATGCCCAACAGACAAAGCGACAAAAGCCCAATAAAAACAACAGCACCAAATGAAACACCCAGGTCAACAACTCTGTCAAAATACGCAGTGCTACCCATTAACACATAAATAAGAATTAAAAACTCTTTAAAATAAGATTTCATTATACTCCCTGTTTCATTTTTATAGATACAACAATTAACCTTACAATATTAACATTCATTTAAATACATTTAATTTTAAACAATATTTACTTTTCTATTAAGCTTTGATACTCATTAAGCCAGAGCGATCTGATATTACTCCAGCTTAAATCTTTAATCACTTCATATCCATTTTCAACTAGCGCCTTAGAATAATTCGGGTTATCTACCACTTTTATTAGGTACTTCCCTAGCGTTTCATAATCATTATTATTAGCAAGTAACCCCGTTTTTTCATGATCAACCATATAGGGTATACCCCCTACATTAGTACTAACCACAGGCAACCCTGCTGCATAAGCTTCAAGAATAGAACCGGGCATATTATCAATAGTAGAAGTATTTATAAAAACATGGGCCTTATTCATATATACAGGAACCTCTTCATTTGGAAGGTTCCCGAGAAAAAATATATTTTCCAGCTTTAACTCTGAAGCCAAAGCTTCCAGATCAGCCCTATCTGGTCCATCACCTGCAATATATAAAATGGCATGAGAATGTTGATCCTGTAAAATCCTGAATGCTTTTAACGCACAATGAATATTATAAACAGAAGTTAAGTTCCTGGTTGATATGACAATGGGTTCATAGCTTTCGCGCTTATTAAATGTAAATCTTTCAATGTTAGCAATATTTCCAATAATTTTTGACGTATAGCCAAACGCTTTAAATACATCCTGCAAAAAACCGGAAGGAACGATTAAACTATCAGATATAGCCATACTTTTAGATAATAAAACTGGACGCTTACTAAAATATCCCTTTGCCCCACCGCCATGATAATTAATGATGACTTTTTTTCCCAGGAAATGCCCTATGCATAAAGGAGGCAATGTAAACAAGTAATAATTTAAACCCGATGAACTAAAGATATGAACAATGTTACAGGATAATATTTTTCTACAGTTGAATAAAAATATTATCCATTTAATAACAGAACGTACAACTTTAATCTTATCTATCCAGGAAAAGCATCCTAATTCAGGGTTTGTTCTAATGCCCGTTATATCTAAATTTTCATCTTTAAATCGTGTTAATAATTGATGAGCCTGAACGGTCATACCGGCAGCAGGTGGTGGAAACTCAGATATTAAACAGACTCTAGGCGTTAATTTTTTATTGTTTTTCATAAATTTAATTGCTGAATAAATAAAAAGCGCCCATACCTGGAGTATGAGCGCTTATCTAAAAGAGAATAGTTTCTCAGGAGATTATAAATATATAAGCACTACTCATAAATACTTGCTGGTATCGCATTTCCAAGAAACTCCCAGATATACGATGTCAGTGTTACATTATCCGAACCATTAAGCTGGAGACCTGCATCACAGAAGCCACGGGTTATAGCATCATCAACGCACATATCCTGCTTAATTCTAAATTCATTTGGCCAGGGCCATAATGGATCAGAAGAGAGTGTATTATAATCCGTATCGCCATTAATAGCATTACTAAGACCATATCTATTAACGATACTGGCACCAATATTCTGGCCTGAAATAGCATTCGCCACAGCAGAACTAGCCTCAACCTTTAACGGATACAGATATGAGCCATCTGTTGTTGGATTGACAGATAGACCCGTGCAACCTGTACAGGCTGAGTTGGTATCAAAATCACCCTGAGTCGTTGAAGCACTAAAGTTCGCTGAGTTTTCCACAGTGGAGTTATTTACATTATAACCTGTTCGTGTCGCACCCACGGCAACTGAGTTTTTAACTAAAACACCGGTATGCTGTGGATCAACCCTGACACCACTCACATCACTTAAAGCCGAGGGTATAATAATGGTTGCATTTTCTATTAAACTGGGTGGAGAACCGGCAGCCACATAATTACCCGGCGTATTACCAATATTAATGCCTGTTCTACTACTACCAATAGTCATGAAATTTTTAATGGTCCAGATTGGATCACTGCCCACCATGACTCTATCAGCTTCAAAGTTCATGCTGGCATCTTCAGAGTTAATCGACAGGCTACCCAACCATTCATTATTACCTAAAAAGTAATCCGTTCCATTGCCATCGGCATCACTTGCAGTCGTATGTTGGGCCGTTGCAAAATCAGCATAAGCCACATCACTTCTTATTTCGCGATCAATAACAATAATATTTTGCATGGAAATATTCTGTGAATCATAAACTGTTATGCCAACACTGGGGTCTGGTTTTGGTGCATCTTCGCAACCAGCAGCATCACAGCCTTCACTGCGCACAACAACTCGACGCCAGACATTATTATGTGAACGATAATTAATGGCAACAATACGGGTATTTCTAGCCCATACCCATACATCCTCAATTAAATTAAAATCATTGCCTTGATAGTGGTCACCTGTACCCACACCCAGGCTACCTTTAAAGCCAGAGTCCTTAATAACAACATAACCGCTATTATAAAGTGACCCACCACCTATAAAGGTAATGCCCTGAATCAGGATAAACTGATCTTTTCTAAATGAGCGACCAATGAATAAAGGCTTTATACCGGTTGGGCCTGTGATTGTTACATTACCAGGTGATGCCGCCCTTACTATCGTGGGTGCACCACGACTCAGACCGCTGGGAATAGCTGAAGAGTTATCATTGTCCAGTGAGTCACCGTTATTACCAACACCCCTTAAAATACCCGTCGTTGGTTCGGTATAGTTGCCATCTAGCAGTACCAGTTCATCACCGGCCTGCATGCCATTTTCAAAAGCATGTTTGAATGTTCTCCAGGGTGAGCTTTGATCTGTGCCACTATTACTATCACTGCCAGCAGGCGAAATGAAATAAGAGTCCCCCTGAAAAACAAAACTACTTGTAGTAAATGACCAGTTGATTACACCAACTGCATTACCATTAATACCTGTCATCCCGGTTAGTTCAAAATTGTACTGGGTACTCGGGGATAAAACCTGTGAAGGCAGATATTCAATAACAGTGGGAGATATTATTCTGATGGAACCACTTATTGGGGGGGTTATAGTTAAGTTTGCTGTTGTAATTGATGATGTATTTAACGCATTGGTAAATTGAATTCGAATAGAAGATAAAGCAGTAAACACATCCGTACTTTTATCTGCAGGTATAAAGGTTTCTACCTGCGAATCAGCGTTATTACCACCAGTGGAACCTGTGCATGAAATAATCGTTAAACTTACAAATACTAAAAAAATTAAGTCCCTAAATTTTGTAATGAAATAAATACTCATTCCTTCAACCTCTTGATACACCATATAACACAATGCTAATATAATCGTTGTTAGCATAAAAAATATTTATGCTTTTAATCTTAATGGAAAATTAATTTATTGCAAATCCTGAGCTGACAATAAATACTAATACGCACCTATATTTATAACACTCCCCCTTGATGCCCCCAAAATATTAACAGTTGGCGCTAACACACCATTAAAATCTGAACTACCTGAACCTGAAGCAGGTGACAGTGCTTTTAAATTAAAATTTTCTGAAGAAGAGTTTATAAATAACGCCTGTGACGTCGATGTTAAAGTTGTACTTGATGTAAATAATTGCGCCCCAAGCGATGCTGTGCCCGCACGAAACTGACAGCCATCTTTATATATATTAAAGCCTGAAAATACATTTGGGTTCTCAACATAAATACAATTAGCTCCCTGGTTATCAACTAAAATATTATTAAAAAAAGTATGATTACCCAGGTCGTCTGTTAATTTTATCGCTTCATCTGCATTTAAAATAATTGAATTATTAGCAAAGATTAAATTTGAAGCGCCGCCTGATGCATCTTCTGCAAATACGCGTATACCATGCCTTCCATTATTATAAATAAGATTATTCGTAAAAGCTGAATCATACACACCATCAGCATCGACTCCATTAGCTACATTATCAAATATGATATTTCTTGTAATCAATAAGCCTTTGTGTAAACCATCTCCACCCTGTCTTGAATCACCATTAAAATGAATTCCATTTTTAGCATTATTATAAGTAACATTACCCTGTAAAATACAATTATCAGATCCCGCATTTGAAAGATAAATACCGTGACTATTTATTGAATTATGTGTCTTATTGCCCAGGATGATTGAGTTTTCAGTTTGAGATAAATATATGTTTGCTGAACTTGAAGAACTGACATCATTAAATTGAATTTTTAATGACTGCATAGGAGAGCTTGCTGAAGCATCATGTGAACCTATTCCATACTGATTTGCATCTAAAACGGTAAACCCTTCTATTGTTACAAAATTAACATCTGATAAATAAATATTATCATTACCACTTTGGCTATTACCCGACACTATAGAAACAGCTTCACCATTTGTTGTTATTTTTACAGGCTTATCTGATGTTCCACTATTACTTACTTTGAAACCTGTATAAGACCCTTCAAAAACCAGTACAACATCACCGGGAACCGATCTATCAACAGCATCCTGTATAGTTGAAAACTCATCAAATTCACCACTGGTATCATCAACACAATGTACCGTCGCATCTGAACATGAATAAACTTCTACAACCAGCTCATCTGGCACTGATATATCGTCAATATTATTTATATCCGTTTTTTTATTTACACCAGAGCCTGAACAGGCAATAAGATAAAAAACACAAAGAAACAATATAAGATAGTTTTTAAATACAGTCATAATTACATCCTGAGCATTAAAAAAATAATGCTGATTTTATTCCGTTTTCTTTATACTCACTTAAAACATCAGCTAATAAATTAACTGTTAAAGAGTAATCATCATGAAAAAGCAATATCTCACCCTTATTTAAGTTTTCAGAAGAAACATTTACTTTAACCTGTTCAATATTATCAAAAGAATCCCTGCTATCTTTTGACCACATAATAACTTTCCAACCAGAGAAAATTAGCCAGACAAAACCAAACAATGTTAAATCACCGTATGGTGGTCGATACAGAAACAAGCGGTAGTTAAATTTTGTCGCTATTTCTCTGCCTTTTGATAAGTCTGAAACAATATCCTTAATTGATTGTTTCTTCATACTCTTATGTGAATATGAATGGTAGCCTACATTATTACCAGATTTTATGACCTGATTAACAATTTCTGGGTATTTCTCCATCTCCTGCCCTGTCATAAAAAAAGTAGCCTTAGAATCATACTGTTCTAATATGCTAATAATCTTAAGTGTATTGTCAGGATGAGGCCCATCATCAAAGGTAATATAAATAAATTTTTTATTACCTGAACGTTTAAAAACAGGTGATAATATAAAAAATATAAATGTTTTTAATATTTCTTTCATCGCTTAGCTCTTAACCAAACCTGAAGTATTAATAATATGCTCAGCATTTTTTTCCCAGGTATGGTCCGTCATAAGTTTTTTATATGCATTTTCAGCTATGTCATGCCGTAATGATTCACTTTCAATCATTAAAGAAAGTTGTTCCTTCAATGCCTGAGTATCTAACACATCAAACAAAAGCGCATTTTTTTTATGAGTTAATACATCAGTAACCGGTAATAAGCAAGGCGCCACTACAGGAATTTTAAGGCCCATAAACTCAAACATAACAACAGGTGAACCAAATTCATTCGAATGTGTAATCACAGCAATATCAAGAAGAGATAAATACTGCTGAACTGTATCCCTGGTCACAGCACCTGTTAGAATAACATCATCCTCAATATTATATTCTTTAGCTTTACTTCTAACGCAGTCTAGTACTGCACCATCACCCACAAGAAGCAATGATATATTGGGGTACTTTAATTTCAAATCATTAAATACTTCTATTAAAATATCTAAACGATCCCAATTATCAAACCAGCCAGCAAAACCAAGTACTATTCTGCCCTCTAAATTATACTTCTGAGTTAATTCACCACTTGACTTTACACCCGAGAATTTTAAAGGGTCTATTGCATTAGGCGTTATAATTATATTTTCTTCAGCTACACCCTGCGCTACTATCATATTTTTTAAGTACGATGAAACAGTATGGATTGACTTACAGCGCTTAAATAAAAACCTTTCAAAAACATTACACAGCCATTGAAAAGTCTGCTTTCTTGCCCTGTCTTTAATCCCATTAACTTCATTTGCCTCAAGGACTAAAGGGATATTATACTTTTTAGATTTTATTGCACCGGCAATCATATAAAAAGCATAACGCTCATAAATCATATCATAATTATTTGAAGATAATTCATTTTCAAGACGTCGCATAGCGGGTAAGTTATAAGCGATTTCTATGAATTCAAAAATAAAATCAGGTAATTTTTTACTGATGAACTTCCATAATGAGTTAACACCACTGGTTTTAACATTTGATTTATCTACTGGCGCATTACCCGCATTCTCTAAAGGATCAATACCTGGAGGGGATAAAACAGTAACATCATGACCCAGTGCAGTTAGTGCATTTACTATACTGAGTATATGCACACCTTCGGCCCCTCGCCCCTGAGTTCTATGGTGATAAAGAATTTTCATTACTTACTTCCATTAATTTCATTTATTATAAACAAGCTGATATTGCTCTAATACATTATCTTCCCGAAACTCTTCCTCAAATACTTTAAAAGCATTGTCTCCATGCTGAGTAATTAACGATGGTTCCTTTACATAACTACAAATTGCTTTTGCATATGCAGTTACATCACCTTTTTTAACCAGTATACCGGATACATTATTTATAATAGTTTCTGGTATACCACCAACATCTGTAGCAACAGCAGGCATAGACAAGCGCATAGCCTCCAACAAAGCTATAGATATTCCTTCATAATCTGATGACAATAAAAAAACATTATTCTGCTGTAACAAATCAACAATATCATCTCTAAAACCAAGAAACGTTACATTATTCATAATATCAAGCTTATGGGCATAATCCATTAATTTCGTTCTTTCTGGACCATCGCCTATAATGGATAACTCAAGATCAATATGATGTCCAAGCGCAATTTTAAAAGCATCAAGCATCAGGTAGTGATTCTTAATTTTCGCAAGACGCCCAACGGATATAAACTTAATAGCGCCTGAAACTTCTTTCTTTTTTATTGTAATATTCAGAGGTGAAACACCATTATGTATAGTTTTTACAATGGATGCATTTATGCCTTTATCGTTAATAATATAATCTTTTATCGAGTCTGAAACAGCTATAATATTCTGGCTATATTGTGAAAGCTTCTTTTCAATAAGATGCCTGACAAACTTTTTAACTTTGCTCTTAAAATCAGCCCCATGAGACATATAAGGCCCATGAATAGTATGAATCAATTTCACATTTTTTATCATTAATCTGGCAATGGATGACTCAATAAACACGCTCCAGTTATGAGAGTGTATTACCTGAATATTATTATTTAGTACAATTTCTTTAATTTTACCAGGGACAGAAAAATCGTTTCCTTCACCAGAAAACAAACAATGCACATCAATATCATCAGATAATTCATCAATAAGCTCACCTTTGCGTTTCACCAGGCAAACACTCACTTTATGTGTTTTACATAATTTATTTGCAAGATGCACGACAACTTTTTCAGCTCCGCCAAACTCCAGTGACTCTATAACATGTAATACATGCATAACTAATTACCAGTACCCAAACTTAGTTCTTTTAACTTCAAATACATTTGCCATGCATCCATATAATGCAATTTATAACCATCTTTTTCTTTATACTCTTCTTCAAATGCACTCCAGAGTGTTTCAAAACCTCCGTCATCAAAAAACATTTTCATATTTTTAACCTGCAAACCATGAGTATATAGCTTAATAAAAATATGTTCTTCTGCACCTTTTATAGACACACCACAGTTTTCCCATACTTTAATTCTATCCAGGTCAGGAGGACAATCATAAGACAACTCACCTGAATCTATTTTAGGTATTAAACCCAACTTTCTATTTTTCCAGTTAAAAGAAAGTGGCCCCTGAATCATAAGTAATTCTTCGTCTTCAGCCCATTTCCCAACTTCAACTTCTCTACCCTTATCATGTGATTTTGGCTTACCATTACACTTGGAAAAATAAATTTTATTTATAATCTTAGTTTGTGTATTACTGGGAGCCGAAGGCATTGTCATATCAAAAACACAACCTGACTTTACAAGCACTTCAATTTCATTATCTACACCACACCATTTTCCATCCGGCCTGGAATTTGCTAAAGCCCAGTTACCATGGATAAAACCATAAACAATGTTACCATCCTCATCCTTGCGTAATAACCCATGCCTTTCAAATAATAATTCTTTAAATTCATTGAGCGTTTTAAGTAGATTCTCTGATGTATCATCATCATGATGCAGATGTATATCCACATCCCCTAGACCTTCATTACAAATCCCCTTTAAATCATCCATTATTTTTTCATCGTATTCTTCGATAGGATAAAAATATGAATGTCGAGGGTGGTTTCCATCTGAATCCGTATGCCTGTTTGCAATATCACGATATTCAGATACCCATTTATCAACCAAAGAACGAGCATAATTTTTATCTGCATCACCAAAATACGGTTCATAGTGATCGGCAAGACAAACATAAATATGTTTATTTTTGGTTACTTTCTTCTTGTTAAGCAACTGCTTAATATATGAAGAAAACCAGATATCGGCATTACGTGTTTTTAAAATCAACCATATAAAGAAAACTGCAAGGCTTAAAAGAGCCAATAAACTAATAGTAAAAATCATCTTTCAACCTTCTTCCAGTTTACACCCTGTTTTTTATTTAAAAACCTTACAAAGCCCATAAACAAAGCTAAGTTCATGCTTGAAAAATACATAGGTATATAGATATAGCCGGGCAAATCTCTCATTCGATATTTCCAGCCATAAAATGATACTGAATAAAAAACAACCTGTAATAAAAGAAAAAGAAAAATAACGGGTTTAGTCATTAACGCAATAGACAATAAAAAAACCAGTATCATCAGATGAGGCGTAAACCAACGTAAAACTTTATGAGATATAAAAGTAAAGGCAAACCAGTTCCCTGGTGGAAACAAATAAGATTTTTCCTCTACCATAGTTTGGTAGCCACCTGAAGCCATTCTAACTTTTACATGAAAATCGTCCATAAGGTTTTTAGAGGCCTGCTCAAATGCTTTTGCTTCTTTTTCATATATAATACGAGCACCTGACTTAACAATATCGAAAGTAATTGCTGCATCATCATTAATTTTATTATGGTCAATAGGCTTAAACATTGATTTTCTAACCGCCAATATTTCACCTTCAGCTGCTGTAATAGATCCTAAGTGACTTTCCGCAGCTTTAATTCTTGACTCATATTTCCAGTATAAACCATCTCCTTTTGAAGCCTCACGACTGTCATTCTCATATATATGCTTGGCACCTGTCACTGCTCCAATATTAGAATCTGAGAAATGCCTAACAAGCTTCTTAACTGATTCCTTCTCAAAATCATTATTAGCATCTGAAAAAACCAAAACATCACCTTCAGCCATTTTTACAGCTCTGTTTAAAGCAGCTGATTTACCTGATCTTTTTTCTTCATGTAAACAGATTACACCTTTAGCATTATACTTTTTTACAATATCTGGCGTTTTATCATCAGAACCATCAGTAACAACGATAAATTGAAATTTATCTTCTGGATAATCTATTTCATATGTATTTAGTATCTTATTTTCAATAACCTTTTCTTCATTATAGGCCGCCACAATAAATGTAATCATTGGATAATCAGAAGCCTCATCAATCTTATCCATATGACTATCTGAAAACACTCTTGATAAAACAATCACCAGAAAGGGGTATATAAAATAATTATATAAAAACAAAAACACTGACATCAGTAGAAATAACTTTAAAATTGATTCCATAATTTTACTCTTTTATCATTTTTGAACTAAGGTTCAACGTAAGTATATCTATAAT
>JADGFA010000044.1:30294-35343 GCA_016744065.1 Gammaproteobacteria bacterium
CTATAATTTCATTATATTCAGAAGCAATATCCAGCTGATCAAAACTAAACTTATAACGAACCGCAAAATGATGCAAAAAATATAAAGCTAGCATAAACTGATAAGTATAAGAATTTATAGAATACCTCTCACAATATCCTTTAATTAAATTTTTATAAACTACCGACAAATCATTTAATATTAATTTCTTACACAAACACAACATATCGCCCTCACCCTTGATATGCATGTCATATATAATCAAATAAAACAAATCAATCAAAGGAAACCCCTGATAGTCAGCTAGCTCCCAATCAATAACACCAACAACACTATTAGTATCTGGCTCAAGTATCAAATTTTCTAATTTATAATCACCATGCATACATACCATAGGAACAGACACGGTCTCCAGATTATTTATAAGTAAATTCTGAAATTCTGCATAATTAGCACCAGAAACAGGTAACCGAACTTTGATTTCCTCAAAATACGATAAAATTTTCTTTGAAAAATCACTGTTTATTTTTTCACCTGGCACAATAAACGTAGCATCCGTCATATCAAGCAATAACTTATAAGCACTTTCCATCATACTATCAAGCGACGAATTATTCTCATCAACCGTCACACCTTCCAGCTCCTGAATTACATAATAAACAACATTATCTATACAATAACTTCCATGTATTTTTGGACATTTGTTTTTTAATACGTCATTATTTCTTAATTTCTGGAGAATAGTATATTCATTTTCACGCTGTTTTCTTGCTTCATCATTAAGACAAAAAACAACAATATACTCTGGCCTGTTCTTTTTTGACGACAAAGAAAGCAATAGCTTTCCTGTCTTATAAAACAACTTCAAAGGGTAGATATCATCACCCTGCCATTTTATTTCTTTATTTTTTTTCAGCTCATTGATTAATTGATGAATTAAAGTTGATTCTTTTGATAACTCACTCCCTATCATATACACATAACTATCGGACATAAATGATGAAAGAAATGAATTATACATAATACGTTTAATCTTTTCTTTTAATAAAAATGAATTTTTATTTGAGTTATACACTGTAGAAAGCTGACTTTCATACACCACACCATCATAAACAACAGTAGGGTAAGCAGCTATTAAACCTAGCTTATCCTTACAAAAAACATCTTTAATACTTGCTATTCTTTTATTGAATAAAAAACCTGTTAAACTCGAAAAGACAGAAGAAAGACCTCCTCTGAGAGAATAACGATTCATTTGACAAAAGCATACAACGCCATCCTCTTTCAAGTAGGGCAAGTTATTTTTCAAATCCCCAGTTAATACAGCTTCTCTGTCCAGCAAGTCAAAAATTATAGCATCGTATTTATTATCTTTAACATTCTCACTATTTACATGATAAACATTACTTTCAGAACAAGCATCTTCTTTAGAATTCAGAATAAAAACTTTTTCCGCCATACTTGAAATGTTTTTAACATTATCACAACCTAAATTAGCAGACAAAAGAACACAGCCATTAAGATGCTTTCCTGCAATCAACCACCAGGGCCTGGACGCTTTATATTCGATATTTTTTGTCATATTATTTGTATTTTTTTAAGTTCCATCAATATTCTATTTTTCAAACACTTACATATCTAATTTTTAAAAATCTTTGGAAAACATAACATTGACCGAAAATAGTAATCACTACAATATCTTTCAACATGTAGCCTTTTAATATTAAATATATTTTTTAGCGGCAATCCATCCTTACCACTTATATATGAAAAACCCAGTTTATACCCTGCTTTTTTTGTCGCATCTATCACTCTTTGGTTAAAAGCATTAAAATCACCCACTGGATAGGATATAGTATCCACCTTATGTCCTAAATTAATTTCAATATCATCTTTTGATTTTTCAAGCTCATTACACAGCTCATCACCTGTCAACTGAGAAAGTATAGGGTGTGACACGGTATGAGATCCAAAAGAAACACAAGACCCATCCATCTCACGAACATTATCCCATGACATCATTTGACTTTGACTAACATCCAGATCAGACAAAACATTTTTATACTTTTTATTTAGATTAGAAAGTATTTTTAGCCTTACATCATTTTCAACCAGCTTTAAATCACTACAAATTTGTGTAGCAACTTTGTTTCTACTATCAATATCACCAAGAATATAATTCTTATCCAGTTCACTTATATTTAAACTTGTTTCATCAACAACTTTAACCAGAGAAACAAGCCAGTCAAACCAGATTATTTTTTTAGACCCCATATAGCCTGTTGATATATATATTACTGCTGGCACATTATGGCGCTTTAAAATTGGAAAAGCATTTTCATAGTTATCTAAAAAACCATCATCAAATGTTATTAGCACCGGCCTTTTAGGTAGCTTTATTTTGCCTTCTGTAAAATCAACAAGCTGCTCGATACTAACAGGATTATAGTGTTTTTTTAAATATTTAACCTGGGATTCAAACTGCTTACAACTTGCACTTACTAATTCAAGATCATAGTGATAATTCACTTCATCAGGAACATCTATAACCCTGTGATAAGCTAAAACTGTAATTTCATTAATAAAAAACGATCTTAATTTTAACAGAAAAAAAGGCGGAAAAATATTATCCAACCATTTAGCAAGCACTTCTTTTTTTCTCATAGCATACAACCTTAAAAATACATTTTCACAAACACTTTTAAAACTAGATAAAAACCCAACATTAGCCCTGTAACAATATAGAAATCTTTACGATTAAATTCCACTTCAATGTTTTTATAATAAACCATCGATCGTGTTATTGCTAAAATAAAATATAGCGTCTCATACTCCAATGTAATAAAAAAAGAACTGACCAGATAACCAATAAGGCTTAAAGAAACACCTTTAGCATATGAAGCTCTTACCGGATTATCTTCTGAGTCTATATATAACCTTATATTCTTAAAAGACAGGTATAATAGAGCAATCCACATAAAAAAACCTGGCACACCCAGCTCGCCCATTACTTCTATTGATGAATTATGAGCTATAAGCGTCCCTGTATAACTGGCAAAGTTCCCTTTCCCTATACCAAACAAAGGGTTTAACTCAACCATTTCAATGCCTTCCATCCACATATCTACTCTGTGTTGAGCTGAATTATTATCATCTTTTACTTGTGTTAAGTGTGAAGGCGCCGCTACATATACGGCAATAAGTAGCCCTCCTATCTTAACCATTGTTAAAAACGAAATATTCATACGCGATAAAATATATGCTCCTATTATCGCAAGAGTGGCTAAAAACCCCCCTCTTGAACCAGTAGTCCATATTGCGAACAGTAATGGGCCAAGAAGTGTCAATGATATAAATTTCACTGTTAAAGAATAATGCTTATCTAAATACTGAAGTAAAAAAGGCAGTATAAATGTAAACATTACACAAAAAACACCAGGACCATCAAATATATTAATCCACCTTGTTCTACCTGTTCCCCCTGCATCTAGAACACTTTGATCAACCCATCCCAGACCTTGGCCTGCCCAGCCAATTCCATCTGGACTAAATTTATGTTGTATTGCCTCAAATACAATTATATAAACTATAAATATTGAAGATTTTATTACTGACTTTAAACCATCATCTTTTGATAAAGTAATGGCTATTAGCTTATATAAAATAAACCATTTTATATAATTAAACATAACAGTGCCTGTCAATGCATTCTCAACATTCACTATGCTAGTAACAATGATCCAGAAGATCATTCCTATAAATATCTTATCCTGGGCATTTAAAAAAAGTAAATCATTTGTTCTGCTGGCTACAATGATAAGAATAATCCAGACAGGATAAATAATTAAATCCACTCTTAAACCCACAAAAGGCTCTATCCATAATTGTGGTGCAATAAACAGTGATATTAAATATACAAGAATCATTAAGCTGTATTTCCAGATGAAATCTTTTTAGAAATAAACTTTTTGACACTCTCAATTTCAGACTTTTTAAGCACAGGGCCATACACAAGCCCTAAGAAAAACACAAATAGCAATAACAACTTAATAAAAACAGACGCCAACTGTGACAGTTCATATAAATATAATGAGGGAACAAATACAGTAATAGCTAAAACCAATACTATAAACATTCTTTTATATTCATACTTAACAGTAAAAAACTTTTGTGAATAATGATTAGTTATAATCAAAACAGCTACTTGCGTTATAACTAATGACACACAGGCTCCGACCAAACCAATTATGCTTATAAACAAAAAACTCCCAACGGCACTAACAATAGCCGCTACTGTTGTAAAATAAAAAAGATATTTTGTTTTTTTGGCAACTAAAATTCCAGTTTGTGCAGGATAAGTAAGAATTTTTACAACAGCAGCAATCATAATTATTGGCACAATATCCGCAGCTCCCCAAAAAGACTCATCGGACATGAATATTAATACGTCCTTAACAAAGAAGCTCATCGCTATTGCAAAAAACACAGAACCAATAAATAAATAATGGACAATATCTGATTGCATTTTTGCAGCATTTTTATTATCCATTACTGTGTATCTAAAAGCACCATATGACCTGTTAAATGGCTCACCAATTAGTTGTTCAATAATCATACTAAACTTAAGTGCCAGAGCATAAAGCCCCAAAGCCTCTAATGAAACAAGGTAATTCAATATAAAACGATCAGCATTAGTTGAAATAAGCGCCATTAATGTACTAAGAAGAAACGGAATACAATATTTTATAACAGGTTTAAATTTTTCCATGTGAAAACTAAAACCACATCTCTTTAGAGTAAATACAGCTAGAACCAACCAACCTATAAATACTGTAAGCAAATTACCTAAGAGCACACCTGTTACTCCTGCACCCTCAACAATAACAAGGTAACTATTAACAGAAACCTGTATAAACAATTTCACTATTGATATGATTACAAAAAACTTGGAGTATTCTAAAGCTCGTATGTAGGCCAGGCATATCTGAGAGGACAGCTCTAAAACAAGCGTTATTAAAATAAAATATATTCCAAGTGTATATTCATCTGACTCAAACACGGCATTTGATA
>JADGFA010000045.1 GCA_016744065.1 Gammaproteobacteria bacterium
GTGTAGTGGTCTAATAGTACCGGACACCTTAATAAGAGATAATACTAATCAATTATTAAGGTGTCCGGTACTATTAGACCACTACATTTAGATTGGATAGTGTAGAAACTATATGCTGAAATATCCGGTGGTATACCAGGTTTTTTTAAAGAGTGTTGATAAACCGATACAAGCTGGTTTTTTGTACTAAATTTAATTAATGAGATTTTTCAGGGATAGAAATTATAGGTTTAATGATGTTGCAATTATTAATGGGGTTGAATTTTAAATGAATTAGCGTGACTATAATAAGTCATTAAAATTACTAGGGATCTTAGGTAAGAGTCAAAGACATTTTCTGGTGGGGATACCCTAATAGCAATTAGGCTTTATAAATTAACAAATATTCATCCCAAGCCTCGTTAATTGATTGAATTAATAACTAACTCATTCTTTATGAGTGACCACACTGAGTCAATTACCGTTGATTAAGTACGATAATCTTTTATTATCGTACATAATAGAATATACTACTTTTCCATGGTCGGACAGAAACTCAGTAATAAAACAAAGAACCTAGTCGCACGTATCAGTGATCGTGGCACCCGTGCTAATACCGATATCGCCAAGGCTTCAGACCTCGAGTACTTCTGGGCCTGGGCTGAAATAGCACACCAACTTAATGAATCATACCCAGTACCTTGGGAAGTATTATTGCACTTCGTGGTTACACACTTAGAGGGAGAATTCCCTGAAGGTGTCGAAGAAGCCTTAATTGCCGCAAAAATGAAGCAGTTCAAAGGTAGGCACAAACTCAAAACGGTATTACGTCGTGTATCCACGCTCAGCTGGAAGCATGGCCAGATGAATGTCTCCAGAGATAATAATCCTGCTTTCCATACATCTATAACTGAAGTTCTTAAGAAAGCTGCTGATGATCCCTCTCATGCACGAAAAGCGGCACAAGCTGCTGATAAATCAATACTGGTTAAGGTCTTACAATCAATACCAGATGACATGATAGGCAAACGTGACCGTGCTTTATTTGCTGTTGCCTGGTCATCAGGTGGACGCCGTAGATCTGAAGCGCTTGGAATGACCATTGAACAGCGAGAAGTATATGAGGATTCCAATGGTGGTTACTATATATTCAACCTAACGCATATAAAGAATCGAAAAAATACTGATGAACCGCTCCGGGTTAAAATCGGAGGCATGGCCAAAAACTATCTAGATGACTGGTTGAGTGCGGCAAAAATAAAATCTGGGCCTATTTTTCGACAACTGACAAAAGGGGGGAAAACAGTTAAGGACTCCCCTATTTCTGGGACTCAATTTTATCGTATAACCAAGAAACGATTTTTAGAAGCTGGTATACCAGGTCTTGATAACTTCTCTCCTCATTCTTTTCGTTCTGGTTTTGCAACTGAGCTTGGGAAACGAGGTGGAAATGTGGGTGATGGTATGGCGATGACTGGTCATAATTGCATACAGACATTTATGAGTTATTATCAGGCAGGTGCTGCAGAAAGTAATTCTGCAGCAAATATGTTAGATGATGATTGATATACTAAGTATTGTTGTATTTGTTTAAGTTATTTTAATAAACACTATCCAAACAGAGTTTTAGTTTTTTTACACGGAACCAAATTATTAAAGTTTCAGGAAACGCAGTTGCATGTAGGTCTTCCATTAAATAAGAAAAGGGAAAGAACGAAATGATGATGGGTAAACTTATAATTCTATATGGTGAAAGTAAAGCATTACTCGTCAAACTAGAAAAACATGCATCGAGGTTAATTAAATATTTATATCAATTAGCCACATTAACAATTACAAATATAAGAAAACAAATACCAACTTGGTCTGCTCAAGCCTGGCAATACTACTATCGTTTAATAAATAAAGTTTTAGAATTAGAGGTTAAATATAGAATTATTATTACGATAATAATTCTATTGAGTCTTGTAGTTGCAAATTGGTTGTTTTTTCCTGATTTCAATAGGGTTCTTGAACATTATTTCTCTACACAGAATCGCTTTTCTGGATTACAGGTATTATTTGTCTCATTGGGCGGTGCAATGATAGGGGCAACTGCAATTGCATTTTCTCTAATTATGTTTGCCATGCAAGTCAATGTGGAGCGTATGCCGCATGGGCTTTTTAAGAAATTCAGTTCTGATTTTAAACTTTTAGGCTCTTTTGCGATTACATTTTTTTTGGCAATTTTTATTACTTCTTTATCATTAATTCCAGATAACTCTTGGGTGACTCTTGCTGTACTGGTAGCAACCTGGTGTTTAATGCTTCTTTTGATATTCTTAATTTTGGCTTACAGAAGAGCTCTAGATCTAATCAGCCCAACGAAACAATTATATTTATTAACCATTGATACTAAAAAGGATTTAAATAGATGGTCTAAAGCCGCATCAAGACTAGCGCCACTTCTAGAGCCTTTAGATAATGAACAGGAACAAGAAAAAACGTTTAATCATGATTTAGGAAGAGTTACTTACTTTGAGTTGTATCCCTTCTGGACAGCTAACGCGCTTAATTCTATTTCGCACTGTATGTCATATGCTAGGCGATATGCAGAGCACGGGGATCACGAAGTCAGCAAATATTCTCTTAACTCAGTAGTTTCAATAAATAATTCTTACATAAAGGCAAAAGGAAGCACATTCTTTTCGAACCATATGCTCTTAGAAGATCGATTAACTACAGATAGCTTTATCAATGAGGTACTAGAGCAAATGAGACAGACTTTGCAATTAGGCCTATCTAGAGGAGATGAATTATTAATAGAACAAGCCTTTAGAACTCTACACGACTTATGCCTAGTATACTCAACTATAGATTATGGTAGAGAATATGAAAATAAATTCCATGCATTTTTAGCGACCGGCTATTTATCTGATGCATTGGAATCAACACTACCACATAATATGCCTGATGTTTTAATGGAAGGTTTAAGGCTACTAGGGAAATGTTCACTTATCTTATTGAGTAAAAGAAATACAGAATATATTACATCAATTTCCGAAAAAATTGGAATTATAGGATGCACGGGATCTATAAATAAAAAATATCAACCAGTGACACAGATTGCTGTTAAGCAACTTGCAATCCTGAGCTTTGAGTTAATAAGATGTAATACTCATGATATAAATTATGCGCTCAGTGAAGTTCTAGATGATGTTATTTTAGTTTCAAAATTTATCATTAAAACTCCTGACTCACAGATTAATAGTTCGCATAGGAATAGTCTTGCGCCATATTTTTCACTCACAAGCAATGATGCTCTATTATCTTGGTTAACAGAACTATGTAATGCTTTATCTGATGCCAATGAAAATGACGAAAATGCAAAAAGGGTTATTTATCATATCGAAGAATGGTCAGATGATTTGTATTTACCAATAAAAGATTTATTTGTACTTTCGATTACCAATAAATCTGGATTAGCCTTTGATATATCTCATTGGATTGTTCACGCTTTTAAGTTGCTGCTTGCTGTATCTAACGCATCTTCATGCACTATACATTCACGTGATGAACTCAGAAGTAACTCCTCGTCTTTGATAGCTATTCTTTCATGGGTGCCTGATGATCAAGAATCAATAACATTTATAGAAAATTATCAACTTACCGAGTTACTGTTCGAAGCTGCGGTTGATGCAAACCAAAGAGATTGCATTGATATTGCGTACGACATTAGGAATATGTTGGTTTCGTGGGCATTTAAGGGAGGCAGGCATCAAACTGGTTGGTCTATTCTTGAAAAATCATGCTACGCACTTGCATGCTTAAATATTATCTTTGATCTTGATGATAGTGTAATTTTAAATCTTATTGAAAATAATGTTTCTAAAACAGAATCTCCAGATGTTGAAGTCCGAAGAAGAGCCTGCAGAGACATTACAAGAGAAGCAGGAGAAGTGCGACATCGAGAGTTTGAGATTAGACAAATTTATGCTGCTATGGCAGAGCTAGATCAAAATAGACTGCGAACACTGTTACTTGAAATAGCCAATAAATTAACCCCTGAAGATCAAAACACACA
Organism: Gammaproteobacteria bacterium; assembly: GCA_016744065.1. Classification (GTDB taxonomy): domain Bacteria; phylum Pseudomonadota; class Gammaproteobacteria; order SZUA-229; family SZUA-229; genus SZUA-229. The sequence continues at coordinate 4,043 of JADGFA010000045.1, forward strand.
GAATTAATAATAAGAATGTAATGACTTATATTTCCGATAATAACATTTATCAATAGTTACAAGGCTTATATTGTTGATTTTATTGTATAAATTACATAGTTTACATGTTATCTATATCGGAAATATTGACCAGTTATAATGTTTCCGATATTACTAATTATCGGAAACATTAGAATTTATTCACTCATAAGCGGACAGTCAGAGTAATTAAACTAATAACAGAAGTCATCCTAAGCGGTAGTTAAGATTTTCTTGAAATTACTTCCGCTAACAATCATAAGCGGACTGTCGTAACCGGGTCATCACATCAAAAAGCAGACGTTGAACGCTGAGGTAAGTGGCGGAGCGTAAGCGGAGTCCAAGCCTGCTGCTTTATAGCTGGCGAACTTGACCGTTTTGTTAGGCTAATTTGCATGATAAATGTAGTTTAACACCAGCCCATTCGTTTTTAATTATACTGTATATAACTGAGTCTCTAACTCTTCCATCAGGCATAACCATGTGGTTTCTTAAAATTCCTTCTTCTTTTGCTCCTAAGCGTAATATAGCATTACGTGAATTCATATTTAAATAATCAGTTAATAACTCTACACGATTTAAATTCATTTCTTCGAATGCGTGAGTAAGCAATAAAAGTTTGGCCTCAGTGTTTATACGTGTTCGCTGCCATGATTTTCCTAAAAAAGTAAACCCTATTTCAACTCGTTTATATGATAGGTTTGCTTTCATAAAACGAGTAGAACCAGCGACTTTATTGTTTTTTTTATCAATTATAGCGAATGTTATGCCATCACTAGATTCAAATGCTTCTAATGCATTATTTATAAATGAATCTATATCCTTAGTGTGTGGTACAAGGGTTACATGTAAATTCCATAGCTCCCCATCTGCTATGGCTTTACATAAGCCTTCTTTGTGTTTTTTAGTAATAGGTTCTAATCGAACAAACTTACCTTCTAATGTGATATTTTTAAATTCCATCTTGTTTTATCTTTTATAAGCCTAACAGTTGAATTAACGAGACCCCATGTCTCGTTAAATATTTTTATACCTTTTTCCTTTTTATAGCTATAAATAATGCAGATGCAAACATAGAGCTTATAATTCCGATAGTAAAACTAATTATACGCTCAATCCATAAGTTTTCATTTTTCTGCTTCTCATGGGCATCAAGTATAGCCATTACCGTTTTTTTGTCAGCCTCTAGAATTGGTGATAATTTTTCCCTTTCTTTTTCTAGAGACTTTAGAATATTTTGATTTTTTATCATTATTCTTTTTTGCTCTTCTACAAAAGTAGATAAATCTTTAATATTTTTACCAACTGTTGTTAGTTTTTCTACTTGATAGGTGTATTGAAAATTTGATTCGGTTTCATACTTTTGTAGATAAACAAGAAAAGCCACAAAAAAACCAAGAATTGAGCCCCAAATAACATTCCACCATACTGGGTCAGCCCAAAATAATTTTATTCCTATACTTTTTTTGTTTTTCATATTAATTAGGTATAGCGCCTTAATAAGTGGCCAAGCTGGCTGTTTAGCTTGGTCCAAGTGTGCGACGTTTTTGCCGCACACGAACTTGATTTACTTGTTAGCAGCTTTTTTATTAAACTTAATAACTGCATTTGAATGAGCCTCTTCTAGTAACGGTAACAGTTCGTTAAACTTGTTTTTACTAGGATTAAGTATTTGTACCCATGACATCCAACCATATATGGGATGGGGCATGAGTTCATTTTTTTCTGTAAAGTTATCGTTTGTGGCGATAATACAACCTTTAGCTGGCCTGGTTGGTCGTGAGCCGAACTTACATTCATATGTGTTTTGACTTAAACCTATACTGACTCTGTAAATGCCTTCTCTATCAAGCATTGATGCTTTGTCGTTTTCGCCGTCTTTTTCCTTTATTGTACAAAAGTAAACGCCATTTGGTAGAAGATTATTTGGATTATAAAACAATGACGTTTCACCCCAACTAGATTTGGGTTTTACACCTTCAAATGAACTCTCAATATGACTGATAATTTCTTCTGGTCTCATGCTATTCCTTTAGTGTGCTAACGTTTTAATAACCGGCCATTATGAGTGTAGGCCTGCTTTTTAGGCCGTAGCTCATAATGGTAAGGTGGATTTAATTGTTAGGCATATTCGTTTAGCTATCAATTATTTCATATTGACAAGGTGAAACAGTTATTGGCTCTGGAAAACCTTTTCCAAGGACTTTCATCTCGCCAGAGTTTTTACCCTCTGTATTTGAAAAACCAATATTTACTACGCTATTATAGCTGTCGTATGAATCCCAGACTACGATGTTAACGTACTTGTCTTTTTGGTCTTCATTCACTGAACGGTAAAATGTTGAACTTACGAAACCTTTTTGTTTACGGAAGTAATCAACATACATGTCTCTTATTTCGATAGCTTTACTCTCCATATCTTCGGGCACTTCGATAAAATTTATTACACTTATTTGTTTCATATAGCTGCCGTATTTATATGGTTTATTAACACCTAACGCCTAGCTAACCGGCAGGAAGCCGAACATGCCAGTTGGTTGAAGTGAGTTTGATGTTACCAGTTGCGCGGAGCGAATCAAACTAGCGGTTTCCTGTCGGTGTTGAGCTGCTTGTTATGTTTTTAATTATGCCTTTGATGGTAAGTGTAAATGATATTGTAAATATAATTGATAAAGTTACCAGAAGGCTAATATATGTTATTGGGTACTCGTTTAGTGACAAAATAACTAGAGTAGTGCCGGCTTTGCTGGCAGATAGAGAAAACTCAAAACCTATTAAGCCATTAATTATAAAAGCTGAAATTATTAAAGTAAGTATGCCCGGCTCGTAAACTTCTTTGTTTTTAATAATGTATGTAAGTTTCATGCTTTAAGTCATTTTTATTTTAAACATAACGACCCAAGCTCAGCGACCCGGCGCACGGGACGCGTGGATTGCAAACCACGACGTCATGCCGGGTTCGCTGCAGCGCATGGTTATGCGGCACTTGGTTGTGTACTTCATGGGCCTCTACTTTTCTGCTTACGACCAAAGGCGGCTGGTCGCGGTTACATTTTCCTTTCGTGATTATGAGGCGAAACTTTCTATTCAAGGCTTTCGGATGGATCTTCCTTTACCTTTTTCAGCCACGATGAATTCCAGCCATCGAACACCTTCAGTCTTACTAGGGTTCCAATGGGAATGAGTGGTGCCGGCCGGAACGAGTAGGCTGTCACCGGGTTTTAGGGTAATGGGTTCCTTGCCCTCCTGCTGGAAAACTGGTGTCCCAGAAACTACATAGAAGGTGACCGCCGCCGGATGAAAATGGCGACGGTTGACACCACCTGGCTCGTACTTCACATCTATGACTGTGAAGTCCAGATTCGCTGTGCCGTCCACTCCGCGTACTATGAGATCCGTAGGTGTTACCCCAGATTTTTGTGGGATGTCTTTCGGATCTTGTGCGTGAGCTACAGACGCAGCTAGAGCCGCCCCGAATAAGATGAGTTTAGTTAGTCTGTTCATTTTCAATCTCCATTTCGATGAGTGCCGCATAACAGCTGTTTAACGGAAATAATTCCTGTTATCGCCCGATATAATCAGACTATTTTTCTCCATTACACCGTCAAATCAGTCACTTAATGGATACCTGATTTGTTATTGAAGGACAAAAAGCGGAATTAATTCCTTGTTATTGGGTTTTTAGGAGATAACATATAACGTATTTGTATTAATTTCAATCACTTAGTTAAGGAGTAAACTTATGGGGTAAGCCTAAAATATTAACTCAAGTTCGACATGAATTACGTCGTCGGCATTACAGTCCATCAACAGAGCGTATCTATGTTCACTGGCTGAGGCAGTATTTCTATTTCCATAAACTAAAACATCCATCCGAGCTATCAGCTCAACATATTTCCGCCTTTTTGACGCATTTATCTGTTAACAAGAAAGTATCTGCTAGTACACAATCACAGGCACTTAATGCCGTAATATTTCTATATAAACAAGTATTAAAAATTGAACTTGAAGAGCTGGACAATATTATTCGACCAAAGCGTTTTGAGTATATTCCAACCGTATTAAGCCTGACTGAAATTAAATCTCTCTTGGATCTCATGGATGGTCATACGGGCCTTGCTGCGAGCCTGCTATATGGTACAGGTATGCGCATTAATGAATGCGTTACATTACGCGTTCAAGATATAGACCTTGATAATAAAACAATCTGTATACGTAACACTAAAGGCAAAAAATCCAGAGTAACACTATTACCCGATAAGCTTGTTCATCCGCTCACTCAACATCTTTTATGGCGCAAGCAAATGCATATCAATGATGTCAATCGAGGATGGGGTTATGTTGATTTACCGCATGCATTGCATCGAAAATATCCAAACGCTCAAACTGCTTTTGAATGGCAATTTATTTTCCCCTCGGCAACGATCCGTAAAGATAAAACACAGCCTCATATTGTAAGGCGATGGTATATGTCTAAATCCACGTTGTGAAAAGCGATTCGTAAAGCAGTGAACGAGTGCAATATAACAAAACGAGTGACAGCTCATACATTGCGACATTCATTCGCTACTCACCTGCTCCAGGCCGGTACTGATATTCGAACAATACAGCAACTTATGGGACATAAGGATCTGAAAACCACCATGATTTACACCCATATTGCAGCAGATCATTGTAAGGGCACAAGAAGTCCGTTCGATAGATTGTTTGACTGATTATGTGTCTAGAAACCTGCCACATAGATATTATGTGGCAGGCTTTATTATTTTAATGACTGCTATAGAGGATCTTTACTCTAAAGATCTCAACGTCGGCTTTGTGGTGGAAGCAGAATATTAGCATTCGCTAAATAACCCCTGTGTTTTGTAGCGGATTGATATAAAATCCCAATCAAATGATCCCTTCTAATTGTTATTAGGACACTATTTAGTCTGTTTGAACGGTTTGATACAGCTACTACTATTATGGTAGATCCTCAATGTAAGTCTGTAGAATGCATATTTCTTCCTTAAGATTTTTATTTTCCTTCAGTAGCTTTTTATGGCGTTCTTTGATTAATCTTAGTTGTGCATCATTACTTTTCTCAGACGCTTTCAGGTTAGCAGCCTTTTTGTGATTTCTCACTATAGAAGGCCCTTTTGTTTCTTTTATTAAACTTAATAAATCTTTATGGCTATATAGATATTGCCTGGAAACAGCGGCTTTTTTAGCAACAGCATTCACATTTACCATTTCATTAAAATCGAATAACTCTTTTATGACGCTTTTTACCCTGCTTTTTTTCTCTTCGCTTCTTGCTTCACGATATTTTATTAAACCTTTAAGATTATCAGTCATTTACTTCCAGTGCCTCGATAACAGTTACAAGGCTGCCAGCAACCTTTTGGTTAATCTCTACTTGCCTCAAATAGTTCTTAGCTTTGGCCTCTTCGATTACAATATTGGTTCGAACAAGCTGCTCCTTATGAACTGGTAAAAAACTCGCATCTGTTCTAAAACTGTTACATGATAAACACTTATTTGCATGAGGGCATCCCTGGCGAGCAGGTAAAGCACATACGCCATTGGAGAGAGTCTGTGTAGCAATATTATGCTTGAGCCATTGAGAATCCAGAGATGCCGTTTCATCAACAACAATGTCCATTTCGCACAAAACATCAGTTGCATCATAGAATTTCCCTTTGATATCAACCATTCGCCCAGCAAATGATTGGAGAGCCTTTTTAAGGGTATCATCATGGATCTCAGCATAAACAGCTGTCATTGCTGGTGTTGCATGACCGAGATATTTTTGTACCAGGTGCTGAGAAACTCCGCTATTAATAAGATTCGTGCCGACAGTATGGCGAAAGACATGGCTTGAAATACTCTTTTTTATTCCGAGTTCATCTTTTAATCCAATCGCTGTAGAAAGCTTATCTAAGCACCTGTTGTAGTGCCTTAAGGAATAAGGCCCAATGCTTCCTGCCCACACTCGAACGAACAAGTATTCTTCTGGATTGGAAAATTTAAAAACCTTTTTATATTGCTCTTCAAGTTTTTCAGTTTCCTTCAGCTGGTCTCTTATTACAGAGTAAAGCTTATTAGTAATGGGCACCATGTGTTCAGCATTTGTAACCTTAGAGTTTATTCTTGTGAGGTGCCAATCACCGGATGGGTCTTGGCTTAAACAGTCTTTTTTTAGATGCAGGGCTTCATTGCCTCGCATACCTGTTTCCTGTAAAACGGCAGTTACCCTGCATAGAGCCATTGGAAAGGTAGCGCTTAACTCATCAAATATTTTTTCGGTGTTTTGAATGGCATTGGAAATATCTTCTTGTACAGGTGCAGTTAGAAAACGGGGTTTTCGTTTTATCGGGTGTCTTGGTTTATCATCTCTGTGGATAAGTTTATTACTTTGTTCAGACAGAAATCCCCACTCATTCCAACAATAAAATATTTCACTAAGCTGTGCTAGGTGTACACGTTGCGTTGCCGGAGACAATTTAGATAATTTCTCCAAATAGTCCTCAATAACTTGCCTTGAAATACCGTCAATATTAATGTCGTTACCAAACTCATCATATAAATAATCACCAAATTTCCTTAGCACTGCCACGTAGCTAATCTGAGTATTAAACCCCACGCTAGATCTTTTCTTCCACACGGTTTCCTTCGCCAATACAGATAACCAGTCGAGTTTGTATGAAGAAAAGTTGATGCTATTTTGCTTAGAACCTATCTCTTCTTTAGAATAACCAAGATGATTAAAGAACCAGGTATTTTTTTCGAAAATCTCTTTTTTTTGTTTTGATAATGTAGATGTTGATACAAGCTTTAAATTTTCCATTAGGCAACAATTTCCTTCTCAAACGAATAAAGTGACCTTAAAAAATGATTCCTTGACGCATGTTTTTTAAGTTCATTTTTTATATCTTCCGATGTTAAATGCTCATAAATAGTCTTTGTGGTTTCAATGGATTTGTGGCCCAGTCTCTTTGCTACCATTTCAATAGGAAGCCCAGCCCTTATTAAATCTGTTGCATGAGTATGGCGAAGCATGTGTGCTCTTACATTAACCCCTGTTTTTTTGGATAATCGTTTAAACAAATCATTAACTGCAGGATAAGTGAGAGGCTTATCTTTTGGACCATTGCTGCTGTAGAGTGAAGTAAACACATAATCACTATCAATTTCATTGTAATCAGTAATCAAAAAATCGGTATATAAATCCAGCCACTGACTTGAAATATCAACCTGATATTCAGTTTGTGACTTTGCGTACATACCATTCGCATTGTTTATTCTGTAGACAACACTAATCTTTTTTTCGTAGCTAATTATATCTTCGTGTCGTAAACCCAAAGCTTGACCAATTCTGAAGCCTGTTTCTATTAATAATAACAGGAGCATTTTGTCACGCCTATTACTGCAATAACTCACCATTTCTGTTTGAATATTAAGAGGTATTTCCACTGGTTTACTGCTAGATTGTTTTTGCCTGCCAAGAGGCTTTACAGCATTTCTAACAGATTTTGGTCTGGATCTCTGTGCGAAGGACAAGAACGACTTGTAGCTATTTGTGTATGGATTACTTAGAATTTCTTCTATGTTGGGAATTTCTATTTTGTTTTTTGCATACTGAAATTTATAGTAGCTATTCACAGATGTAAGTGATCGATTAATAGAAGACCCAGTTCTAACTTGCACGGAATTCACAGGCAACACTGACAAACTCGTATCTGATGTAGAGTATTTTAAGTATTGAATAAAATCTACCCAGTCTGTGAGACCAATAGACATCCACTGCTTACCTATTTTCTCTAGAAACTCAAAGTATTTTATTAAGTCATAAGCATAGGATTTTATAGTATTTGGCGCATTATCTTTATTTTCCAAAAAAATAAGATAATCATTAATGGCTGGAAATGGTAATTTATCTTTTCCATAAACTCTGAAGCGAACTCGTCCAAAGTTTAACGAAGACAACTGAATAACTTTCACACAAAATCCTTTTTAAAAAGAAAAGCTAATTACATAGATTACATAGCTAAGATAAATATGTAAACCATGTCTAATTATTGAACATAATTAACATAGATGACATTCCTTATCATACTATTGATAATAACATTTATCGGACTTATTGCAATATTCACTGATTTAGGTTAGTTACATTATTAAGTTAGTGATTTTTTAATAACTCCGTAATCAATAGTAGCATCAGGTATGTGCTTCAGGAGTTTCATTTCTGAATTAACGATTTTTAATAACTCTACTTCATACGTTTTAAAGAGATCGAATCCATTGCTATAGTCACATAAGTCTTCGTCATATATGCGATAGGTATAAGTATCTATGTAAACAAGTAAATCTTTAAAATTACGTTGTAATATCCTACCTTTAAATAAAGCTGGTTTTATAATAATCGGTATGCAATCGATATTAATTTGTTGGCAAATTTTATATAGAATTACGAGTGCAGCATCAGAACCCCCCATTGATTCGGTATAGCATATTATTATTTTACTTGCTTCTAATGATTGTAAGAAAGTAGAAATATCACTTGAAACGCTTTCATCATGATATTCATTGAACGATTTCAGCATAACATCTATTGTTGATGGACCTACGCAGCCTGTATTAAATCTTAAAAAAAGTTCTTCTTTACTAATGACATCATAATCATTCAAATATTTATACTCAGATTCTTTGTTTAAACTTCCTATGATAATTAATACATTATCATTTTTATTACGATAAAAATTGAGACCAACCTTTCCCATTCCAGTCGAATAAGGTGCGGCTTTCTTTTCGCAGCTGTTTATCAGTATATCCAAATGATTTTCTTGTTTACCCATGATTTCGCATACTCCAGAATTCTAAAATAATTATAATTTTTATACAAATAGATTTTACATACATATGCGTGCCCTTAGTTAACGTATGCTTTTAATCAGCACAACATCCTGTTAAGAAAACTATAACTATTGACGGTCTCTTGTGGGTCGACTTTTCTCTGGCAGATCATTAGCTCGAAATAGCGAAACGGCAAATAAGAGACTGTCATGAAAACAAAAAAAGCTAATCTCTCTAAATTTAATTATTAGATTATTTTAATAGTATGCATAATAATCATTGTTAATTTCAAGCATGTATAGCGGAATGGTATCCATATAAAACTGATTAAAGAATGACAATGCCTCTTGTTTATTCATCGGTCCAATCTTAATAAGTTGGTCATCCTCGTCAGATAAAAGATGCTCCTTATAAGAACATTCAGTTAATTTAATTGATTCATTGAATTTTCTTTCAACATTATTTGATATGACTTTATACGATTTCATTATAAATTAATCTCTTTATAGGAAAGCATTGTTTTTATTTCTTGTTCATTTAAAAATGGGGATAAAGATTTATCGTATTTATAAAGCTCAGTATGACAAGTAAGTAAAAGATTTGTTTTTGCTCGAGTCATCGCAACATACAAAACCTTAGCATCCTCCATTTTCTCATTCTCAGTATTTGAGTAAAAAGAAGGGAAAGTACCATCTACAACTTGAGGAATTATGACATTTTCAAATTCAAGGCCCTTTGCTTTATGAATAGTTGCAATAAATATTTTTTCATTACCGAGAACTAAATCAGCTTCAGTATATTTTGAAATTTCTGGGATATACTTTTTTAGGCTTTTCAAAACTTCATTTAATTCGCACCTTTCTTTCATAAACCGTGTGATTTTCTCAAGTTCATTATATAGACTCTCATCAATGCCTTTATCAGAAAGTGATTCCATATGTCCTAATACCATAGCAGTTACTTCATCTAATGGTAATTGGTTACTAAATACCCCAGTAATCGCGGTATATAATGGTGAATATCGTTGATTTATCCTCTTGATAATTCGATCATATTTATGAATGAACTCACTCCTTTCTTCTTCACTAAATTTAATTTTCCCCTTAAAATAAAGTAATAAATTGACAGTAGCGCGTACATCATCAATTGCATTATGGCTATTTTCTCCTTCTATATTAAATTCATTGATTAAATGTTCTAATTTATAAGATTTTAAAGCTGGATACAGTCTTTTCGCAATATCAATTGAATCAACAAACTCTACTATTGTAGGAAGTTGCTCTAAACCTTCTCGCATATTATTAAAATATAAAATGTCTTTATCATATCTTATATTGTGAGCAATCAACATATCACTCCCAACAAAGTCCTTAAATTTAGATAAGGCCTCTTTTTTACTTATTGCATACTCGTTTAATTGTTTTTTTGATATGTGATGAATTTTTTCTGACGCAGTGAGATCTTTTTCCGTATTAATATAAACATCAAACTCCTTACCCTTTTTACCATTAATAATTTCTATCGCTGCAATTTGAATAATGTCATCATTTTCTACATCAAGCCCCGTTGTTTCTGTATCAAATACGACTATTCTATTGTTTAGTAAAGCATTATATATATGATCTAAAAAACGCCAGTTATAAGGGTTTGAGTAAACAAAATCAGTTGGCCTTATTCCGATATTAAACATACTATTGATTATATGACGAGATTTTTTTAAAGACTCAATTTTTCCATATAACCACAACACTCGGGCCCAAGATCGTCTGTCCTCAGAATTTAACAGCGTTTGAAAAAAAGCGAATAAATCCTTTACTTCTTTTCTTTTAAAAACATCAAGTCCAGAAACTTTAAAATAATTTAAACTATTTTTCTCCAATTCGCGAGCATACATATCTGCTGCTTTATTTGTTCTTACAAGAATAGCAGTAGGGGATTTTGGCTCTTTAGGAAGTTTGTGCTTTACTATCCATTTTGCCTCATCCAGAGGTTGTCCCCTAATACATCTCAATTGCAAAGGCTGTTGATGTTCTTTTGTGTTACTTATTAATGCACTGGGCACTGTTCTCCATTGCGGATTGAGCCATTTTTTTGCATATGTATTAAATAATTTTAGAAGATTTTCAGGCGAACGGAAATTTTTTGAGAGATTATGTATTTGCGCACCTTTTTGTTCAATTTTTTTTAAGCTGTTTATTTTAGCACCCATAAAGGAAAAAATTGCTTGCTCATAATCTCCAAAAAACACTCTGTGTGAATCTTTATTTGTTATTAAGTCAATGATTCCCCACTGCATTGGGTTTAAGTCTTGTACTTCATCAACCTGTAACCAAGGTGATACGTTATTGTTTTTATTTTTTATTAAATAATCGTAAGTCAAAGTAAGTAAGTCGTCAAAGTCAATATAGAGTGAATTTTCTTTCGTCTTTTCATATTCATGAATAAATTTATGTAAATCAATTTTAAACTGCTCTTGTAATTTCGCTATTTTTTTCTCTGCTTGTGATGTCCGTTCTGAAGATGGGGATTTACCTAATTTATTCATTTCTTCAAGATGTATTTCTTGATTTACCATATCAACAAGGTTTGAAGGTAATAATATTTCGTCAGAAAACCCCAAATATTTTTGTTTATAATAAGTATTATATTTAAGGAACTCTGCTCGGTGCTTAAATTCTATGCCTATTGCGGCTTTTATTTCATCAATAATTAGTAAAGAATCTTCTTCATCAAGTAGAGACGTGTTTTGAGGGATAATCCGTTCTTTATATAAGAACTCACTGCACCATCTATGCATATTTCCAATAAATATTTCATTATCGCCAATTTTTTTAGCTACTCTGTCTACCATATTGACAGCAGCCCTATTGGTAAAGGTTAAGCAAATTAGATCTTTTTGTATAAATCCCTGTTTCAACGCATTTACAATTCGTTCTGATAAAAGCTCCGTTTTGCCTGTTCCAGGAGGAGCTAATACCAAATGCTCTCCATGCATCAAATCAAGAATTGATTGTTGTTCTTGTGTGAAATTAATTTCATTCATTTATGTGAAATATTTTTAATGCTAATTGTTAAATATATAACATCGCAAAAATCCTGATTATAGGTAAATAGATGGAAGCTCGGCTAACAGAGTTATACTCTTGCAGTATAAGACGTTATACAGCTAATATTCATACCTAGCAATAATATTTTATTCCATATTGAGACGCATTCTAAAAAACGTAAGTAAAGCACAAGCTTTACGAATGTCTCCTTATATTTGAACTTATGCACATTTAGTGAATTGCACTAAGATCCGAAATCCGGTGTTTATAGAATATAAGCAAACCCTAAATAACGGGGTATTTATTGCTAACATAATGTAGATGGATACTGGGAACCCACCCTCCAAATATCGCAATTCCCTCTACGAGTACTGATATATAGACCTATTAGCGTTAATTGGTACATACTATGATATGTCCCTAATACCTCTCATTATTACTGCAAATATTATAATTAATCTTTTTCTTTCAAGGAGACTTCATCTATGAAATAATTTCAGACTTCAACAATATTAGTTTTTTCTTTATCGGATTATCTTTTATATTAATCTGTTTTTGAATAAGCGTTTTAGCCTCATTTCTCATGTTTAAATAATGCATCATAAAATCTAATTCCATCAATACACATCGGTCATAATCTATATATTCACCATAACGTTCATACGCATCTCTGACTAATAAATAAGCCACTTGATATTGTTGGCTCTCTTGAGCTATTCGAGCCAAGAGTAATACATTTATTGGATTGGCCAGTACAAACTCTTCAGTGATAACCTGGCATTGTTCAACAATTAGTAAGGCTTTTGCATACTTACGCTGCTCTATTAATAAGTTAATCACTAACCGTCCTAAACATAAGACTGTTAAGGAATCTCCCCATAGTTTCACTCGAACAAATAATTCTTCAAAGATGATAGGGCTAGCAGACTGTAATTCATAATCACTAAGTATCAGTACAACTGCTTCACTATCTCTTCTGGTTCGTACTAAGTGATGAAGTTTTTCAAAGTATGCATCTTCAGTATGCTTAAACTGTTTAACTTGTTGTTTATGTTTAAACTCTTTACGACTAACTTGCACTGAACCAGTAGACTTATTTAAACTACGTTCTTCCTTCTGATATTCAATTTCATCATCTAACTCATCCTGTATGTCTTTCTTGCGATCATTAAACCAAGCATAACCAAGTATATAACCAGCGATACCACCACTAGCATGTGCAACAACATTAATGCCTCCGTAATCAGTACTACTGAACATCGTCCATACATCATCGCCTATATAGTACACGGCTAAGATCCAAGCAGGTATATAGAAGTGTTTATATGCGACAATAAGCCAGACAAATATCTTTATACGAGCCATTGGCATAAGGTAAGCACTCATACCTATCATGCCCATTACTACACCAGACAAACCTAAACTTGGTAATGGCTCACTACTGGTAATTAGTACGGATACTGCATAAGAAACACTAGTTACTAATGATATGGCAACTAATAAACCAAGATACTTTAACCTGTTACCTATAAGTATTTCTAAAGCAGGTGCAAATGCAATAAAGAATACTAAGTTGAAAATAACATGTTCCCAATCGGCATGAGCTATTGCAGAAGTTATCATGGGTATTGGATTTAACTCATTTGGAAAGTGCATCAACCTACTGTCTATACTGGTAGGTGTAACTAACTTCAACTCTTCTAGGTGGTGATGAAGGTAACTTATGACTTCATGTATTTGTACTGGCGTGTACTCACCAACCTTACTAAGCTTTTCTTCATAAACTTCAAAGCCTTTGTGACTTTCCCTCTCATGAAGGTAATGTAATACTTCTAAGCATACCTTTTCATCTGTAATAATGAAGTCTAGAGCATCTAGTGGTTTGGATGCAGTATAAACTGAGCTGCAGTATGTACTAATGTGATCGTATATCTCATCTTTATTCTCAGATTGAAGAAAATATGTGACTAAGCAAATAACAATAATCAAATAGGTTATATAAGGTCGCTTACCTAGCCTTAAATCTGTATCAACGGGAAGTATTAACAAGTTAGTTCCTATTATTAACTGCTAAGTAACTATAAACGTTAAAAACAATCGACCAGCACTTCTCTTTCACATTAATTTTATTCCAACCTATAATATATAGCGGTATAAATACATATATTCCGATATCAGAATCCATAATATTTAGTCTTGATTGCTATCATCTTCAAAATCGATAGTCAGTGTAATATTATCTGGTGCATTAGATGGTAACCCATTCCTCTTAATGTAAATTGAGGATACTGGTGCGTCAGGTTCGTTATTTGTATAAACATGAGTACCCTTAGTTGACTTGCTCCAATTCATTTTAATTGTCTTTTCCATTATTGATAGCATCCTCATTTTTTAAAGGTAGTGATTCTGTGAATTTTTCTAATTTATATTGCTTTTTATTAATAGTGTCTTCAAAATTGCAATACGCTCATTCATTTTCATCATTGCCTCAGACTGAACTTTTAATATTTCCAATAGTTCTTTATCGTTCATCTATTTATTCCAGATTTATATAATTAGTTAAGTCCTAAACGTTTTTGTATATATTCTAAAAGGTACTTCTCACTATTGTGCTTTGTGCCATCATTTGACTGAAAATGATAAAGGCAATCTGATGGCAATCCATCTTTTCCTTCTTCAGTATGTATAATAGCAATATCTACTGATCTATAACCACTTGATATATTAAATCTCAAACCTAAATCATAATGATCTTCATTAGGTAGATAATGTGTACATAATATGCTTCGTTTTTTATTTATAATTGTATTTTTTAGTGGCTCTATAAGTTTCAAAAAACGCTGATCATCTGATCGTAAAGGACAGAGCAAGCCTTTCCGCATAGCGGGCATTAATACAGCATTCTTTAATACAGCAGAATCATCTTTATTACACTGTTCTATTGTTATCAACCCAATCCAGGGACCCGTATGAGAAATTGAATCGATATAGCTATCCCCCATAATTTTTATTTTATGCTCCTTTCCTTTAACTGTTAATATTATCTCATTACCCTTTATACTATCAGCCATTAAAAAGAAATAACCTGTTAAAGGTTCACTGTTTGTTTCGTTACATATCTCAACTTGTTCACAGCATTTTTTTACGCCATACGGGTGTGTAATAAAAAGATGTGAATATTCATCATAAATATCTCCCAGAACATTACTGACTACACTATTTAAATGTTCATACTGTACATTAATAGGTCGCCCATATCCCCTGGCATGCAATGGCATTTGATTTAATTCAGATTGGTAAATAAGTTCATAAAGTAATTCGTGTAAATCAGGCTCTTTATCTTTTGAAACATGTTTTTTTGAAATGGCTGAATAAACAAATGGTTTTGATGAGAAAACACATTCTTCAGTATGATGGCCATGCCTGGTCATTCTGACAATATGGTAGCCATCATTTTTTCGACGGACATGCATAATGGGTGTGGCTTCAGGCTGGCAATCACATTGTAACCAGGTCTGTTCTTCCCAGCAGGTTTTGAGTAATTGATTGACTACAGAGGATGATTCACCAGTACGATACCATTGCTGGATGTGTTGCGTATCGTCTTCAGAATATTGATAGAAAGGTGCCTCAGCATCCTTGTATATACGAAATAATCCCATTTCTAAGCCTGTACAATTTCTGTTTTACAAAAATAAGTATAACCCATGATTTAAGGCGCTATAAAGGTGTTCAAGTTACCCTGAATTTTCAGAATTTTTAAATTACGAGCTTGCTCCCAAGCATCAATTGGATCTTCCTTATTCCATGCTTTATATTTTTTTATTTCCTGTTTTGATAAGGTCATGCCATGTTGGTCATTCATATATAAATAACTACGTGCAATGTTTCCTCTAATATCCTGCTTGACCCGAGCACGCCTTTCTTTAAATATCACTTCAAACTCACAAGCGCCATATTGTGTAGCGTTAGGAAGTTCAAAATCAAAACGATAATTACTGCGATCTGCGTTGAGCTCACCCACTGTAGGTACAAGGTTATGCATATCGGCCTGCATAACCCGGTACTTCTTATTGACCTTGGTACAGCATCTTCTTCCCTTATATGATTTACCTTTACTAGTAACACAACTGGAATCACCATTGCGCCAGCAAGTAAATTGGCGACCGAAATTCTCTGCTGGTACAACATGTTCCCATTCGATACGTTTACTTCGTATATTCGGTTTACCTGATTTGAAATAAGGTAAACGGGGTTTATATCCACATGAAGTTTCATCTATCATGTCTTTTTTATCTTTATAATTATATGAGCAGCCACAATAGAATGTAGTCTGATTGTTCTGATAAATTTTACGTAATTGTTTTTTTGATTTAGAAAATGATTCATTCTGACCTGCATATGAAACACTTGTGACCGCAATTAAAATTAAAATCAACAAGAGCCATAACAACACGGATGTCCGTTCCCGTTTAAAATCAATAAATTCAATTTCACCTCTATCACTAAGAAAATCATTTGCATATTTCATCACATTGACGGCTTCATTATTTAATGTGCCTGATTCATCCATTAAAGGTGTATTAATTAAATTCAATAATCCCTCAATATAGTTCGATTGTTTTTCTATTAATTTCTTTTGTTCATCCGTATATTTATTAAAGTTTTTTCCTTTATTGGATATAATATTAATGGTTTGCTTATTACATTGTATGCATGCAACGTTGTGTCGTTCGATAACACTTGTTGCGCTCTCGATAAAACGCTCCAAGGATTCAAATTTTATAATCGCTTCATCAACGCTTTGGCTGTACTCAAGAGCTTCACTATAATTCTCATCAATTTTTTCTTTTTTATCACTGAAATTAAAACTGCCCTTCCATATAAAATAAGAAATTGCAGGCACCAAAGCTAGACCACCCAATACCATTGTCCCAAAAGCGATTCCTCCTCCGCCTACAGCGAGTGCTCCACCACCCAACCAGGCTAAAGTAGCATTTGTTGCTGCAACACCTGATAAAGTGCCAATAGCCGTACCTGTCGATGCACTGCCTAATAATGCAACTGTACCGTAAACAGCAGATGCACTTAATGCACCACCGGCAGATGCTACCGCACCATTTTTTATTAATCCTGCTGCAGATATCGAAGCTACATTCAAATCATCTAAAGATTGTTCAGTAAAGCTGAAGGCATTTTTACTGTCTTTAATTTCATTGTGTTCATAGGGTAAATTTTTAATCGTTCCCATTAATGATGAAAACTCTGCCAATGTCGTACCAATGATATTTATTTTTACTTCGCCAAAACATTCAAGTGTTTTGTTCACCCTTATACGAGCTGGTTCTATTTTTTCATTCGCATTAACTATAATTTTTTTAATCTTGTCATTTTGCTTACTGATATATTTCATATCTGATATAGGTTTTGTCACAATCTCAGTAGCAGAGTTAATCGCTGATGATGCGCTGTCTAATGCACTCTCGGCTATATTAATAACTGTTTCTTTACTGCTTTCAACTGTGACATCACTGATCTTTTCAGATGATGTCTTATATGCCTTAAATAGCCGGGCCTTAATAAATCTAATACTCTGATATAATCTGTCTTTTATCATTTACTGATGCGCTCTTTAATATAGGCGAGGAATAAAGCTGACATTTGTCTATATGTACCTATTGATCCATCTGAAGCAAAAGGACGCGCACTTTGAATAAGTACATTTCCTATTCTTAGCATTAAAACGCCATTTCCAATTCCCTGTGCGATTTTTACAGATATTTTTGATAGAAGTGTATTACCTAAAATATCATTGACTGAATCATCAGCATATTCAATCATTGCGGCTAGTGATGCATTCTGTAATATTTTTCGAGCGATGAGTAGCGACGTTATAAAATTAGTCCTAAACCCGTATATATTAAATATATTTTTCATCAATTTAGCCGATATAAACATGACCGCAATTGAATCTAATGCAGAGCCTGGAGAAAACGCCGTAAATAAGGAAATATCTTTTGCACTTTTATATATTTGGTCGGTAGCTTGCTTATCTAGGTCATCAATAATTTCTTTTTTAATTTCTAAAAAAGGACTATGCACACTATTTGTTATTATTTTTGCTGTTAAATTTTGTACCTTTTCTTTTATATCGATGTCAGGATGGGATTGATAATGATCGAGTATTTTTAGTGCGATTTTTCTTTGGTCTTCATACTCATCACTTTTAGCTGTTTCGCCTTGAATTTCAAATGCATCTTTTAATGCCATGTAATGCTTTATTGTCAATCCAATATAAAGAACCAATGCACCGATTGCTATTGCGTATACAGCTAATAATAAATTAGCCACTACATTGTGCGTTTCGGAAATACTTATATAAGATAAATAGGTATCAACAATAAAGTTTGTCACAATCAAAATAAATAGTGACGCAATAATCATTAATGTAACTGTTATTTTTCTTTGTTTGACTGGTAACGTGACTGAATCGTTGAGTTGATTTGAACTATCTTTTTCAATATCTTCGCTGATCTCATCGAGTTCACTGACTTGCAAACTGCCTAAATTCACATGATGTCTGGGCATAGATTGTATCTCTATTGTTATTATTGCTTAATGTGCCATTAGACAATAACAACAGTTTACTGCGAAATGGTCAATACATGGGTATTATGGACATCCTACCATTTGTAACACACCAGTCCTAAGTGATTGATTTTAATCCTTCGTTCGTTAAAATTACGTTATTATCGCAATAACCAATACCCTGCTGGAGACCCATTAGAGTGGAGTTATAGAACCCAGTGCGACATTAAGGGGTGGTACCAATACTTAATGCCCTGTAAAAGACCTTTTGTGGATGCACAAATCTGGCGGGGGCCCCTCAGCACCCTTAAACGAAAACAAAAAAGGATATTAATCATGGGCGATGTTCATACTTTTTTACCCCGGTTAACACTTAATGAGTTGTTGATTCATGATTTAATGGCAGCGGATTCACCTTGTTTCGCTCTTGGTTATGTTGAGGAAAGAGGCGAGATATGTGGTTTCATAGCGTTAAGGCCCGATGAACCTATTCCATCAAGTTCAACACAAAAAGGATTTCGATTTGGACATTCCGTACTAGAATGTGACGATAGTTATGTACTTCATTTCGCTTTTGATTTCTATGGCCACGCAACCTACCATGGCTTGGTTGCCCCTGGGAATCCCATCGTTCAGTCAGTGTTATCCACTATGATCGAAACCGAAGACTATTTTTTCTTTGCCATAAATCCAGAT
Source organism: Gammaproteobacteria bacterium (assembly GCA_016744065.1). Lineage (GTDB taxonomy): Bacteria > Pseudomonadota > Gammaproteobacteria > SZUA-229 > SZUA-229 > SZUA-229. The sequence continues at coordinate 23,230 of JADGFA010000045.1, forward strand.
CAAACTGTCACTGCATTTCGTTCACAATTGGAATGTTCAGATCTGACAGCACTAAAGACCAATAGGGATCAGTTTAAAGATGTAAGCTGTAGCCCAGAACAATATGAAAGGTCTTACAAATTCTTTGAAAAAAACCCTGATCCTCCTGGCCGTATCATGGAATGGGTCTGCAGAAATAATTGGGATTATTTAGATCTAAAGCAGTATCGGCTAGAACTTAATCCAAGATCATAGTAGAGCAGGTGCGAAACCGTAAATTTCTAATCAAATATGGGGTACTGGGGACATATCGTCCGCATGTAACAATTATCGCTGAAAGCACCGCCATATAGGGGCTACAGAGGGCACTTACTTTTTTAGCAATTATTTATAATCATGTTTTGTAGGGCTGAAAATCAACGACTTACACTGATTTTGTTACTTCCAGACGATATGTCCCCAGTACCCCTCTATTCGAATTTTAGATTAATGAGCCTTTAGTTTTTTACCTATTGTATGGCTCCCTTAATTATTCCATCAGCTGTTGATCTTGATATCTTACAACAACGAGCAATACTAGAAATAGACATTTTGCGCCTTTCAAGTAGATCAAAAATAGCCACTATAAGCTCTTCTCTTGTCTCATACTTACCTGTAGCAAGCAATCTTCCTGGCCTTTTATTATTTATATTTTGATGAACATCGATAAGCCCAATCATTTTTTCTTACCTGATTTAATGCTTGAAACAATCCCTTTCATTAATTTATCATTATCCTTACTAAACTCATTAAAGCAGGCATCTAATTGCTTAACTGTAATCTGATCTTTCAGCCCATTAACCAGTTCAGGTATCATCAAAACCTGTTCCATTATATGTCGTCCACTGTCTGATACTCCTTTATCAACTTTAGACATTATCTCCATGAGGCCAATAATACGGATATCATGTGATTCATCTCTTGAAGTATTGTCATTAACAGATTGTTCAATAATCTCACCAATATTACTTAATTCATCACTGATCACATGCAGCGTTTTATCCGATTCGACTTGATGACTTTCTGAATGTTTAAGTTGTTTCTTAACCAATTGATCATAGGATTGTGTTAGCAGCAATAACTTAGATTCAAGTGACTGGATCTGCTCATGATAACCCGACTCCCTCAATGCCGATGTTTTACCGTACTCGGCACTCAATGCTTTATATTCATCGAATTGAGCCTTTGTGCTATTCGCCTGCTTGTCTCGTTCTTCGAGCTTCGTTTCTAATTCACGTACATCTAAATTACGGCCAACCAGTTGTGTATTTAATGATTCGATTTCTTCATGGGCAGCTGTCAGCTCTGTTACTGCTTGGTTGTATAGTTTTACCTGGTGATCACGCGCATCTTGCATGCATTGAAGTTCATCTTGTAATTTGGCCAACGCTTCATCTGTTTTAAATTGAACCGCTTCAGATTCTTTTGCTGTTTGTGCCTGTATGGTTGTCCAAAGTGTTTTTAATCCCTCTGGCATCTCACTCGATAGTCCTAAGCCATTATCCAATTCCATGATGACTTCATCTCTAAGGCGTTTCACCCGATTTTGTGAGCCACCCCCTATATAGGTTTGAAGCGCATTAATGCCAGGCGTCATCTTACCCTGACTTCTAAAGTGCAGCACCGCTGTGTGTATGTCTTCTTTGCTAACTTCTAATTCAGGCATCGTGGATTTCTAATCAATAATATTTAACATAACCTTATTATACATGTATAACCATATATGTATATAGCCTATATAAACATATATATAAAAGCGCGTAAAATTATAGATCATACTTTCAATAATGGATATTGTTGAATATTAGAATTATTCTTAAAAATGCGCTAAAATCACTGAGACTTACATTTATAGGGTTTAAGCCATTAAATCGGATACAAAGATGAATTTCGCAGAACAACAAACACAACAACTTACACAAGACTACCTGGCCAAAACCGGCTGGGGACTCGATCATTATGTACAGGGCGACATGCGCGGCCCTCTGCTTTATTTCAAAGATGTGGAATCCGGTTATTTACAATTGGTCACGATTCTCCCTGAAACATTTGAAATGGGTTTACTCGACCCTTCAGCGTTATCAGATGCCGTTATGACAATTAATGTCCTAGTTACCGCATTAACGGATCCTCATCCTGAATTACCCCATTTCGATGAGCCCAAAGCAAAACTCGCCCAACTGTTAAGCGCTTATGCGATAAACACTCAAACCGTAAAACAAACCGTTTCAAAATTAGGTTATGACTGCTCCGTTTTTGTGATGCGCTATTTTGACCAGGAGTATCAAGAATATTGTCTGCGCCCCTTTGCAACCCGTCACACCCAGCTAAAAACACCTGAAGAGGTGACCCGTTTATTCGACCAGGCATTAGCCATGGACATGGAAGTATATCCACAACGCTTTAAACTCTGTTGAGAACAAAATGACACCAGCCATACAACTCGTGGAATGGGCCGAAGCCCAACAACAATTAACCGAAACAATTCAATCATCTCAATCCGAAACCACCGCTTACTATTTAAGTAAAGCGTATGCAGATAACACCTATGCCAGTTATAAAACAGATCTAATACATTTTATTCGTTGGACAGGCCACCCAGACCCTTTCCCCACGACGACTGAACTGGTGCTGCATTATTTAACCTGCTTTGCACAAGAGCTGGCACCGTCTACATTACAACATCGAGTCGCAGCCCTTTCTTTTATTCATAGACTACGCGGCCTGTATGACCCGACGCAGGACTATCGAGTCAAAGGGATTCTACGCGGCATTAGAAAAGACAAAACCGAAAAGGGCTGGCAAAAAAAACAGGCCGCAACTATCAATCTGAATGAACTAAAAATGATGATTGATGCCATGAGCGATTCCTTGCGAGATGCACGTGATAAAGCGCTTTTGCTCACCGGTTTAATTGGCGCATTCCGTCCTCATGAATTAGCCACACTTAAAATGGATCAACTGTATCGAGTAGACGGTGCTATAGTCATTTCGTTAGGTCAAACCAAAAATGATCAATTATCAGAGCTTAAAAAATTTAAAGTATTACCTTCAATCGATCATCAGCTATGCCCTGTTCGGGCATTAGATCACTGGCTACAACTGGCGAATATAAAGACTGGAAATATATTCCGTGGAATCTCGCGCCATGGAAAGCTAAATGAAACAAGTATCAGTCATCCCACTCTCAATGGCATTATTAAAAAATGGACAGGCATAGTGGATTCTGAATCTAATCGATATTTTAGTGGCAACACATTACGCGCATCATTTATTACTATTGCTCGCCAATTAAATATTCCAGATCCCATAATTACAAAACAAACATTACATCAAGATCTAAAAACACTGTGTATTTATGATCGCCCGGAAATGGCGGTTAAAGACTCACCTGCAATCACATTGCTTGAAGCGCTAAAAGATATTGGTAACTAAAAAAGATAACTCAGAAATATTCTATATTTAATGTAGGGAAAATACCCGTTATGTAAAACACACATAAAATGCTAGATAACACACCTATATCATGTAACAATTATATAGTTTCATAATGTAAATTTATATTATTCTCATAACTTTTAAGATTATTAGATTTTTATACGATACAAAAATGCCAAGAATTAGAGCATGTATCTTTGCATCACGAAAGCAAAAACATTACCTATAGCTACACCCTCAATTCTTTATTGGATTGAATTTTTATACGGAAATATGGATATACAAATGATTAAATACATTACGATTATGCTTTCTTGCATAATGCTGACGAGCGCCTTATATATTTATAATGCATCTTCAAATATTTTATATATCGCTATGACACTTTCAGGAATAATGCTTTGGCTACTTTATGATAGATGCTCAAAGTTAACTGAAATTAGTTTTTTAGAACGAAAAATAGAGATCTTATCAAAAAGCGAAAAATCTAAACATTTAACTGATTCATTAGAAACTATTGGCTACCATGTTTCAATCATGGCCTCAAAGAACAAAGACCCTGAGCTTGCAACAGATTTCTATAACGCGATGGGCGCTATTACACAAACGTACAATAATACAAAGACAGGTAACTAAAGTGTGCTTAGGCTGTATTCAGCAAATTTTGTGATTTCTGGAGAGCGTATACTTAAGTCACGACGTTTTATTTCGGTTTGTACACCCAGAACCAAGGATTTAACCTGGTCTTCACTGAGTAAATCAAAATCAACACCCACAGATTTAGACGCCTTCTCTAAAACATTGCCCGCTTTAAGTATCTCAAGGTAGTTTGAGTTCGCGTCTTCAAAAGGGTCACAAACTGCCGGACCCGCGTATAACCAGCCGATTACTGCGACCGGAGACACATCACCTTCGATATTTTCACATTGGTCGTGGATGATCTTCTGCAGTAGATTGAATTCTCTTGGGGGTCTGTCCTCCAGGCACCACGACCTGAAGGTGCTTGGCGTCGTACTATATCGCCTCGCACCTTCAGAAAACCGATTCTGAGATGGAAAATTTGCTTTATCTAAAAGCGTACTTAAACGCTCACTAAAACCGGGTACCGCACTGGGAGAACTCATAAATCACCAAAAGCCTGTCCTAAAGGGACAAATAATAAGTTATCTTAATCAAAATTTGTGAATTATTCATCAAATTTCAAATAACATCATTATTTTAGTACAAATTAATATAGTTTATTATAATAAACAAAATATACTTTGTTAAAAATAGATCAAAACGTTATACAAACACCTGATGGATATCAGCATAAAAACAACAAATCTATAGAAAAGCCCAAAATCAGAATTTAAAACAAGAAAAAACAGGCTATGGGCTTTGACTATATAAAGGTTCTATTGAGTTATTTGGATAGATAAGCTGCCTATAACCCAATACCCATGCAAAAAATTATAAATGGATTTTTAAATGAAACGCACAATCAGTATTTCCATCTTAACGATATTTATACTCTTACTCTCAGCATGTGGCGGTAGTGGAGGAAGCTCTGGCTCAGAAAATACGGATATTTTAGATTTAGAAAAATGGGAGCTAATTGATACTGGAACGTCACCCATCGCCATCGGTTTAGAACGTCAAAACAATACTGTGTATATGTCATTGAATGCGTTTAATAACAATACAGCTCTTGCATCAACCACTGATGGCCTAAATCTTCAATATTTCACAACAAATAATACGTCCGAGTTGATTTCGTTTATTGATGAAACGAATCGAATTCATTTACGCAATTCTCATTCTGATAATGGCGTAACCTTCATCAATAAAACAGATCAAATTCCATTTGGTGGTTTAATGACCGGCAGTTCTAGTGCATTTATCGCAAATACTTATATGACCTTTAAAAATACACTTATTACTGATCCTCTTAAAATGTCATTTGATGGTGGTGATACCTGGTCTGGTATAGATTTAGATACAGATATCAGTACTCGAGAATTTATCATGCCGACTGAACCTGCATTCAATGGCTCATTTTTATTGGCTGATTTTGATAATGGATTATGGTTGAGTAATAATTCTGGTGCTAACTGGTCAAAAATACTGGTAGGCGATGGGCACTTTGAAGCAGTGGCCGCGAATACCCACTTTCCTAATCGATTTTATGCCGCACAACTGGATGCATTATATAGATCTGATGACAATGGTTCACAATGGACAATTAAAACACCCTCAGATTTAATTAATCAATCAATTACACAATGGCTAGCGCTTGTACTTGCCGACGATGGCGCTCTTTATGCCTGGGGAGTACCCAGTGATTCCATAGATGATCGGGGACAGGTATTTTCGTCTACAGATGGTGGAGCAACATGGACATTAAAAGGAGAGCCCATAGGCTATTCAAGAGACTCATTTATACCTTTAACGACAGCAAAAATGGTAGTCAATGATAACTATATTTTTGTTATAGACGATGACAAGTTTTATAAGTTATCGCGATAATAAAATTCTATTTTTTATGATGCGATTTACCAAAACATAAGTCATTCAAAAGCCCTTTTTAATAGTTTCTGATTTTTAATTAATGCTTTTCTGATTTGCTGAAAGGCCGGGTATTTTCCGTGTTCAGTTTCAAAACGATTTTGAGCTCGCTCAAACGCATCAATAATATCTTCTGATAACCGTGTGATTGCAGTATCGAATAATTTAAATGATATTTCACATTCATCGGCAAGCCTTTCCCAATGAGCACGTTTTATCTTATGGATATTACTTTCACCTCCAATCGATAAAGCCAGCTCATGATTAAATACATGACTTGGCCATGCATGAATAGCAATAAGATCATAGAAGGGACTTAGACTTGTCGTATTATCCAGCCCATATAAAAAAGAAAGATTTTTTGCATGGGCATCAGCATTACCTACGAGATAATTAAATACCTGCCATTGGATCAGTCTAGGAATATCTTTTAATGGCTGGGTTGAATGTTCTCGTACCAGTTGTAAGCACTCTGCAAATGAAGGACCGCCTTCATGTTCATATTTGTTACTGCTTGCTCGCCCACTCGCCTGACAAAAATCTTCTTGATGCAATCGAACAAGCCCATCTGTTGTTAGCACACGATCATAACGTTTGCTGAGCGTAAACGATTCATCTCCGTGTGTGTAATAATCAATTCCACAGATACCCAACTTTAGCTCATCAGCGGTCCACATAGTGATGGTTTCATTTGCTGGAACATGATTAATGTCTCGTAATTGATATTTAAGAATATGTGTTGATATAGCGTTATCCAGAGGAATATAAAAAATACCGTCCTGGTACTTTACTGGGGCTTTATCTTGAGCGCCTGCCAAGGAAAGCCGAGGCGGATTATCACCTTCCTTAACGACCGCTAATGGATTACGTTTAACGAGCAACTCAGTTAAATCAGTATCACTTAATTGTCGATAGTGCGATTCCACTTCATGAGGTTCATCGCCTTGGATAGATAATGCACCCGCACATTCACCACCAATAGCGCGAAGTAATTCAAAATCATTATCGACACTGATTTTCTTTTCGCGGCAGACTCGTATGCGACTATTGGCTTCAGGTAATAAGTTGGCAAAGTAGTGATGTGCGACGCGATTATCTGCGCCTGGTTCATAGGCTTCAACCTTCAAAGGCAGTGTTTTTGAAATAGGAAACCGAACCGCATTTTCAAGCCATTCTTTGGCGTACTGAAAACCCATTTCATTGCGCTCATTACGCCACAAATAGCCAACATGATGGCCATTTGTCCAAACATTGAGTGTGTCATCATACATCTAACAAATCTGCCTTACTGAGTCGGTAATTTCTAGGAGAGATAGCGACTTCGAGCCCATAGGTTTTTAGAGCGGTAAGGGCTTTACCAATCTGGCAATTATTCCCTCGTTCAAAATCAGATAAAAACCGTAAGCTCAAGTCAGAGAGTTCTTTTACTGTCTCTAACGTTGCTTTCTGTTTTTTGCGGTGATGACGTGCCAGAGCACCAATGGCTTTTATATCCGTAAAAGCGCCATAGGGGGATTGAATGCTGAGTGTATTTCTCGGGTAAATCTGTAGGCTCAGCCCAAGAAGATTAAGGTACTGCAGTGTCTTGTCAAAGAATGCTGTTTTTTTTCCACGCTCTATCTCTGAAATAAACCGTTCCCCAATCGATGTAAAGCTACTGGCATCGCTGATGGTGCTATCTTGCTCATGACGACGATCACGAAGATAACGCCCTAACTCAGCGATGCCGTGGATGTGTTGCGCCTTAATCATAATTATTCCCGATATGGAAAAACACCTATAATGCTCCTTAAATGTCAATAAATATTCCCGATGTGGGAATTATAGATGAGCGCAGGCTGATTTGCAATAAATAGTCCCGATATGGAAATTCTTCTGCTGAATAATTGGGTATTCGAACAAGATGTTATTAGTGGCTGGTTCTGGGGGTTCTGGGGAGTAGTATAAATTGAATTGAGATTGACCGTATAATCAACGTCCATTGGTATACTTAACGTCCTTAGGACGTTAAGTATACCAATGGAGTGTGTATTTATCAAACAATTATATATAGATAGCTTTAATTCTGCAAATTTATTGACAAAGTCAGTTATCTACGCTATATGTCCTAAGGACATATAGCGTAGATAACTCGATGAAAATATTAAAAGCAATAACCTTGGCTCTTGGTGAACTAGAACAACCAGTAGTTACATCCTATCAACTAGGAAAAATTATATTTAGACTATATAAAACAAAGAGTTACAAGAGTGAAAGTATAAATGTACAAAAACCTCACGCCGAAGCGTCAACATATAATCAAAATTTAAAGGGGTTACAGGAAGAAGGCATACTAACAATGTATAAAGGATTGCCTGCAAAATCAGTTTTTAGTCTTTTGGGTCGTAACCATGATTCAGTAGAAGACATTGTTTGTACTGTAGATCCATTTGCATATATCTCTCACTTAAGTGCAATGGAGTATCATGGGCTAACCAATAGAATGCCAAGCAAATTATTTATGTCTTCGCCGACACCTAAAAAATGGAAAGAGTTTGCTAAAGAAAAAATGGAAAAGGATTTAGGTGAGGATATCCAAGTATATCTACAGAATGGAATGCCAGAGCTTAGAAAAACAAAATTAGAAAAAGTGAATAGAAAAGAAATTCATCGGTTTAACAGTGTTCATTGGGGTGCATATAAAAACATTAAAGGCCGTACTATGCGTGTTTCGACAATAGGTCGAACATTTCTTGATATGCTTAGAAATCCAGAGTTGTGTGGTGGCATTAATCATGTGTTGGAAATATATGAAAATCATACAGAGAGTTATCAAAAGCTAATTATTAATGAAATAGATCAGCATGGTGCACCAATAGATAAGATTCGTGCAGGTTACATTATGGGTGAGCGATTAAAAATGAACTTTGATGAGTTAAGTGAGTGGGTGAAGCAGGTGCAGCGTGGAGGGTCGAGAAAATTAGATGCCTCTGGTGAATATGAGCCGGTCTGGTCAGATACATGGTGTCTCTCACTTAATATAATTGAAAATAGCTAGGGTTGAATAGTGATAGAAGATTACGATATTGCTGATTGGGTAGAGGCTGCTGATGCAGGCCAGCAAGAATTTAGAGAAGCTGTGCATACCATTTTAATCGCAATCGCAAATGATCCGCAGCTTAGAACTAGCATGGTAATTAAGGGGGGTATTCTCCTGGCAATACGCTATCAAAGTAATCGTTTTACAAAAGATATCGATTTCTCAACTGATGAAATGTTAGATAAAGTTGATCCTGATAAGTTAGTAGAAAAATTGAACAGCAGCTTTATACAAACAGCAGAAGAATTAGAGTATGAGCTGGACTGTCGAGTACAAAGCTGCAAGGTTAAACCCGCACTTGATGCATCATTTCCATCGGTAAAGCTGACTATAGGATATGCGTATAAAGGTGATAAAAAGCATGTGCGATTAATCGCGGGGCAGTCGCCTAGTACTATATCTATTGATTACAGCTTAAATGAATTAATGCCTAATCTTGAAGTATTGCAAGTGGGTGATAAAAAATCATTAAGAGCGTATGCGCTTACTGACATGATAGCCGAAAAATTACGCTCAATATTGCAGCAAGTCGTTAGAAATAGAACGAGACGGCAGGACATATTTGATCTGGTGTTGTTATTTGAAAAATACCCAGATCTTGATGAAGATGAAAAACAAAGAATATTAAATAGTCTTATTGAAAAATCTGAATCTAGAGAAATAATACCTCTGATAGACTCGTTAGATGATCATGCTATTCGTGAAAGATCACAGAAAGATTATTATACACTAGCAGATGAGATTGAAGGTGATCTACCTGATTTTGATGAAACATATGATGCAGTGAATAAGTTTTATAAATCACTTCCCTGGCAGTAAAAAATTAAAGCTAATTAGGGGTACTGGGGACATATTGGTATAATTAAAGTATGCCCCGGTGAGATTGGAAATCCATCGCGAACAACAAACCATAGGTCCGTTTCCAAGATAACGCGCTCTTTAGGCAGTTTACAAAATACACAATTATTACTCCTAACTGAACGAATCCCTTAATGTAATATTTTTTTATTTAGAAGGTTAATAATACTGCCATGTCATTACTAAGCAAAAGAGGCCATTCCTTTAAGCGCAACTAACATTAATCTATCATTACAGGGCGAGCTCTTCATAAGTTGATTCAATACAATTGAATTAAACTTAAATACATCACCTGGCGTAATTGGCAAAGCTAATATTGTGCCTTGAGATGCTCTCACAAATAGGTTTTCTTTTTGCCTGGCTATGTTTATACCCTTTTCTTTACGCTTGAACTCACAAGCCATTCTGTACCCTAATAAAGTCGCCGCGAGTAATGGAAGTTCTTGGGAAGACATTTGTAGTACAATTTTCTGATCCCATAACATCTCATTACCCTGCCTGGGTGCAACCTCTAGATTAACAGTGGGGTAGTCTTTTCTGGACACCACGGCCTCTACACACATAACAGCCTGGCTACCATAACACCTACATTTCTCTTGGTCTTCAAAAGGCATTATCTAGCACCCTGCTGAACGATGTATTTATGCAGATTCAAAGCCCTTATATAAGGTTCTGGATGGATTTCTATATCTGATCGAGATAATCGATTATGCGATTCTGCATTTGCCCATTTTAATTTAGCGGGTATATAGACATCCTGAGACAAAACGATTGAAGAAGTAACAACTGGTTTGCGCTTAATCTCGTCATCTTTAACCCACACAATATTTGCCCTTAGCTGGGGATTAATTGCTTTAACATATGCCAGTGGCTCATGTGCAGGATGTTCATCCAATAAGCGCGAGACAGTTAATTTTGTTGAGTCACTTTCAATACCATCAATCATTTTTAAAGCGTCTTTGTGAGTGACCCTATTAATTTCTTTATGGTGATTTGCCCAGGTCCAACTAATGGAACGCAAACCTGGTGGGAGAATTTGGATATGCTTATAACACCATAATAAATTTAATCGACCGATACGGGCTTTTTTAAGTGCACTCACTAAGTCATCTGATCGACCATGCTCATTAGCGACAATCTTTTCAATTAACTTAGATGCACGCGTATTAGACTGCCCCGTTTCTTTCTTAATTTTTTGTATTTGTTTTTTGAATTTTTCTTTTGCCTTATTTAATTCCAATGCTAGTTGAACAGTTCCACTAGAACTACACGCAATACCCGACAAAGGATAATCCCCATCATCTTCATTCCATAACTTCGTTAAAGATGACGCAGATATTTCTCTTTGTTGATGACTAAATTGCTCAGGTAACCAAATAGGTAAATGATGATCCTTGTGAAAAGATGACTTAAAGTTATCATTTAATTCTGACAGTTTTTCAAATGCATCGATTAATTCTGTCACGAGTTTAGTATCCATAAACACCTCAGAAATTGTTTACTTATTATACCAACCCCGTAGTATATTTAAAAGATTATCTACTCTTTATTATCTTCCTAATTTCTTTTTAGGTTACGACGCTTTTCCTTTGGTTTCCTTTTTTTCTTTTCTTTCCTTGATTTTATTCTGCAGTTAAATAAGCATTAATTCTACGGAGTAAAATTTTTGTTTTGTCTTACATCCCTGTCGGGGTTGGTATAATAATTTATAGATTTTTTTGCTCAAAAATATCAATTCTTTTGATGTCTCTTGATGCTATTTTTGGATCACGATTCATAAGTGCAATATAGAATTTACCCCAAATATTTCCATTATCTGCGGCCTTACGAAACCAATAACGAGCCTTAGAAAAATCCTGATCAACACCGTGACCTTCGTAATACATTAGCCCTAAAATAAATTGGGCTCGGACAAATTCTTGCTCACCCGCTTGGCTAAATAATATGACGGCTGATTTGAAGTCCTGAACAACTTCTTCGCCTAGATAATATCGATAACCAAGAAGATACTGATGTTCAGCGTCCCCTTGTATCATCGCCAGTTTAATTTGATTATGTAGATCCAACATCGCTCTACCT
>JADGFA010000085.1 GCA_016744065.1 Gammaproteobacteria bacterium
AGGCAGGAGACTGTTAATGAAACATTTTATTTCAGGTTTTATGAAATTAACCATAGTGTCAGTGTTAGTTGTTTTTTTAGTGGCTTGTGGTGGGGCAGAAGAGCGAAAAGTTAAATACCTGGAAAAAGGTAAAGCATATCTCGAAGAAAAAAATTATGATAAGGCTAAAATAGAGTTTAAGAATGTTTTACAAATTGACCCTAAATTTGCAGATGCATATTTTTATATGGGGCAATTGGAAGAGAAAAATAAAGAGCTTAAAAAAGCCCTGGGTAATTATAAAAAAGCCATTGAGTTAAATCCTGAGTATACATTGGCGCAAATAAAATTATCTAAAATATATGTTATCGCTGGAACAAAAGAGTTAATTGATCAAGCTAAAGAGTTACTTTCTTTAGCAAAAAAGAAGCAGCCTGATAATATTGAAGCTAAATTAATATTAGCAACAATTGAATATAAAACGGGTTCTAAGTTAAAGGCCAGAAAAGATATAGAGCTGATTGTAGAAGAGGACAAAAATCTTGTAGAGGGTGTAAGTTTATTATCTAGTCTATATTTGTTTGAAGGGAATGAATCGAAAGCAATTTCAGTCCTGGAGAAGGGAGTGAAGGATAATTCTAAGAGTGTCTCACTTAGAATTGCACTGGCCAAGTTGCTGGCAAAAAATAATAAACTTGAGGAGGCTATAAGCTATTTAAAAGAATCGATAGTGTTAGAGCCTGAGAAATATGCTTTAAAAATTGCTTTATCTTCTTTTTATGTGTCTTCGAATCAGGTCGATAAAGCAGAGTCTGTTTTAAGAGAGGCGATAGAGCAAGATGATGATGATGTGCAGCGTTATCTTGTTTTGGTGGAGATGTTATCATCTCGTGTAAGTCTGAAAAAAGGTGATGAAGAGCTGCAGGCAGCCATTCGAAATAAGCCAGAATTACATGGGCTGAAGTTTGCTCAGGTTAAGTTTTATGAGAAAACAGGAAAACGTGAAAAAGCTAAAGCTGTATTAAAAGAAATTATTACAAATAGGGCATATGAAGTTGAAGGTTTAAATGCCAGGAATCAGCTAGCAAAGTATTTGCTTGAAGAGGGGGATCAAAAAGGGGCTAAAAAGCATGTTGATGAAGTTATGGCTGAGCATCCCAATAATAATGACGCATTATTGATTTCAAGTAAGCTCGCATTGATGAACCTTGATGCGATTACAGCGATTAATGGATTGCGAACAATTGTTAAAAATGCACCTAAAAATGCTGAGGCATCATTATTATTAGCTCAGGCACATGAGATAAATAAAGAAAGTGCATTAGCAGAAAATGAGCTTAAAAAATCAATTGAAGTGAACCCGGTGAATGATCAGGTGCATGTGAACTATGCACGCTACCTTGCCAGTAAAGGGCGTATTGATGAAGCTGTAGATGTAGTTGACAAAGCACAGGCATATTTTAAAGATAGTTATGATTTAATGGAGGTGAAGTTAAAGATACTTGCATCGCAGGGAAAAGAAACTGAAACGCTTGCTTTACTGGATTTGATGGAGCAGTCAAATGCGTCAAAATCTGAAGTTAATATTAATAAAGGCCAGTATTATTTATCAAAAGGTAAAATAGATAAAGCGATTGAGCAGTTTGAAAAAGCATATATTAAGTCACAGGATAAATTTAAACCATTACAATTAATAGTTAAAGCATATGCGATGAATGGAAGTCCTGAAAAAGCACTTCAGAGACTACAAAGTCGGCTTAAGAAAAATCCAGATGATGTGATAGCTATTTTATTGACAGGTCAGGTATATCTGGTGCAAAAGAAGATAGAGGCTGCGCGCGCTAAGTTTATTCGTGCATCTGAAATTGCTGAAAGCTGGTTGATACCTTATTCTAATTTAGCCGCAACGTATTTAGCAGAAAATGATCTTGTTAAAGCAATGTCTGTTTATCAGAAAGCAGTGACCAAACTTAAAAATAAAAGTGCTGTTCAGATGAAAATTGCAGCAATTTATGAAAAGCAGAAAAAATATTCTGATGCGATGGGGGTTTATGAAAATATTTTAGAAGTAAGTGCATCACATATGTTAGCTGCAAATAATTATGCATCTTTATTGTTAGATTACGGTAGTGATGCAGATGCACTTAAAGCGCTTGATCTTTCGAAGAAATTTGAGAAATTGCAGCAACCGGCATTACAGGATACGCTAGCCTGGGCAAATGCAAAAACGGGTAATTCAGCTAAAGCGATAGAAATACTCAGACCAATTGTCGAGAAAGCACCCAAAATAGCCGTATTTAGATATCATCTTGGCTATGCGCTATATCATATGGACGATAAAGCTGCAGCTAAATCACATTTAGAAATTGCATCTTCCAGTGATCAAAAATTTCCTGGAAAAGATAAAGCGACTGAGTTATTAAAATCGATTTAATAAAATGATGAATGTTACAGATTTATATTAAAATCTGTTCAGGAAATCATTATTGAATTGTAGATGTTTTATTAGATAATGCTTCAGATATATATTTACATAAACAATTTTTGAAAAAATGTATGTATCAGAAGTATGTCTATGATTATTAAATACAGGGAGTTCAATTAGTATAACTAAAAATACTGAATCTAGATGATTATCTGCTTTTGAATGAATTCAGTTAAATAGACTCTATAATTAGAATTAATTACGAGGTACTTATTTTCTTTTATGTTCATTGAAATCATTAGCTTTGGTATGTCTACAGCCCTGTTTTTAATATTAGGGCTGGTGATGCTAACAGGACAGCGAGATAATCTGCCAAAAATTATGTTGGCAGTGGCTTCTCTTGCCAGTGCTGCCTGGTCTGGTGCCGTAACTTATCTGGCTTATACCAATATATTAAGTTCTACTTTTTTACTCGAATCTACTTTATTGCTTGAACTACTCCGTTCGCTTGCCTGGTTTGCATTTTTACTTGTTATGCTTAGAACGGCTTATAAATCGTCTGATCAGGTTAACAAAAACTTTAAAATTACATTTGCGGGGTTAACTGTTTTTGTAATTGGATTAATGCTGCTTGTACTTTATCGTGTATCTGGAGGTTCATTTTTTGCGATTATTGCGGGTAATGATGTTTTAATCGGGCACTTGCTAATTTCAATTGGTGGTCTCGTTATTATAGAGCAGCTCTATCGAAATACATCTGTAGAACATCGTTTGGCTTTAAAATATTTATGGATGGGTATTGGTGGCATGTTTGCCTATGATTTTTATCTTTACTCAGATGCATTTTTATTTCAGCGTATAGATAATGAACTCTGGAATGCGCGTGGTTTTATTCATGCGATGGTAGTGCCCTTAATAGCCGTTGCAATTAAGCGTGAAATGCAATGGTCACTAGGGCATGACTCTATTGATATTTTCCTGTCACGGCGTATTGTTTTTCATACAACCACTTTGTTAGCGGCAGGAGCTTACCTTATTTTTATTGGTTTTGGTGGTTATTACGTTCGCGATATGGGGGGAGAGTGGGGTGTTGTAGCTCAGGCAACTTTTCTTTTTGCTGCGGTAATGATACTAGCTGTATTATTCTTTTCAGGAAGAATCCGAGCGCGCCTTAAAGTGGCTATTGATAAGCATTTTTTTCATTATAAGTATGACTATCGTGAAGAGTGGTTAAGAATTATTCGAACACTGTCTTCACATGATACTTCTCAGCGATTACATGAAAGAGCTATTTTGGCTTTAGCTCAGATTATTAATAGTCCTGGAGGGTTATTGGTAATGGAAAGAGAGAATGGTTATTTTGAATCGGATGAAGGCTGGAATTATGAGAGCATAAATATACGTGAATCTGCGGACTCGGCTTTTATTCAGTTTTTGTCTGAGCAGCAGTTCGTTATTAGTCTTGATGAATATAATAATGATCCTGATATGTACACTCGTTTAGGGCCACTTGAAATTCCTGCATGGCTATCAGGTAATAAAAATGCCTGGTTGGTTGTACCCTTAATGCTACAGGATCATATGATGGGGTTTATTGTTTTGCTCCGTTCCCCTGCGCATGAACGTTATTTTAACTGGGAAGACAGTGATCTGTTAAAAACCGCAGGTCGGCAGGCAGCAAGTCATCTTGCTCAATATGATGCAGCACAGGCCCTGGTTAGTGCAAAGCGTTTTGAAGAGGTAAATCGACTTTCTGCATTTATTGTTCATGATATAAAAAATATGGTTGGGCAGCTTTCAATGGTTGTTTCTAATGCAGGCAGACATAAGGGCAATCCTATGTTTATTGATGATGCCATTAGTACCGTTGAAAACTCAGTTAATAAGATGAATAAGTTATTAATTCGCCTGAGAGGTGGAGGTGAATCTGATAAGTATGCCCCAGTTAGTTTAAGTACATTGCTTGAAGATAGTATTAGAAGTTGTGTTAAAGCAGGAGCCTTGCCCATACCTGTTTTAAACTGCCTGAGTCAAAATGTGTTAGTGACGGCAGATAAGGATCGTATGTCTGCCAATATAGGGCACATTATTCAAAATGCACAGGATGCGACTAATGATACAGGAAGTATTACCGTGAGGCTGAGTAAGCAGGGGAGTTTTGCGGTAATAGAAATAGAGGATACAGGTGAAGGTATGGATGAGGCTTTTATACATGATCGTCTCTTTCAACCATTTGAGTCGACAAAGGGAACAATGGGGATTGGTGTTTTTCAGGTGAGAGAGTATATCTATAAGTTAGGAGGGCAGTTAGATGTTGAGAGTAAGCTCGGTAAAGGAACTACATTTCGTTTACACCTTCCATTGAGTCAGTCCCAGGAAACTATAGATCACCCTCAGGTGGTGCATCTAAATGAGCATGAAAAACGTAAGTATTAATGCCGGTTTTTGTATTAAATACTGATAATGTGCTTATAAGCCTCGGCATATAGTAAGTGCTGGTTTTAAAAAATATACAAGTAAAAGCAGATGTGAATAATTATCATCTTTCGCATTTTCTCAGAATGACAGTTATAGGGTAAAGCAAACTCAGTGGATTATATAAGCTCACGAATTACGTTAGCCAATGTGCATAAGTATATAATTGTAGCCTAATAAAGAAATATTTTATTCCTGTCT
>JADGFA010000046.1 GCA_016744065.1 Gammaproteobacteria bacterium
GAATACTGTTTATATGTCCGTTTCTGACTCATTCTGGCACCTTAATAATTGATTAGTATTATCTCTTATTAAAGTGTCCGGTGCTATTAGACCACTACAGAGTATGGGGTGAAAGTAGGTGTGTAGATAAGCCGGTTATTTTACTTTCATTCCTGGTTTAGCGCCTTCATCAGGATTAAGAATCCATAAGTCTTTGCCGCCGGGTCCAGCGGCTAACACCATGCCTTCGGACATGCCAAATCGCATTTTACGGGGTTTTAAGTTAGCCACCATGACTGTTAGTTTGCCTTCCAGGTCTTCAGGCTTGTAAGCTGATTTTATTCCGGCAAATACATTTCGAGTTTCATCGCCAATGTCCAGAGTAAGCTGTAAAAGTTTATCGGCTTTCTCTACATGTTCGGCTTTTACAATTCGAGCAATGCGTAAATCAATTTTGGCAAAATCATCAAACTCTATTTCGTCAGCTATTGGCTCATTTTTTACATTTGAATGTTTGTTTGAGAGTGCTTTTTGTGGAGCTGTCTTTATATCTTCTTTAGATGATTCAACTATTTTATCTAAAGCTTCTTTTTCAACGCGTTGCATTAAAGGTTTGAATTTATTAATGCTGTGATTCAGCAAGGGTTTGTTCAGATCGGTCCAGCTTAGCTCGCCACAGTTTAAAAAAGCTTCCGCCTGTTTAATTACTTCAGGTAGCACGGGTTTTAAATAGATGCACAGAATTCGAAACATGTTGATGCCCTGGGTGCAAATATCATGTACTTCCTGCTCTTTGCCTTCCTGTTTGTTTTTAGCCCAGGGTTCTTTATCGGCAATATATTCATTGGCTTTATCTGCCAGTGCCATTATTTCACGAGTAGCCTGGCTGTATTTTCTGTTTTCAAAGTGCTGAGCAATCTGTTCACCGGCATCTATCATCTTTTGATGTAATTCTGGTGCCGGTAATGTGCTGGATAACTGGCCGTTATTGTTTTTCTTAATAAAACTGGCTACGCGGGAAGCAATATTTACGAATTTACCAACTAAATCGGTATTAACCCGTTGCTGAAAATCTTCTAAGTTTAAATCGATATCATCAACACCGGATGATAATTTGGCTGCATAGTAATAACGCAGATACTCTGGTTTTAAATTATCCAGATACGTGCGTGCCTTAATAAAAGTACCGCGAGATTTGGACATTTTAGCGCCATCAACGGTTAGGAATCCATGACAGAAAACGTTAGTTGGTGTGCGATAGCCGGCACCCTGTAATACCGCCGGCCAGAATAATGTATGGAAGTAAGCAATGTCTTTACCAATAAAATGATATAACTCGGTGCCTTCGGATTTCCAGAATTCATCGAAGTTTAAATCTGTTTTATCGCACAGGTTTTTAAAGCTGGCCATATAACCAATGGGTGCATCTAACCAGACATAGAAAAACTTATCAGTTGTATCGGGGATTTCAAATCCCCAGTAAGGCGCATCACGACTGATATCCCAGTCTCTTAAACCGGAGTCAAACCATTCTTTTAATTTGTTGGCAATTTCAGACTGTACGTGTCCTGATGTGGTCCACTCTTTAAGCATGGTTTCAAAGTCAGCCAGCTTAAAGAAGTAATGCTCTGTGTCTTTTTTAATTGGTGTGGCGCCAGAAACAACGGAATACGGGTCTTTTAAGTCTGTTGTATCATAAGTTGCGCCGCATGCTTCGCAGTTATCACCGTATTGATCTTCTACGCCGCATTTAGGGCACGTACCTTTGATAAAGCGATCAGGTAGAAACATGTTTGCTTCAGGGTCATAGGCCTGTGAAATGGTGCGAGTGCTGATATGGCCATCATCGCGTAATGTGCGATAGATAGATTGGGAGAGATCCCTGTTTTCATCAGAATGAGTGCTGTGATAGTTATCAAAATCAATAAAAAAATCTGAAAAATCTGCCTGATGGTCACGACTCACATCGGCAATAAGTTGCTCAGGGGAAATGCCATCCTGACGGGCGCGTAACATAATAGGGGTGCCGTGTGCATCATCGGCACAGACATAATAGCATTCATGACCACGCATTTTCTGAAAACGGGCCCAGATGTCTGTCTGTATATATTCCACCAGATGCCCCAGGTGTATTGGGCCATTAGCGTAGGGCAATGCACTGGTAATAAGAATTTTGCGTTGTGTGGTCATGGCTGCTCGTATTTAGATTAAATCTCAGGCGCGTAAAATAGCATTTTTGAGGTTTTTTTTCATATATAATTACCTGTCCTGCAGAATTATGAGTGTTTTTATGAGTGCATCCGCATTTCCTTTTGTGCCGTTTAATATCGCTGTGCACGATCCGCATTCACAGCTTCGTGAATTACACCTGAGCTTTACGGCTGAATTTCAGCAAATGGAAGTAAATCAACGTTTAGAATCTATGCGTGCTTATATTGAGTCCATGGTAGTGCAGGCGAAGTCTACTAAGGATGCGGGTAGTCAAAGAGGGCTAATGATGGTGATTGAGTTAACTGAGCAGTTATTACCTCATATTCAGTCAGAGAGTATGCCGTTGCATGAAACCCTGATTGTTGAGATTGGAGAAGGTGCTGATGGTTCTTCTCTTGAAGAGCTGCTTGGTTAAATTGTTGGGTAAAATATTATGAGCGTCATTGATAAATTAACAGGGCTGGTGGAAAAACTTTATAACGAGACGGCTGAATATAGTGATAATCCGTCGGATGCACAGCTCTGGTATAACCGGGGTTATGCAAATGGAGTGGCAGCGTATTTTAAAAAAAATGGATTTGCAGAAAAATTAAGTCACCTGGAGCTTGATGCAGGTGATATTTATGAAACCCAGCAGGTCATGGAGTGGCATAAAGCGTATCATCATGGTTTCGAAATGGGTGAGCGTGAGTCAGGTGAAGTGCATTCACCTTCTAAATAATATAGTGTGCTGAGTCAGAAATTAGTTGTTTTGTGTGTTTTGTTAAGGTGTACCTGCGGGCACATCAGATATATGTGAATACTGATTCAGAATAGAAGCAATTGATCAGGTTTCCAGTGTTAAGTTATAGCCGCCAAACTTACGTATATTTAAAACGCCATTATCAAGAATCAGGTATTGCCCCTTAATGCCATTTAATATGCCGCTGATTTCAAGTGTTTTATCAAAGTTAAATGATTTAACTTTTTCAGGGTATTTTTCCACAGGAAAATGCATATCAATAACGGGCTCGTCATTTAAAAAGGTTATCGCATCAGAATCCAGTGTGCAAATTAAATCAGTCAGTGCACTTTTGCTTAAGGCGTAAAGTTCATCTCTTCGTGCTTGCATATCAACCTTGTCGGCTTCACCTTTGAGCATTTTTTGCCAACTGGTTTTATCTGCAACATGATTTTTAAAAATAACTTCGACTAAACCAGATGTTAAGCGATCTTTAACTCTAAAAATGGGAATAGCCTGAGTTGCACCCTGATCCATCCAGCGAGTAGGTATTTGAGTGCCCCGGGTAATGCCAACTTTAAGGCCTGATGAATTGGCCAGATAAACATAGTGGTCCTGTAGGCAGAATTGTTCGCCCCATTCCGGTTCTCGGCAGGTGCCCTTGTTATAGTGGCATTTTTCAGGTTTCATAATACACATGTCACACTGTGCCAGTGACTGAAAACAGGGATAACAAAAACCCTGGCTAAAACTCTTTTTGATTTTTCGGTCACAGGCAATGCAATTAATTTCACCCTGGTAACTAAAATGTATTTCTGAACCAATTAATGCGTTCATATCAACCCGTTCATCACCAACAGGCAGGTGGTATTGCACTGTATCATTTAACTGGGTTTGCATTTTCTGGATGTTACCGGTGATTTTCATAGGATGTTTCTGTTGTTAACTGGGTGGCGAATATTAACATAAGCAGAATTTGATCTTATAATATGTTTTGATTTTATATATGAGAATAATTATGGCAGAGCAGGAAAATGAAAATATATACCCTATTGCTAACTGGGATGTGGGGCCGATAGAAGAACACGGTTTAGTTGTCTTCAGGCCTCATTTTATATCATCTCCAGAGCAAACGGCTGAAGATGCACAGGTTAGTCGGTATTACGCGATGACAATCGAGCAGGCCAGGGAGCTAAGGCTGGCACTGGAAAGTGCGATTGCCGTACTTGAACGATAATCGTTACGGGTTTGAAATAGCGTATAATGTAATAAATTATTATGAAGATGTCTTATGAGTGAAAAAATATTTGCGGGTTGTATCTTTGACCCAGAACAGGCTGAGAAAATGCTGGGTAAAACCGTGCTGGTTAGCCTCACCTGCATGAATGATTTTGGTGACCTGGAAGCATTTGAACAGTTTTGTGGCCCAATTGTGAAAATTGATAATGAAGATGGTCTGGTGGTGAAAAGAGGGGATACGGGTGAAGATTTTAGTATTCCACCGGATCTGGATCACTATCAGTTGGCTAAGCCTGGAGATTACAAACTGGCTGAATCTGATGTGATTATTACTGATCCAGATTATCTGGTTGAGTGGGATATTTATCCGCCGGACAAAACCTGATGAAGCCTGTTAATTAGCAGGCTGAATTATAAAAATAAACCAGCTTATTTAAAACGAAATTTTGGTAAGTTGATGTTGAAGTAGAGTGCCAGTAGGCGGGCAATGAAAATGCATGACCCTGCAATAATTGCAGCAGGCGTTACGCTTATATTTATTTGTAATAAACCAATAAATAATAAAGAGCCGATCCAGGATACGGTCGCGTAAAGTGGGCTATGAAATACAAGTGGTGGCTCGTTGCTTAAAAGGTCTCGAAAGATGCCTCCTACTGTTCCTGTCATTACCCCCATGAAACTGGCAATTAACCATGGTACACCCATCATCATTGAGGCGAGTGTTCCTGCTATAGCGAATGTTGCTAATCCAGCGGCATCGGGTATTAAAAAAAATCGATGTGAAATAACAATTAAGCGAGCGGTTATAAAAATAAAGATAGCGCTGCTAAATGATGCGACAAAAAATATCTGATCATGAATCCAGAACACTTCTCTATCCAGTAACATATCACGAAGTGAGCCTCCGCCTAGCCCTGTGGCAATAGCGATAATGATGACGCCAAACAGATCAAACTTTTTAAAGCCAGCAATAAGCACGCCAGATGCTGAAGAAACAATTACGGCAATTAATGTAATCCAGTAGAGGCTATCTAATAAAGCAGGATTTGGGTTTAATAACATTGCTGTTTTTTATAAGTGCATTATATTTTTTGCCGTGGGATTCTAGTAGAAAACTACTTGATAATTGAATTTATTATCTGCCCCAATGCATGATTAAATATGGAATGATCGGCAATTACTTTTGATTTGCCTTCGTTAAGTTCTTCAACAAATTCATTGGCAAATTTTTCAATAACCATACTGCCATGACGATCTACAAAAACTAATTTTGCTTCATCAAATAAAATAACAGATAGCTTAACCCGGCGTAGTGCTTTGCCATCGCCGTTAAATATTTCAAACCATACGCCCTGCTTTACATCAGTGGGTAAACGTGAAATTTGTATGTGCGGTGGTTCGCCTTCTTCTGGCATGTCTTCAATAGATTCATTAATAATTTCATCTATGCTTCTTTCTGACAGGCTGTAATCGGGTTGTTCGCTAAAAAATTCGGATGATTCAATCAGGTTTGAATGGATTTCTTTTAATGCTGTTATAGACGCCTCAATGCCGCCCGGGCTTAATCGAGTTGTTTTTAGCTGTTCTTCAATGTCATTAATTAATACGCCAGAGTCATTATTTAGTAGTATCCATTGCTCAGATGTTGTAATGGGTTGTACGCTGTAAACAAGGTGCTTTAACAGTGTAACAATCTCATTCCACTGGCTACTGTCTTTGCCATATTTAATAAACCGTTGAAACATTAAAGCCGCCCATTGTTTTAAAATAAGTGGTTTAAGGTCTTTTTTAATGATTTTTTTATACGTATTTTTCTGTAGCTCATTTAATACTATTTGTCGGGCATGTTCCTTTAGTATAGCTTTTTGAGTTTCCCCTTCCTGTTTGCCTGATTTATCCTTTTCGATAGCCATTAAACGATTTAATGCGGTAAGAGCGGTATTAAAACTATTCAGGTTTTGTTCAAAGGTGGCCTGTAATTGCTCAATAATTAAGCGTATTGTCTTAATTAGTGTGTTTTGGTCGTCTTCTATACCTATGCCAAGGTGAGCTACGGTATCAAGCATTTTACGTGCGGTGTGCTTATCATTTTGGAAAAACTGTGAATCTAACATAGCTACTTTTATCAGAGGGATCTGTAATTCAAGTAGCAGTGATTTTATAGCAATAGATACGTTGTCATCACGTAAAAATGCGCCAAAAAGCATTTCGACAAAATCGATGGTGCGTCCATCAATTGCATTGAGGCTTTTAGACATGCTGGTATTACCCATTTTGGCCATGCTGTTGAGTAAGGCATGCTTAAAGCTGTCGGTTTTTATACTGGTGTCACTAGGGGAAAACTTAGGTTTATAGCCGGTCTGTAAACTCGTTAATGCTTTTATTACATCACGTCGATCATGGAATTGTTTGCCTGCACCACTTTGTGCAGTGGATGTGCTAGAACCGTCATCACTCTCCCCATTTATAAAGTTTTTAATTGCTTTAGATACTTTATCGGTGTCGTTCATATCAACAGTTTTATTAGGTATATCAGGTGTTTCTGAATCTGAGCTCATGGTAGTCTGGTATCAAGTCCTGGTTGACAGCTTTATTGTACAATACGGGTTTACTTCCCTGATTGTAGACGGTGAACAGCAAATATACAGCTGTGCTATATCATTTATACAGGGCTATTGTACATTAATCAGTTTTTTGTGCCTGTAGCATTTGCTGAATTTACGTGTATTTTTATCAGGGTATCATTAAGGAAGTTAAAATTATGTTTGTTTTAAACAGTATTGATGCTTTGTCTGACGACCTGCCGAATTTGCCAGATAATATGCTTCATAAGCTTACTTTCAGGCTTGAGTTTACTATAAAAGACGTGCCTGATACATTTACAGGTATTGTCTTTGAAGATGTGCAGGGGGCGTTGCAACTACAGCATTTTAATAATCCGAAGGGTAATAAACGAAAGGTGATTACGCTTAAAAATAAATTAGCTAAAGGAAGCTTTGATCAGATTCGAGTGGCTCTTTTTGCTAAGGCTCGAGGTGAAAGTGTTCATTTGCCACAACAGTTAAAGATTCTTCAGAAGCGTATATCAGGCACTCCCAGAGCGGGGGATATGACGAAAAACAAATAATGAGTGCTCTTCTCGTATTAGGTTAAATAGCCTTTTAACAGGTTGAAATACCGGGGTTTGCCTCAATATAGCCCACATACTGTTATTTCATCACTATACCAATAAAGGGTAGGGTTTATTCCGCTTCTGGCTGGTGTAGAATTCGCATCACTAATTTTATAGCACCCGGGATAACTCCTCAGGGCGCCACACATTCAGGTTTTGGAGTAAATGCCATGAGCGTTTCACAGCAGCAGGTTGAAGAAGCAATTGCAAAGTATGTAGATCCTTATTTAGAGAAGGATTTAAAAGCAGCAAATGCGATTAAGGGTATTGATATTAATGGTGCTGAAGTTGCTATTACAGTTGTGCTAGGTTTTCCGGCTAAAGGTCATTACGCGAAAATCACAGATGAGCTGACCAGCCTGATAAGCGCACTGGATGGTGTTGATTCGGTTAAGGTTGATGTCAGTCAGGATATTGTTGCTCATTCCGTACAGTCCAGCCTGAAGCCCTTGGAAGGTATCAAAAATATTATTGCTGTGGCATCGGGTAAAGGTGGTGTGGGTAAATCTACAACTGCGGTTAATCTGGCGCTGGCACTGAGTAAAGAAGGTGCAAATGTGGGTATTCTGGATGCGGATATTTACGGTCCAAGTATCCCTCGTATGTTAGGTATCACTGACAAGCCTGAATCTGCAGATGGTAAAACGCTGAGCCCAATGATGGGGCACGGTATGCAGGCTATGTCGATTGGTTTTATGATCGATGAAGAAACGCCAATGATCTGGCGTGGCCCAATGGTTACACAGGCACTGGAGCAGTTACTGGTTGATACCCAGTGGAAAGATCTGGATTACCTGGTTATTGATTTACCACCTGGTACCGGTGATGTTCAGTTAACGCTGGCACAGAAAGTACCGGTAAGTGGTGCTGTTATTGTAACCACACCTCAGGACATCGCATTATTAGATGCACGTAAAGGCCTGAAAATGTTTGAAAAGGTAGAAGTTCCTGTATTGGGTATTATTGAAAATATGAGTATGCACATCTGTTCAGAATGCGGCCATGCTGAGCCTATTTTCGGTCAGGGCGGTGGTGAGCGCATGTCTGAAGACTACGATGTGGACTTCCTGGGCGCATTACCGCTGGATATATCCATTCGTACCAGTGGTGATGAAGGTCAGCCCTCAGTTGCACACGATGAAGACGGTGCGATTGCTAGTATCTACCGTGAAATTGCGCGTCGTACAGCGGCTAAGCTAGCATCACAGGCAAAAGACTACAGCAGTAAATTCCCAAATATTGTTATTGAAAACAATTAGGCCAATTATGGGTTAATTTGTAAAAAGGACGCTCCCCGGGGCGTCCTTTTTTGTGCCTTTATAATTTATGATAGAATGCGCCCTCAATTAATTCAGTGCATTCTGGGAAGCCGTAATCAATGAGTATTAAGTCAGATAAGTGGATTCGCCGTATGGCGGAAAATGAAGGCATGATCTCACCATTTGAACCAGGTCAGATTCGTTATGATAATAATGATAATCGGCTGATATCTTACGGTACTTCAAGTTATGGTTATGATGTGCGTTGTGCTGATGAATTTAAAATATTCACCAATATCAATTCGGCTATTGTTGACCCGAAAAATTTTGATGATGATAGTTTTATCGATGTGCAATCTGATGTTTGTATCATTCCGCCGAATTCTTTTGCATTAGCCCGTACAGTTGAGTATTTTAAAATTCCCCGTAGTGTACTAACGATCTGTCTGGGTAAATCAACCTATGCTCGTTGTGGCATTATTGTAAATGTCACGCCTCTGGAGCCGGAATGGGAAGGTCATGTAACACTCGAGTTCTCTAATACCACGACCTTACCGGCAAAAATATATGCTAACGAAGGCGTAGCTCAAATGTTGTTTTTTGAGTCAGATGAAATTTGTGAAACATCGTACGGTGACCGAGCGGGTAAATATCAGGGACAAACCGGCGTTACATTACCAAAAGCATAAGCTAAACTTTAAATAGCTTAAATGAAATAAAGTGGGCTCCAGGAAAGCCTGCTATATATCTGTATAGATCTAACATTTCTAAAGAGCCTAAAATAACAGGAAACAGATTTTTTGCTTAGTCTTGAAAAACTAATTGATCGCAGTGGAAAGCTGGGTAGTTTACCGGCCATTGTTTATAAAGTATTTGAGGTAATGGATGACCCTAAATCCACTGCTACCAGAATTGGTCAGGTCATCAATGATGACCCAGCCTTAACCGCGCGTTTGCTCAAGCTGGTTAATAGCCCTTTTTATGGGTTTATGGCTAAAGTTGACACGGTATACCGCGCTGTGGCTCTAATTGGCCATGAAGAGTTGCGTAGCGTCGTTGTTGCCGCATCTGCTGTTAATGTGTTTGATGGTATCCCTTCAGAGCTAGTTTCAATGCATGATTTCTGGAAACGCAGTTTAAGTACTGCGGTCACCGCAAGAGTATTGGCCGCGTTTAAGCGGGAACAAACGATAGAACGGTTTTTTATAGCAGGTTTGTTACATGATATCGGCTCGTTATTAATGTACTTAAAACTGCCTGAAGAAATGGCTCAGGTTTTGCGACGAGAAGCACCTGATACTTGTGAGCGGGCTAAAGCTGAAAAAGAAATAATAGGTTACGATTATACGCAGGTTGGTGGTGGCCTACTAAATAAGTGGAATTTACCGCCGCAGATATGTGCTTCAGTTCGCTATCAGCTAGAGCCGGAAAGAGCTCCTGAAAAAGAGCAGAATGCGGCCTGGTTAATTTATTTAGCCAATGAAATTGTAGATAAGCACTTTGAGCGGAAGGAAGGGAATGAGCAGAAGGTTGAAGAGGTTGATGCTGCCATTTGGCAGGCTAATAAACTAGATGCTTCATTATTACCTAAAATACTGGAAAAAGCTCAACAGCAGTTTGAAAGTTCAAGAGATATTCTAATTTCCTAGTTTAAGCTTGCCCCACTCTCATTCTGAGGTGAGGGGGAATAGAATAAAATATGTTCTTCGTTATTCTGGTAACTGAACAAAACGTGCAATTACCCTTCCATTCTGTATTAATTCTGCTTTATCCTCGCCTTCAACATTAAGCTGATAGATTTCCATCACTTTTTGATCTTCGGAACGCAGGCACTCTATACCTATATTCTGGCTGCTGGTAGCTGACCAGCCACAATAGAGTAGTGGTGTGTCTGAGGTGTCTGAAAATATTTCCAGTCTTGATTCAAAATGTACAAGTATTTTTGTAAAGTGAGCGTCATTTTCCTCAGGGGATACCCAGTTTCCAGATGCGGGGTGTGGGGAGCAGCCTGATAGCGATATAAGCAGGAGCATGTAGCCCAGTGAAATAATAGTCGTTAATACAGTGTTTAGAGGTGTTGTTTTTGATGTTAGCAACATAGGTTTTATCTTTATAAATTAATGTGACAATATGATTAATGGCTCAGCCATACCAGAGTGATTTGGCAATTAAACAGCATGGTTGTTAATGTGTCCAGTGGATAGGTCAAGTGTCTGGAGTTATTAATTATGTTTACACAGTAAGTGGTCTACTATCATCTGCAAATAATCGAAATATTCCTATGTAAATGCTATTCTAGTATTAGATATACTGAATGCCAGAAGGCGAGTACGATAATGATGCCAGATAATAGTAAAACAATACTTATAGTTGATGATGAAGAGGCGTTAAGCCATTTGCTTGGTGGTATGCTATTAACTGAAGGATATAAGGTGCTTGAGGCAAATAACGCGACTCGGGCATTGGGGATTCTTAAGTCGACCAAAGTAGATTTAATGATTTCGGATATAGTCATGCCAGATATGGATGGATTTGAGCTGGTGACAAAAGTGAATGAGCTATATCCACAGATAAAAATACAACTAGTCAGTGGCTATAGTGATCAGATGCTGGATGATACGGTACTGCATAAAAAAATACTTTATAAACCATACAGTCAATTCGATATGATAGAGAGAGTGAATAGTATATTAAGTGGTAGTGATGTTTGATGTTGTGTTTTGCTAGCTGTTTTTTTTAGAAAATCATTAGTTCAATATAAAGATGCTTTGTATTATTTTGAATGCGTTGTGTTTTTTAAGTAAATAAAAGGATAGTAAAGGTTTTTTGTTGTAAAGCTGGTTTGGAGCTGTTCTGATTCTAAAACCAATTGTTTAATATCTTTTAAATGATTTTCCATTCATCAATATAAAGAATAAATTTATTTTTAGTAAATAAAATTATAAATCTTTAAAAATCTAAAAATAATATATAGAGGTATAGGCTGCGTTACTAATAAAATTAGTTGTGTGAATGGCCGTGTGCAGAAATAAAATTAAATTTTTAACAAAATTGTTCGTATAGTGTTTTTCCGTTGCTTTTTAAGTATTTAAATTTCAGATAAGGTATCAATAATATACAAAAAATAATGTGAACTGATTACAGGATTTGACCTTGTGGCGGGTAATGATCTTATTTGGTTGCAGAGTAAAGTAAAAAAAGCATTATTGTCAATGTAGCCGTTATAATTCCGATTTTTTTGAAATCTAAGATGTGTGCAAAGATGTTTCTTTGGTCGCTTTTTATAAGGAATATCAAAATAATCTAATATACAGTTGTTTTTTAATCAACAGAAATCCTTAGCTTGTACCTGTTATCAGATAAGGGTCAGATTTCATACCAAAATTTACTTGCGAAAATCATTCACATCAATGAATAATGAGAGTGATAAATAACTAAGGATTGAAATTGAAAATAGCTGTTATTGATGACGAGGCTGGTATACGGGATATTATCCGAGAATTATTAGAGTTAGATGGTCATGATATCGTTGAAGCTGATAATGGTGTTACAGGGCTGGAAATTATTCGTAGTATAGCGCCTGACCTTATTGTTTGTGATATTACTATGCCAGAAATGACTGGGGATGAGCTGTTTGATATTTTACGTGAATCAGAATCTGATTTTGGGGTGATTCCTTTTATTTTCTTAAGTGGTGATGCCAATAAGACAGAGCAGATTAAAAGGCTGAACAAAGGGGCTGATAATTGTTTTGAAAAACCTGTTGATTTGATGCTTCTGGCCGCACATATAAATTCCCAGCTTTCCAGAGTGTCACGCGTTTCTGATTTTATTAAACGGAAGCTTGATAATATTGCAGAGTCCCTCCCTGAAGCTATTGAACATGATTTTTCTATTTATAAATCATTAACGATTAATACCCATGGATATGTAGATGTTATTATTTCCGCTTTAAATGATTATCGTGGAATAAGTCTTAATATAAATCCAGCAGATGGGCGGTCAGGCGTTGTGGCGGTTTATGATCGTGTCATAAATAAAACGACGACCAGTTATCAATCTAAAGATATGGTGATTAATGAACTTAACTATATACGTTATTGTTTGAATAGATTTAAAGAAAGAAGAAAATTAGTTAGAGGAGCAAACGGTGAAGATTTAAGTTGGACGCTTATATTTATGGTAGTACAGGCTCAGTTAGAAGAGTTAAAAATATTTGTTTCAGACCTTTATGTCAGTATTCCCTCGGCAAAATCAACGATAAATTCACGTATAAGCAGTTTAATTGATGATGATGTTTTTACAAAGAGTGGTGATTCAACAGACGGTCGTCGGCAGCAAATATTATTGACTGAACGCTTCAGAGCAGAGCTGATGAGTCATATCAGTACGAGTATTAATATGGTTAAACAGGTTGATTAAGTCTTTTTCTTTTCAATAACCCCCTTCGTTTAGGGCGGCCAGTGTCCGAAGTGCGAAAATAAAACACGAAATGTCCAGTTCATGTCCAATGTGTGCTTTAAAAGAAGCATCGTAATAATGATGCTTCTTTTACTATTAGTGAGTTAAAGATGTTTTTAATTATTAATATACATTTGCGGTATTTTGTTAGTGGCTGTTACATAAGAAAAATTCTTTGCCTTAAGCAGTAGTGTATGAATGCTATCGTATTCCTCATCCTCTGCCGATACTAATCGTGCTCCGCCAGTATATCGTGTTCGAAGGTTTTGCAGAGCCATCTGCCCTTCATCGGTTAATAATGCATTCCTTATTTTTTCTCTTAAGCTTTCAGAAATACGCTTTCCCGATGTAATAGCCTGGTTTGGAAAAGGTAAGTGTGTATGTATAGAGCGGGTGTACTTTTCGTCTTTATCAAACATTTGATGGTTTTTCTTTGGTAAAACACCAGCTACGCATTTTCCACTTTTTACATCTTCATAAACATTATTCCAGCCCTTTACTTTTACGTGTATTGGCTGCTTGCTTTCATCTTTAAAATGGTTGAACAGGTTTAACATACCAAAATTAGGAGATCCTGGAGCACAGGCTGTTTTTCCAACAAGATCCTGGATGCCCGTGATAGACGTGTTATCCTGACGCACGATAACTCGCCACTGTAAAAGGTGAGGTATTTTCAGCAGGGTGTTGTGTCCAATATTATGTATGCGCCAGTCAACAAAATGTGGCCCATCAAACATAAGATCATATTTCTGGTTCTTCATGCCAGCAACATATTCTTTCCAGGTGTTTTGTTGTTTATATACAAACTTTTCACCTGTTGCGGCGGATAAAAAATCAGCAACTGGTTTGTATACTTTTTTTCCTCGATCATGTGATTCACGGGGTGGTGCTGTAAAAATGTAATCAGCTAAAACAGTCTGGGGAATTAATGCTGAGAGAAGAAGTAGAAGAATTCGTTTTTCTTTAAATAAAGTCATATAAAAGTCCATGAAAAAATGTATAGGAGGTCAATATCCTGACTGTTATGCTAGGATTTTATCAGGCTTATCTCAATAGGGGTTTTTCCCTGTTTATAAAGAAACAGAATGGTGGAGTAATGAAAAATCAGTTTTATAATTTATCTTTAAGTTAGTTTTGCGATTTTACGAAGATGAATTCAGGAAATGCGTTATAAAAATGTGATGTAAATATTTAAAAAATAGTTTATTCAAGGAGAGTGCGTGCCTGTCGTGGCTTCTTCGTCTTTCAGGTCTAGTGGTAAAAGTGATGAGTGTTTGTTTTTTTTGTCCCTTTCATGTCCGTGATTAATTATTGAGTATAAGTTCTGAGTTTAATGCTGAGGTTTTTGATGTGTTCTATAAAATATACTAATGATTAAATGTGACTTTTATTTAATAAAGGCGATGATAAGGTTGAGTCGTTTCTTCTTCAAACGTTGCCTGGGGATGTGGTGTTATTTTTTGTATTGAGAACTGTTGTGTTTTGGTGTTTGTGATTTAGACGTGAAAGAAAGATATGTTAACCAGATATTTGAAAACACCAAAGGTATTAAAAAAGAGCAGGCGATATGAGAATCATTTACATTGCCTGGTTTTTGAATTTAGGGTATTTCGAGATATACGATAAATGATTCAGATCGATAGTTGATTTCTATTTTTGCTGTGCCATTGCCCAATACAGTAAATACACCTGAAGAGTCGGCTTTGTCTTCAATGACGTCATCGTCTCCAGCAGTGATGCTATAACTTAGTTTACTATCAGTGGTAATGGTCTTGCTGGTTGAGTCTGTAAAGTTTGCTATTACTTCCAGGGTGATTTCGTCAGGTCGTGAACTCAGGGTTTCACTTGTGTTATCGGTTAAATCAATATTATTTGCACTCACTGTAAATGATGAAACGCTGAGCTGACTTATGGTGATTGCCGTGCTGGCTCCCATACAGTTAATACCACCATCACAACTTACATTATCATCGAGTATAACCCCTTGAGTAATATCTGTAGTGCTTAATGATTGTGTGATGGTGCCACAGGCAACAGTGAGCGTTGCTGTGCTTGATTCTGTGTTTCCGAGAATGCTCAGGTTCTGGAAATCACTAAAAAAAGCGATACTTGCGTTTGTATTATTAATTCCCCATTTACTGTTCTGGCTGATATTCAGGTTGAAGCTGGAGCCATCTGAAGCCTGATAGTTGCCAACTGACATCAGGGATAAAGTTTTATCTTTTTCTATGTTCGTACTGGTGACATTACAGCTGCTTAAATTGCTGTCATCGCTATTACATACTTTAATACTGTTCAGGTTGTTACCAATGTTCTGATTGAAATCGGTGGATGTTTTTTCAGTGCCAGTGAAAATCGATAATGCTTTTGCCTGAATGATTATATCACCGGCAGCCAAGGCGTGTAGATTCGTCTGATTACCTAATGTCTTAATATGAGCGCGTTGTGATGTGCTATTGTCTTCCTGGTTACGAATAAGCCAGGTAATGGTGTTTATCGTATTGCTGTCCAGTTGATGTATTTCTTCATTACCGTCTTTGTCTATATAACGTGCTATTGGTTTGATTTCCTGTGACTGACACATGTCCGTATTGAAGTTTTGTTTGTTAAGTTGTAGCACTTCATCGAATTTTGCATCTGATATCTTTAAGTCGAGCGTTTCTATCAGTGGACCAAACTGTGCGGTGAGGGTGATGAGTTCAGCCGTGTTGCTGGCTAAGAAATGTCCCTGTTGATCAATGGTACTCAGGGCGTGATCAGAAAGTGACCAGACAATATCTCTGGTGATGATTGTGGTGTCCGTATTATTTGATTTTACGCCCTGTATAACAAAGTTAAATTCACTGTTAGTTGATATGATGTTTTCGGTTAAATCGGCTGGAAAATGGATTGATATAATGTCCTGGCTAGCCAGAGTATGTAAATTAATCAGATTTGCTTCTTTGTCTTCGTCACCACAGGCGACTAAAAGAAGAAATAAACCACTGATAAACAAGGTAATGGCTTCTTTAAAAAACATAGCGTACACCAATGCTTAACAGGTTAACATCCAGGCTATCTCCATTATACAATCGTAAAAGATCTAGTTTTAATTTAAGTTGAGGTATGGACTTAAAGGCTTCTTCAAAACCAATACCAAAACTGACACCATTAAACGTATCAGTGGTGTCAGCTATATTGGGGTAAGTTGAATCAACATCTATCTGGCTAGCGCCTAATATGAAATGCATTTTAATCTGTTCATTTTCATGTGGTGAATATCGATAAAAAATGGAATTTACGGAAGGTACATCTACTGTTAACTGATTTAGGTTGTCATCACTGATGCTACTCATTATTGCCAGTTCAAGCTGGTGTGCATGGTATTCATAACCTATTCGTAAATCAACGAGTGATGGCCGGGTGGATGCATTATCGGTATCAATTTCGACCAGGGCGGGCGCCAGGCTAATATAAACCTCAGCTCTGATGCTTGAAGTGCTTAATATCAGAAAAAATAACAGGATATTGGCCAGGTTAATATGTTTTTTTATTGTAGTCATGGTTTTATTCTGTCGTTGTCATTCTCTTGTTTATCTTAACGATATTATTTTCCAGTTGTGTTGCTGTGCGTGCTTCAGTAGTTTTTCATCGGCATCCACAACAACGGGGTTCTCTACTTTCAACAAAAGGGGTAAATCATTATATGAATCGCTATAAAACCAACTGTTTTTTAAATCGAGTTTATGTTTGCTTGTCCATTGATTAAGGCGCTTAACTTTACCCTCCTGGAAGCAGGGGATGCCATCAATTTTCCCCGTGTATTTACCATCTATTATTTCTGGTTCGGTGGCGATTAGATTGTCTATGCCAAAGGCCTGGACAATGGGACCGGTAATAAAACGATTAGTTGCAGTTATCACGACCAGCGTATCCCCCTTATCTCGGTGGTGTTTAATTAAATTAAATGAAGCAGGGCTCATTATTGGTTTAATTTTCTCTTTAAAAAAACGCTGATGCAAAAGCCGCATTTTATCTATGGGGTTCTGTACCAGGGGTTGCTGGGAGAATGCCTGAAATTCATGTATATCTAAGCTGCCTTTTTGGTATTCCTCATAAAAACGCTGGTTTTCACGAGCATATAAATCACCATCAACAACACCTTGTTCTGTCAGGAACTCACCCCAGAGGTAGTCGCTATCACCCGCAAGCAGGGTGTTGTCGAGATCAAAAAGTGCTAAAGCCATAAATTAAACGCCATAAATTAAATTTTTAGGAAACCATTTGCTATAGATTTGTTCTATAGTTTAACAGCGGTTGTATATTGTAACTAAAACATTGCGTAAAGCTCTGATTTTTGGAAGAATCAGAGCTAACTTTTAAACAGGTAGTTGTAAGTGATTGATTCTGACGGATTTAGGCCTAATGTAGGCATCATCTTGAGCAACCCGGAAGGTAAGGTCTTCTGGGCTCGCCGTTATGGTCAGAATGCATGGCAATTTCCCCAGGGTGGAATTCAATGTAATGAGTCGCCAGATCAGGCTATGTTTCGTGAGCTCTTTGAAGAAACGGGTTTATGTCCTGAGCATGTTGAAATTATGGGTAAAACCAGAAAATGGTTACGTTATCGCTTACCTAAGTGGATGGTTAGAAAAAATAGCCATCCGATTTGTATAGGACAGAAGCAAATCTGGTTTATTTTGAAGCTAACAGGTACAGAGAGGGATTTTAATTTAAGCACGATGGATCGACCTGAGTTTGATAACTGGTCATGGGTTGATTACTGGCATCCGATGAGTGAAGTTGTCTTTTTTAAGCGTAAGGTCTACCAGAAAGCGTTAACTGAGCTTGAGCCATTGTTGCCTGATCGAGCGGTGTAGCAATTTTTTCTTAATGCGCTCCTCTTGTCTGAGTGAAGGTGTTGGTATTGCGCTCTAATGGTCTGTACTTTAATACAAGTATCAGGTATTTCATTATATTCAAGGTAATTGGTTTTTTGTTGTTTTATTGAAATGGTTTAATGACCACGAGTATAACGATAGCAGTCAGTAGTAGTACTGGAAATTCATTAAACCATCGATACCAGACATGGTCGTGCCTGCTTTTGTCGTTTTTAAATACATTTATTAAGTGTCCACAATAAAAATGATAGGCAATTAAAAAACCAACTAATACCAGTTTAATCTGCATCCAGATTGAATTGTATAGCTGCCACTCAAGCATTAACCATATACCCAGTGCCACAGAAATAAACATAAAAGGAGTGATAAACCGATAGAGTTTGTACTCCATAACTTTAAAACGTTCGCTGCTAATTTCATCATCTGACATTGCATGGTAGACAAATAGACGAGGCAGGTAAAACAAACCAGCAAACCAGCTGACCATAAAAATTATGTGGAAGGCTTTAACCCAGAGCATAATGTTCTCAAATTGAAGAAAGTCTGGGCATAATAACGTGTGTTGATGCACAGACAAAGCCTGGCGGTGCGTTGTGGTGCTATTTTATTAATCATAGATTGTTTTTAGATAAGAATAAAGCGCCTATAACTATGCCTGGGCAGTATTATGTCTACTCAATACAGTCTATACTTACGCTTCATATTTCAACTACTTGTTTGTGTTAGTTAAACTTGATTTTAAGCTTTATTTTTAGAGGTCTCACATGATTAAAGCCGGCATAGTCGGTGGTACTGGTTACACAGGCGTTGAATTATTGCGTTTGTTAGTTGCACATAAAGACGTTGAGTTATCAGTGATCACATCACGTTCTGAAGTAGGGCAGGCTGTATCTGGCCTGTATCCTAATTTGCGTGGTCATATTAAAATTAATTTTTCAGAACCTGATTTTGAATCTCTTGCGCAATGTGATGTCGTGTTTTTTGCGACACCCAATGGTACGGCAATGAAAATGGCCCCTCAGTTGCTTGAGGCGGGTTGTAAAATTATTGATTTAGCTGCTGATTTTCGCTTAAAGGATACGGGCGTATGGCAGCAATGGTATGGCATGGAGCATGCCTGTCCAGATATTCTTGAGGAAGCTGTGTATGGCCTGCCTGAGATAAATCGGGAAGCGATAAAAAAAGCTAGAATTATTGCCAATCCAGGATGCTATCCAACGGCTGTGAATTTAGGCTACATTCCCTTAGTGGAAAATGGGCTTATTGATGATATGCACTTAATTGCGGATGCTAAATCAGGTGTGAGTGGGGCTGGTCGTGGCGCCACCGTGTCTACTTTATTATGTGAAGCGACTGAAAGTGTGAAGGCTTATGGTGTTGATGGGCACAGGCATTTACCAGAAATTCGTCAGGTGCTTGGCAGCGTTGCAGGTCATGAGGTAGGGCTGACTTTTGTGCCTCATTTAATGCCAATGATTCGTGGTATAGAAGCTACATTGTATGGTGTGTTAAAAGTAGATGTAGAGGATTTACGCCAGATTTATCTTGAGCGCTATAAAGGTGAGCCATTTGTGGATGTGTTGCCGTCAGGATTAGCTCCGGAAACCCGCAGTGTGAAGGGGTCTAATATGTGCCGTATTTCCATATTTCGTCCGCAGGGTGGAAATACAGTCGTTGTTTCATCTGTGATAGATAACCTGATGAAAGGTGCGGCGGGTCAGGCTGTACACAACATGAATTTAATGTTTGGTCTTGACGAAGTTACAGGCATAAATCAGGTGGCATTATTGCCCTGAAAGCGCTTTGAATAAAATATGAAGAAGAAAGCACCGTTACAAAGTAAGTATCTTATTTCTATTCATCAACCGCATTTGTGGTTGGCGGGAGCGCTTGTATGTACGCTCATTCTATTTATGTTTGTCTGGAGTGCTTTTCAATATGGGCGAAGTGTTGCAGGTTTTGATCAGTCTGAATATGATCAGCAGATAGAAATATTACAGATATCATTAAATGAGCAAACTGTAAAAAAAGAAAGAGCCTTACGAGAGAACGCTCGTTTATCACGGGGTAGTGATATTCAGAAAGATGCCAGTAGCCAGTTGGGTGAAACACTTGCTGCGTGTGAAGAAGAAGCATTAAAGATTAAAGAGGAGCTTACATTTTACCATAATGTGGTTTCACCACGAAAATCTAAACGAGAAATTCAGGTTAATAAAGTCGTATTTAATGAAAGAGAAAATGGCGAGTATAATTATAAAGTTGTATTAATTCAGATAGGCAGACATGATACTGTGCAGCGTGGTTATGTTGAGTTAACTTTTAATGGACGTAGATCAGATGGTACTGAGATTCGTCTGGACTTACCGACAGTATCAACTGGTAAGGCGGTTAAGCGTCAGAAGTTTGGATTTAAGTATTTTCAAAACTTTGAAGGTGGTATCAGATTTCCTGAAGGGTTTGAGCCATTATCGTTACGTATTAAAGCGCAGCCAAAGAGCGCGAAAGTGCCCAGATTTGAGAAAGAGTATATCTGGGGTGATTTAATTGCTGGAGGTAAAGAAGCTCATGTGGGGCAAAACAAAAACCAAATCAACTAAAATAGAAACTCTGATTGGAACCGCGATGGAGATCCAGGGTGATTTGATATTTTCTGGTGGTTTACATGTTGACGGAAAAATAGTTGGCAATGTGATAGCCGAAGAAGATTCACATTCCATGTTGGTGCTGAGTGATCAGGGGCAGATTGAAGGTGAGGTGCGTGTACCTTATGTGGTGCTGAATGGTCAGGTAACAGGTGATGTGTATGCAAGTGAGCGGGTTGAGCTTTCACGTCATGGTCAGGTGAAGGGTAATGTGTACTATAATTTATTGGAAATGGCCATGGGCGCAGAGGTAAATGGTAATCTGGTGCACTGTAAGGATGAGAAAAAACTCCTTGAATTTCAATCAGATAAAGATGAAGAGAGTGTGGAGGGTGGTGAAAGGAGCTCATCGGTTAGTTAACTGTCTAGAGGTATAAAACTTGACTAAAATAGTCAGGTAATGCAGAATTTAGTTGAAATAGTTTGATAGAAATTTTGGAGAAATTGAATGACTGCTGAAACAGTTGATAACGCAATGCCAGATCCACTGGATTTTACCAATGCGGCAGCGGCCAAAGTGAAGGGCCTGATTGAAGAAGAGGGGAACCCTAATCTGAAGCTACGTGTGTTTATTTCAGGTGGTGGTTGTTCGGGCTTTCAGTACGGGTTTACCTTTGATGAAGAAATTAAAGACGGTGATACCGAAGTCATAAATGACGGTGTTACCTTGTTGATTGATCCTATGAGCTTCCAGTACCTGGTTGGTGCAGAGATTGATTATAAAGAAGATTTACAGGGTTCGCAGTTTGTTATTCGTAACCCGAATGCACAAACGACCTGTGGCTGTGGGTCTTCATTCTCACCGGCTTAGTTTTTAAGTATTTGAAGTATATTAAAAAGAGACGTGATTGCGTCTCTTTTTTTATGCATAGAATTTATGTGTGTTGTTGGTAATAGTCAGAAGCGAATCGTCCTGATGGATATGTTTCACAGCCATGCTTAAGCAGGGTAAATCGCGCCTAGAATGGTAGGTGCTTCAGCGCCTGTTACCGCAGGTAAATTTCCAGGTCTGTTTTCAATTGTCTGCTTTGCCAGCCAGGCAAATGCAACCGCTTCAACCCAGTCAGGATGTATTCCATAGTCTTCACTTGATGACAGCTTGGTTTTTATTAATTTTTCAGAAAGGTGATTCATTAAATTTGCATTATGTGCGCCCCCACCGCAAACAATTAAAGTATCTGTATCTGGCAGAAAATTTTCAATGGCGTAAATAATGCTGTCACTGGTGAACTGACAAAGGCTTGCCTGTATCTGGCTTTCATCTAGTTGGCAGTGTCCTTTTTGTAGTTGCTGGTTAAGCCAGTCAAGATGGTAGTGTTCACGACCCGTGCTCTTGGGTGGTTTTGTGGAAATAAAAGCATCCTGCATTAATGTATTTACCAGTGTTTGGTCAGGTGTTGAGCTTGCTGCCCATAAGCCATTGTTGTCGTAACTTTTGTTTTTGTGCTTTTGAATCCAGGCATCCATTAGTGTGTTGCCAGGACCCGTATCAAAACCAAAACAATTCTGTTTTTTATCTTTTGGTAAAAAAGTAATATTTGATATGCCGCCGATATTTAATATCGCTCGATTTTCTTTTTCAGAATGAAAAACCTGTTGATGAAATGCGGGTGCAAGTGGTGCGCCTTCGCCACCAGCGGCCATGTCTTTACGACGAAAGTCTGCAACGGTTGTTATGCCTGTTAAATAGCTAATTTGATTGGCATCACCTATTTGCATTGAAAAGCGATGCTTTAAATCTGGACGGTGTCGAATGGTTTGTCCGTGAGATCCAATGGCGGTAACCCTCTCTGCTTTTATACTGGATTCATTAAGCAGACTTTTTACAGCATCTGCGAAAATTAAACCTAAATGTGTATCGGCTTCTCCCAATGCATCAAGACTGACTTCGGCTGAATCTAAGCTTAATAACTGTAATTTTTTTTTCAGTGACTGAGGAATGGAATGGCTATGGCTGCCAATCAAATTGATATGGTTGCAGTCAAACTCTACCAGCGCAGCGTCGATACCATCCATGCTGGTACCTGACATCAGTCCGATATAAAGCTCTGGCATTAGTTCTCGTTTAAAGCCAGTGCGTTACGAGATAAAACATCCAGTTGTGCAAGATAGCTGCTAGTGGTTAATGTGAAGTTATCGCGATAACGTTTTGGTATGGGTTTGGTGTTGGGGAATTTCACCGTTAATGGATTACGGTGTACGCCATTAACACGGAATTCATAATGTAAGTGTGGGCCGGAAGCTAAGCCACTGGAGCCAACATAACCAATTACCTGTCCTTGTTTTACGTGTTTGCCGGAGCGTATTTTTTTATTATAACTATTCATGTGTGCATACAATGTTGTATATCTGCTGCCATGTTTAATGATAATTGTCCTGCCGTATCCGCCCTTTTTCCCTTTGTAAATAACTTTGCCATCACCAGAGGCGCGTATAGGGGTGCCTCTGCTTGCAGCATAATCAACACCCTTGTGTGAGCGGAAACGATGCAGTATTGGGTGGTAGCGTTTAGTGGTAAAGCGTGAACTTATTCGGCTAAATTTGACAGGGCTGCGTAAAAAGGCTTTGCGTAAACTGTGGCCATCAGGTGAATAGTAGCCTGTAAAGTTGGTAACAGGATCTGTATAGCGCAAGGCACGAAATACTTTGTCCTGATTAACAAACTCTGCTGCGAGTATGTTTCCATCTTTTATTTTTACACCATTTTTAAAGCGTTGTTCGTAAATAACTGTAAACTTGTCGCCCTTACGAATATCAAGAGCGAAATCAATATCCCAGCCGAATACATTGGCCAGTTCCATTGTGGTGTTTTGGGAAAGCCCTGCTTTTGCCGAAGCTAAAAATAATGATGATTCAATTTCAGCGGTTGCATAAGCGCTACGTATTTCAATATGATGCTTGAGGATGTTTGCGGTTAGTTGGTTGTTTTCGCGTTCGACCTGTAAATAACGTATGCCATCTATCTGGTAGTTTAAGGCTAGTAAATTGCCTTCGTTATCATTAATAACCTTAATGATATCACCTGGGTGAATGCGTTTCAGTTCGTTAGTGGCTTTGCCCAGTTTCATTAGCTCAAGCAATTGAGCCGGTTTTATTTTTGCGCGATCAAATAATACAGATAAACTGTCGCCGCGTTTTACTTTAAGTGCTTGCCATTTTGACTTATCAATATGAGCTGCTATTTCATTTTTTTCTGTAATAACGGCTGCTGGTGCTGCTTTTATGATATCAGCGTTATTGACAACAATATCTGTTAGAGCTTCATTGTTAATGTTTTTATCTGTGTGGGTTTTGCCAGCACTTATAACGCGATAATTTGAATGGTCTGTACTTGATTCTGTTGCTTTGTAATTAGGCGGTTCAGGTAATTTTAATTGAATGCTGTTACTTGTTTTTTGCTCGTTCGTGAGCTCAGGGTCAATATTCTGGATGACTTCCGATTCGTTTATAGAAATGCTGTCTTCATCGTTACTGCCTGTGCTCGCAAGTATGACGCCAATCACTGTACAACCGGCAGCTAATAGCGTCCAGCTTAGTGCGGGGTGACGCTGTTTTTTCTCGGCTTGCGAGTGATTTCGAAAGTCTTTGTTTATAAAGTTATTGTAATTCACGGTTTTATATACGTTTTTAGTTTGATTTCTTAGATAAAATAGCTCGAAAAACGAGGAAAATCAATTGTTGCGGAGTAAAGATTGTATTTTATTTTCAGAAGCATGCAAGTATCCACGGTGATTTTGTTGATTTAATTGAGTGTTCAGAGGTTGGGAAAGTTCATTTATATGCTCTATAACGGCTGTTGCAGCGTCTTGAGTAAGAACTTTAGGTTGAAAAATCACTTCAGTGTTAAGGGTGTTGATAGGAATTAGCTCGGTGCTATGAAACTGGCCGTCATGGAGTGTAATTCGGGCGACTATGCTGGTTTTTGCGTCCTGGCTATAAGAGCCAAAAACAAAATTGCCCAGACTGTAGATAATCAGTCCATTTTTATATTTCTCTATAGCCTGTAGGACATGAGGGTGGTGCCCCAGTACAAGTGAAGCGCCTGCATCTATAGCGGCTCGTCCTAATCTGGGCTGGTAAGGTCTTAGTTCGGTGGTTTTTTCTCTACCCCAGTGAAAAGAAACAATGATGTTTTCGGTTGTTTTTTTAAGGCGTTTAATATCGGCAATAATTTTTTCTTCATGGCCAAATGCGACGCCAGGTTGATTATCTGTCGCCCAGAATGATTCAGGAAATGTAAGTGAATAGCTGAGAAAGCCTAATTTGCCATTATTTGTGCTTAAAATGGTTCCTGTTCGGGCAAGTGTGCTGTTTTTGCCTGTGCCAACGCTATAGATGTGCTGTTTGTCGAGCGCATTAACTGTGTCGTTCATTCCCTGTACGCCATAATCAAGAATATGGTTATTTGCTAAATTTAATAAATTAAAACCCGCCTTTTTTAAGGCTGGAGCAACTTTTGGAGCAGGAGAGCGAAATACATACTCTTTGTCGAGATTCATTGAGTTGTTGCAAATTGATGTTAGCGGGCCTTCAAGGTTGCCGATAACAACATCTGCATTGGCGAGCAGGGGTTTTACGTGCCTGAAAGGGTAGTCGTAGCCTTCTTTTATTAGTATTTCCTGGGCAGTGCCACCCAGCATTATGTCTCCAACAGCAACAATAGTAATGCTGTTTTCAGGAAGGTGCTGTGTAAAAAGTGAGTTTTCGTTTTTGTCTGTGCAGGCAAATAACAGTAATGTGGTGCTTAGTATTGATAAAAGGTGTGGGTTAGCTATTGCCATATTCGAATTGCTCTTGTATAAGACCATGCTTTATTTAGTTGTAATGATGTGGAGATATTATGCCATCTGTAGACGAATCATTGGCGTTAATTAAACGCGGCGCCGAAGAAATTCTCGTCGAAGAAGAGCTGGTTAAAAAACTGGAATCAGGGCGACCACTTAGAATCAAGGCAGGCTTTGATCCTACGGCGCCAGATCTCCATCTTGGGCATACTGTTTTAATTAACAAATTGCGTCAG
Organism: Gammaproteobacteria bacterium; assembly: GCA_016744065.1. Classification (GTDB taxonomy): domain Bacteria; phylum Pseudomonadota; class Gammaproteobacteria; order SZUA-229; family SZUA-229; genus SZUA-229. The sequence continues at coordinate 25,585 of JADGFA010000046.1, forward strand.
TTCCAGGAACTGGGTCACGAAGTTTTATTTTTGATTGGTGATTTCACAGGTTTGATTGGTGATCCAACGGGTAAAAGTGCAACCCGGCCTCCATTGACGGAAGAGCAGGTTGCGCAAAATGCAGAAACTTATACGCAGCAGGTGTTTAAGATTCTTGATAGAGATAAAACTAAAATCGTTTTTAATTCTGAGTGGATGTCAAAATTAGGTGCGGCAGGTATGATTAAGCTGGCAGGGCAACAAACGGTTGCCAGGATGCTGGAGCGAGATGATTTTAAGAAACGCTACAAGGCTGGGCAAAGTATTTCTATCCATGAGTTTTTATACCCTCTGGTTCAGGGCTATGATTCAGTCGCTATGCAGGCGGATGTTGAGTTGGGTGGAACAGACCAGAAGTTTAATTTGTTAATGGGCCGTGAATTACAGAAGCATTATGGGCAGGATCCACAAACGATTATTATGATGCCGCTGCTTGAAGGCTTGGATGGTGTTAATAAAATGTCCAAGTCTTTAAATAACTACATAGGTATTACCGATGCACCGGGTGAGATGTTTAACAAGATTGTGTCGATGCCGGATTTGCTTATATGGCGTTATTTTGAATTATTGAGTTTCCGTTCAATGTCAGACATAGATGGTTTAAAGCGTGAAATGGAGCAGGGTCGTAACCCGAAAGAAATTAAAATTGAACTGGCAAAAGAGCTGATCACGCGATTTCATGGTGAAGAGGCAGCGGCGAATGCCGATAAGTCTGCGGGTAATATTATTAAAGAAGGTGAGTTGCCTGAAGGTACACCGGAAATGGAAGTTGAGTTGGGAGGGCAGGATGATATGCCTGTTTCTGCCATTATTAATAAAACAAACCTCGCACAAAACTCTGCTCAGGCTAAAGATATGCTGACTAATGGGCGAGTGAAAGTAGACTGGGAAGTTGTTGATGCAAAATGCCGGTTAACGGCAGGTGAATATATTATTCAGGCAGGTAAGAAAAAAATAGCAAAAATCACATTAAAATAACTGGTTAATTAATAACCAGATAAAGCTGAGAATAAGCCCTGTCGACTTACCTCTGAAGGTAGATGTCAAAGAGTAATAAGCGGGGTGAAAATAATATTAAGAAAATGTGAAAAAGCAGTTGACGGGGTGTTTGAAAACTGTAGAATGCGCCTCCTCGTTAAGGCAAACGGGTCAATCAAACGATTGAGCGGCGAAGGAAAGTTGATAAATTGCTTTACAGATTATTGTGAAACGTTTTATAATAGCCGGCTCGCCTAGAGCGATGATATTTAACAATTAGAGATTAGATAATTTGTGTGGGTGCTTGGAAAAGTAAGCACGGAGACAAGAAATAACTGCTTTGCTGAAGAGTGAAGTGGCATGACTTGTTTACCACACATTACACGTAATATGTAGTAAACATAGTCATGAAATACTTAATTTAGTTTTTAAACTGAAGAGTTTGATCATGGCTCAGATTGAACGCTGGCGGTATGCTTAACACATGCAAGTCGAACGGTAACAGCAAGAGCTTGCTCTTGGCTGACGAGTGGCGGACGGGTGAGTAACGCGTGGGAATCTACCCAATAGTTCGGGACAACCTGGTGAAAACCAGGCTAATACCGGATGAGATCTACGGATGAAAGCAGGGGACCTTCGGGCCTTGCGCTGTTGGATGAGCCCGCGTTAGATTAGCTAGATGGTGGGGTAATGGCCTACCATGGCGACGATCTATAGCTGGTCTGAGAGGACGATCAGCCACACTGGGACTGAGACACGGCCCAGACTCCTACGGGAGGCAGCAGTGGGGAATATTGGACAATGGGGGCAACCCTGATCCAGCAATACCGCGTGTGTGAAGAAGGCCTGCGGGTTGTAAAGCACTTTCAATTGTGAAGAAAAGATTCAGGTTAATAACCTGAGTCCTTGACGTTAACTTTAGAAGAAGCACCGGCTAACTCCGTGCCAGCAGCCGCGGTAATACGGAGGGTGCGAGCGTTAATCGGAATTACTGGGCGTAAAGCGTGCGTAGGCGGTTATTTAAGTCAGATGTGAAAGCCCAGGGCTTAACCTTGGAACTGCATTTGAAACTGGATGACTCGAGTTTGGTAGAGGTGAGTAGAATTCCTAGTGTAGCGGTGAAATGCGTAGATATTAGGAGGAATACCAGTGGCGAAGGCGGCTCACTGGACCAAAACTGACGCTGAGGCACGAAAGCGTGGGGAGCGAACGGGATTAGATACCCCGGTAGTCCACGCCGTAAACGATGTCAACTAGTCGTTGGGCCTTTCGGGGCTTAGTGACGCAGCTAACGCGTGAAGTTGACCGCCTGGGGAGTACGGCCGCAAGGCTAAAACTCAAATGAATTGACGGGGGCCCGCACAAGCGGTGGAGCATGTGGTTTAATTCGATGCAACGCGAAGAACCTTACCTACCCTTGACATCATCAGAACTTGTTAGAGATAACTCGGTGCCTTCGGGAACTGAATGACAGGTGCTGCATGGCTGTCGTCAGCTCGTGTCGTGAGATGTTGGGTTAAGTCCCGCAACGAGCGCAACCCTTATCCTTAGTTGCCAGCACGTAATGGTGGGAACTCTAAGGAGACTGCCGGTGATAAACCGGAGGAAGGTGGGGATGACGTCAAGTCATCATGGCCCTTATGGGTAGGGCTACACACGTGCTACAATGGCCAGTACAGAGGGCAGCGAACTCGCGAGAGCAAGCAAATCCCAGAAAGCTGGTCGTAGTCCGGATTGGAGTCTGCAACTCGACTCCATGAAGTTGGAATCGCTAGTAATCGTGAATCAGAATGTCACGGTGAATACGTTCCCGGGCCTTGTACACACCGCCCGTCACACCATGGGAGTGGGCTGCAAAAGAAGTGGGTAGTTTAACCTTCGGGAGAACGCTCACCACTTTGTGGTTCATGACTGGGGTGAAGTCGTAACAAGGTAGCCCTAGGGGAACCTGGGGCTGGATCACCTCCTTTAAAGAGAGCTCTTTGCCCTTTTTCGAGCATCCACACAAGTTATCTAAGTCTCTAGTTTTAAAGTCGTTAAGGAATGACGATTAGCCGTACTGATATATAGACAGTAAAAGGCAATTGATAGCGATATCAAAAAAACCGATTTACGGGTCTGTAGCTCAGTTGGTTAGAGCGCACCCCTGATAAGGGTGAGGTCGGTGGTTCAAATCCACCCAGACCCACCAAATTTGTGCAGCTTGAATTTTTCGTGAACCTCATGTGCTAGCGCACATGTCGTCTCCCGATAAATCCAATCTGCCCAAATTACCACGACGCTTAGCACGATGTGCTGGCGTCGTGGCAATTTGGGGCCATAGCTCAGCTGGGAGAGCGCCTGCCTTGCACGCAGGAGGTCGGGAGTTCGATCCTCCCTGGCTCCACCAAATTTAAGCGTTTTGCTTGAGTCGAGAGACTTAACCAGAGTGTTTAAATTTGGTCGTAAGATCAAAGTTAAAAAGCCCTTGAGGCATGATATTTAACAATTTGGATTCAAGTTAACGAATTACAGATGACTTGGTTAAGTTTACTTAACAAAAGAGTCTGTATTTAGATAACTCGCTTAGTTGATGAGACTAAGCGTGTAAACTAAAGTAAATTCGGGAACACATGCATCAAAACAAAACAATGTGATTTTTATTTCATGTAGTTTAATCAAGTGTTACTCACACAAGAAAAAACTTAAATTATGCGTACAAACATAATTTACTTGTGGTTCATGCATATAAAGCTGAATAGCTCAGGTTATTTAGGGTTATATGGTTAAGTGAATAAGTGCACACGGTGGATGCCTAGGCGATAAGAGGCGATGAAGGACGTGGTAGTCTGCGATAAGCCCTGGCGAGCTGACAAACTAGCTTTGACCCAGGGATTTCCGAATGGGGAAACCCACCCGCTTGCGGGTACCCTTAACTGAATACATAGGTTAAGGGAGCGAACCCGGGGAACTGAAACATCTAAGTACCCGGAGGAAAAGAAATCAACCGAGATTCCGTCAGTAGCGGCGAGCGAACGCGGAACAGCCCTTAAGCTTATAAAGACTTAGTAAAATGCTCTGGAAAGTGCAGCCATAGAAGGTGATAGCCCTGTATATGACGGGTCTTTTTAAGTGAAATCGAGTAGGGCGGGACACGTGATATCCTGTCTGAATATGGGGGGACCACCCTCCAAGGCTAAATACTCCTTATCGACCGATAGTGAACTAGTACCGTGAGGGAAAGGCGAAAAGAACCCCTGTGAGGGGAGTGAAATAGAACCTGAAACCGTGTGCATACAAGCAGTCGGAGCAGACTTGTTCTGTGACGGCGTACCTTTTGTATAATGGGTCAGCGACTTACATTTTGTGGCAAGCTTAACCGTATAGGGGAGGCGTAGGGAAACCGAGTCTTAATAGGGCGTCAAGTCGCAAGGTGTAGACCCGAAACCGGGCGATCTATCCATGGCCAGGTTGAAGGTTGGGTAATACCAACTGGAGGACCGAACCGACTTATGTTGAAAAATGAGCGGATGAGCTGTGGATCGGAGTGAAAGGCTAATCAAGCCCGGAGATAGCTGGTTCTCCTCGAAATCTATTTAGGTAGAGCCTCATGTATCACTTCTGGGGGTAGAGCACTGTTATGGCTAGGGGGTCATCCCGACTTACCAAACCATTGCAAACTCCGAATACCAGAAAGTGCGAGCATGGGAGACAGACAGTGGGTGCTAACGTCCATTGTCAAGAGGGAAACAACCCAGACCATCAGCTAAGGTCCCAAAATTATGGCTCAGTGGGAAACGATGTGGGAAGGCTTAGACAGCTAGGAGGTTGGCTTAGAAGCAGCCATCCTTTAAAGAAAGCGTAATAGCTCACTAGTCGAGTCGGCCTGCGCGGAAGATTTACCGGGGCTTAAGCCATATACCGAAGCTATGGGATTGATGCATCACTTAAGGTCATTTTGAAGACGCTGGCGTCAACGTTTTATCGACGCCCAAGCCCACCTCAGTAGTGGGAGTGAAATCGGAGTGAGTTTAAGGATGCATCAATCGGTAGAGGAGCGTTCTGTACGCCTGCGAAGGTGAGCTGTAAGGCTTGCTGGAGGTATCAGAAGTGCGAATGCTGACGTGAGTAACGATAATGCGAGTGAAAAACTCGCACGCCGAAAACCCAAGGTTTCCTGCTCAACGCTAATCGGAGCAGGGTTAGTCGGACCCTAAGGCGAGGTCGAAAGACGTAGTCGATGGGAAACAGATTAATATTTCTGTACCGCTGATAACTGCGATGGGGGGACGGAGCAAGCTAGACGTACCGGGCGATGGTTGTCCCGGGGAAAGACTGTAGGCTTAAGACTTAGGAAAATCCGGGTCTTTATAAGGCTGAGAGTCGAGACCAGCTCTTTTTTGAGTGAAGTCGTCGATGCTATACTTCCAGGAAAATCCTCTAAGCTTCAGGTTATCAGGACCGTACCCCAAACCAACACAGGTGGGTGGGATGAGAATTCTAAGGCGCTTGAGAGAACTCGGGTGAAGGAACTAGGCAAAATGGAACCGTAACTTCGGGAGAAGGTTCACCCTTTTTTGTGATCGGACTTGCTCCGTAAGCGAAGAAGGGTTGCAATAAATTGGTGGCTGCGACTGTTTACTAAAAACATAGCACTCTGCAAACTCGCAAGAGGACGTATAGGGTGTGACGCCTGCCCGGTGCCGGAAGGTTAATTGATGGGGTTATCTTCGGAGAAGCTCTTGATCGAAGCCCCGGTAAACGGCGGCCGTAACTATAACG
>JADGFA010000047.1 GCA_016744065.1 Gammaproteobacteria bacterium
GCTTATTAATATGGTGGGCGCTCAACAACAGTACTCTCACCAGTCACAGACCTCATCTCCTTCCAGCTTAAAACAGGCATACGCTGTATTAGGTGTGGATAGTCAAGTTTCTGATAATTCCCTCAAAAAAACATACCGGAGACTAATGAGCCAGCACCACCCTGACAAGCTTGTAGCAAAAGGTCTTCCGGAAGAGATGATCAAGCTGGCTAATCAAAAAACGGCTGAAATCAAATCGGCTTATGATCAAATAAAAAACAGTCGTAAATAAAAGTCACTTTTAAGAGGACTAAAGATAAAATAAAGCCTCTTTAAATGAGGCTATTGTTATTGAAACCGGGCAACCCAGACGCCACCATTTGGTGACCTGCTGTCTAACGTAACGTTAAAACAAAAATATATTTTTAAGGCATATTGTCTTCAATAAATTTCTGGTAATTTTCTGCACTAATAATTTGCGTGCCGTCACAGTTAAATTGCATTCTTACCAGATTCTGCACAACACATATGGTTATATTACGTAAATAAAAATCGGGTAAATCACGCATGATTTTTATTGACGACATGATCGTATGAATTTCAGCCTTAGTCATAGGCTCCCACGTCTTATGCCGTTTATTAAATATGCTCTTCCAGTAACTGGGAATTGTTCCGAACAACTTACTGCTTTTTATTGAGCTATATATATCACGCATTGCCTGGATTTTATCTTCATAACTAATCTTCGGAAAGTGCCGATCCAGATATGATTTGTCTGCCAACTTTTCAGACGCATGAATTTCCTGACGCAATGGGTCAAAAATAGAATTAGTGCGTATTTCTCCACTATTAAAACCAATAAAAACGCGATAGCAACTACGGTTAAGCATTAGCTCTTCCAGATTATCCATAAGTGGCTCTATTACTTTATCAACTGGGCTTTCATAACGCTTACGGTCTAATGTCGTCTCACGCAATGAGGGGTCCCCTTTAATCCCTATCTGCAGGCTCCCCTCATTTAAGCCTGTGGCACTGACTATACTTTCACGCAGCACCAGCTCTTCCAGTTCATTTTCATATAATGCGCTTTCTTCTGCCAAGTTGTTCCCCAGAAAATATAATCAATACATACAGATGAAATCTCTTTTTAGAAACCACCCAATAAGCCGGCGAGAAATATATCATAACTACTATTACAGAATTATGAATTACTTCAGAAATTCATAATTTTTCCCGCCTGAAGCAGGTTAACTCGAAAAACTCTCTAATAATTCAACCCAGACCCCATAATCTGTGGCATAGGCATCTTCAAGCTCTATGCCTGTCTGGTATAAGTTCATAGTATCATCTGCTTCATAACACCAGCATACATGACCACGCAGATAAAATTTCCCTTCTACCCCTTCAAATGCCACCCATAAATCAACCAGACTATTTATCGCCAGTGCCACCCCAAGCTCAACCCTGAGCCCATTAACTGAAGCATCACAGCTATAACAGAACACCGTCACATTAGTAACATCAACTTTTTTATTCGACGCCAGTGCTTGCACAAACAACTTATCATGTCGTACATATCGATATTGCTCACGCCTGTTTTCAGATTTATCCATTCGTTGATTATAGAGCACTTACAGGAAGAGATTAACACTCTGGACTCCATGACACAGCTTCTGAAGCATAGAAATATAAAAAGCAACTTTTAGAGCTGCCCTTAAGAACAATATTCAGATAGTATTGTCACAGGAGTACTATTAATTTCAAAGTTCAAAATGCAGTCGTCACCTAAATCGCCACAGCAAAATCAAAAAAAGACAGGGGCAATTATGTTTGCCCTGATGTGGCTGGGTATTTTTATCTTTCTGGGTGTCTTTTTTTCCGATATTCTAGACAAGCAAAACAACCCCAATCAGTCGATTAACACCCTTACGCTGACTAATAACATCAAAGAACTGGTGCTACAAAGAAACCGAATAGGGCATTATGTCGCAAATGGCCATATTAACTCTCAAGCTGTCACATTCATGCTCGATACGGGTGCAACAGATGTGTCCATACCCGAAGCCATTGCCCGAAAATTAAAATTAAAACCTGGGCCTAGCGCTATTTACCAGACAGCAAATGGCCCTGTAAGAGTGCAAATTACCCAACTGGATAAAGTATCACTTGGCGATATTACCCTTACAGACGTTCGCGCAACAATTAACCCTGGCTACAAAAGCGATGAAATATTACTGGGTATGAGTTTTCTTAAACACCTTGAATTCAGTCAGCGCGGTAGCACACTCACTCTACGACAATACCCAGAGGATGATAAATAATGAATTTTTGCAGCCATTGTGGTGAGCAGGTTAAACATAAAATCCCTCCGGGTGATAACCGGCCTCGCTATATCTGCACTTCATGCAATCTCATTCACTATCAAAACCCCAGAATAATTGCCGGATGCATTGCCGAATATGAGAATAAAATTTTACTCTGTAAAAGAGCAATAGAACCTCGTCATGGTTTATGGACTCTACCCGCAGGTTTTATGGAAAATCAGGAAACAACACAGGAAGCCGCCAAAAGAGAAACGCTGGAAGAAGCAACGGCCAGTATCGATAACAGCCAGCTCTTTTGTACTATCAGCATACCGCATATTTCTCAGGTTTATGTGATGTATAGAGGTGACCTGATAGATGGTTTTGCAAAGCCCGGCATAGAAAGCCTCGAAACTGATTTATTTAGTGAAAAGGATGTGCCCTGGAACGATCTTGCATTTCCCGTTATCCGCGAAAGCCTGCAACTTTATTTTTCTGATAAAAATAATGGGCAGTTTCAGGTTTATAATGGTGAAATGCGACATGACGAGAAGCATAATATAATTACCCAAATTTATTAATACAGCCTTTATGGCGATAACAATATATTTCAAATCAGCAACATACAGTTTAAATATCATTGCTATTAATTAAATATAAAAAACACTCTGTTATTCTAAATATCAGTGAGAAAACTTACATTATAAAACAACATATTTTAAACGAATTTAGAATCAACACTAATATTCAGAAATAAATAATAGCCAATATATCTGACGAGTAAGGCAGTAGTGAAGTTTAATCACTTACAACAATAACGATCAATTACAAGAACATTAAATACGAGGATAAGCCAGATGAAAGAAGTTGAAGTTGCTATCATTGGTGCTGGCAGTGCCGGCCTGTACTGTATGAGCCAGGTAAAACGTTTTACTGATAATTTCGTCCTGATTGATGGCGGTGAACTGGGCACAACCTGTGCCCGGGTTGGATGCATGCCTTCAAAAGTTTTAATCCAGATTGCTGAAGACTTTCATCGACGTACTATTTTTGATCGTGAAGGTATCGAAGGAAAAGAATATTTAAGCATTAACGAAGAAGATGCTATGGAACACGTGCAGGATTTACGTGACACTTTTGTTGATATGACACTCTCTAACTCAACCGACTTATTACCTGAAGATAAACTCATTGAATCACACGTAAATTTTATTGATGCAAACACACTGGAAACATCAGATGGAGAAAAAATCAGAGCCAGAAAAATCATTATTGCCACCGGTTCACGCCCGGTAGTACCTGCCGCATGGAATGATTTTTCCGATAACATTCTAAGCTCTGATGAAATATTCGAACTTGAAACCCTGCCAAAATCTATTGCAATTATTGGACTGGGCGTTATTGGCCTGGAAATCGGCCAGTCACTTAACCGTTTAGGCGTTAATGTCACTGGCATTGATCAACAAAATATTATTAGTGGCCTTGATGATGCTGAGGTAAACAAAACAGCTATTGACGTTATCGGAAAAGAGCTTCCTCTGTGGTTGGGTAATGCAGCTAAAGTTGTACAACTTGAAAATGGCAATCTCCAGGTCAGCGCTGGTGACAAAAGCGTCGAAGTTGAAAAAATATTTGCCAGCATGGGCCGTCGACCTAACATCGATAAACTCAACCTTGAATCCACCGGGCTTGAACTGTTAGACAATGGCGTTCCTGTTTTTAATCCTCAGACCATGCAGCTGGGTACCAGCTCAATCTACATAGCCGGTGACTGTAATGCGGAAAAACCAGTCTTACACGAAGCGGGTTTTGAAGGACGTGTCGCGGGTTATAATATTATGCAGAACAAACCCATTGCATTTAAAACCAAAACACCTTTAGCCATCACCTTTTGCGAACCCAATATAGTTACTGTTGGCGCTAAACTATCAGAGCTTAATGAATCAGATATTGCAATAGGCGAAGTAAAAATGGCACCTGTTGGTCGCGCTTTAATTATGGGTAAAAATCGCGGCCTTATTCGACTTTATGCTGATAAAAAAACAGGTAAGCTACTTGGTGCATCTATGGCCTGTGTTAAAGGCGAAAACCTGGGGCACCTGATATGCTGGTGTATTGAAATGGACATGACTGTACAGCAGATACTGCGCATGCCTTTTTACCACCCGGTAATAGAAGAAGCTCTACAGGCTGCTTTATATAATTTAAAATCTAAACTTGAAATAGAAGAAACCCACTGGCCTCTGGAAATCCAGCCCGTAACATCCTGACCTGACCATCAAGACACGAAGTACAGGGTAATAATTTACACTCACAAAAACCCTGTACTCACCGTAGCCTTGCAACAAAATTTAAAATTAAAGTATATTTAAATTCTGTTGTTTTATGCCATCATCACTTTATAACACCCGGGTTTTATTTCCTGTTCAGGAAACAAAATACCAATTCTATATTTTAATACGTGGTTTTTCGGGGGGAACTATAACCACCACTTGAAAAAGGCGCCACACGCCCGACTAAAGCTTCAACAAGCGCCAGCTCATCATCAGTATGGTTAAATACTGGCGCAGGCTGAATGTTTTTTCCTTCCGGTTGATCCGCTAAAATGAACCTTGGTGCATCATGATGCCTCGTTTGCACTTTTTCTATACTGCTTTTATCTTTATTTGCACTCAACTCAGCGGTGCCATAACAGGTACAGATGTAAGTTTGCTTTTCTTCAGCTTCCAAATAAACACCGGTACCTCGAATACCAATTGTCGCCGTGGATGTATGCAACGAAAGTCTCTGTTTTTCAACTCGTTTCCCAAACACCGATAATAACTTACCACTGATTAATTTTATTTGAGAAATAATTGAATTGCCTTCAACCTTAACCATGCTATTACTGCGTAATACAAACGCATCTTTACCTACGGCAAATATAACATGACTACTATCCCCCGTTTTCACTACTGAGTTCACGTTTATAAGCGTTTCTTCCGTAGCGACTACGCCATCAACACTCACCTCACCTGACAAATCATAAATTGATTTACCCGCCACCAGCTGTTTGGGTATTCTCCCCATTGCACCAACAGGCTGAAGTATCCCCATTGAACCTGTTGCATACAAACCCGTTGAAAGTGCCGAAATTAAAAAGGCACGGCGCCTGTCATCAATATTATTCATAAGTACTTCCTTTTTATTTCCTAAAATTTACTCTATTCTAGATAGTAGTCAATTTACAATCACTCTGAATGATATGCAAATAATCAATCAATTACGCCTTTTATGCCTGCTATTTTTTATAGCCTCTTATTCCTGTGGCGCAGCAGTACCTTATAGTCTCAATTTAAATACGGGCTTACTTTATGATAATAATGTCGCCCGCGCGACGCTTGAACAAGACATCGTAAACGATACCATTATCAATTTTGGCATAAGTGCCGATTATCGATTCCACCACTCACATGAAAGCATTATCATTTTAAGTTCCGCTATCGATGCCTATCAATATCAGGACTTTGATAAGCTATCAAACATTATTGCCCGCTTTAAGGCAGACTACCAGATTCAACCAGACCATGGTTTTACCGCTCCCTGGTACCATGCATCAATAGAATATAGCCTTGTTAACTACCAGAGCACACTACGTGACAATAATGGACTTACCTTTGAAATCGGTATGGGCAAACGCATAAATGATCGAATCAATTTTCGTAGCGGCTTAATTTATGAATCATTTGAAGCCGAAGTGGATGAATTCGATATTGATAATTACCGATTATATTTTAGCCTGGATTTCAAAACACACAGCCATAACACGCTTTATCTCACCCTGGGCTATAACAATGGAAATGTAGCAACATCAACCACGGATACCACCACCAGTAATAAAAGCCGTGTAACGGCAAACGACAAGTCAGCAGATGCTCAACTGTATTCACATCATTTACCCAATGAAATACCCGGTGGCCCTCTACGTGCTGATGATGCATTTCAAAATGGTTTTGTATACCAGCTTGATACCAGTGCCATTACCCTGCAATCAGGTAATAACTACGCACTCAGTAGCCATCAGTCAATTGATATCTCTATTTTTTATTATTCAACTGATGACAGCACCAGTGCCAACTATAATGGTATTATTGCTCAGCTTAGTTACTTACACAGATTTTAAGGCTGTTCTATTAATGCCCAGAGAAACACCCAGACCAGACAATATATTTATTGCTAACCTCGATAATTTCCAGTCACTCGTAATTGAGGCGTCACACACAAAACCGGTATTAGTTGATTTATGGGCCGAGTGGTGCTCACCCTGCCGCGTTATTGCACCGGTACTCGAAAAAATTGCCATTGAGTTTAAAAACGACTTAAGCATTGCCAAAGTAGAAGTTGATGAAGATGAGAACATGAAACTGGCAGGGCGATATCAGGTACGAGGTTTCCCCACCCTTATCCTGTTTATAAAGGGTGAAGAAACAGGTCGTTTTAGTGGCGCAAAGCCACCTGGGTTTATACGCGATTTTATTGAACAACACACAATTCTGCCGCTCGCTGAATAATCATTCATTTTTTTCTATACTGTTAGGTACATTTAACTAAACACCATTGCTAAAACTATGACCTCTGCTCTTTTTCGTATCATTTGCTTACTCCTGATTTTCAGCTTTTCAGCTTTTTCTGTTGCTGCTAATAAACCACTATCGTCAAGCAAGAAAAAACCAGAACAACCTTCTGATTATGAAAAAGGCATAACCGCTTATAAAAAAGACGACTTTGCCACTGCATTAATGCTGTGGTTCCCACTTGCGGAAAAGGGTGACTCTGCCGCTCAATTTAGCATTGGTAAAATGTACCTTGATCAAAAAGGGCAACGTAAAGACGCCAGCGAAGCCGCTGAGTGGATAATAAAAGCCGCTAAACAAAACCATGTTAAAGCGCAAACACTCATTGGACAAATGTACCTCAAAGGCGTTGGTGTCAAACGCAATTTTAATACATCGGCCAACTGGTTTTTAAAAGCCGCACGCAACAAAGACAAACAGGCACAATACATATTAGGCAAACTCTATTACTTTGGTGATGGCGTCCCCAGATCGCCAGGCAAGGCAGCATATTGGTATAAAAAAGCGGCTAAACAGGATCATACAGAAGCACAGAACAAACTGGCTCTTATGTATCTACAGGGTGACGGTGTTAAGAAAAAGCCCAAAAAAGCTAAAAAATGGTTTGAAAAGGCGGCTTCATCTAATAACACTCATGCACAAATTAATTTAGCAAAGCTCTACCTGGACAGTGATATTGTAAAAAAAGACAAAAAGAAGGCATTTAACTGGTACAAAAAGGCAGCTAAACAAGACAGTGCTATCGCTCAGAACCAACTAGGTGAAATGCTGCAAAATGGCGTCGGCACCAGCAAAAATATTAAAGAAGCCATCACCTGGTATAAAAAATCAGCCAAACAGGAACATCCGCCTGCACATTACAATCTGGGCAGAGCTTATGTACATGGGTATAGTCTAAAGAAAGATTTCCATAAAGGCGTAGAACACTTTCTTAAAGCCGCAGAAAAAGGCCATGGTAAAGCTCAGATGGATTTAGGTGTAGCCTATTACACAGGAAGAGGCGTCGCACCAAACTCAGCTATTGCTTATGCCTGGTTTTATGTTGCCGCTGCCGCTAATATTAAAGATGCACGTAAAACAAAAAATACCCTGTATAAAAAGTTAACCTCTGAAGATAAAAAAACAGCCGTTAACCTTGCAACAGAATACAAACGAAAGTATTTTATTAGACCTAAATAAGAGTGAGAAATGATACCCCCGAATAGCCGTAAAACAGCCACTCATCCATTTGGAGCTTTTTGTGACCTTATTCACACTAAATATAAACAAACTAACTAAACTATTGATAACATTTAGTTTATTTTGCCTCTAATGAAACAGATATAATGCAAGCACAACGACAACAGGCACTTGCCTTATTATCTGTCATGCGTTCCAGTCTATGGCTGTCCTTGCTGGTGCTACCGGCTCTGTTTTCTGCAAGTTACGCATCTGTAAATATTGATTTACTCAATCTAACAACCAGCCAAAATGCTCAACAGAACTCAAAACTTGTTCAGCAACGTGAAATTTATCAACAGGCCCAAAAAGCATACAAAAAACATTACTACCATCTCTTTAGAAAACTATCAGGCCAACTTAAAGATTACCCCCTACAGCCTTATCTTGAATATAAGGCCTTAATGTTTAAGCCTTCGGCACTGACAGACAAACAGGTTCATCATTTTTTACAGACCAATGACAACACCGTTATAGGCAACCGTTTTCGCAGCAAGCTGATTAAGCATTCAGCCCGCTCACATAACTGGCAAAGGCTGATTGATATATATCAGCCGGGTTACGGCATTAAAGCACAATGCCTGTATTTAAACGCTCTGCTACAGACAAACCAGCAAACCATTGCATACCCCAAAATTGGAAACCTCTGGCTTTCTGCCAACTCACTCCCCAGTACCTGCGATACAGTTTTTAAAAAGTGGCAAAAAGCAGGCTATAAAACACCCGAAATTATCTGGCAACGCTTTAAACTGGCTATGTCTATTAATAATCATCGCCTGGCCCGTTTTCTGGTTAAATCCATGCCGAATGCAGATGCAACCATTGCCCGGAAGTGGTTAAAAATACATAAAAAGCCACATCTGGTGACAGCACCAGAAATGCTTAATATTCAACATGTAGATAAATCGACCATTTTACAACATGCTATAAAGCGCCTGAGTTATAAAGATATGACACAGGCAATACATACCTACCACCAGCTTAAACAAACATCATTCACTGAACAGCAAAATGCCGAATTAATACGCCATTTTGGTTTACGGCTTGCTCGTGAACATATGCCGGACGCCAGTTTATGGCTGGCCCGCGTTCCCGATAGTTACGCAAATAAACAGGTTAAAGAATGGAGTATTCGTACCGCTATTCGCCAGGGCGACTGGAGCCTTGTACTTGATAATATATCCAGGCTTAAAACAGAAAAACAGGCGGAGTACCGCTGGCAATACTGGTGGGCCTATGCCAACGAACAGATAGGAAACACGGATGACGCAACAGGCATCTATCAGTACCTGGCTAATAAACGCAGCTACTATGGCTTTCTTGCCGCTGATCACTTAAATCAGGCATACGCTTTTGAAGAAATACCCGTTGAACCCACAACAGAAAGCATAAATGCGGTATTTCAACAGCCGGAAACACGCCGAGCTCATGAGTTCTATCTTATGGGTAAGATTATTCCTGCCAGGCGTGAATGGCATGCACTCATCAAAAACATCAATAATGAACAAAAGCTTGCCGCATCCAAAATAGCACAGGCCTGGAACTGGCATGATCGAGCCATTATAACAATGGGTAAAACCCGTTATCGTGATGATATTGAATTACGCTTTCCACTTCATTTAGATAACAAGGTACTTGCCTGGTCTACTCAACGACAAATTGATCCCGCATGGACCTATGCCATTATTCGACGTGAAAGCGCATTTGTCTCTGATGCCCGCTCGCCAGTCGGTGCAATGGGTTTAATGCAGCTAATGCCCAATACTGCCCGCCAGGTAGCCAGACAATTTAAAATACGCTACCGAGGACGCAATAGCCTGCTTACCAGCAACATAAACATCAGTCTCGGTACAGGCTACCTTGAGCGCATGCTAAACAAACTGAGTAGCCAGCAAGTACTTGCAACAGCAGCCTACAACGCAGGACCACACAGAGTTAAGAAATGGTTACCTGAACACCACAAAATGGATGCTATTCGCTGGATCGAAACCATTCCCTTCACTGAAACCCGTGAGTACGTTAGCAATGTACTCGCTTATATGGCAATTTATGAGTACCGTATGAATCGACAGGTTACCCGCCTAAGTCATCGTATGCCGCCTATTCCCGCAAAAAATCCATTGGCTATCTCTGCCGCTGAAATAACCAGCCCTAACACCTCAACTATAAAGCAACCACAGAAAAAAGCGCCGAACACCTCCTCCTGATAAATTTTTTCATATATAAAACATACAGATACTTGAATTACTTAAGAAATTAGTCTAACTTTAAGATGCGCCTGATACAACTCTCAGGTCAATACCTGGCCCTGATCAGCTTATTTTTTTGTTTCTCATTAAAAATATGATCATTTTTCTATAAATAACATAAAGTTACTTGCATTACTTAATAACTTAGTCTAACTTTAGGCTGTAGGTTATTAAAATCACATTCTCATTCATGTTTTTTGGAGTAATAGAAATGAATAATGACAAAACGATAAATATCGGTGATCGTGTTCGCATTATCAGCACAGGCCAGGAAGTAACGGTTGACCAGGTAAGCGCTTACGGATTTAGTGTTATCAAGTTTAATTCAGGCGGTACTTACCGTTTTTTAAACCACAAACTGGAAAAGCCTGCAGCAACGCATATTCCATATAATGCGTAATTAGCCAGAGCACCTCCAGGGATGGTGTCAGCTTAAGAATATCAGGAATATGTCGATATATAAGACAGGGAGAGTAATATAGTCACTATTATGTCAAATATTCCTTTAATACACCAAAATCGAATATCAGCTTCACGGCAACCCCGACGTACCAACAGGGTTAAGGCAAGTGAATTTACTGACGGCAATACGCTTATTGTTAACAAGCGCCAAAATGGTGATCGCCGGCAACATAGAGTTAAGGTTATATTTGATAGAAGGCAACGAAGCATATCCCGCAGAAAAAGCCTTTCAAGCAGACAGGTAACAACGAACTCAACTAATTTGAGTACTAATAGAAAAGGTACACATATAAACATAACCGCATAACAGGTTAATAATTTAATATGAACAAGCCAACTGCAGTATTTGTCAAAATAATTATATTCGGAGCATTAACTGCTATCGGAATAGTTTATGTGTTCAATCGTTCACCAGTAGAAAGCATGAGCACCTATGAAAAGCAGGAGATGGTCAAACCAAATAAGGGCAGGTCTGTAATAGATGATTTTTTTTCACCTAAAAAGAAACCAGACAGAAACGCTGAAGAAAACGATGATGTCTCACTCACTGGAACCTCAGGACGCTATGATGAAGTGCGCATAGGAAAAAGCAGCCAGTAACCCTCAGATAAAATATCTGTCATTTTCAATTAAGCCCGATCAGTCAGTACCCGTTCCTTACGGCACTCTCCTGAATAACACCGGCTAATGCAGGATTGGTTTTGTGTGAATTGATACCCTAATATCCAAAACCGAAAATTAAGCTTTCATTTAAATTTTACCTTATTGGTATCCTCCATAAAAACCGAGAGATTATTAATTATTTTTAATAATCAGGAATAATATTTTCACCTAAGTATTTTGAGTACTTGAGACTTTAATCGTTTAGCCTTGTTTGATAATTTATATTGTCAACTATAAACGACTTTAGTTTGTGGAATATAACAATACGCTGCTCACCCCAGTTTGACACTTCCCTGGGTTTTTCAGAAAGCTCTAGCAACCTTTCCAAAGATACCAGATATTCATGTTCTGGATTATCAGGCTCCTGCTTAAACCCAAGTGCGATATAGGTTTTAATTTTTCGTTGATTTGAGAATTTTATATAGTGATTGACATTTCTTGTATCAGCCCAATTAATTTCACCTCTCATCAGGCGAAGCTTCTTACTTAAGTAATGTGTACGAAATTTACATTCAATCGCATATACCCGGTTATCTTTACTCACAATTAGATCAGGGTTGCTATTATTTTCGGCAGGAAAACCTTGCAAGTTCCCTTTATCAGGCGCCCATTCAAGTAACCTATAACCACACTCATAAAATGATTTAGCCACTCTTAATTCGTATTTTCGCCCCATTAAAATTCGTCGATAGCTTTCATTACGATAATCAATACCATACGTTTTAGCTTCTTCTATAACTTCTTTGAACCTACAATCTAATTTATCATGTGATTCCTGAAGTATAGATAGTTCAACATTTTTGTCGCGAACTGTAGATTCTGCTTTTTCTAATTCAGCAAGAATTCTATGATACTCGGCTGTTTTAGCTTTTTGTTGGTTGGTTAATTTTCTTTCTAATTGCTGATTCTGGGTTCTTAATTTATTGTTTTCATTTCTGTATTTCTCAATTTCCACTTCTGCGACTTGATATTCAGAAGCATTCAGTTCCTTATAAATTTCTGTCTCTGGTTTTTTATTACATCCTCTTTTGATAAAAGCAAACATGTAAAACCATAGCATAATAAAAAGCGCAGCATATAAAGCGTATTGATAAGTCAATACCAGAGCCTTCTCATAAACAAAATAGCCCTCAATCAAACAGGCAAAAGTAATATTGACATTTTTTGCTGTTAGACTT
The DNA here is from genome assembly GCA_016744065.1 of Gammaproteobacteria bacterium. GTDB lineage: Bacteria > Pseudomonadota > Gammaproteobacteria > SZUA-229 > SZUA-229 > SZUA-229. Next base: position 12,666 of record JADGFA010000047.1, read on the forward strand.
TTATTTTTATATTTTCCATAACGCCATTTACCTGAACGCCCTTGAAACAAATAGGGCATACTACGTCCCGGCAGTAATTGTGTAACAACACCATTATCTGAACCCAAATATAAGCTGATAGGCTTATCAGTTTGGTTAATTAGATGCCTTGAGAAAGGCAATGTATAAGTAACATCATATTGAACAAACTTATCTAATACCAAACCTGAAATAAGCCATAAGCCTGATAACATTATTATCAGGCTTATATAAAGTATTCGATTTATCAATTTTTTTCCCTGATTTTGATGAAGAGTTTTAAGCCAACTCGACTTCTTAAACCTTCTCAAACCTGTTAAATTGCACGCAAATCTGACCTACCATTTGCACTGAATATTGACCGTCCTGTTCTAGCCAATTATGGCTTATTTCTTTGTGTTTTTCTCCTTGTTTTTAGTTGAATCTTTAAAAAACTTATTGACAAGTTAATTTAATATCAGTTAAATTTAGAATTATCAGGTTTCGAGCGTGTGAAAAAAAGCCTGATACCTTATGGTAAAAGCTGTAAGGTCACGTTCATTCATACGGATTTAACCGTAAGACAATGATACTGGTACTGGCATTTTACTTTTACCAGTTATACACGACTGCACTGTCTCTTTTACAGGGGCAGGCTTAGCGTTCAGACTGATCAGTTCATCTCCAGATGACTGTATCACATGTGTACAGTTGAATATCAACTGTGCATTCAGACAGAGTTTGTGCTGTTAGTTTCAGCGCATCCACATACTTCGCGTTTCAGCGGAATACTTAAAGACATTTAATAATGGCCGATGATTTCTATTGGCTTCCTAAAGTTAATCTAAAAATGCAACTGAAATTTGCATTTTTAGATTACTGTTTTGATTAAATCATCATAACAGGCACACAGTTAACCACCGGGGCTCGCTTGTGTGTATTACATAATTAAAAAAACAATGATTGATAATGAGTGAGCTCCCGGGTAGACAAAAATGGATGGGTAATGAATGACTTTTTTTAAAAAATCACTTCAGAAGCTTCAACTGGCTGCTTACAAATGGTGTGTCATATTAACCATAGGTGAAGGTGTGGTTGTGGTTGTGGTAATTATTATAGCTATCTACAGCTTAGTTATAAAAATGCTGTAGCAATAAAAAAGGCTCGATTATTTTATCGAGTCTTTTTTATTATTCAGGGTATTATAATTTATTTAAGGATAATCAATTCCACCATTAGGCTGCTTACAGCTAGTAATACACTTGAAAAACATTCTCCAGCCTTTAATAAATCCATACTTATTTAATGCGAGAATAGTATACTCGGAGCAGGATAATTCAAACAAACCGAAGCCGAATCGAAAAGTGGCGGGCTACCGGCATTCTGTCTGCCTTTCTAGGGTATTATATCGGCTATTTAGCTAAGACCAGTACGAGAAGGCATTCATGTCGTTCAGTGCAAAATGTCAGATAGCACACAGTCAATTCATTATAAAACGCTATACCTGACAGTAAGAGTCGTACAGATAGATGACCTCACCGTAAATGTCAGGTCAAACCTTAAACAGTTGACTATAATTTTTGATGATACGGTACATAAGCAAATACCCTTTACAATAACGTTGATACTGACTAAAACTGTCAGAGTACCCAGCACTCAAAGGTGAAGATCATGTGGTGTCAACTTGATCGACCGCCCCTTTTACGAAAAAAGGGGCGCGATACAAAAAGCCACAAAACAACACTGGAAAGCACGGGTGTTTATTGAAGACATTCAGGCAGAGTATTTGAAATGGGTAGTGGAAGGCGGTACACGAAAACCTAAAAACAAAGCACATGTACTACCTGTAAAAATAAGACGGAATAAATACGGGAATATTCCCAGAGGACAAATACAGAAACTACTAAAACGCGCAGATGTATTCAGCGATGAAGTGGACGATGAGGCATTAAATTACTGTTAGCGTATGAGGCTGTCGTTAAATATACGCTGCAATTTAAGCTCTATGAAATAACTAAGCGGCACATTAGGCAGACACTGAATCGAAACTTTAATTTGGTAATGGCAAAAGCGTTGCGGTCATAGCAGCTTGATACTTTTAAAGCATATATCGCAACCTTGTTCGTTATTATCGCATCAATGCTTCAACTGCTTTACAATGCCAGTCGCGCTTTAACACAATTTTCGCCGACTGTTTGAATATGATGTATCGGTCTGCAGGGTCGACTTGAAAAACGACATCATGAGCTTCCAGCGCATCTTTGGAACGGACTCTGCTTTCAATATTATTGAATATGTAATTGCTTCGCTGCTCCTTGGTCATATTACTATTTAAGGCTTCAGTATAGATCTGACAAATTATCTCGAACCCGGCGTCACTATCGGTATTTTCTTGTGAAAAAGCATAAGCCATGAAGAGCAAGCCTACCGACAGCAGAATAAAGGAGCGAAAGGTCATTAAGCAGTCCTTGTTTAGTTCATGATGAGTTGGTACCCTTTATATTCAATTTTACATAAGTCTCAATTGTGTGCAAGGAGCCGATTCATGGATATAAAAAGTCAAGAAGGAAGAGCATCAGACCAGGAAAAAGAAAAATTGCTAAAAGAATTACTAGGGCGTGATTATAAGGCGACAGCGGGGCATTTACCAATATTAAAAGAAGCTATTGATTTGGTATCGAGTTTTGATCATGCCCTGTCGGTTGCTGATTTAGTGCCGGCAATGAACACGGCACTTTCCAGCAGCAGAGTATTATCTTTTACAGCAAACAGTGCTTCGGTTATCTCTGTTTTTATGTTCCCAGTCATCACAATGATCAACATTGCAGATGCTTATCAAACTGGTCATCGCATGTACGCTTATCGTTGCATCGCCTATACAATTACCTCATGGGCGTTTGAGAAACCGATACCTGCATCTTCCATCAGAATATTGAATAATCTTCGAGGGGGTGATCTAGTTGCCAGACAGACGATCATTAACGAGTATCATAAAGTATGGAGGGAAACCTCACAACCTGTCATTACCCGGCTAAACCATGAAATATCAGTCAACAATATTTCCAAACAGGCACTACAACTGGTACTGCGAGCTTTGGGTGGCGATAATCCACAAAAATTATGTGACGTGTTAATGAAAAGGTTTGAAGAAAAAATGTCGAAAATTGCTATTCTGACATGGAAGAAAAATTATTCAATCAAATATCCGAATTGAAGAAAACGTGCATAGCAAAAAAACAATTGCCCTGCATATTGTGATTGCTTTAGTGCTTTTATTGATCGGTATCTATGTTTTGATTGAAAGACAGTTATTGATTGCAGGAAAGCTGACAGGTCATGTGTATCAGTTTGAGTTTGCGGCCAGTGTTGTGATTGCCATTTCTTTTTTTCTTGAAGTGATATTTTCGCTCTTGGTGTTGCACAAAGGTCAGCAAGTTAAAAAAATCAATGAAATCATTTTAATTGCGGCGCTTGTTTTTTTCGCAATAGGTGTATTTCTATGATTTGCAAAATGATTAAGGCCCTGTATATCATATATAAGTCATAGCATTCCCCCTTTGTTTTCATGGAGAGCTCTGACACAAGGGCGCATGGGTTCTTCCTCGTAACTGAAAACCCGAGAGTCATTCGCCGCGCGCTCTTTCCCTAAACACAGAATATAAAAACACATTTCCATTTCCGAAAACTTCTACCCTATTTAGTCTACAGACCTGATGCAGGTTAGATTGCACCCAAAACTGACCCACTAACCCCACATATTTGCGTGCAGTTTAACAAGCTATGCAAATAGCTTTTAGTTAAAATAACGAATATTACCAGAACAGTGATGCTGTTGCTCTCCTGCAATAACGTTCTTATATGATTTTAACTACCCTTATACCCATTCTTGTTATAAGAACATGATAACGTTATGCCTAAACTTTCGGGTACTTGGTTATGGATATGATAATATTGCCCTACCCGTTTCGATGGTGATATTTTAAGTACGGTGCCTTTACACATGGCAGCTAAAATAACATTAACGCTAGAAAGCAAGATCTAAATATAACTGACACTTAGCGCATTATTACTCATTTTTTTCTTTAATATAATTGGTGTAACTTTCTACCACATCCTAATTATTCAGCCGTTTATTGTTTTTTACTACTGTTAATTAAGTGTTCACATATAAACAGAAGCACCTTGTAAGGTATCCTATATTTGCTATAACAGCAGCCTGTTTATACAGAAATACAGCTAAGACTGGAGTTATCACAATCAATAATGGGTATTCAAACATTTTAAAATCATATTCTCTATAAAGAACATTTCTGCTTTCTTAAAATATTTTTTATAAGCAATAAAATACTATCGTAGTGGGTGACAGAAAAGTCTTCATGTTCATTCGAATCTTTACAATAAACTTTATGGTTAATTTTATTGGTAGCACCAAGAATCTCTTTTAAAGTAAGTATTTTTAAAATAGAATATTAATTATACTATTTCTTCAAAAGAAATAGAAAAATAACCGAATCGCTCTTTAAGACTAACGAACACCTGAAGACTTGCAGCTAATATATGACTTTTTAATGCTTCAGCAGAAAATCAGCTTTAACAGTTTTGAATCGATATGCTCACATAATAAGTTAGCCAATTAGAAATAGATTAGAATATAAACGGAAAACCGAAACAACTGGATTTAATAAAATAATGCCCATACACATATTAATAATGGTAGAGTGCAACGAAGACAGTTAATAACGGAGCATTAAATGATTAGTTACAACAAGGTAACCGTGAACGCTGATCCTTATTTTATTATGTACTCAGCCCCTTCAACTGAAAGTACCTACAACAGCAGGACATCCTGTGAAAGCAATAGAAGCATATGTAATGCGACTGTCTTCAACTTATGATTCAGAAGGGTTAACTAAATTTTCTATTAATGGCGCACAAATAATGTCCAGCGCATGCTTCATCTGCCCTCCCGGAACAACCAGGCTCTGTCGTCCCGACACAAACGCTCCGTCAATGCGTTGCAAATAATTTTCAATATCGTATTTAGATGGCTCTTTAAAACTGATCACCACAATACTTTCTTTTTCTGTTGGTACTGCCTGCAAATCAAATGGGTTAGATGTATCAACTACCGGCATACGCTGAAAATTAATATCTGTAATAGAAAATTGCGGCACAATGAAGTAAATATAATCCTGAAGCTGCTCCAGTATGCTTACCGTTACCTGCTCCGCGGACTGTTTATGCGTTATCTGATCATGATGTATGCGCTGAATCCACTCCAGATTAATTGCTGGAACAACACCAATTAATAAATCCACATACTGCGCTACATTCACACCATCAATTTTTGTACTGCGTCGATCATTTAAGACGTCATCGCTATTATCTGATTTTCTCCTGGTCCAGGTTTCTGCAACTACGCCACCATGCATGCCTTCGTAGAATAAACAGTCCGCATTCAGCGGCCCCTCCTGCCATTCGGTAAACTCACCTACTGGAGCAGTATAAAGATGCTGATTGCCTTCTGTTACTTTAAAACGCATGTCACAGCAGCCCGTTTCAGAATAATGACTAAAACAATTCTGCAACCTGGTAAAATCATTTAACTCAGGACCATAGCAACTAATATGTCGTCCATCAGCCAGAGACTGTGATATGTATTTTTCGCTTTCTATTTCGCTATAGCGTAAAAAACCACTCCCCTGAAGAAAAGCAGCATTAATTTTCTGTCTAAAAAAGATTTCTTTAAATGCTTGTTGCACTGCTGTTGTTCCAGCACCACTGGCACCAGTAACCGCAATAACCGGATGTTGTTCTGACATATCTGCCTCCACTAACCCGAATATTTTAAAGCCCTGAAAGCTTCAATCAAAGATCATATACAAGAACAGTATATAACGTTTCTACATAAGTAAAAGAGCATTAATCGCAGCATAATAATACTGAACATGCCTTTTTAAACAATATCTGCCATCCATTAATTTGCCCAGACACTAAAATAAATAAGAAATACAGCTAAGGCCACAATTAAAAACTGTGGACTAGAAACTGTTTTACAAAATCGACATGATTTAGGCATTAACTACCCTTAAATGCGGCTTGCCAGCTATCCAGATCAGTTACCGTATCTGAACGCTCACGCAAAACCACGCCAATCTGAAAATATCCCCCTACATCCATTACCTTACACCAACGCACATTCCCCGTAAGAAAGTACTTTTTTTCAGTTTCTTTCAAGGTTACCCATACATCAAGAACACTATCAATTTTAATTTGTTGGTTCAGTTCAATGCGCAATCCTGAAGCAGACACATCAATCGTTGAACCACATAACGTCTTACCCAGTAACCCCGGGTTTTCTGAGGAGAAGACAATCTTCATATTGAGCGCTTCTTTTAATTCATAACGTAGTGCATTCCGGCGCTCTTGTTGATCCTGATTTTCCATGCATACCCCCGATGGATTTCTAAAGCCCGTCTATAGACTCTCTAACTTTCAGTAACAGTTTTTTCTACAAATAGATTAGTCCCTGACTTTAGAAGCAGCCACAGGTACAGCTACAACACACAGAGCCCCCCATCAATTAATAGAAAAACCTTTAAATTTCCTGTTTTTACAGGATGAATGCATGAGTATAGGCGTTGAAATGATGCTTTGCCTGAAATTGAATTTAACGCTGTCAGAATATGACTAAAAGCAGGAAATAAATCCCCCCCTGTAAAAATTAAACCCGACGCCCTGTAAAGTACCCCTTAAGATCTTCCAGAATATAATAGCTGGCAGGCACCAGTAACAAACTAACAATCGTGGCAAACATCACACCAAACGCCAGCGACACCGCCATAGGTATTAAAAACTGAGCCTGCACGCTACGTTCCAGCATCAAAGGCGTTAAACCCGCAAACGTGGTCAATGAAGTTAAGATAATGGGTCTGAACCTCGTAGCACCTGCCTCACGAATAGCCAGACTTAACTCAACACCCTCATCTCGTTTTCGATTAATATAATCAACCAGTACGAGGTTATCATTAACGACAACACCAGCAACCGCAATCATGCCACTAAGCGATAACAGACTAATATCCAGTCCCAGTAATATATGCCCCAATATGGCGCCGATTAAACCAAAAGGAATAGCGCTCATAACCATTAACGGCTGACTATAGGACTTAAAGGGAATCGCCATTAAGGCGTAAATACCAATTAGAGCTAGAATAAAGCCCCTAACCATAGCACCAATCATATCATCCTGATCTTTCTGGCTACCCGACTTGCTCCACTTAACACCAGCAAACTTTTTATCCATAACATCTAAAAAATCTTTATTTAAACTCTCTTTAATTTGTGCCGGTGCAACACGATTTTCATCGACTCTGGCACTCACCGTAACGACACGCTTTCTATCAATACGCAAAATCTCAGATGGACTTGAAGAGTATTCAATATCTGCTACTTCACTTAATGGCACATCAACACCATCATTCAGATGTATAAACATGGTTTCCAGAAAATACAAAGACTGACGTTGTCCCCTGGGGTAACGCACAAATACCCGAACATCATCCCTCCCTCTTTGTATACGCTGCACTTCTTCGCCATAAAAAGCCTGTCTCACCTGACGCGCAAGTAAACTGGCATTTATACCTAAATATTCAGCCTCAGGTTTCAGGTGTAAGCGTATTTCTTTTTTCCCTGTTTCATAACTATCCTGGATATCATAAATACCATTATATTGTTGCAACTGCTTTTTTAATGCATTTGCTGCAATAGATAATTCATCTGTATTACGCCCAGTAAGGTCAATACTAATATCCGGCCCTGAGTCCCTTAAACTCGACTGAAATGTTAACTGTGTCGCTGCAGAAATTTCACCCACTGCTTCACGCCATAAGTTAATAATTTCAGCACTACTAATCTCTCTGTCTTCCGAAGCGCGTAATGATAACGAAACCTCACCAACATGATCTCCTTTAACGCCCCTATTACCCATTACCTGCAGTCCAACAGTTGAAATAATATTCTCAATCTGGTTTTCACCCGTGCGTAACTTTAATTGTTGCTGCAACTGCAATGCAGCCATCTCTATTTTATCAACTGCCATTTCTGTTTTTTCTACCGGTGTTCCCTGAGAAAAACTAACACTTGAAATCGCAATATCACCCTCTACTTTTGGAAAAAATAAAACGTGAATCCATCCACTATACAGTACCGCAACAAATACAATAAAAACGCCAACAAATGCCGATAAAGTAACATAACGCCAGTTGAGTATTTTTAATAAAAAAGGTCGATAAACAGTATCAATAAAATTTTCCAGCCAATCTGAAAAACCTGTCTGAAAACGAGTAAATTTATTTTCTTTTCTCTCATGGGTTTTTATTATGGCTAAGTGAGCAGGCAAAACAAAAAGGCATTCCACCAATGAAAATAATAATGTCAATATGACGACCTGCGGAATCATCTTCCACAAATTCCCTTCTGCACCCGGCAAAAACAATATCGGCATAAATGCAACAACACTGGTTAACACTGCGAATATCACCGGTTTTGATACTTCCTGCGCACCTTCAATTGCACCCTTTAGTCCCAGATTACCTTTAAGATGATTTTTATGAATGTTCTCCCCTACAACAATTGCATCATCCACCACTATTCCTAACACCAGAATAAAGGCAAACATAGACACCATATTAATTGAACCATCAACATGAGGTAATAACCAGAACGCCCCCATAAATGATATAGGAATACCCAGACTAACCCAGAACGCCAGCTGTAACCGTAGGAAAAGAACCAGAATTAAAAACACTAACAACAACCCTGTCATCGCATTTCTAATTAATAAATACATACGGCTTTTAAAATAGCTGGACTTATCCTGCCATACATTTAATTCAATACCATTGGGCAACTGGGGTGCTTTTCTTTCTACGTATTTTTTAATATTATCCGAAATATCCAGTATGTTCTGTTCACCCACCCTGTATACGGTAACCAGTAATCCCGGCTTGCCATTAAACTCGCCCTTAAATTTAACATCTTCAAAGCCATCAATAACATTAGCAACATCAGCAAGCTTAATTGAACTACCATCCTGATTTGCCCTTAAAGTTAACTGGCCAAAATCCTCACCTGTATAAGCCTGTGCCTGTGTCCGTAATAACACATCACCACTACTGGTTTTCAGGTGCCCCGCAGGCAAATCTAATGATGCCGACTGAACCGCTTTAGCAACCTCATCAAAATCCAGATCATATTCATGTAAACTGGCTTCAGACAGTTCGATGGAAAGCTCATAATCACGTGCATTAGAAAGCTCAACCTGAGTTATCCCTTTAATTTCAGTTAGCTCATCCCGCACTGTTTCGGCTACACGCTTTAAGGTATGCTCATCAACATCACCTGAAATCACAACACTGGCAACACTGCTTTTAATACTTATTTCACGTATTTGAGCGCGTTCAGCCTGCTCAGGAAAAGTAGAAATAGTATCAATCCGTGATTTTATTTCATCCATAACATCACGTGATTTATAATTTGATTCAATACTGGCAGCTACATTACAGGCACCTTCTGATGCCTTGCTGGTTAACTTTCGAATACCTTCAATATCAAAAATATTTTCTTCAATGCGTATACAAATTGTTTTTTCAACTTCATCAGGTGATGCCCCTGGAAAAAAAACACTGACATTAACTGTATCCAGTGAAATATTTGGAATCAGTTCTTTACGCGTATTCTGTAGTGATAACACCCCGGCAACGACAATCAGGAACATGGTTAAATTAGCTGCAACCTGATTTTCGGCAAACCAGGCAATAAGTTTATTCATGGGATATTTTGGCTGTTTTCGAAGACATTGAATTAATGAGTAATGGCGACAGCTTCATTCCATTAAGGGGGAAATCAATTGAATTTATTATTACCCTGTCACCCTGACTCAAGCCAGTTTTCACATAAATATAATTACGATCTTTATTAAGTATCTCAACTGGGGTTTTCTGCAACTGATTTAATTCATCGAGCAACCAGACATTTTCATCATACCTGAGTGCTGAACGAGGTAACTTGACAGTACTTTGCTCTAAGCCAGTTATTTCCGCTTTTACAAACATACCTGGTGTTAATGGCGGCCTGTCAATAAATTCTAATTTTTTAACATAAGGTGAATCCACTTCCGCAACTAGATACACGAGTCGATTACGCACATCAATTTCACCTTCTGTATGACTAAACTTTGCCATCCACTGATGCTTTTTCGATGTACTATTTGCAATAAGGTTTATTTTCATAGTTTGAATCAGCTGTTGATTATTGCGCAACTTTATTCCTAATAACTCCGTTTGCCGTAAGCTCAGTGGTAGCCTTACAGTAACGGATTCTGTCGAATAAATATCCGCTAATAATGTACCTGCACTTACATACTGCCCTATATCTACCTGCTTACTAACGACTCTGCCATCAAAGGGTGCACTAACAGTTGTACGTTGCATCTGTAGCTCTGATATTTTTAAATCAGCCTGTGCTGCCTGCAAATTTGCTCTTGCTTCAGCCAGTTGGGGCTCACGCAAAGCATAAGATGTAGATTTAGATGGGTCTCGACCAATTTGCCGCAAATCATATTTGGCCTGTCCCGCTTCTGTTTCTGCTCTAACTAACTGTTGCCTGGCTGCAGCAACCTGTGCTTTTGCACGAGATATTGCTAATCGGTAATCAGTTTCATCAATGCTGAGTAATAAGTCTCCCTTTTTAAAGAACCCCCCATCAAATTTTAATTTTGCCATGCGTGTTACACGACCACTGACTTCAGCTACCAGCTTAATATGAATTTTTGCCTTTATACTTCCCTGAGATGCAACAGGAACCGCTATTGATTCTACATTTGCAATAATAAACTCAGCCAGAGGCGGCTCATCCTGAACCTCTATTTTATCTGCTTCAGGCTTGAAAAAATATAACAGGAGCGACACCGTCAGTGCCAGAAAAATTATAATAAAAACCAGAGGAAACTGTTTTTTTGAGGAAACACAGGCACTCGTTATTTTATTCTGCGATAACTTATTATCATCTACCATTTGTTATATTTCTTTATTCAGACTGTTTATCTTTTGGACTGTTTTCGGAATCATAAGACAGTACCTGCTCAGGATTTTCATCCAGCAACTCTACTTTTTCAATTTTCTCAAATCGAGAACTTATTTTTCGGGCAGATGTATTAACATCATTAACATCTTTATTCGCCTGCTCTATATGTTTAGACAAATTATCCATTCTTGTCTGAAAACGTGAAAAATCTTTTGACAGGGCAACAAGGTGCTCCTGTATTAAGTGCACCTGTTTCCTGGTCGCCGAATCTTTTAATACTGCCCTGGCTGTTGTTAACACTGCCATTAACGTTGTCGGAGAAACCAGCCATACTCTGGCACGTTGCGCCTCTTCTACAAGGTCATAATGATGTGCATGTATTTCTGCAAACACCGCTTCAGCGGGTATAAACATAACAGCACCATCAGAGGTTTCATCACTAATAATATATTTCCCTGCTATATCATTTATGTGCTTTTTTATATCTTTTTTAAACTGTTTTTCTGCGGCTATTCTGTCCGTTTCTACACATTCTATATCTGTCATTCGCCTGAATGATTCCAGTGGGAATTTAGAATCAATGCAAATATTTCCACTAGGCTCTGGTAAAAACAGCATACAGTCAACACGCATATTATTACTAAGCGTATATTGAAACGAGAAACTATTTTCAGGCATTACATTACGAACAAGCGAATTTAACTGCACCTCACCAAAAGCACCTCTTGATCTTTTGTCTGCAAGCACTTCCTGTAGACTCACCACATTACCAGATAGTTCCGTAATTTTTTTCTGCGCCTCATCTATTTGCGCTAAACGTTTCACCACATCGGTAAATGTTGCGGTTGTTTTCTCAAACCCTTCATTAAGGCGTTTATCCACCTGGCCTGAAATTTCTTTTAAGCGCTCATTTGTTGAATGCGTTAACGCATCCACCTTCTTACCTAATTCATTTCCATTTTGTGTGAGTGCTTCTGTTACCTGTTTGCGAACTTCGCCCATACCCTGGGTTAAATTTTTCTGCTGAACACTCAGTCCTTCTAACTGCCGAGCATCAAATTTTTCACGGTGTTTATTCAGGCCCTGCTGAAGCAAGTCATTACTATTACCCAGCTTTATAGATAATTCATTACTTAATTCATTTATCCGTCGTTCCTGCCGACCCTGCAAATCATTAATACGATCTAATAACTTTGTCTGATTATCAGTTGCCTGTATTAACTGTAATTTTTGAGCATCAGATGTTTTTTCAATAATTAACTGCTGCATCTGAGTCTTAGCCAGACGCAATTGATTAATCAACCACCACAACAATATTGACAGCATCAGTAAAACAAACAAACCTGTATATACTACATTTATATTCACTATATATTTCTCAACTTTTAAAATCGCACATAAGCACCCAATTGCAAGTGCTTAACATCTGTGCCTTCAACATCATTAACCTGAGTAAACTCCAGATTCAAACCTATTAAACGTCCAACATCTACCCGTACACCTACAGCCCCACCTATTTCAGTACCATCTGCCTCACCCAGGTTTTCCCCTACTCCGCTAACATCCAGTTCCCAGCCAATTAGCCGCAAACCAATATACGGTGTAACAGGCCCGGAATTCACATATGAAAAGTTTATGCCCAGGTTTAAAACTTCAGAATAATCCAGATTTATTACCGAGGCTGTATTTGTTGAAAAATCATCTACCTCATTATAAGCCGCCCGGAAAGAAACGTACTTAATTATATCCATATCAAGATATATCGATTTTGAAGAAGCAGAATCTATAGCCGATATATCTGTATCACTGTTTCCTGCCATATAACCTATACGAAATTCTTTTTTTACAACATCTAATCCTGCATTTTCCTGCACTGCATAAACATTATTAATAAACAGGTAAATACAAAAGCCAACTATAAATTTTATTTTAAATTCCATTATTTTTCCCACTCTATGGTGTTGATATTATTCTTTTTGTTACCTGCTGCACACCAGAGGCACTACCTCCCATGCCGAATTCTGAACTTAAACTACCTGTGCGTAAGCGCTTTACACTTAAATTCAAATCACATGTACTCACCAATGGAAACTCTATCTCTCCACTAAACTCATTTGAATTAAGCAAATACTGCCCAGTATCCGTGCCTATCGCAATCACCTTATTTACTTTATCCGTCGAGCCACATTCTCCGCTAATAAATAACTCCATTGTATTTGTGCTGACATTATCCCAACTAATAAGTATTGCCTGCGTACGGCTAATTGATTGCCCGTCCTGTGGAAGAGACAGTTCAAATGGCTCAGGCAGGGTTACCCTGGTACTAAAAACAGACGCATCTTCAGATCTTAATAAACTAACATAAAATTGCGTATTGTCATTTACATTGTTTATTGTAGAAAAATATTCCGGCTCATTTCTCAAAGGTTCCCTTACTTTCATTTCAGTTAACTTTTCACCAATATTTACCGCCGCAGAAAATAGCCCCTGTTCTCTTTGTAATAATAATGATTCAACTGATTCATCCTTTGAAAACAACAGACGATCGTCACCAACCAGCTCAACAATTAAACTTGTGGCCTGGTTAACTGCTGTTATCTTAGCTATGACGATTGCACTATTATCCGAACCCTTAACAACCTCTATATTTGCCTGTAGCTCAGGGTTCCCCACTGAGTCAGAAGGCACAGGATCAGGACTACGACCTAAATCATCGTCACAGGCAGCTACCACACTAACCAATAATATTAATACCATCCATAATCTAATATCCTTTAACATTTCTGCTTCTCCTGTATTATTTATATTTTTATTACCATTAACATACCACAATGACCCATATACTTCTCACCGGTATTGCAACACTTGATATCATTAATCAACTAGATCACTATCCCGCTGAAAACAGTGAAACCAGAGCATTAAAACAATTTATACGAAACGGTGGAAATGCAGCTAACAGCGCCACTGTATTACAACAACTGGGCATAAATGCACACTTACTTGCGAAGCGTGCAGATGACAGCAATGCCAGACTGGTTTATTCATTACTAGAAGAACGGCAAATCGACACCACATTGTGCCCTGTCCAGAAACAAAGCAAAACACCTACTTCCTATATTACGTTGAATGAACAAAACGGCTCACGTAGTATTGTCCATTATCGTGATTTAGACGAGCTTCAGGCAAGCGATTTTACAAAGCTCGATTTATTTCCCTATGACTGGCTACACTTTGAAGCAAGAGATTGTACTCAACTCCATCAAATGCTCAAATATACTAAAACATTTAACAAACCAATATCTATCGAACTTGAAAAAAATCGAGCTTATATTGATAACATCATGCCCTACGCAGATGTATTATTTATATCTAAACCCTTTGCCAAGTCTCGGGGCTTTACTAATGCTTCTGACTGTCTTCAACACTTTGCAAAATCATACAATAATAAAATAATTACCTGCACCTGGGGAGAACAGGGCGCATGGGCATATGCTAACGCAACTATCATACACCAGAACGCTTTTACACTTCAAAACCCTGTGGACACATTAGGTGCTGGAGATACATTTAATGCAGGGTTTATTTTTTCCCTGGTGAAAAAAAATATGGCCAGGCAAAACAATATTAAACAGGCTCTTAATTTTGCCTGTAGACTCGCAGCTAATAAATGTCAGCAAAACGGATTTGATCAGCTTATAATTCCCTCATCAAGCATTCCAGAAAATCAGACCAACTTCCCAGACTAACACTCATACAGGAGACACGATGACTGATCCATTATGCCATATAAATGATATTGATGACCCGGGAGCAAAAGGATTTAGCCTGAAACAGGGACGTAAAGAACGCCTTTTATTTATTATAAAAAAAGACGGAAAAGTCTACGCATATGAGAATCAGTGCCCCCACGCAGGTATCAATCTTGAATGGCAGGAAGATGATTTTCTTGATAACGAAAAGAACTACATACAATGCTCCGTTCACGGCGCTTTATTTAATATAGAAAGTGGTGACTGCGTAGGAGGACCCTGTAATGGCAATGGTCTGACAACTGTACAGATAGAAGTAGATAAAAACGGTAATATTTTACTAATGACTTAACAATATAGTTAATTTTTTCCACAGCATTTCTTAAATTTTCGACCACTACCGCAATAGCACAATTCATTACGTCCCGGTTTTTTTGCATTATATTGTGTTTCTGATTCAAGCTGCTCACCATCCACGTAAAACCAGCTCCCTTCCTCAAACAGAAAACGACTGCGCTCATGCATTTGTTCCATGACCCCAGCATTATTAAAAGCAGCAATAAACTCAACATAAGCCTCATTATTTTTTTCTATCGTGCTCGCCAGTACCTGTAGCCCCGTCCACACTACTGACTCTTCCAGCATGAGATTAACTGGGCGAGTACTACTATGCCAGGTATCTGTAATATACCTCACCTCTCCCAGAGCATACGCTGTATAACGTGAACGCATTAATAACTCAGCACTAAGAGCAAATCCCCTCCCTGAAATAAATATCAAACAGCACTCATTAATATTTTTTTTACTACCACAGGGACAATATTGTATATTTCTAGATATTTTATCACTCATAACATATTGATTTTTATTGGTTTATTTAAATTATCTCTATAGACCTATCACCTGTATTTTACCATACCTTTGCTCTTGACAATTAAAGCCTCAATCCGTATTGTTAGTGAACGATCACTAACTTGATCGATATATCATAATCTGTAATATACATTTATAAGGAGAAACCCCATGAGTTTCGACGCTGAATTAGACGCAAAAGGACTTAACTGTCCTCTTCCTATCCTACGTGCAAAGAAAGCAATCACTGCACTGAATGCTGGACAGGTACTAAAAATTATTGCTACTGACCCTGGTTCAGTCAAAGATTTTGAAGCATTCTGCAATCAGACAGGTAATGAATTACTGTCTAGCGCTGAAGTAGATGGTGCTTTTGAATTCATGATCAAAAAGTCTTAATAGACTCTGAATTTTAAAAGGCACCAGTTAACACAGGTGCCTTTTTTATTTATCTAAACAGTAAAAACCAAAAAAGTGGCTAAACGACTTTCAGCAGAAGAGCGTCGCGCCTCCATCATAAAGGTTGCTAAACGCCTGTTCGCACAAGCCGGTTTTCACGGTGTATCCATAGACGAAATCGTTAAAGAAGTAGGCGTTAGCCCAGCTATACTCTACCGACATTTTGAATCCAAAGATGAGCTTTATGAAGCAGTACTCCATGAATTTTCGGCAACACGAGAATCATACGTAGAGGCAGTTGTTGCGAATGACATTGGCTTTGAACAAGTCTTAAGAAGTATGACCACGGTATTTGTTTCAAGTATTATGAGTCATCCTGATATGCTTAAAATGGAAATGCATTCACAGCTTGAAGGCTCTGAAGCCAGTCAGGAATTCTTTTTAAATCGATGGAAAAGCTTTACCGACTATATTGAATTTAACCTGGCAGAATTACAGGCCCAGAAAAAAATACACCCTATCAATGCAAAAGCCACTGCTTTAATATATCAGGGTATAATACGTGAAGTTTTATTACAAAAATGCGTACAACAAGCAGATCGCTTCCAGGAAATGCCCGTTGCTATTTTAGTAGATGAAGTCATTTCATTATTTATGAAAATAATTGAACCCCGAAAATGAACATGGACAAATTAAAAGGCCCCAAAATGCTAACTAGAATATTAATGATACTCTCTCTTCTTACATTACCTTTAACTGCTTTTTCCAGTGACAGCCCACAAATTCGTATTGTCACAAACAAGGGAAATATTGAAATAGAACTGAACAGACAAAAAGCACCGGAATCTGTTAAAAACTTTTTACAATACGCAAAAAGCGACTATTACAACGGCACTATATTTCATCGCATCATAAAAGGCTTCATGATTCAGGGTGGTGGTTTTGATAAAGACTTACAACGTAAACAGGTAAAAAGTCCTATTCAAAATGAAGCTTTCAACGGCCTTAAAAATGACCGTGGCACCATCGCCATGGCACGAACAAACGAACCCCACTCAGCAACAGCACAGTTTTTTATAAACACCGTAAACAATAACTCACTCAACCACACGGGAAAATCAATGCGTGGCTGGGGTTACGCTGTATTTGGTAAAGTAACAAAAGGCATGGATATAGTCGACACCATCGAAAACTCAAAAACAGGTGCCCGAGGCATGTTTAGCCGAGATATTCCTGTATCTGACGTTATTATTGAAAAAGTAGAAACTATTAAAGAGTAAATCTTATATAGAAAAAATAATGGATGAGCTAATTTTTGATGCTAGAGATTAATATACTTCTAACACTCATAAATATGTAATTAAAAAATAAATTTATGAGTGTTACACCCTGTAACAGAGAAATTAGAGATCAAGTTTAAGGGAATAGCTTCAAATTAACTCATTTTTCAGAGCAACAGATTAACTGTCGTTGCTCTGAAAAGCTCAAACCAATATTTCCAGACCTTTTTAATTAGACATCATTAACCAAAAAATGATATTTTGGTTTAGATGGCTATTGCCTGTTGACAGGGGGAATCATATCAACGCTGAGTTATGCGGCAAGCCGCTTTTTACTTGTCCGAGCGAAGCGACATTAACGTATTATTAGCCTTTTTCTTCAATTAACTCACCATTTACAAATACGTATTTGCCTGATTTTGATTGCATTTTTCCACCACAATTAGGGCACGGTTCACTGTAGCTAATAGCACCATTAACTGTAATATTTTGATCACCAAAGTCTGGCTTTAATTTGAGAGTCTTTTGACATGAATCACATATTATTTCAACTCGATTAATTTCTCTTGTTTGTGGGCCTAACTTGGCATCATTTTCGGGCACAATGTAGTGGCCCATATTCAAAAATCAAGTGCACCACTATATCCTAGGCGTCATAAATTATCTGGATAATAGAGGTATAACATGACTAAATACTATTCACATT
>JADGFA010000003.1 GCA_016744065.1 Gammaproteobacteria bacterium
GTTAATATAGTTAATATAGTTAATATAGTTAATATAGTTAATATAGTTAATATAGTTAATATAGTTAATCATATTAGTTAATCAGACACCCATTCTAATATTTGACAGCTACAATAGGCAAGCGTAATGTCAGATCTACCTCAAATACCTGTTACGCTGTACATACTGGGAGTTAACCCTGCTATGCTCAAGCGTCTTTAGATGCGATCTCTTTTGTCCTTATTTATGTGGCATTGACCCTAATACAGACGAGAATTATGAATACTGACGTTAGTAAATAGAAGATAAGAAACTTGTCTTAAATGATTTTTTGCACTAGATATCTACGCCTATAGCGTGGTGTCTAATTACTACGACCTGATGCAGCGCATTAACAGGAATAAACCCCTTAACTTAAGGTGGGTGTCTTGTTTAGTTAGCATTTTAATCTTTTAAACATAACGCCTTGCTCATCAACATCACCACACCCGATGCGCTTTTTACCTTAACATTTCTGTGAGCTGTTTCATCCGCAGTATCGCTGTGAGATATGTCCATTTCAATGGAGTCTATTTGCTTGTCGAAGAATTCGCTAACGCCCGGTTTCTCGGAGTTTAACCATCTTTCTGGAGGAGGCACTACAAGCTGCTTTCCGTTTCTTCCATGGAAAACAAATGTACCTTGTAGGCCAATCTCTAGCCACTCAATTTCGTGCCACTTTAATTGATACTCGAAGAGTAGTGAACAGACGGAGATTGCATCATCACTGAGTTTGATATGCGAAGTGTCGGTTAAAACAAAAAAACCTATAAGCATCATTAAGCTCACCACCACGAAGAAGATGAATGCCCGGTTATCATTGTCCGACCCTACACTCAATAACGTAAAAACTAAGAATAAACATAACGCTATATAAATCCTGAACATTCTTTTGTACGCAGGTATTTTTATATGATGTAGTTTCATTTCCCCTTCCCTCCCTGTTGCCTAACACCTGTATAACCGACTTGAGTATGATGGCAGTTTTTTGCGTGTTTTTGCAAAAATGACAACGTACTCAAGTTCGAGTTTATGCATTTGTTAGGTGATTACTATTTAACTGAATAATGTAGGACTATGGATTAAGTAGGCTGATTATTCAACTTTTGCTGCTAGCACTTCTATTTGTTTAATATCTGGAGCTACTGATAACAATTCTTCTGCATTAGCCATTAGAGCTGCCGCAATGGGGCCATTTAAGTGCAACTGACGACCTTCATCATCCTTAAACGTGTCAAAAATTCCGAAGCTCAAAGGCCCAAGTTTTAATGCAAACCACGTACATGTATCCGGCTCTTTTTCTGCCAATAGAAGTGCCTCTTTTAAAAAATCTTCAAGTTCTTGCGCCTTTTTAGGTTTCGCTTCTAGCATAGCTAATATTGCAACATTAGAATTACTCATTGTATTTTCCTTATTTGTGGATTGAGATGAGACTATATCCGAATAACAATGTTGACAGGGAGTGGCAAAAAAGACAACGTACATGCAATTATTGCCAATTAAAGTTTTTTATAACTATGTCCATCATTGTCATCGCTGCATTCAATAACGCCCTGCCTTCTGCTTTGATGGGTATGGCTGATGTATTGTCTTTAAGCAGATTGAATTTTATTCAAAAAATGAGGACTGAACAAAACCTGGAAGCCCCATGGAACCTTCAAGTTATTATAGCCAGCCATGATGGACAGCCCATTACCGATGGGCAGGGATGCACTATATCAGTTGACACCGATTTTGCTTCAATCGACCATTGTGATGCCATTCTTATCCCAGGTTTTGTACCTGATACTCAAGGCCACCCTCCGAAAAAAATTACAAATAAACAAACTCGTTCATGGCTTGCTCATCAATATAAAAAAGGTGCGCTATTATGTGGTTCATGCAGCGGAGTATTTGCTCTAGGTGAAGCCAGTTTACTAAATAGTCGCCGGTGTACAACAACATGGTGGCTACACGATGAATTAAGACAGCGATTTTCAAAGGCTAACGCTGTATGGGCTAGCGAATTAATTAGCAGTCAACGCATTGTTACCGCAGGAGGCCCATTGTCATGGGTAAATATCATACTATATGTTATTAGAGAGTTAGCAGGAGCAGACACGGCTAAAATAATAGCCGATTTTTCAGTTGTTGACGCTATTCCAAAATCTCAAAATTTGTACGTTCCGCAAGGTTACCTGACTTCAAAAGACCCATTTTTAGCTGAAGCTGAACACGCTATTCGCCAGGCGCACTACCTTCATATGAGCACACTAGACTTAGCCAAATCTATGGCTGTCTCTCAACGTACGCTAAACAGGAAATTAAAAAGCCTTACCGGAGAAACACCTAAAGCATTCATCGACAATATTCGTATTAACCACGCATGTACGCTTTTGAGTAATGCTAATAAATCGATAAAAGATATAGCGTTGGCATTGGGCTACTCAGATGATACTGTTTTTCGTCGCCTATTCCAGAAACGGATAAAAATGACACCTTCAGCATATCGACAACGATTAAACTCATGATCAAAACAGTATGAATGCACACTGATGTTACCCATGAAAAGTAGATACTGTTTTAAGCGCACTTATTAAGTTAACCAGACACCCATTTTAATATCTTTGTTTAATTTTACTTATCTCGTTGTTTTAACGATATTGACTGAACTTCATGTAGGTCTGTTGATTGTTTTTCAGCTTTTTGAAATGTGTATAATATTTTATCATAGAATACTATATCTTCTTGAGTATCTAGCCTTTCATCACCGCTTAAATCATTGGATTCTATATCTTGATTTAAAAGCCCAATATAGCCTTCGAGTGCTGCACGAATATAGGATATTTCTTTAAAAGTTAGTTCTCTTGAAATACTCATATTGCTCTCATTTGGTCGCCAATTTCGGTAAGTTTTTCTTTAAAAGTAGACATAAGCATATTATAAGCTGGTTGAAGTGCGTAATGGAAGTGGCCATACGCATCTGGTTCGATATCTTTAGCTATTATTATTTCTTTTGGAATCTTTGCATTTTTAGGTAAGAAGTACCAACAATCTTTTCTATTTAATTTTAGTTTTGGACTTATAGCATCAAACAATGAAACACCTCCAGATTTTTCTAGTACATGAAGCTTGTTGTTTTCACCATATGTTATTATTTCGTTTCGTTTTGATTCAATTTGTTTTGTTCTTCTGTTTACTTGAGTCATTGGTCTGTCATCTTCATGATGACGAACTCTTGTTATACGGTTGTCACTTTTCTTTCCCATTCGATATATCATTTCTTTATCAAGTTTCTTTAAATATATAACCGCTTTGGCTATTTTATTATTCTCTCTAAGAATAGACTTCGCCTGCGATTTAGTCATTGTTGTTTCTAATGTTGACATCGTGTCTCCCTGATTTTGTTTGTTTCAGCTTCTGCTTCTTCGATACTAGTTATAAGTTAATAGTTAATCAGACACCCATTCTAATATTTGACAACTACAATAGGCAAGCGTAACGTCAAATCCATCTCAAACATCCACCCCGCTGTACATACTGGGAGCTAACCATGCCAAAACCCCGCTATGCTCAAGTGTCTTTAGAAGCGACCCCTTATTATCACTGTGTATCACGTTGTGTCCGCCGTGCTTATTTATGTGGTATTGATCCCAATACAGGCGAAGACTACGAATACAGACGCCAGTTAATCGAGAATAAAATACTTGAGCTAAGCGATATATTTGCACTGGATATCTGTGCCTATAGTGTGATGTCTAATCACTACCATCTGGTACTGCACATTAACAGGGATAAAACCCTCAACTGGTCATTTAATGAAGTAATTGAGCAATGGCATAAGTGTTATAAAGGCACCTTCCTTTCACAATGCTACCTTAAAAATGAAACGCTACTTAAATCCCAGATGAAGGTATTAAAAGACACCGTTGCTCAATGGCGAAAACAGTTAATGGATTTAAGTCGCTTTATGGGTGTGTTAAATGAATATATCGCCAGAGGCGCAAATAAAGCAGATAACTGTACGGGGCGTTTCTGGGAGGGGCGCTTTAAATCACAGGCCCTGTTAGATGAAGCAGCCGTATTAACCTGTATGGCTTATGTTGATTTAAACCCCATACGATCTGTTATGGCAAAAACACCTGAAGCCTCTGATTACACTTCAATCAAACAACGCATCGAACAGCTAAAAACAAAACATAAAAGCCAACACCCTGCATCAAAGCTACTTCCTTTCGCAGGCAACGTACGCGCTAATAGGGTACAGGGTCTGTCTTTTTCATTAAAGGACTATATCGAGCTGGTAGATCAAACCGGACGTATAATACGTGATGACAAGCGAGGCTTTATAAACCAGAACACCCCGCTCATTTTAAAACGATTAAATATTGAATCGGAAAACTGGTTATATTTAACTCAACACTTTGAAAGTAAGTTAAAGGGTCTGGTCGGTTCGGTTAACAAACTAAAACAGGCTTGCTTAAAATTAGGTTATAAGCGTACCCCCTGCTTAAGTAGTTGTAAATTTTATTTTACCTAACTAAATTGGTATCCGTTAAATTAAATTATTGTCAATCTGTGATTGATTCTTCTATTGCCTGTAAATCAATAAACACTTATTTTTAACAGGAAGCAATGATATTAAGCAGGCTCCTTCAGTCACTTTATTAAAAAGCACTTAACTAAAGCATTAATAATCTGAAAATTTAACTTCTTTTTCTTTATTTAAGATGGGTGTCTCTTTAATACTGAGGCATAAGTCGAGCGACATTAAATCGTTTAGAGAGTATTTCTCAAAATACAACTCTTAATACATTGAATCAAATTACCAAAAATTTAGGCTGTGAGATTGGTGATTTGTTTAAATAAGCTACTTAGATAATGATCGGCTTAACAACGTGAAAATCATTGGGCATATTCGCCCTATATTTCAAAATTTATAATCTTAAATTTAGAATTTTTTTTACACATAACATGAAATAGACAGAAGCGAGGTAAAACTGGATATATAGACTTCTGTATATCACTTTTTAGTTATTATTGATTTATGCATCATACACACCTATCCTGATTGATGTTAATTATAAGACATGGATGCTAGATTACGGATGAATATATTGCCCGTTTCTGGGATAAATATATCGAGATAACAAAGACCTACATATAAAAAGCAGCGCTGCCTACTGGTATGTTATGCGTGTTGAAGCGTATATCGAAACGAATAAAGGTGTTCGATTAACCCGTCATAATGCGGATTATATTAACCATTATCTTCATGAGACAGGCAGAAAGGGATACTTAAAAGACTGGCAATACCGACGTTAGTTATTCAGGTCTGGATTGTCGGTCTAATAAATCATGCACCGCATCTTTTGGTGCTTTGTTTTCATAGAGCACTTTGTAAACCTGCTCTGTAATGGGCATTTCAATTTTATATTTCTGTGCCAGTAACCAGGCTTCTTTTGCTGTTTTTACGCCTTCTACGGCCTGTCCAATTTGTGCTCTTGCCTGTTCAATATTTGAGCCTTTAGCCAGTGCCAGGCCCATGCGACGATTGCGTGACTGGTTATCTGTGCAGGTTAGTATCAGGTCGCCCATGCCAGCCAGGCCCATAAAGGTTTCTGTTTGTGCTCCCATTGCCTGACCCAGGTTCATTATTTCATGTAGGCCTCGGGTGATGAGTGCGGCGCGGGTATTGGCACCAAAGCCCAGGCCATCTGCAATACCGGCTGCGATAGCCAGTACATTTTTTAGTGAACCACCAAGTTCAACGCCCAGCATGTCTTCGGAGGTGTATACCCTGAAGTTACCATAATGTAAAAAGCTGGCGACTTCATTTGCGATGTCATGGCTGCTTGCTGCAACGGTGACAGCTGTTGGCAGGTTTTTAGCGACTTCGCCCGCAAATGTTGGGCCCGATACAACCGCAGTGAACTGGCAATCAGGTAGTTCTTCAGCAACCACTTGATGTACTGGTTTTGCACTGCCCTCTTCCAGTCCTTTGGTGGCCCAGACAATATGCTGATTTTTATGTATCCAGGGCTTGGTTTTCTGTAAAAATCCCCGTACAGCATGGCTTGGTATTGCGATGAGTAAGGTATCTGATTTACGAATAGTGTTTTCGAGCTGGTCGCTAAATTTCAGGGATTCAGGCAGGGGGATATCAGGCAGGTATTGCTGGTTTATATGAGTTTGTTGCATGTTTTTAATATGTTCGGGGTTTATATCCCATAACACAATATCATGGTGAGCACGGGCGACCTGGGCAGCTAATGCTGTTCCCCAGGAGCCGCCACCGAGCACAGCAATCTTTCTACCTGAAATGTTTTTTTCCGGCATAGTAGTGGTCTTAGTGTGCAGTCTCAGTCGAAGCGTCCTGTTGTGCCTGCTGTTGTTGCTGGTGTTGCATATACAGGGCATTAAAGTTAACAGGTGACAGCAGCATTTGTGGGAATCCGCCTTTTGTTACAAGATCAGAAACAGCTTCACGGGCATAAGGAAATAATGTTTCAGGGCAGTAGGCTCCGAGCATGCCGCCCAGTTGTTCCTGTTCAAATCCTTTCAACTGGAAGATACCTGATTGTTTTACTTCTACTAGAAATGCTGTTTTATCCAGTTGTTTAGCAGTAACCGTAATCGTTAATGTTATTTCATGCAGGCTGTCATTAAGTGCTTTTGCTTCCGTATTGATCTGTACATTTACTTCAGGTTTCCACTCTCCTTCGGTAAATACAGCAGGTGAATTAGGTGATTCAAAAGATACATCTTTCATGAATATTTTTTGTATTGAAAATTGTTGTTGTGTCTGTTCTTCGCTCATTTTTAATAACCTGAATCGTAAATTTTGAAATTGAATAATTGACTGGTGATGGAGAATAACATTAAACGAAGGGCGCCGCTAATGCCCGATGCTCAGATATGCGGATTTCATTTTGGGTAATTCTGGGCGGTATTCGGGTTAGCGTAATACCTAATTTCATTTTGCTTCTGATGGCGCTGCTTATTAGCGAGCCAGATATTAAAAAGCAGCTGTTTGTTTACTTTTTACTTCCCGAAAAATAAGTGCGCTTTTTAGCCTGCAGCGATAAGGGGGTCAAGTTCACCTTTATCATCTAAAGCTGCCATATCATCATAACCGCCTATATGGGTATCACCAATAAATATCTGTGGCACACTGGTCTGCCCCGCTTTTTGCTCCATTTCCTGGCGGATTTCCTGAGCGTCATTTACATTGATTAATGTAAATTCGACATTTTTGTTTTTAAGTAATTGTTTAGCCCATCCGCAATATGGGCAGAAAGGAGCGTAATAAACGGTAATATTGGCCTGGGACATGGGGGTTTCTTTAAAGGTTAGTTATTTTTTGGTGACGGGCAGGTTGGCACTGGACCAACCCATAATGCCACCGGCAAGATTGCTTACATGCTCAAAACCCTGTTTGCTCAGGGTGCGGCAGGCGCTGTTTGAGCGACTACCTGATCGACAGTAAGCTAAAATTTGTTTGTTTTTATGTTTGTCGAGTTCGCTCAGGCGTTTAACCAGTGCTGTCATAGGGACATGCACTGAATCACGAATATGGCCTTCGTTATATTCATTGTTTTCTCGAACATCGAGTATTACAACATTGTCGTCATTCATCAGGCGCACAGCTTCATTAGTATTCAGCTGTGGGATATTATTAAGCTTGAGGCCTATTTCTGTTTTGATGATGAGCGTGGCAATGACAGCTAATGCCGCTACCAGTATTAAATTATTCGCGGCGAACTCCATGAGTTGAGCCATTATATTCTCCAGATGAGCTATGAAACCTCTGGTCACAGTGTGTGAATAGAGGTCTTAATTATATAACCAGGCCTGATTAAACAGACTTATAGAAAGTTGTTATTACTCGTCGAAAAGGCGCTGGGAGCAAAACACTTCCTGCATCATACCAATAAGGCGCAGTGTTCTGGCATCGCCTACTCGGTAAAATACTCGGTTTGCATCTTTGCGTGATGCGAGTATGCCTTTGTCACGTAATATTGCCAGATGTTGAGAAATATTACTTTGTGATGTTCCCACATTATCAACGATGTCCTGTACACTGACTTCCTGATCTTGCAGAGTACATAGGATTTTTAGACGTAATGGGTGTGACATTGCTTTCAGTGAGCGAGAAGCGCGTTCAATATCCTCCTCCCGCGTCATTAATTGTGTGCCTTCTTCAAAGTTTGCAACCATGGGTACCTTCCCGCTAAAATTGTGTTCACTAATATTAGTAATCTACCATAAAATGATACATACTTTTTAACTAAATTAAATCATCATATCCAGTGTTTTTTTATTAATATTGGCTTTTTATGATGAAGCGTGAGTTAGTAAACACTAAAATACGATTGTATTCAACAATATGCATAGATTTAATAACCTGAAATTTTTCATTTTCTCTTGCCTGTTAGTGGCTATACCCTGTTCTATTGCGGCAGAAACAGCTTCGGATTATCAGCAACGCCTTGATAGTATTCGCGATAAAATTAGTAATGTACTGTCTGCGTTAACCCAGAATAAAGATCAACGTAATACAGTTCGTACTGAATTAAGAAAGCTGGAAGTCAAAATAGCTGTTAGTGCTAAAAAATTAAGGAAAACACAGAGAAAACATAAAAAATCAATTAAAAAGCTTAAGAATTCAAGGGCTGAGTTAAAAATATTAAAACAGCATCTGGCCAGACAACAAAAAATACTGGGTGAACAATTACGTTCAGCTTATGCAATGGGACAGCAACCACAGTTAAAAATGCTACTAAATCAGCAGGATCCAACGGAAATGGGGCGTGCGATGATTTATTACACCTATCTTAATCGTGCCAGAGGTAAAGAAATAAAGACATTTATATCGAGTATAGAAAAACAAAGAGTGCTTGAAATCGGTATAAAGAAGACCTCGGAAGAACTTGCGTCGCTCGTTGTTGTAAAAAAACGTGAGAAAAAACAGTTAGGCTCGCATAGGGTCAAACGGAAAAAGCTGCTTGCGCGGCTTAATAAAGATATTGATAATCAACAGCTTACCCTGAATGATCTGCATTCCAGTCGGAACCGTATTGAAGGTTTGTTAATGTCTCTGGGTGAGTTGCTTGCTGATATACCTGCGGAGGCACTCAACCAGAAACCTTTTGGGCAATTACGTGGAAAGCTGCCCTGGCCAGTTAAGGGAAAATTTCGTGCAACTTTTGGAACCTCACGTAAGCAAGGTGATCTGAAGTGGAATGGGGTTATTATCAATGCAGGCTATGATACCCGTGTGCGTGCCGTTACCCATGGGCGTGTTGCTTTCGCAGACTGGCTACAGGGTTATGGCTTTATTACAATCATCGACCATAATGATGGTTATATGAGTTTATATGGCTATACGCAGGAATTATATAAACAGGTTGGTGACTGGGTGGAAGCCAGTGAGGTTATTGCAACAGTTGGAGATAGTGGTGGCCAGGCCAGGTCAGGACTGTATTTTGAAATTCGAAAACAGGGTAAGCCAGTTAACCCCAAAAAGTGGTGCTCCAGTCGCATTCAGCATCTGGCGCTATTAGATAATTAAATAGATTATTAATAACATGGATGTGTTTTAACAGGAGTGATACATGGATCAAAAACGACTAAAGACAGTCGCTATTATTATGCTGCTTAGCTTATCGAGTTTTAGTTATGCTGAGATTGTAGAAAAAAAAGAGGATACGACCAAAAAACAAGATCTGCCTTTAGAGCAGTTGCGTAATTTTTCAGATATTTTTGCGCGTATAAAAACAGATTATGTTGAACAGGTTAGTGATACAGAATTGCTGGAAAATGCAATACGTGGAATGCTATCAGGTTTAGATCCTCATTCTACTTATCTTGATCCAGAAGAGTACAAAGAGCTAAGAATTGGCACAACGGGTCAGTTTGGCGGTTTGGGTATTCAGGTGGGGATGGAGGATGGATATGTCAAAGTGATCTCCCCTATAGATGATACACCAGCGCACAAAGCCGGTTTAAAAGCCGGAGATTTAATTGTTCGCCTGGATAATAAATCTGTAAAAGATATGAGCCTTAATGATGCGGTTAAAGCCATGCGAGGTAAACCTGGGACATCAATTGAACTGAGTATTATAAGAAAAGGAAAAGATGAGCCTGTTAAATTTAAATTAAAGCGCGCGATTATTAAAGTTAAAAGTGTTAAGAGTCATTTACTTGAGCCAGGATTTGGTTATGTGCGTATAAGTACTTTTCAGTCAAAAACAGCTCGTCATCTGAAAAGCGCAGTCAGTAAACTAGTTGATGAAAATGAAGCGCCTTTAAATGGCCTGATTATGGACCTGAGAAATAATCCAGGGGGTGTTTTAAATGCAGCAGCCGATGTAACCGACCTGTTTGTTAAAAAAGGTAAACTGGTTTATACACAGGGAAGAACAGATGACTCTTATATTGAATTTGTTGCAAAACCAGGTGATATTCTGAATGAAGCCCCCATGATTATATTGATTAATGGAGGCTCTGCATCCGCTTCAGAAATAGTTGCTGGTGCATTACAGGATCATAAACGGGCGGTAATTATGGGTGAAAAGTCATTTGGTAAAGGTTCTGTGCAGACAATACAGGAGCTGAGAAATGGTGGTGCTGTAAAATTTACAACAGCAAGGTATTTCACACCGGGTGGCCGTTCAATTCAGGCAGAAGGTATTGTTCCCGATATTATTTTAAAAAATATGCAGGTAACCTCTAAACAGGAAAATAGTTTTAATCGGTTAAAAGAATCTGACCTGTCTGGGCATATTAGTAACCCAAATGGAAAGCTTGATAAGAATAAAAATAAGAAGGGAAAAGCAGTTAACGGAATGACAGAAAAATTACAGAAAGATTATAAAATTCATGAGGCCTTAAATCTTTTAAAGGGTATGCATATACTTTCAGCAAATAATAAAAACACACACGATACGGTTAACAGCAAGGAGAAGTGATATGACCAGTGTACTGGTTCCTTTAGCGCAGGGTTGTGAGGAGCTTGAGGCGGTGACAATTACTGACTTGTTAACGCGTGCGGGTATTGAAGTTATAACCGCAGGTTTAGATAATAAACCAGTGGTTGCTGCACGAGGTTTACAGATAATTCCTCAAACCACAATCGAAAATGTGGCAGACGAGTTGTTTGATATGATTGTCTTGCCCGGTGGTTTACCAGGGGCGGATAATTTGCGTGATAACAAAGCCCTGCAAGGCATGTTGAAAAAACATGCTAAAAACAGCCATTATCTGGCTGCAATATGTGCGGCACCAAAAGCACTATTACAGGCGGGTGTATTAAAAAACAAAACGGTAAGTTGCTATCCAGGGGCGCTGGATTCACTTGGTCTGGATGATATGAAATTAACAGACAATGCTGTGGAAGTTGATGGAAAAATTATAACCTCTAGAGGGCCAGGTACGGCGATGGATTTTGCTTTAAAATTGATCGAAGTGCTTGAAGGGAAATTAAAAAAAGAAGAGGTCGAAAAAGGACTTGTGAGATAAGTCGTAATGTCATTTCGATTAAATGGGCTAAATGATAAATAGTTTTAGATGTTTGTAAATAATTTAAACAAGAAATAGCCTGCGGTGTTTTGAAGGTGACGCAATAATGATAATGTTATTTAAAATCGTGTTGTCGCCTCCATTCATATAAAAAAACAACAAGAGCATGACTGATATTCATTGAGCTGTTAAGTCCATACATGGGTAAATGATAGCTACCATTACAGAGTTCAAGTGTTTCTTCCCGTATGCCCTGAGATTCATGCCCAATGACTATGGCATCACAGGTGGAAATATCTGCTGTGTATGCATTTGATGAATGTGTGGTTATTTCGAGGGCATACAGGTGATGAAAATGATGACGAATTTTAGTGAATTCTATAAGTGATAGTAATTCGATAGATATGTGCTTGTCTGTGCTGCGGGCTATTTTCGATATTTTTTTATTTTTAAGGTTAATTTGGTTGTCGAGTAAAATAATGCGCGTACTACCAGTAGCATCCGCTACTCTCAAAATAGAGCCAAGATTTTCGGGTGTTTGTAAGCCGTCACAGATAATAACAGGTGCATTTGATTCAGTGTATTGCGATTGACGTGCATGTAAATCCGTACTGTTGATCTGTTTTTCAATTGGCATTATCAGTTTCTATATTATTTAAATTTTATTTCAATATTTATGCGACCACCATCAATTTTATTTAGTAATAGTTCGTCGTTATTTTCATTGGGGTCTATGTGGAAGTCGCCACTAATATTATAGTTATTTTCAAATTTTTTATTCAGATTTATGTTTAGCTCGTTTAAGCTGTATGGTTCATTGGCCGATAATGTTGCGTTTCCAGGTGTGAATATGGTGCTGTTCGGCAGTGATAAATCGATTGTAGGAGGTTTTCTAATTATCTCTTTTTTTACAGGGACTAATATGCTTTTTTCAATAATTGCTTCGTCTTTTTCAATAGTAGGTTGAATTTCTACATCGCATGCAGTTATTAATAATAAAATAAGAACCGAGCTGTATTTAATCTGTGCCATGGACTTCACTAGAAGATTTTTGCCAGCTTTGTAGTTTTCGCCATAGTGTCGATTTGTTTATGCCTAAAAGAGAGGCGGTTTGTTCTTTGTTCCCATTGCACTTGTTTAGTGTTTTCATTATATAGCGTTTTTCAAGTGCCTCCAGGGTTGGTGAATCTGCGTCAATGCCATTGCCCGTGTCATTACCAATTAATATCTGATCTATACTTAGTATCGGCCCATCAGCAAGTGCAATATGTCTTTCAATCATGTTACGAAGTTCACGAATATTTCCTGGCCAACTATAAGCTTTAAGCTTTTCCATAGAAGGTTGGTCGAAATGTTTTATATCGCGCTGATAGCGTTCTTTAAATTCATTAATAAAATGTTTAATGAGTAAGTCAAGGTCGGCTTCCCTTTCTCGTAAAGGTGGCATGATTATTTTCACAACATTCAGGCGATGATATAAGTCATGCCTGAACTGACTTGCTGAAATCATTTCTTCAATATTTCTATTCGTTGCAACGACAAAACGAACGTCAATGTTTATAGGCGTGATTCCGCCAACGCGTGTTATGGTTTGGGCCTGTACGGCACGCATTAATTTCATTTGCATGGTATCTGTTATATTGCAAATTTCATCAAGAAATATGGTGCCGCCACTGGCTACCTCAAGTAAGCCCTGTTTGGTGTGAGTAGCACCAGTGAAAGCGCCTTTTTCATGGCCAAATAATTCACTTTCCAGCAATGTATCTGTTAGTGAGCCACAGTCGATTACGATAAATGGCTGGTCGGCAAATACAGAATGATTATGTAAAGCATGTGCGACAAGTTCTTTGCCGGTACCTGATTCACCTTCGATTATAACATTGCAACGTATGTCTGATATTTTATCAATTATTTCATAAATTTTAGATAGTGCAGATGATCGTCCGATCATGCCAAACTGATCCTGCCTGTCTTTAATGCCAGGGCGATTTAATTTTTCAGTTTTTCGGGCTTCTGATTTTTTTAGAACCTGATCTACCTGAATTAAAAGCTTGTCTGCATCATAAGGTTTTTTGATGAAATCTGTTGCACCCAGGCGTAAAGCCTTTATGGCATTATCTTCAGTGGAAAAACCAGTGATCATTATGACGGGCACTTCTATATCTGTTTGACGAATGGATTCAAGTAATTCGAGGCCAGACATGCATGGCATGCTTAAATCTGTGATAATTAAATCACAGCCGTTTTCTTTTATATCCTGTAATGCATCTATTGGGTTTTTAAAAATAACTATTTCATAGTTTTTATTGCGCGCAAAACGACGGAATAAATCGCCAGCCGTTGGATCATCGTCTATAAAATGTACGCGTTTATTCATTGTTTTTTAGTTCGTTTTAGTGTTTAAGGGGATTTGCATAATGGCATCTACGCCGCCACGCTTATTGTTTTCAAGTTTAAGGCTGCCATTATGAAATTGCATAATGCCTATGCTGATAGATAAACCAAGGCCGCTTCCCTCGCCTACATTTTTAGTAGTAAAAAATGGATCGAATATTTTATCCTTGTTTGTATTATTGATACCTGTTCCCTGGTCGGATACGGTTATATATATCTGCTGGTTTTCTATATGAGCACTAACAATTATTTTGTCATTCTGTTTGCTTGCATGAATGGCATTCATTAGTAAATTCACTAAAACTTGTTGTAACTGGTTGCGGTCGCCACAAATTGCCAGGTCAGGGTGTTCATGTATTTTTAATTTTATATTAAATTTTTGTGCATGAGCATGGGCCAGTAGTAAAGTGTCTTTTAGCCAGACATGTAAATCAAAATCAACATATTCTGGAGGTACTTGTCGTGCAAAGTTCAATATGCCTTTAACAATTTTTTCTGCACGTAACGCTTCATTGCGCAGCCCCTGAATGTCTTCGGCCAGTTCATTGTTTTCTGCTGGCAGGTCGCGTTCAATCAATGTGGCATAGGATAAAATATTGTTGAGCGGATTATTAAGTTCATGACCTATCCCTGCGGCCATTTGGCCAATACTAGCAAGCTTTGCATTTTGTAGCATCATTTTTTCTGCGCTATCTCTTTCTTTTTCAGTTTGTTCCAGAGTGTCGACAAGATAGTGAAAAGACTGATCAAGTTGTTTTAATTCATCAGCGCCTTTTGTTGGTTTTTTAGAGAATGTTGATTCTCCATCGGCATAGCGTTTTAACAGATCAGCAAAAAGAGTGATGGGTTTGGCTATGTTTCGTGCACCTATATTTGCAAGCATTAAGCTGATTGCAAGGGCCAGGCCAGTAACTGCCAGTAAACCAAAACGAATGCGTTGAAAAGGTGCGGCGACATCATTATTATCTAATTGAACCATCATGATCCAGCTAACGAGCTGGTTGTTATAGGGGTAAAACTCCTGAAAATAATAACGCTGGTTATTCGTTTTATCTACGAAAGAGCCAAATCGTTGGGATTGCAGATTTTCCCAGGACTGCTCTCCGAGTATTTTCTCAAGCTTGGTTTCTGGGTTAAGGGGCTGGCTAAACTTAATGCGTAGTTCATCGCTATAGAGGATAATGCCGTGGCGTTGAGGGGTGTCTGGATTATACTCGGCAACGGTTAATCTGATATTGTTGGTGCGGTGTATGGATTCAAGAATATGATCGAACTGGTCCCCCAGTGCCCGTGCAGTTAAAAAGCCTATAACCGTCTTATTGTCAAAAGAAACGGGTACAATGGAGTTCATGATAGATAATTCTTTACCACTGGTATAATCACGTTTGCTTAATGGTAGATTCCCATAAACCAGTTCATTTGCGCTGAGCTGCCACATCCAGCTTAAAAAACCAGTATCTACCAGTTCCTCCTCTGTTAGTGGTAAATCAACAATGCCTTCAAAGTATGCGGGGATGAGTTTACCAAAGCGCACCTTGATCAGGGCGTGTCCGTCTATATCCAGTACTCGAACGGTATCGAGTCCGGGGACAGAATGCTGGAATCCGGCGAGAAAATTATTTAATTTATCTACTTCTTCAAAATAGTTAATATGTAGATCACCTTCTGCGGCTGTTTGTAAAACAGGTGCAAATTGTTTCATTGCAGGTGAGTTTGCCAGAGAGAGAATGACTTCCCTTTCATAAGTGAGCCGGAATTCCAGTTCTTTGGCGATATTTTCCATGTTGATATAGACATCATTATCAATGTTTTTAAGGTAAACCTGCTCGCTATAGGCGGTAATGCCCAGAATCAATGCCGTAAGTGGCAAAATGGTGGCGAGAGAAACCCAGAGAAAAATGCTGCTTTTTAGACGCATATAATAGGATAATGTACCTGTTAAATATAACCGAGAGTATAGCAATGGCTGTAATACGAATCAGTGCTTTATTTTTTATTATTCTGTTTATTTCAGGATTAAGTGGCTGTGGTAAAACGGGGCCCCTGTATTTACCCGATGAAGCAGCAACCAGTGCAGGCGATAAAAAATTGTAAAGTATGGTTTAAGTAAGTATATGCGGGCTTATTTTGCTCGTGTAATTATCTAAATGTTAAGAGTTATTGTATGGATCATTTTGAATATAAAAATAATCAGCTATTTGCTGAAGATATAAACCTGACTGAACTGGCCAGAGAGCATGGTACACCGGCGTATGTATATTCGCGGGCTACTTTTGAGCGGCATTGGCATGCCTTTGATAAAGCATTTGGTGAGCGCCCTCACCTGATTTGTTATGCGGTTAAAGCTAATTCAAATCTGGCAATTTTAAACCTGTTAGCCGGCCTGGGCTCAGGTTTTGACATTGTGTCTATTGGTGAACTGGAGCGTGTACTTAAGGCTGGTGGTGAGGCAACAAAAATTGTTTTCTCTGGTGTAGGTAAAAAGCCTGAAGAAATACGCAGAGCGCTTGACGTGGGTATTCGTTGTTTCAATGTCGAGTCTGAACCTGAGTTGCAGGTGATAAATGATATTGCTGCTGAAATGGGCAAGGTTGCACCCATATCGATACGGGTGAACCCTAATGTGGATGCAAAAACCCATCCTTATATTTCGACGGGCCTGAAAGAAAATAAATTTGGCATTGCGCATGAGCAGGCGTTGTCTGTATATCAGCGAGCGAAGGCAATGCAGAATATCGCTGTACACGGTATTGATTGCCATATTGGCTCTCAGTTGACTCAGATAGAGCCTTTTGTTGATGCATTAAAGCGTGTGCTGGAGCTGGTTGACCAGCTTAAAGGCGCGGGTATCGAGCTAAAGCATATAGATTTAGGCGGTGGATTAGGTATTCGCTACCAGAGCGAGGTTCCACCGCAACCGGCTGAGCAGATTAAGGCGCTATTGGAGGGATTAGGTAACAGGGATGTTGAGATTCTTATTGAGCCAGGTCGTGCTATTGCGGGTAATGCGGGCATATTATTGACAGAGGTTTTGTATTTGAAGCACTCAGAAGTGAAAAACTTTGCCATTATTGATGCGGCAATGAACGATTTAATGCGACCCGCATTGTATAGCGCCTGGCAGGAAATAGTTTCTCTGCAACCCCGTGAGGGCGAGGCAAAACATTATGACCTGGTGGGTCCGGTTTGTGAAACGGGTGATTTTCTGGGTAAAGACCGAAAGCTTAATCTTCAGGCTGGGGATGTTCTGGCGGTTAAGTCTGCGGGTGCCTATGGGTTTAGCATGAGCTCGAATTATAACTCACGGCCCCGTGCGGTAGAGATTATTGTGGACGGGGCCAGGGCACATGTAGTGCGTCAGCGTGAGTCACTGGAACAGCTTTTTGAGGGTGAATCAATACTGCCTCAATAACAGATTGTTGGGGGTTAAAGGGCGTGTGTATGCCCTGCTCCTGTCCTTTTGATCGGACTAAAGGTGCGTATTTTTAAAGATATTTTCATAAAATATGCTATAAATTGCTAAGCGTATAAAATATGACATTGACATGTCATTCGTCTTGAAGTGTCATGACAATTTGAGTTTGTTAATATGGCTTTTATTTTCAAAAAAGTATAACTTATTGAAAGTATTCTCATTTTTTGTTTTTTTATGAATTGGCATAATGCCTGCATCGGTTTTTTAGGGAAAATTTCCCATTTAAATTTTTTAGAGAAGCCAAATGAAGTTACTATTTAAATCACTGCTGCTTATATTATTTCTAATGTCTTTTTACGCTCATGCTGATGAAGCTACAGAGAAAACGACAGATGAAACAACGGAAGAAGAAGAGCCAGAGTGCGATTAGTAAATAAATAATATAAAATAAAAATAACCCACCGGAGTCATAAATAATGAATATGAAAACCCTTTTGTCTACTGCCGTTCTTGCATTAAGCATGTCGAGTACGGTTGCTATTGCAGGTGACTTAAAAGTTAAAATAACACGCGATATTGCCAGTGTTGATGTAATGCATAATGGTAAAAAAATTACTATTCAACGTAATCAAAATAATAAAAATACAGTTGATCCTCGCTTTGCTAAAACATCACGTAACTGCCCTCCTTTTTGTATTAATCCAATTGTCTTAGCACCTGGTGTAGAAACATTAGGTGAAGTTGAAGTTCTGGATTATTTAAAGAAAATGTCTGATGGTGATAGTTCGATTTTGGTGATTGATTCACGTACACCGAACTGGGTTAAAGCCGGTACGATTCCAGGCGCTAAAAATATCCCATGGACTAAACTAAGTGTTAAAAAAGGTGCAGACCCTTTATCAATTGCGGAAATCGTAACGGAAGAATTTGGTGGTAAAGAGCTGGATAATGATAAATTTGATTATTCAAATGCAAAAACACTGGTGATGTTTTGTAATGGTATGTGGTGTGGGCAGTCTCCAAACAATATCCGTACGCTGTTGAAAATGGGTTACCCAGCAAATAAAATTAAATGGTATCGTGGCGGCATGCAGAACTGGGAAAATCTTGGATTTACTACAGTTAAGTAATTAGTTCGTTTCCTGAAAAAAAGCCCTGCACTTGCGGGGTTTTTTTTTGGCTTATAAAAGTTAAATGCCTGTAGATAGCGAGTTGTAACAACATAAGCACACCCGTTTTTCTTTGGTGGTTATGGTTGTTTAGCAGGACAGTTTAGTACTGAATAAATAAAATAATTAATTTTTTAAGCATTTTTCAGGTGTCTATAGATGGTTCTCTCGCTTACGCCAAGCATTAATGCTGCCTGTGATCTGTGTCCACCGCATTTTTCTATAGCGGCAAAAACATCTTCTTTACTTAAGCGACTTGTGCCTGTGCGTTTTGTGGTTGCGTTACAGTGGAAAGACGTTTCTGTGATTGAAAAATTTTCATGCTCGTGTTCAAACACAAGAAAATCAGACATAATCGGAGACCCTGCAGAAAGAATAAGCGCACGTTCTATAATATTTTTTAGTTCACGAATATTGCCAGGGTATTCATAGCTTAATAGTTTTTCTATTACCTCAGGCGCAAGGGGAATTTGGGATTCGCCCTCTTCCATTTGCTTTAAAAATGATTCAGCGAGTAATGGGATATCGCCTTTACGATTGCGTAAAGGTGGCAGATTTACTGGAAAGGCACAAAGCCGGTAATATAAATCTTCACGAAATGTTTTATCTTTAAGCATTTGTTGTGGTTCGCGATTAGTTGCTGCAATGATACGTACATCCACATTAATATAATCATTGCCACCCAGGCGTCGTATTGTGCCTGTTTCTAAAACACGCAGTAATTTAGTTTGTAGGTGTAAGGGTAATTCACCAATTTCATCAATAAAAAGAGTGCCTTTATCAGCCGCTTCAAATAAGCCGATTTTGCGTTTATTGGCGCCAGTGAAAGCGCCCTTTTCGTGACCAAACAGTTCACTTTCAATTAAGTTTTCACCCAGTACGCCGCAGTCAACTACGATAAAATCCTGTTGGGCTCGGCTTGAGTTCTGATGGACATAACGAGCGGCACAATCTTTACCTACGCCGGATTCACCAAGTAATAATACGGTAGATGAGGTGGGTGCTACTCGATATAAAATACTCATCAGACGAAGTGCTGCTTTTGATCTGCCAAGTAAAACCTGCTCGTTTTCAGGCTCGTCTTTTACGGGCTGAATAGACTCGCCCATGTACTGTACATTTCCATTATCATCGAAGATCGGTGCAGCGGAAAGCTGAACATGTTCTTCATGGTCGCAGTTGCAATGAATGTGCATAACAGAAGTGGGTTTACCGGTTTTTACGACTTCTTCAAGTGGGCAGTGTTCGCCATTTTGACTGCAGGGACGGTCTATACCGTGGGATACTTCATAGCAGTGTTTGCCTACGACATCATCCTGGCCGTAATGATTTCGGTATTTCTGGTTGGCTGCAACAATCTGAAATTGCCGATCAATAATTACAAATGGATCGGGAAATAGACTAATTAAGGTTTCACAGCTTGGTTTTTTAGGTTCCTGGCTCACTATTATGAGATCCTGTGTCATGACACTATATGACAATATGGCGTTAATTGTGACCAATGTCAAAGTTTTGCTGTTGCCGTTTGTCGGCTTGTGGTTAATTGCGTGCAGTTAGATTTTTTATTTATTTAGGGCTAACCTGCATTTTCAGGGGCTTTAACCCTGATAATGCCTATGAAATAGATTATAAATGTCATAAATCTGTTTTTTATAAATGTGTGCATTAAATATATAAATTAAGTTTGAGTCATTGCTTAAATACGGTGTTTTTTCAATATAAAACACAAAATTTAAGAGCTTTATTTGTTAAAGTGACTTTATCTTTTGATTTTAACTATTTTGATGGGTTAAGAGTGTAAATGTTTTAACGAGAGCAGGGCATAACGGGATGGTTTATTTACCCAGCATGTTATGCTTCATCTATGGAAATTAAATTCACTAAAATGCATGGCCTGGGTAATGATTTTGTTGTTATTGATGGTATAAATCAGCACATTAGCCTGACAGCTGAGCAAATACGCTTTATTGCGGATCGTCGGTTTGGGGTGGGTTGTGATCAGCTTTTGCTGGTTGAGGAAGCGCAAACCAGTGAGGCTGAATTTCGTTATCGAATTTTTAATGCGGATGGCGGTGAAGTAGAGCAGTGTGGTAATGGTGCACGATGCTTTGCCAAATTTGTCGTGGAAAACAAGCTTACAGAAAATAAGGAAATTCCAGTTGAAACCAGTAATGGCCTGATTGTGCTTGCACTGGAATCAAATGGCGAGGTCACCGTTAATATGGGGGTGCCCAGTTTTAAGCCTGAGCGTTTGCCGTTTACTGCTGAAGCCCAGGCAACAGAATATATTTTGCAAACCCGTCTGGGGGATTTGAATATTGCTGCGGTTTCAATGGGAAATCCTCATGCGGTGCTTGAGGTAGCAAGTGTTGATGAAGCACCTGTAGAAACATTGGGGCCTGAGATTGAAAATCATCCGCGCTTTCCAGAAAGAGTCAATGTGGGTTTTATGCAGATTATGTCTTCTGACTCAATTCGGCTCAGAGTATATGAGCGAGGCGCTGCAGAGACTCTGGCTTGTGGTACAGGGGCCTGTGCTGCGGTGGCCGTTGGCAGGGCTCAGGGGAAATTAGCTGAAAGCGTAAAAGTCAGTTTACCCGGAGGCGAGCTTGTTATACGCTGGGGCGGAGAAAATGAACCGTTATTTATGACAGGGCCAGCAACCCATGTGTTTGAAGGAAGAATATCGCTGTGACAAACCAGACTAATAATCAGATGGAAAAAACTGAAGAGATGGAATTGCCAGAAGAACAGCAGGTAGTTGATTACTTAATGGCAAACCCAGATTTTTTTCTACAGCATTCTCCATTGTTAAATGATCTTGAGATTCCCCATGAGTCTGGTACGGCTGTGTCTCTGGTTGAGCGCCAGGTTTCGGTGTTGCGAGAGAAAAACCAGCATTTTGAAGAGAAGTTGCGTGATATGGTTGATGCGGTTCATGATAACCAGCGGTTACATGTCAGTTTGCATCGCTTAGCAGTTAATTTATTTGATGCAGATAGCCTGGATGATATTTTAGGTGTGGTTGATGATGAATTGCGCCATAAACTGGGAACTGATTTTGTTTATTTTCGTTTATATAGCGAAGGTATAACGAGTGATGATGAGAGTTATACCTATGTTGAGAAGGATGATCAGGTATTGCAGGCATTTTCTGTTTTGATAGAAAAAAATCGCATACAGTGCGGTCATTTTAATCAGGAAGAAGTTGCTCAGTTATTTTTTGGTGATGCCCCAGAGGTAGCCTCAGCAGCTATTATTCCTGTTTTGATACCCGGTACTCGTGGCCTGATTATTTTAGGTAGCTGTGATGAGCAGCGTTATCATGCTGGTATGGGTACTGATTTTTTGCGTAGCCTGGCAGACCTTATTGGTGCAGCTATGCGCTCACAGCTTTTAAAATAATCCTGCGGACTATAATAGTTCGTTAAAGGGCGTGCTTTTAAGTTGCGATAGCTTCTCTGAATTTAGTCTGTACTTAAGTTTGCATTGCGGCGTTGATTAGCACAGCTAGAATATGAAAATAATATTTTTTAATATTGGTATTGCATCAGTCGTTATATTTCCAGAGGCATGTTTCAGTGCTTAACTGAATGTCAGGTTTAATAGAATGTCACAGCAGCCCACTCCATTTCAAAATGATTTAAGACTTTTCTATCAGTTTTTACAGTCAGAGAAGCAGTTTTCACCTCATACGGTTAAAAACTACCAGCGAGATATTACTCGATTTATGCTGTTTCTTGATGATCAGGATGTGCTCGCCTGGAATGTTATTGATGAGCAGCATATTCGTCAATTTGTAAGTCAGGTTCATCGGCAGGGCTTAGGCGGTAAAAGTATTCAGAGGCTATTGAGTGCATTAAGACGTTTATTTCGTTTTTTATTAACAAATGGCTGTATCGTTAATAACCCGGCAGCTCATGTGATGGCGCCGAAATCAGAGCATAAGTTGCCCGATGTTATGCATCCACAACAAATAGAGCACATGTTGCTTGCGCCTGACGAGGGTGTTCTGAATGAAAACCCATTGATAGTTCGAGATTATGCGGTGCTTGAATTACTTTATGCGGGTGGTTTGCGTCTATCTGAATTAATAGGCCTGAATATATCTGATATTAACTGGCAGTCAAAACAGTTAAGGGTGTTAGGTAAGGGAGATAAGGAGCGTCTGTGTCATTTTGGTAAGCAAGCAGCATTAATGCTAGAAAAATGGCTTAAATGTCGAGAATTGTTGATAAAAACAAGTGAAAAAGCGCTATTTGTTAGTAAGCGAGGTACACGTTTAAGTGCGTCGAGTATTCGTGTGCGCATTCAGAAGCTGTGTCGTGAAAAAGGCATAAATCAGCGCGTGTATCCTCATTTGATGCGCCATTCATTTGCTTCGCACATGTTAGAGTCTTCTCAGGATTTGCGTGCTGTGCAGGAGTTGCTTGGGCATGCACATTTAAAAACCACACAAATTTATACTCACCTGGATTTTCAGCAATTGTCTAAAACCTACGATGCGGCACATCCACGGGCACAAAAGAAAAAATAGATTTTCAGGCGCTTTACACTTGAAAATTTCCCCTGTTAACCTCATCTTACCTGTCTTGCTTTTATCTTGATGGGAGTTTGTTTTGCAAACCACACTACACGGCACTACGATACTTTCAGTGCGAAGAAATAATGAAGTTGTTATTGGTGGCGATGGCCAGGTGAGTCTGGGTAATACAGTGATGAAGCCAAATGCGGTAAAGGTTCGTCGTTTATTTAAAGATAAAGTACTGGTGGGTTTTGCCGGTGCTACGGCAGATGCTTTTACCCTGTTTGAGCGATTTGAAGGGCAGCTTGAAAAGCATAATGGCCAACTGGTACGTTCAGCCGTTGAAATGGCTAAAGACTGGCGCACAGATAGAATGCTGCGCAAGCTGGAAGCAATGATGATTGTGGCGAATGAAGAAGCGTCATTAATTATTTCCGGTACAGGTGATGTTATTGACACACAGGATGACCTGCTGGCTATTGGTTCGGGTGGCGCATATGCCCAGGCAGCTGCCAGAGCTTTGTTTGATAACACCGATCTGTCTGCTCGAGATGTGGTTGAAAAAAGCCTGAATATTGCAGGTGATATCTGTATTTACACCAATCAGAATTTAACATTAGAAGAAATAAAATATTAATTTTTAGTGTATCCCAAGCGTAATTTTAAGATCATGCGTATGTGTTTTGGCCTGTTGCAGGGGTGAGACAAATTGCATAAATATGGGCTTACGATGAAGGGTACTCATAACATATCAGGTTTAAATTATGTCTGAAATGACACCCAGAGAAATTGTACAGGAATTAGATAAACATATTGTCGGCCAGGATGATGCCAAGCGAGCGGTCGCCATTGCATTGAGAAACCGTTGGCGTCGTATGCAGGTTAATGAGGATCTGCGTAATGAGATTACACCCAAAAATATTCTGATGATTGGTCCTACCGGTGTGGGTAAAACTGAGATTGCTCGCAGGTTGGCTAAGCTGGCTCATGCACCCTTTATTAAGGTGGAAGCAACCAAGTTTACCGAAGTGGGCTATGTTGGCAGGGAAGTAGATAGCATCATACGTGATCTTGTCGATATGTCGGTAAAAATGACCCGTGAACTTGAAATTGAAAAAGTGCGTCACAGGGCAGAAGCTTCAGCCGAAGAGCGTATTCTAGATGCCTTGTTACCGCCTGCCAGAAATGAGTTTGGTGAGCCGGAGGTGTCAGAAAATAATACACGTAATAAGTTCAGAGAAAAGCTTCGTCGTGGTGATTTAGACGATAAGGAAATTGAAATTGAAGTAAAAGCTGAACAGGTAGGTGTGGAAATAATGGCACCACCGGGCATGGAAGAAATGACTAATCAGTTACAGGGCATGTTCCAGAATATGGGCAATGATAAGACCAAACAACGCAAGCTGCGTATTGGTGATGCGCGTAAAGTGCTCATTGAAGAAGAAGCCAGTAAAATGGTGAATGAAGATGAGCTTAAGTTGAATGCGGTACAGAATGCGGAGCAGAACGGCATTGTGTTTATTGATGAAATTGATAAGGTCTGCAAAAAAGGTGAAACATCGGGTGCGGATGTTTCAAGGGAAGGCGTACAGCGTGATTTGCTGCCACTGGTTGAAGGCTGTACGGTAAGCACCAAGTACGGAATGGTCAAAACAGATCATATGCTGTTTATTACATCCGGTGCTTTTCACCTGTCTAAACCATCAGATTTAATTCCTGAGCTACAGGGGCGTTTACCTATTCGTGTTGAGCTGAAAGCACTGACAACAGCCGATTTTACGCGTATTTTAACCGAGCCAGATGCGTCATTAACAGAGCAGTATAAAGCACTTTTAGGCACCGAAGGTTATGAGCTGGCGTTCACGGACTCAGGCATTGAGCAAATTGCTCAGGTTGCCCATGATGTAAATGAGCGCACAGAAAATATAGGTGCACGGCGTTTGCATACGGTTATGGAGCGGTTGCTAGAAGACGTTTCGTTTGAAGCGGCAGACAGCCAGGGACAGTCGCTCACTGTTGATGCAGCATTTGTAAATAATAACCTGGGTGAATTAGTGCAGGATGAAGATCTGAGCAGGTATATTCTATAACTTCAGCTTATCTGTAAATGAATGTTTATTGTGTATTCACGGATGCGCAGTGAGCATAAAATTTGCATTTTTTATGTTTGTTTTTAGAAAATATATTTGAATTTAGTGTCTTTAGGGGAGGGTGAGGCATTGTTGTTTTTATATCTTAAGCTCACACATAAGTAAGATATAAATTTTTTTAATCATATTCATGTAAAATATATCCTGCTTTCCCCCCCCAGGGTACAAACTCATTCGGAGAATAAATATGGCAGACCCAAGGCCAACCAATATTAATCTGCACCAGAAATCACATGTTTTAGAAGTTGATTTTGATGATGGCAGTCAATTTAAGTACAGTACAGAGTTTTTGCGTGTGCATTCACCATCAGCAGAAGTACGCGGCCATGGACCGGGAGAAGAAACGTTACAAATTGGTAAGACAGATGTAAATATTACGGCGATTGAGCCGGTTGGTGTTTATGCTGTTAAACTGGTATTTGATGATAATCATGATAGTGGTCTCTATACCTGGTCATACTTATACGATCTGGGCGTTAATTATGATGCCAAATGGGCAAATTATTTGCAGAGATTAAAAGATGCGGGGCATAAGCACGCGGAATTGAATTAATTCATTTAATTTAAGTGGGGTTTAAGATAAGTAACATGAGTGACGATAAAACACATTTTGGCTATCAGCAGGTGCCTGTTGGCGAAAAAGCAAAGCGCGTAGCTGATGTATTTCATTCTGTTGCAGATAATTATGACATCATGAATGATGTTATGTCATTTGGTATACATCGCTTATGGAAGCGTTTTACTTTAGGGCAGACCGGGCTTAGAGCTGGGCAGAAAGTGTTAGACCTAGCAGGAGGCACAGGGGACCTGGCACTGAAAATGACAGCAATGGTTGGGGCATCAGGTCAGGTTGTACTTTCTGATATTAATGGTTCAATGTTACGCCGTGGTCGTGAACGTTTAATTAATAAAGGCGTGGCGGGTAATATTGAATATGTGCAGGCCAATGCAGAATGCTTGCCTTTTGCAGAGAATACCTTTGATTGTATTACGATTGCTTTTGGCTTACGCAATGTAACAGATAAAGACAAAGCCCTGCGCTCAATGTTACGTATATTAAAGCCCGGTGGGCGGCTATTAATACTGGAATTTTCGAAGCCGGTAGCACCCGGTTTAACCTCAGTTTATGATGTTTATTCATTTAAATTATTACCCTTGATG
Organism: Gammaproteobacteria bacterium; assembly: GCA_016744065.1. Classification (GTDB taxonomy): domain Bacteria; phylum Pseudomonadota; class Gammaproteobacteria; order SZUA-229; family SZUA-229; genus SZUA-229. The sequence goes on from JADGFA010000003.1 coordinate 26,335, forward strand.
GGTAAGTATATTGCAAAAGATGAAGACAGCTATCAATACCTTGCGGAGTCAATTCGTATGCATCCAGACCAGGGGACATTAAAAGGAATGATAGAAAATGCCGGTTTCAATAAAGTTACATATCATAACCTTAGTGGTGGAATTGTTGCTTTGCATAAAGGTTATAAAGTTTAGGCTGGTTTAATATAATGGATTTAGATCAGGCGCTAACCGCAGGTATAGAACTGGCTCTTAATCGTTATCTATCGCTTGATTCTGAGGCGCTTGCACGGTTTTCCTCACTTGAAGGAAAAGTTATTGCCATAGATATTAAAGGCATCCATAAAACAGTCAGTTTGTTTCCGTCTTCAGATGGCTTCATGGTTTTAGCCAATTTTGATGGTGATGCAGATGCGACCATTTCAGGTACTCCTGTTGCCCTCGCTAAAATGAGCGTAGCGAAAGATCCGAAAGATCTTTTGTTTAGTGGCGAAATCAAAATAACCGGTGACACTGTTATAGCTAACCAGTTTAATCGTTTATTATCTCAGCTTGATATCGATTGGGAAGAAATATTGTCACAGAATATTGGTGACATTGCAGCACATAAAATAGGCACAATTTCTCATCAAATTAGTCAGTGGTTTAAGCGCAGTACACATTCTGTATTTCTGGATGCAGGTGAATATATTCAGGAAGAAGTTCATTTAAGTCCGTCAAATGCGGAATTAAGAGAATTTATTCGCCAGGTTGATGAAATTCGTGAAGCCACGGACAGGTTAAAAGTACGAATCGATTTATTAAAAAAATGATTAAAGAACTTTTTCGTATAAGCAATATAAAAATAACTACTTACTATCTGAAGTTAAGTGTAGGTCTATAAGAATGATGCGAGCACGACAAATATTACGATTGTTGTATATAAATTATGTACTAGCACGTCATGGGCTAGATGATATTATTTTTGAAATACATTTATTTCGCCCTTTCCGATTTTTAATTTATTTAATGCCCTGGAACTGGGTAAGTAGAAATCGTGCGCCAAGGGGTCAGAGAATAAGGGAGGCGTTGGAAGAGCTAGGGCCTATATTTATTAAATTTGGACAAATGCTTTCTACCCGAAAAGATTTATTACCAGAGGATGTAGCAGAGGAATTAACAGCATTACAGGACAGGGTGCCACCTTTTGATGGCGCTCTAGCTCAGGCATTAATTGAGAAGGCATATGGCGTTGGCGTTGATGAATATTTTGATGATTTTAATAGTGTGCCGCTTGCATCTGCATCAGTTGCACAAGTGCATACTGCCAGACTTAAAAATGGTAAAGAAATTGTAATAAAAGTTTTGCGACCTAATATACAGCCCGTTATTAAACGTGATATAGCCCTGTTATATATTATTGCAAAACTGGCTGAGCGTTATTCAAAAGATGCTCGGCGTTTACGTGCTATTGAGATTGTGCAGGAATATGAAAAAACGATTCTTGATGAACTGGATCTGATGCGTGAAGCGGCTAATGCGAGCCAGTTGAGGCGAAATTTTGAAACTAGCCAGCAATTATATATCCCTGAAGTTTACTGGGATTATACACGACGTAATGTAATGGTTATGGAGCGTATACACGGCGAGCCAATGGCCAATATTGAAAAAATGAAAGCAGCCGGTGTGAATATGCAACGGCTTTCAGAGCTGGGAGTAGAAATTTTCTTTACTCAGGTTTTTTCACATAATTTTTTTCATGCCGATATGCATCCCGGTAATTTGTTTGTTGATATATCAAATCTTGATGAGCCTGAGTACATAGCCGTTGATTTTGGTATAGTGGGTACTTTAAGTCCTGAAGATCAGCGTTATCTGGCAGAAAATTTTCTGGCTTTTTTTAAGCGTGACTATAACCGGGTGGCGCAGCTTCATGTTGATTCCGGTTGGGTTCCTGCGGGAACCAGGGTTGATGAATTTGAGTCTGCAATACGCAGTGTATGTGAGCCAATATTTGAAAAACCACTAAAAGACATTTCATTTGGGCAGCTGTTGTTAAGATTATTTCAGACTGCACGTCGTTTCAATATGGAAGTTCAGCCTCAGTTAGTATTGCTACAAAAGACGTTATTAAATATTGAGGGTTTAGGCCGGCAGATATATCCTGAACTGGATCTATGGCAAACAGCTAAACCTTTTCTAGAAAAATGGATGAATGATCAGGTTGGTGTGAAGTCTTTACTTAGAGGATTTAAAAAAAACCTACCCTACATGGCAGAGAAAATGCCAGATATGCCAGAATTAGTATTTACAGCAGTTAAGAAAATAGCTGAAGGTGAAAATTATCAACAGCAGGCTGATGTACTTAAATCACTCAATAAAAACATTGAAAATAATAATAAAAAATTATCTTATGTATTAATTGGTCTGTCTGGCTGGATTGTAGCTGCAATTATATTGGGCCAGCCGATAGAAGTGCATCAGCAACTATTGAATGCGCCCGTGTTAAGCTGGTTATCAGCTTTTGTAGGCAGTGTATTTATCTGGATGGGCCTGAAAAAATATTAAGAATGAAAATATATATAAGAGTTGTAAGCCTGTTTGTTTTTATAATATTTTCAACAACAGTTTATGCTGTTGACCCTCGGCTCAGCTGGAAGACTGTAAATTCTCAGCATTTTTATATTCATTATGCAGAAGGTTATGAGTCGCTTGCACAAAAAGTAGCCGATTCTGCAGAACAGGCACATATAAAGCTTCAGCCAAAAATAAACTGGCAACCAGATGATAAAACACACCTTGTCATAAGTGATGAGACCGATTTTGCAAATGGTTATGCAACACCTGTCTACTTTAATCGCAGTGTTTTATTTGTCGCGCCACCAGAGCTGGCGACCAGTCTTGAAGATTTTGATAACTGGCTAGAAACATTGATTACCCATGAATATACTCACATATTACACCTGGACAAAGTAACAGGTGGTGCTGAAAAATTACGTGGTATTTTTGGCCGTCAGTTTTTATTGTTTCCAAATTTATATCAGCCAGGCTGGTTTACTGAGGGTCTCGCAACTTATTTTGAGACAGACAAAATAAAGGGAATAGGGCGCGGGCAAAGCAGCTTGTTTAAAATGATGATGCGCAGTGAAGTTGAAAATGGAATTAAGCCTGTAAGTCAGGTTAATTTACCTGTTCGTAGCTGGCCGATGGGTACTGTTTCATATTTATATGGTGTGCATTTTTATCAGTTTATAGAGGATGTCTATGGCCAACAGACAGTAGATCGTTTAATTGAAAATTACAGTGATAATGTCATTCCATTTATGATTAATACTAATTCAGGCCAGGTGTTTGGTAAAAATATTAATGAATTATGGGGCGATTTTTCGATATGGTTAAATAATCGTTATAAGCCAGAAATAGAGGCTCAGAAAATAAAGGGCCTGGTGGAAGGTGAGCAAATAACAAGTTCAGGATATAACACCAGTTCAGTTGATGTCATTAACAATGCGGGTGCTTATTTCATTTCTGCGGGTGCATTCGAACATGCAGAATTGAAACGCTTATCAGATAATAAAATTGTATCTATATCAGAGGTGCATCAGGGTGCAAAGTTAGACAGTCATCGGGAGTCAGGTGTACTGATAACTCAAAATGAATATTGTGATGAATATAATATAAACAGTGATATATATATTGTTGAAAACGATGAAAATGAAGCGAGAAGACTAACTCAATGTGGCCGATATCGATCAGCGAGCTGGTCTGCTGATGGACAACTTATTGCTGCGGTGAAAATAGACAGGGGAATCAGTCGGCTTTTATTATTAAATCGACAGGGTGAAGAAATAAAAAATTTATGGCAGGGAAATGATACCGATATAGTGTCACAGTTAAAATGGTCTCCATCAGGTGACTTTATTGTTGCGGCTGTTTTCAGGACGAATTATGGCTGGAATATAGAAGAGTTTGACTTAAATACATTGCAATGGACAATGATTACAAATGATCGATATATTGATATGTATCCATCGTATAGTGCGCAGGGAGAAATGATTTTATTTAGTTCAGAGCGCTCTGGGCGATATCAAATCTATCGCTATAAAAAAGGCAGCGAGACACTAAAGCAGTTAACACGAGTATCAGCAGGTGCCTTTAATCCAGTGCAGTTTAATTCGCAGTCACCTTTGTACTATGTCGGATATAATTCTAATGGGCGTGATATTTATCGATTAAAAAATGTTGAGGTTTTATCAGAGATGCCTGTTAAACAAGTAGATGACTTAAGGGTGGTGAAGTTGGCGCCCGTTGTTGAAATAACAGAGTCTGAAAACTATTCAGCCTTTTCCAGTATGTATCCACGCTGGTGGCTGCCTTTTTTAATATTAAATGAAGATCGTAATGAGATTGGAATAACGACTGCTGGAAACGATGCTCTGGGCATTCATAATTATTTATTTAATATTGCTTATGACACCAGTAATGAATGGTTCACGGGTAGTGTTAGTTATGCGTATGCCAATCGTTTTTCAATTGGTTATCAGAAGAGTACGGATATCTTAAGGGATAGTAGCGGTGAATTTGCCGTTGCCAGAAAATCAGATGATTTTTTTCTATCAGTGGGTTTTAGTGATCTGGGTATGGAGAGCAGTACTCGATATCAATTTGGTGCACTTATAAGTGAATCAACAGATGGCGCACGTGCAGCAGGTATACCAGAACAGGTAGACATTAAAGATAATTTGCTGGGTGGTGCGATTATATTCAGCAATACACACAACTATATTCGTTCTATTAGTCAAAGTGATGGACGTAATATTCGTTTACTGGCGGAAACATCACAGGCTTTTGATAGTGATTTTAGTGGGGAAGTTTATACGCTGGACTGGCGTGAGTATTTCAGCCTGGGAAAACAGCATGTGCTTGCATTGAGGTTAGTACAGGGCTGGGGAAATGATCAGCCAGAAAATTTTCGCCTGGGCGGTGAAGATAATGAGCTTGGAGTGCTTGATTTTATTAATCCGATATCGGAGCCTCTATTTGGCAGGCGTAAGTATGCATTAAGGGGCTATGCGGAAGGTAATATCAGATTGTCAGGCCGTCGAATGCAGTTGGCAACTTTGGAGTGGCGTTTTCCTGGCGCGTTGATTGAGCGTGGTTTAATGTCACCCCCTGTTGGTGTCATTCAATGGTCTGGCAGTCTATTTACTGAGGCAGGTGCAGCGTATGATGACTCATCAGCAGATAAATATTTTTCAAGTGCAGGATTAGAGTTGCAGGCAGATATTAATCTGTTTTATGGTATTACAAGCAGAATGCGTTTAGGATTTGCCAGTGGTTTTGATGAAGACATTGGGGATGATCGAGTGTATTTTAATTTAGGTACCTCGTTTTAAACTTTTCCCTGTAACAGGTTTGATTATTTATAGAAAAATTGTAGTTTCAATTTTTTTTCATAAACTCTTCGTATCGTAGTGCCTCTGTTGAGTTAAAAACTTTTTCATAATTATGCATATTGCTTTCCAGCATACGTTGAAATTCACCGGTAAAAAATTCAATACCCTGCTTTTGTTTGTTTTGATAGTCTTCCAGATTACGTGCGCTTGAGGCGGCTACATAAGCGCAAAAGCGTGATGCGGCATACATGAAAGATGTATTTACGATGTTTTTATCCTGTGTTTCAGCCTGGTCATTGGCTATGTTTATATATGTATCGGCAAGTTTTCGAAGCAGTTGATCTTGATTGGTATCAGGCATGTTCAGGGTTCCTTAAAAAGAGTCGGTTAAAAAATCTGTAAAGTTAATTAAAATATTATTATACAGTTTATAGATTGAATAATTCACTTGTGTTTTTAGATGTAATTTTTTCGATGTGTTCGTTGTTTGTGTTATGTAAGTCCGCAATACTGTGAATAACGTCCAGGATAAATAGAGGCTCATTCCTTTTATTGTTTGCATTTGCCACCGGTTGATCAGGTGCATCTGTTTCAACGAGAATATATTCAAGGGGTAATTTTTGCACCAGTTTACGTAGCCGAGTAGACTTTTCATAAGTGACAGGCCCACCAAAGCTTAGATAAAATCCCAGTTTTATTAATTGTAGTGCCTGTTCATAGCTGCCGGAGTAACTATGAATCATACCGCGTAGCCCTGGGCGTTTTTTAATGGCCTTTATCACGGCTTCAGTTGATTTTCTGGCATGAGTAACAACCGGCAGGTTAAATTCCAGGGCAATATCTAATTGTTGTTCAAAATAAAAGGACTGTAAATTTATATCTAAATTTTTTATAAAAAAATCCAGACCACATTCTCCTACTGCAACAGGCTTATTTTTATCTATCCAGGTTTTTAAGTTTTTTAAATGTAGAGGCAGGTGGTTACTGATGAAATAAGGGTGAAGGCCATAGCAGGGGTAAAGTCCAGAGAATTCATCACAGCATGATTTTATGTTTTTCCAGGTGTTTTTCATTACGCCTGGAACAATAATTTTTTTTATATTTGCAGAGGCTGCACGGTTAATAACCTGTGTTCGGTCATGGTCAAAATCTTTAAAATCAATATGGCAGTGACTATCTATAATCATGTAAATAATGTGAGGACGCCAGTGAAACCGTATAATAAATTTTTATGTATTTCACCATTGGCAAAAAAACCGACAAGTGGAAACTGGCCAAGAACAGAATGAATTAAACGCACTTCTTCAGAATTGGCTCCAAACTGTTCTCGCCCTCTGCCCAGGCATGATATGTAAACCGCGCCTTTTATTGGTGTGTTCAGGCGTGATTTAAGCTGTAATAGCATACGCTGCATATCTTCAAGTGCTGAGTTTCCATCGCGACGACAGAAAATAATTTCCTGATTATTTTCTATGTAGTCTGTAATAGCTATGTACTTATTATCTGGGTCAATTCCAATTAACTGTCGAATGGTGTAATCGTCAGTGTCAGAATTTTTATTTATCAGGCCAGTAAATATATAGTCAGAGGCCTGTTCCCAGTCTCGGGCAATGACTTCACCAGTATCATCAGTGAGCACGTCGAGAGCGGGTTTATTATCTAACATATAGATTATATTTCTGTCGCTATCGGTTACACGATGCCTTGGGCCGATAGGTGTACAACCCTGTGAAAGGTTGCTTAATATAGGAATTTGTTGTGAAAATAAAACGCCACTAATGCCACCGTGCAGGGTTTTGTTAGCAAACTGGACCGTGGCGCTGTGCGAAGAGCTGATTCCACCCACTAAAAATACACCCGGTATGTCCTGTCCTAATTGATGTATTAATGGCTGGATACCCGGGCTTTCCGGGTCGCCGTGAACCAGGCCTACATTAAAGTCGTTGTTATTGCACCAGCTTAAAAGTTCATCAGGAAGAGATGAGGCATTTTCTGTGAAGTTGGGTAGTATGTGAAAATCAGCCTCATTGAAATCAGCAATCATTATAACCATTGCTTTTTGATTGTAATATTCCTGCTGGGTCGCAATAAGCCCTGTGCCTGAGCTGCCTACCCAGTGGACCAGGTCTGTTCTTTCTATTAGTTGGTTTAAAATATATTCAGCTTCTTTGAGTAACAGGTCACTGAGATATAAAAAGCCAAAGGTTGCCTCGGGCGGTATATCGCCTAATTGTTTAAGGCACTCATCGAGTAAGTTCAGAGTGGGCTTGTCTGCACTATGGGCGAGTAGAAATTGATTCATTTTATGAGTGTAGCTGTTTTTATGGTTGATTTTTATAACTGCGTTTACAGTTATAGAAGAAACTGTTTGTCCTCAAAGGCGTAAAATCCATTTATTCTGTTTAATGTAAAGAGCCAGCAATTAGCTGGCTCTTTACATTAAACAGAATAAAGCAATTGATGAGCTAGCGTGCTTTTTTGGATTTCTCGATCATATCATGAATGATAGGTGTCAGGATGATCTCCATTGCCAGGCCCATTTTGCCACCAGGTACAACAATTGTATTACGGCGAGACATAAATGAATCGTTAATCATATTTAGCAGGTATGGGAAATCAGTGCCAAACTTGCTAGGATCTTTAAAGCGGATAACGATAAAGCTTTCATCGGGTGTTGGGATGTCACGTGCAATAAAAGGGTTGGATGTATCAACGGTAGAAACACGTTGGAAATTAATGTCCGTATTTGAAAACTGAGGTGTAATATAGTTAACGTAATCTGGCATACGGCGCTGGATAGTGTCGACAATGACGTCTGCAGAATAACCACGCTCTGAGTTGTCACGATGAATTTTCTGAATCCATTCCAGGTTTACAATGGGAACAACACCAATGCCTAAATCTACGTGTTGAGCAATATTATTATTTTCAGTTTTAACCAGGCCGTGTAGGCCTTCGTAGAACATCAGGTCAGAGCCGCTTTCAATATCTTCCCATGGAGTAAACTCACCGGGGTTTTTATCAATACCTAAACGGGCATTATGTTCAATTGCTTCTGGTTCTGAATGCAGGTAATAGCGCTTCTTACCAGTGCCGTCAGTGCTATATGATTTGAATAATTCAGCTAATTTGCCAAACTCATTCGCATTTTCGCCAAAGTGGCTAAAAAAACGGTTACCTTTTGTTTCATGCTTTGCCATTTCCTCTTTCATCGCCGCACGGTCAAAAGCGTGGAAGCTGTCGCCTTCTATAATAACGGGGATGATGCTTTCGCGATGAAAAATATGTTCAAATGCTTTCTTAACTGTAGATGTACCAGCACCAGATGAACCGGTAACTGCAACAACAGGATGCTTCTGGGACATTGATGTCTCCTTAACTTATTGATATTTAAATAGTTATTACCTGCATTTATACATGCGTTTAATGCAGGTTACTGAAATTTTTTAACGCTTTAAGCTTATGAGGCTTTTATAGCTGAGTATCTAGCCGGTCATTTTAGCGATTTTTGTCTCAGGGTGCGAATTTAATTGGTAAATAATATCGAAGTGTTTGTTTCAGATTAATTTGTAAAAGGCAGAAAGGCTATTGGGAGGGCTTTTTACTGAGGAAAGTCTGTGCGCTGCACCCGGATGTATAACTAGGGGCAGATCTGTAAAAAGCCAGAAATCTGCCCCCGGTAGAAAGAGGTATTGCCGTAAAAGTTAGAATAAACTTGCATTAATCCACATATGGGCAGCAATGCTCGCGATATAGCCCAGCATAATTACTGGCGTCCACTTTAAGTGGCCGAAGAAGGTGTATTTCCCTCTGGCCTGACCCATAAGAGCGACACCTGCTGCTGAACCAATAGAAAGCATTGAACCACCGACGCCGGCTGTTAATGTCACCAATAGCCATTGGCCCAGTGACATATCTGGCATCATGGTCAAGACGGCAAACATAACGGGAATATTATCGACAATGGCAGAGAGTACGCCGACGACGATATTTGCCGGGGTTGCATTCATTTCGGGGCTTAAATTTAAAGCATTGCCCCATTCAGTATACATAAGCTCCGATGCCAGCCCAAGGTAACCAATAAAGCCAAGGCCACCTACACAGAGCACGACTCCGTAGAAGAATAGCAGGGTGTCCCACTCGGCACGGGCAACGCCATCGAATACATCAAAGGGCACAACATCTCCCATAACATGTTGGGCTTTATCGTCGTCATGGGGGGTATTAGGGTTGGCCTTTGCATGGCTTCTTTTGAGAAAATAGCCAAAGAATTTTAGATAAGCCAGGCCTGTTAGCATGCCGATAACTGGAGGCATGTGTAAGAAGTTATGAAAACTGACGGCTGTGATAATAGTGCAAATAAATAGAGCAATAATACGTTTTGCACCTCGCTTCATAATTACAATATCGTCATTACTGGCAGGGTGCTCATCTGGTACAGCGAAGTGCATAATCGCTGCGGGTATCAGCCAGTTAATGAGTGATGGAAAAAATAAGGCAAAAAATGACCAGAAATCTACAGCACCATTAGATGCCACAATCGATTTTTGCCAGACCATCAATGTTGTAATGTCACCAAAGGGTGAAAATGCTCCGCCTGCATTGGCTGCGACAACAATATTAATGGCCGCAAGCAATATGAACTTATTATTGTCACCACCTACTGCCATAACAACAGCGCACATAAGTAATGCGGTTGTCAGGTTATCTGCGATAGGTGAAATAAAGAAGGCAAGCAAGCCAGTAATCCAGAATAGCTGCCTAAAACCATAACCTTTTTTACATAGCCATGAACGTAGTGCCTCAAAAGCCTGGCGTTCCTGCATGGCATTAATGTAAGTCATTGCAACCAACAGGAATAACATGAGTTCGGCATATTCCAGCAGGTTATGTCGAACAGCAATTTCAGCTTCATGGTTAAATCCATGGGTAGCATATACATAAGCAATAAGAGCCCAGATGATACCTGCTGCAAGCACGACGGGTTTTGATTTACGTAAATGAATAAACTCTTCTGCCATTACCAGTGCATAAGCGGCAATAAAAATAGCCAGTGCAGCAAAACCAACCCAATGCTCAGTAAGGTCTATCCAGTGCTCCGCCTGTCCAGAGGCAAAACTTATTGAAGGTAGAAAAAAAAGGAAACAGCTTAAAGGGAGTTTTATATTTTTCACATTTAATCCTGTGGACTTTATTGAATGATGGAGGTCATAAAGTGACATTTTGTAAGATTATAGGCAAAAAATGAAAAAGATGCTGGATTAAGGAGTGAAAATGGATAATTTGAAAAATAGCAGGGCTGTTTTTATTGTTGCGTTTATTTATACAGCGGTAAGCACAACAATAAAAACGTTTCTGTGTTGCCTGAAAACGATATTGTATTTATCTTTGCCTAGAATTTATATCCCAGGCCAACGCTTGCAACCGTAGGGTTAATATCTACATCGGCTGAGCCTAAGACGGTATTTTTAGCTGTTGTTTCAATGCTGATATAACGAATGTCGGCACTGATAAACCATTTTTCATTTAAATCGTAATCAAAGCCGACCTGAGCGGCAAGGCCAAATGAGTCATCCAGTTCCAGGTCTGTGCCAACACCAACAGAAGAATCCAGTTTATCGTTAAAGAAAATTGTGTAGTTTATGCCCGCACTTACGTAAGGTCGAAAATCTGCCTTTGGTGTAAAGTGGTACTGAGCGCTGAAAGTAGGAGGTAGCTGTTTGGTTGAGCCGACTTTGCCACCACCTGCTGTGATGTCATGTTCAAAAGGTAAAGACGCTAGAACTTCAAAACCTAGATTATCGCTCATCATATAAACAAATGTGAGCCCCAGTGTTGTTTTGCTTTCAGCCTCTGGAACTACGGCTGCCACATTACTGAAGCCAGTGTCGTTGCTACTGGGAGCTACCTGGGTTGCTGTAACTCGCATAAACATATCGCCTTCCTGGATTGCCTGTGCGGAAAAGGATGCCGTGCCCAGGCCAAAACCAAGAGAAGTTAAAATAGCGATAGATAAAATTTTTTCTTGTGTCACTTTTGCTCACCTGCAATGTCTGTTTTATTGAGTAAACTAAAGTATCAAATTATTAGATTCTAATATTGATTTGGATCAGCTTCCGAAAGAATATATCCATTTTTAATGTAAGGTTTTAGGTTTGTTAGCATGCTGTTGTACAAAGTTAGTAGCAAGCTGTATCTGTATTAATTATTTAGCATAATGGCTACAGGGTTGGGGACTGTATTGAGCGCTGTGTGGCGATGGCTTTTAGCATGCTGATAAATGAATCAACAGTTTGGGGGCTCAGGTTGGTAAGGTTATATGCAATCCACAGGGTTCGGTTAATATGTAGTTTTTTGATTTTAATCTGGTGTAAGCTACCGCGCTTGAGAAAGTTTTTAATGGCAAACTGGGGTAAAAAACTTACCTGCTTACCGCGTTGTAATATTTCAATGATGGTGTCAGTGGAACCCACTTCCATATCAATATAATCTAGTTTTATGTTTTCTTTATGCAGGGTTTTATCCAGTGTGTTACGAATAGATGATTGTGCTTCTCGTAATACATAATGCAGGGTTTCAAGTTCAGTTAGATCAATTGCTTCATGATCCCAGAGTACATGGCCTGGGCCGCAAACCAGTAATAATTCATCCTGCATCCAGGGTTCGGACTTTATGCTGGGGTGCCGGGGTGATTGTTCAAGCAGGGCAATATCAGCTAATCCTGTTGCCAGTCTTGTATGGATGCGCCGGGAATAACCAAGGCGGCTTTCAATGCGTAGGTCAGGTTGTGAGTCTGCAAAATGCATTAAGATGTCCGGCAAAATATGCTCGCCAATAGCGAAGGTGACTTCCAGGCGCAGTCGGTTGTGGCCAGCGCGCAATGAGGCCAGATCATCTAAGAGGCTTTCCTGGTGCTGTAAAACCAGTCTGGCATAGGTGTATACCTTTTCGCCTGCAATGGTTAATTCCAGTTTGCGACCCTGTTGCTGCATTAGAGGGACTCCGTAACAGGAGTCCAGCGAGCGCAAACGTTTGGTTACGGCGGGTTGGCCGATATAGAGAGCATTGGCCGCGCGATTAACGCTGCCTAACTCGACAACGGCTTTTAAGGTGGCTAAAGATTTGTAATCTGGCAGGTTAATATATTCCATACAGGAATATTAATGTATTTGAATTCAATTGAATAGTCGTTTTAAAAGGTCCATTATCCCGCCTTGTTTCTCGCGGGCCACATTCAGGCTTTCTTTTTGAAGAATCAACCATTTCCTCACGGGAATATGCCTGGGAATAAACAGAGGAATTAGTTGAGTATATCTTTCGGATATAGAGCGCTTGAGCACGATTAATCTGAATAATTAACAGCTAGCGCTAAGTTTTAAAGCTGGCTGGGTAAAGAATTGTAATTTAATTGGAGAAATGAAATGACCGCAATGGCCGATGAGGAAACAACAGTGGCAGCACCACTCAGGTTTTCCGCAAAACAAATGGTAGCTGCCGTAATATTTTTAGCGGCTGCACTGGGTCTGGCTCAGGTAGTGCCAAGTATAGAGATTGCCTGGGTAACGGGTATTTTAATGTTAACTATATATCTGTTTGCTTTTGAGATTGTGGGTGTCGATGTGGCTGCGGTATCGGTAATGGTGCTCATTGGTTTGTCGTCGTTATTGGCTCCCATTATGGGCCTGCAAGAAGGCCTGGTTGACACAAATCATTTGTTTGATGGTTTTGCATCGAATGCGGTGATGTCAATTATTGCGGTTATGATTATTGGTGCGGGCCTGGATAAAACGGGCTTAATGTCAAAAGTAGCAGCATTTATATTAAGAGTCGGTGGTACATCTGAAACACGTATTATTCCGATTATTTCTTCTACGGTGGGTGTGATTTCATCATTCATGCAGAATGTAGGTGCAGCGGCTTTATTCCTGCCTGTTGTATCACGTATCTCCGCGCGTTCCGGTTTACCCATGTCGCGCTTATTAATGCCGATGGGGTTCTGTGCCATTTTGGGTGGTACGGTCACGATGGTTGGGTCAAGTCCGTTAATTTTATTAAATGATTTAATCTTAGCGTCGAACCAGGCTCTACCTGCTGATCAGCAAATGGAAACATGGGGTTTGTTTTCTGTAACGCCTATTGGTCTGGCGCTTGTATTTACTGGCATTATCTATTTCGTTGTTGCGGGTCGTTTTGTTCTACCAGCCACGAAAAATGAAAGTTCAACTTCGGGTTCTGATCCATTGAAATATATTCAGGAAGTATACGGTGTGGGTTATACATTATCTGAAATTGTGGTGTTAGCAGGAAGTCAGTTAATTGGTAAAACATTAGATGAGATAGAAACAGCACATCGTATCCGTATTATTGCCAGTAAGCAGGGTGATGACCTGCGCTTTGGGCCAGGTTCAATTGCACGGGATACTGAAATTTCAGCAGGTATGGTGCTAGGTGTTATTGCAGAGCCTGTTCATTTAAAAAATTATTCTGAAGAATATAATTTAGAATTGCGTAAAGAATTACAGACATTTTCAGAATCATTATCGGCGTCAAAAGCAGGTGTTGCTGAAGTAGTTATTCCACCAGGTTCATCTTTAATTGGTAAAAGTGCACGTGATGTCTGGATGCGTAAAAGTTATGGCTTAGCGTTAATTGGCCTGCATCGTGATGGTGAAACAAAACGTGAAGGTGATGATATTCGTAATACTCCTTTCGTCGCAGGTGATACTTTAGTCGTTCATACTGCATGGGATTCTTTGCAGCGAATTGAAAAGGATCGTGACTTTGTTGTTGTTACAACTGAGTATCCAAAAGAAGAAGCACGTCCACATAAACTTGTGCCAGCTCTGGTCTTTTTTGCGATTGCTCTGTGCCTGGTATTGTTTACTGATTTGCGTTTATCTGTTGCTTTATTAACAGGTGCAGTTGGCATGATTTTATCGGGTGTTTTAAAGGTTGAAGAAGCTTATGAAGCCGTGAGCTGGAAAACGGTATTCCTGTTAGCGTCATTAATTCCTTTAGGTGTGGCGGTTGAAACTTCTGGCACGGCAAAATGGATTGCACAACAAACGTTATCGGTTATGGGGGAGAGTCCAGAAATATGGGTTGTTCAACTGGTTATTGCTGTGCTTGCAACATTTTTTACATTGGTTATGTCGAATGTAGGTGCAACTGTTTTACTGGTGCCTTTAGCAGTAAATATTGCGCTGCAAATTCCAGGTGCAAACCCTGCGGTGTTTGCATTAACGGTAGCGATTGCCACATCTAATTCATTTTTGATTCCAACGCATCAGGTAAATGCATTAATCATGGGGCCAGCGGGTTATCGTGTGCCTGACTTTATGAAAGCGGGTGGTATTATGACCATACTGTTCCTGGTTGTCATGATGGTTATGATGAATATGGTATTCGGTTAGGCATTTATTGTTTAATTAAATTTTAAAATCCATCGCGAACTGAAGTTTATCCCTGTGTTGGTTATTTACTAGGGGGAAATTTCAGTTCGCGATTTGGGTTATAGCAATAATAAATAATTTTAAAAATTTTAGAGTAAAAAATATGAACATTCTAAAAAATAGATCTCGCATTTTAGTGGGACTTATTTCGCTATTGTTTTCTGGGGCATTGTTTGCGAGTGAAGGTGGTCAGGCCTGGGGCGATATGACCACGAGTTCTCTGGGTTATTTATCCCTGGCGCTTTTCGGTATCGCTTATATTTTTGTGATGGCAGAAGAGTTCACTCATCTTAGAAAATCCAAGCCTGTTATTTTAGCGGCAGGAATTATCTGGGGGTGTATTGGCTGGGTTGCTGGGCAGCACGGTATGTCTGTAGAGGCTGAACATGCGGTTCGGCATAATCTTTTAGAATATGCAGAGTTAATGTTGTTTTTATTAGTTGCAATGACTTACGTTAACTCTATGGAAGAGCGTAATGTATTTGATGCACTACGTGCCTGGTTAGTGAAAAGTGGTTTTGGTTTCAGAGCCTTATTCTGGATCACCGGTATTCTCGCGTTCTTTATTTCTCCTATAGCGGATAACTTAACTACCGCATTATTAATGTGTGCCGTTATTATGGCTGTAGGGGGAAGCAATACAAAGTTTGTTAGTATTGGGTGTATTAATATTGTTGTGGCGGCTAATGCCGGTGGTGCCTTTTCGCCCTTTGGTGATATCACAACGTTGATGGTGTGGCAAAAAGGCATGGTTGAGTTCTGGACCTTTTTCTCATTATTTATTCCATCGGCAGTTAACTTTCTGGTGCCGGCAGCGATTATGCATTTTGCGATTCCAGATGTAAAACCTGAAGCTGGTGGCGATGATGTGTTAATGCAGCGTGGTGCAAAACGTATTATCTTTTTATTCTTTATGACAATTGGTACGGCAGTTTCATTTCATAACTTCCTGCATATGCCTCCAGTTGTTGGTATGTTAACTGGTTTGGCTTATTTACAGTTATTTGGTTTCTTCCTTAAGAAAACAGTGCACCGTGATAGTGCTAAGCCGGATAATGTTGAGCATAATGAGAACATAGGAAGCCCGGTTGCATTTGATGTTTTCAATCCGGTTGCGAGAGCAGAATGGGACACCCTTTTCTTTTTCTACGGCGTTGTTTTATGTGTAGGTGGTTTAGGTTTTCTGGGTTACTTGGGTTTAGCGTCGGAAATAATGTATAACCAATGGGGTGCTACAACAGCTAACATTGCGGTGGGTGTACTATCCGCTATTGTTGATAATATACCGGTGATGTTTGCGGTATTAACCATGAACCCGGATATGTCTATTGGTCAATGGTTATTGGTGACCTTAACCGCGGGTGTGGGTGGCTCATTGCTTTCAATTGGTTCAGCTGCAGGTGTTGCACTTATGGGGCAGGCCAGAGGAAAATATACCTTCTTTGGCCATTTAAAATGGACCCCCGTTATTGCATTAGGCTATGTTGCGAGTATTTATGTGCATATGTGGGTGAACAGTGCTTATTTTACATAGTTTAAATATTTGATAGCGATCTAAAAGTCGGCTCAAGTAGCCGGCTTTGACGTGTGGCATCTTGCCTGTAAATATAATAAATATGGGCAGGAGTAATTTTAATGTTAAGCATAGAATGTGCTAACAGAATAAATTTTAAAATTATTTTTTCTGAAATAATAAATCCCAGACATCGTGCCCCAGGCGGTGCCCGCGTTTTTCAAATTTTGTGGTTGGTCGCTCTTCAGGCTTTGGAACAAATGTTTTGTCTCTGGACAGGTTTTTAAATAAATCACTGTTATTTAAAGTTTGAAGCATATGTTTTGCATAATGCTCCCAGTCAGTTGCAAGGTGAAATGTGCCACCAGGTTTTAGTGTTCTTGCTACCTGAATAATAAATTTTTCCTGAACGATGCGTCGTTTATTATGTTTCCTTTTATGCCAGGGATCAGGGAAAAACAATTGTAAACGGTCGATGCTGTTATCCGCTATTTGATGTGCCAGGACATCAATTGCATCGTGATTTGAAACGCGAATATTTTTACATTCTGAATCTTCAATTAAATGCAATAAGTGTCCGACGCCGGGTCGGTGAACTTCAATACCTAAATAGTTTTTTTCAGGGTGAGCCTGGGCCATTTGCCAGAGCGAATCGCCATTGCCAAAACCTATTTCTAAAACGGTGTTAGCTTCTCTGTTAAATAAAGTAGAAAAATTTAATGGCGCTTCAGAGTAGTTAATACCAAATTCTGGCCATTGAGATTCAAGTGCTAATTGTTGGCCTGTTGTTAAGCGACCTTCTCGTTTAACATAACTGTGTATAGTGCGAATGTGCTCAGGTTTCATATTTTTATCGGCTGGCACCAACAGGGCCAGCTTGTGTAAATGGCGTAGATTAAAAGAATGTACCGTCGATAGGTGATGAAGCAGAAGCAAATCGTTTGCGTGGCATACGCCCGGCTAAAAATGCTTCGCGTCCGGCCTCAACAGCTTTTTTCATGGCTGAAGCCATAAGCACTGGATTGTTAGCGCCTGCAATGGCCGTATTCATTAGAATGCCATCACAGCCAAGTTCCATAGCGATAGCGGCATCAGATGCGGTGCCCACACCGGCATCAACAAGTATGGGTACATTGGCGTTTTCTATAATGGTTAGAATGTTGTATGGGTTGCGTATTCCCAGCCCTGAACCAATGGGGGCAGCGAGAGGCATTACGGCTGCACAGCCAATTTCTTCAAGTTGTTTAGCGATAATGGGGTCATCGGTTGTGTAAACCATAATGTCAAAGCCGTCTTTAACCAGGGTTTCAGCCGCTTCAAGTGTTGCAACGGTATCTGGGTAAAGTGTCTTTTGGTCGCCAAGCACTTCCAGTTTTACCAGGTTGTGGCCATCCAGTAATTCACGCGCCATGCGGCAAGTTCTTACCGCATCTTCAGCTGTGTAACAGCCTGCTGTATTAGGCAAAATAGTGTATTTTTCAGGTGGTACTGCATCTAGCAGGTTTTCTTCATCCGGGTTCTGGCCAATATTTGTACGGCGTATTGCGACAGTTATGATGTTGGCACCACTGGCTTCAGTAGCTTCACGTGTTTCAGTGAGGTCTTTGTATTTTCCTGAGCCTACAAGTAAGCGTGATTGGTAGGTCTTGCCCGCAATGGTAAGGAGGTCGTCATTCATATCGTGACTTTACTGGCTGGTTATTTTAAGGATGAATATCTTAACATTTAATGTGGATTTTTAGAATTGCGTCCTAAAAGAGATTAATGGTTAGTTCTGTTTTTTTATTTGCCACCTGGTTCCGTGTTTGTTCTAAGTGGCAGGGTCATCAATGCGTATTTACCCACCACCGATGGCGTGTACTATTTCAATTGTGTCACCATCATTAAGGGTGAAATTAGCATGTTCTGTTTTGCTGATTATTTCTCGATTAACTTCTGCGGCAAGGCGTTTACTTGCCATGCCTTCATTGTTTATAAGCTGTTTAAGAGTTGTTCCCGGGCTAATTTGCTGTTCTTTGCCGTTAAGGTGTATTTTCATTCTGGTTTATTTTATGGTTAAAAAAGAAAGATTTTACACTGAATTTAAAGGTTTTTGCTTCATATATTTGAAGTTTGTGATATATCTACTGGTTAAAAAGAAAGACATGCCTGAAGATAAAAATAATTGTAATTACCATAGTTTAGCGGCATTTTTTACAACAAATATGTAATAGATGTTGTAAATTGGGTAATAAAAGCAAATATAAGGTAGATTTTTTAGTTTACAAGGGGTTTTAAGCGTGCGTGGTGTCGTAAATAAATTAGTGGTAGGGGGTATGTCATGGCTTTTTTTGGTCATGTTCAGCCTGGGTAGTTATGCTGGGGTCAATCCATTTAAAAAATCCAAAAACTATCAATTTGGTGCAGATGTAATTTGGTATGAAAACAATGATTCAGCAATTAAATCAGGTTCGATTCGTGATGGTTCTGATATTAATTATTATCATTTAAATATAGACAAATATAGGTTGTTGCTACGTCTGGGTAAAAATGATCCCAGTGGTGAGCTTGAAAATACGCGACGACTGAGCAACCTGGCTATTTCAGATATGGCAATTGATGGTCGTCGATTACCTTTGTTTAGCTGGTGTTTGCAAAACCAGCAAGACCCTGGCAAAAAGCTTCAACAGAATGCTGTTGTGGTTAATGATGTTTGTATTAATGCCGGCGGCGGTGGTGATTTTGTTATAAATCTGGATAAAGAAACCAGAGAGATATTGAAACAGGCAAATCGGCTTGAGTTTATTGTTGAGCCCTATGGTCGGCCAATAAAGTTAATGTTTAATATGTCGGGTTATGCTTCGATTTTAGTTAAAATAAATAAACCGGTGTTGCCTGTTGTAGTAAAAGAGATGCCAGAACCCGTTCCTGTTGTTGTTAAGCCCAGTCCTGAACTTAAGCCTGAGCCCAAACCCAAATCCAGACCTAAAGCCAGGCCAAAACCCGTTAAAATGTGTTATGCACGGCCCCCTGCTGATTTTAAAGCGGTGATTTCTGCAATGGCTTACCCCTGTAAAGATGCATCTCGTAAACTGGATGCGGAAACAAAAATCTCTGTTAAAGTCGGTCGTGAAAAGAAAAGAATGGCAGCTAAGATGCAGGCTGTAAGTGACGAAAAGCTAACCAGGCAAAAATCTGCTGAAGATGATAAACGGAAAGCGGAATGGGGTATAAGGCAGAATGCGCTCTGGATCTCAAGATGTAAGCGTCATTGGGCTAAAAACAGTAGTCCCTGTTATTGTGAAAAGTATCTGGATCAGGCTCCCGCCGGGATTGAGAATACCTGCGGAAAGTAAATTAAAGAGTCTATGGTTAATGCTGTTGTCAATTAGGGACCCGTATCAGGCGATACGGGTCTTTGTTTATTCTGCAAGGGAATTTATAATATATGGCAAATTGCTCCCTGGTATTAAACTGGAGATTGTTTATGTTTAGGAGCACCCTTATACGAGTATTATTACATTTATGACTGACTGTATTATCGTGGGCGGCGGCCTGATTGGCATGCTAAGTGCCAGAGAATTAAAAAAATCTGGTTCTGATGTTCTGGTTCTGGACAAGGGTGAAATGGGCCAGGAATCGTCCTGGGCTGGGGGCGGCATTCTTTCCCCGTTGCATCCATGGCGTTATTCTGATGAGGTTAATCGACTTGCACGTATTGGTCATCAACAGTATCCAGAAATTGCCGCGGCCCTGTTTGAGGAAAGTGGTATAGACCCTGAATATCTTCGTTGCGGCATGATGATATTAGATTGTGTTGAGCAGCAGCAGGCAAAAGACTGGGCGAAGCAGTGGTCAATGGATTTATCTATTATTGATCAGCGGAGTGAATTACAGCGTGTTTTACCTGGTTTGAGTGAAGGCTATAATCAGGGATTGTGGATGCCAGAGGTTGCTCAAATGCGTAATCCAAGATTGGTGAAAGCGGCTAAAGGGAGTTTGCGTGCATTGCATATCCCATATAAAGAATATGCCATGGTTGAAAAAATAAATGTGGAAAATGGGAAGGTTACTGGTGTTAAAGTTGATGGTCAGGTACTGCATGCTGACAAAGTATTAATTGCTGGTGGTGCATGGAGTGCTAAATTACTTCAGGGTTATTCCAGGGTGCCTGAAATTCAACCGGTAAAAGGGCAAATGGTTTTATTCAAAGGTAAGCCTGGCCTGCTTAATAGAATTATACTGGCGGAAAATCGATACCTTATTCCAAGAAAAGATGGTCGTATTCTTTGTGGTAGCTCTATTGAGTATAGTGGTTTTGATAAATCGACGAGCTTACCGATCAAGCAGGATTTAATAGAAAGTGCGACATCTATTTTTCCTGCTTTAGCTGCTTTAGAAGTAGAGCATCACTGGGCTGGATTACGGCCCGGTAGTCCGCAGGGTGTGCCCTATATAGGTGCGCATTCAGAAATAGAAGGCCTGTATGTTAATGCTGGGCATTTTAGAAACGGAGTTATTCTGGGTATTGGCAGTGCTCAGCGTATTGTAGAAATAATGGTTTCATAAACGGGCTTTAAGAACGGAGTAAGTCAGGTTAAAGCCTGAATCAGTCGTTGTTAGGGTCTGTTCCGATAATGGATTCACCGCTTATCAGGCATAACTCTTACTCTATCACTAACTCAATGACAAGCCGTAAGGGATGGTCTTTAATATGAACATGAAAAAGATACAGCAAACAGGATTTACTCTACTTGAGCTCATGGTCGTTGTGGCAATGATTGGTGTTATCAGTGCGATTGGAATTCCCTCGTTTAAAGCGATGCTGGTAACTAATAGCGTTGTTGATACGACAAATCAAATGATTATGTCAATGAAAAGAGCCAGGTTCGAGGCCGTTGCCAGAGGTAAGGATACTATTATGTGCAGCAGTACAGATGGTGCAACCTGTAGTCAGGTTAGTGGAAACTGGAATAAAGGCTGGATTGTTGGCGTTGATCTTAATGCGAGTGGGCAAATTGATGATGGCGAATTAATTTGGGCGCATGATATGGATGATGATACGCAGATTAAGGTAACGCCTTCCATCGCCGCGTTTGATCATACCGTACAGTATAGTTTTAATGGCTGGATTGTTGCTGGAGATGATATCGGCTTCGATATTTGTAGTGGCTATGGTGCCGATGGATATCCGCAGCGTGAAATTAGAGCCAGTATTGCAGGTGAACCTCATATATTTAAAAACCTGGCCGTCAAATGCTAGTTGTAAATAATACAGTGAATCAGGTGGTAAGGCAGAGAATGGCATCACGAAAATATACGTTACGAAGAATACAGCCTATGAAAAAACAGCAGGGTTTCACGCTACTGGAAGTAATGATTGCGTCTTTCGTGCTGGCTGTTGGTATGCTGGGTTCAACCGCTATGATGATGCGAGGGCTTCAGCAGGCAGATAATACAAACCTGGAAGGTGTTGCTGTTCAGGCTGCTATGAATATGGCTGAACGAATGCGGGGTAATGTGGCAGGGCAAGGTTCGTCCGGTGCTGTTTATGACAATTTGCAGGCAGACGACTCAATACCAGTGAGTTGTATAGCTACTGAAGGATGTAGTTCTGCTGATGTTGCTTCATATCATGCATATATCTGGGGTAAAGAGCTTGCTGACTTATTGCCAAATGCAAATGCAAAGGGAGAAGTTATTTCTTTGACCCCAGGTACTGATGATGCGGTTTATCAGATAACGGTGGAATGGAGTAGTGATAAGCGTGTAGATACAACTACTCGTAGTAATGTCGTTAATACTTATGTGATGATTTTTCAGCCATGAAGAATATACTTATGAAAAAAGCTTATGTAAAAAAAGTAAATATGGTTAAAAAACAGGCTGGTTTTACCATGCTTGAAATTTTAGTAGCCCTTGCTTTGGGGGTAGCCATTTTAACAGCGGCTATTTCCATGCAGTTTCAGCATCGCAAAGGATTTAAGTTAGCGAATGGTAAGTTAACAATGCAGACGAATGCAAAGTTTGCAATAGAGTTAATGAGTCAAAGTTTACGCTCGGCTGGTTCTATGGGGTGTAAGTCTGGGATCCAATTAATGGATGGTCAGAAGGAGAGTGTTACTTCTTCTGGTACAAATTATGGTACTGCGTTTATTGCGTTAAATAACCCTCAGGTTGCATTTGCAGATTTCAGACCGGGATTTGAAGTTTTGGGTTATGAGTATCAGGGTGTCGGCCTGGTGCCGTCCCCACCAGTTGATTTTAATTTTGTTTCGCTTGGTCATTATAATGCCGACAGTGACATGTTAACTGTTTCTGGAGCTTACGGTGAAGTCTATCCAGTCGTGCCGGATATTACGGATGTTGCTGGTAGTTTTAATTTGGAAATGAGCGGTATTAGCCAGGTCAGGTTAAAACAGAGTCAATACGGCATTCTTTCCAGTTGTCGTGGTGCGAAAGTATTCAAGGTTACCAGCAGTAACGTACAGATCGGAACAGGTGTTATTGGCTGGTCTGGTGGAGCAGGTGCTGATGATAATAAAACAGGGGTGGGTACGGCTGATGGCCTGGTTGCGGGGGGGGGTAATTTAGAACTTCGTCGAGCTGCTGTTACAACCTATTTTATAGGTATGCATCCTTTTAATGACTCTAACGGGGTGCCAACTTTGTATCAGGATGTTGATGGTGTTTCAAAGCGTTTGATCGATGGTATAGAAGAAATTCAGATTGAATATGGGCTTTCATCGAGTCCATCAATAAGAAATATTGCAGATAGATATGTGACTGCTGATGTAGTTGATGCAGGTTCAACGCCTGACAATAATCTATGGGCGCAAGTGGTGAGTGTTCGTGTTGGGTTAATTATGCGTTCATTAGATGAAGTGTATGAAAACGATCAGACACAAAATATGAGCCTGGCCTGTATTGATTACACGCAAGCAACGAAAACGGATAAGTATGCACGTACTACCTATTGTTCAGAGGTTTCTATACGCAATAGATTAACAGGTGCTCGAGTAGGTAAAAAAGTTTAACTGGGTATTATGTGGCTATGAAATTTAAAATTAATTCATTCATGTTTAAAAAACAGCGGGGTGCGGCGCTTATAGCTTCACTGGTTTTTATGGGGATATTGACTATGTTGGGTATTTCCGCAATGCGAAATAATACCCAGGATGTAAAAATTCATAATGCGATGATGGATAGATTAAATGCGTTTCAATGTGCGGAAGCGGCTTTGAGGCAAGGTGAAATTTATATAAAAAATTCATCTTTAAAACCAGAAGACAGTGTTGCTGGGGTACCGGATAAAGCAGCGCAACAGGTATGGACAACAAGTACAACCTCGATAAACAATATGGTTAATGAAGACAATAGTTGGTGGGAAACAAATGGCTGGAGTGATAGAGCTTTATTCAATGTTGATGTGAGAATAGGTTGTGCAAATGACGCCAGGTACCTTGTGCAGAGCCTGGGAGGGACAGGAGACAATGGATCCGGAGATTTATCTTTTAAAGCAGAAGCTGAGTCACAAATGAATATTTATAAAATAAGTAGCCGAAGTGAAGGTATATCAAATAATGCGGCGGTTATATTGCAATCAACATTTACTCGTCAGTTTCACTAGGCATGTATGTCATGCGAATAATTAAAAAAGTACAAGAACAATGGAGTTTATTATGAGAGTTATGGCCTATAACATTACAAAGCAGGTTGCTTTGTCCATGGTTGTTTATCTGGCTGGAAGTACAAGTGTTTTTGCAGGAAATATTGGTATTTCTCAAACACCATTGTTTTTAGGCTCCAGTGTACAGCCAAATGTATTTATTGTAAGTGATGATTCAGGATCAATGGACTGGGAAACAATGATGCCAGGCTACTGGCTTTATAGTTCTTATGATCCCAATCCATTAAGAGATAATAGTTTTGGTGATTACACTGCTACCTGGGAGGATGAAGGGACCTGGAGAGCCGCAGAGTTTAATGGTGGTGATAATGTCAGAGGGTCATATGGTTATATATATGGTCGCCCTGGTTACCATGGCTCGGGTACCAATAGTACGGATAATGTGTATGGAAATGATTGTACAGGTCAAAACTACAAGGGTTGGGCTGAGGAATGTAATGAGGGAAGCTCCAAGTCAGCATTTGTTGTTGACTGGCGTGGTCGTTCATCAGGACTTAATAAAGTTTTTTTTAATGCGGATATAGATTATAAGCCCTGGTCAGGCCCCTGTGGTTATGGAGACTGTATTGATGCAAGTTTTACAGCGGCCAGGAATGATCCCTATGATTCACAGACGGGTTATAACATTATAAGAAATCTTGAAAGTAATGGTAATGGACAGGGCGGGGCTTTTGTTCATGATGTCTGGATTGATGATTCCGGGTATACAGGGACGCATCCAGACGCAGGTCCGAAGTTTAATGAAACGGGTTATGCTGCATCGGGTCTTGCACAGGGTGCAGGTACTGTTGCTGCAGATACACCAAATGAAATAGTAGACCTATGGGATTCACATATGCGATTCACCGTGGGGAGTGGGCAAATTAATGTTGAATTAATTGCCTATAATCCAGTTCCTTCTGGTGGTGGTCGCGGGCTTAATGAAACCAGTGTTTTTGATACAGATATTTCTAATTTGAGTTGTTACGATGTATTGGGTAGCAACTCAATGGTTGCTAATATCAGAAATCAGATCGTTAATGATTTTGCAAATGCGGGAACTTATGTTCATGCAACTGGCGCAGAAGGTTGTCGTACTATAGCGGAAACACGACAAAATATAGCAAACTGGTATCAGTATTATCGTCGGCGTGCATTCAATGTAAAAAATGCGGTTGCTGCGGTTATTGATGCACAACCCAATTTTAGATATGGCATGACCTTGTTAAACCGGGATTCAACGACAGGTAATAATATATTTACTGAAATACCGCCAATATCTTATAACGGCTCTCAAATATCAGCGCATAATTTATTAATAAAGGAAGATTATTTTAAGTTTGAGCAGCCATCAGTTGGTACGCCGTTAAGGAAGGCATTGAAAAAAGCAGGAAAATATTATGCTCACCAGCTTTCAGGAAAAGCAGATCCCATTGCGTATTCATGTCAGAAAAACTTTTCTATATTATTTACAGATGGGTACTGGAATGGAGACAGCCCAAGTGTAGGTGATACAGATGGTGATGGTGAACCTAACACGGTAGCTGATGTTGCATATAAATACTATAAAAGTGATTTAAATACTGGATTAGATAATAATGTATTAAGAGACAGTGGTGAGGAAGATTTACCTACTTATAATCCTCCAGATGGTGATAGAACGCACCAGCACATGGTGACATTTACTGTCGCATTTGGTGTGACGGGCGCTTTAGTCGATGCGGATAGTGATGGTAATCCTGATAAAAATTATGCAGGCAATAACTGGAGTGTGACTAATGAACCTACTAAAGATGGTGATTGGGGGCCAGCAGATACGGGGCCAGATAGAATAGATGATTTGTGGCATGCCGCTTTTAATACATCGGGTACTTATGCATCGGCGGCAACGCCTGATGAAATTACTGAAAAATTAATCAAAGCCATAAGTAATATTGCCAATCGCATAAGCTCAGCAGCAGCGGTTGCTTTAAATTCCGGCACGCTTAATGCCAATAGTCGGGTTTACCAGGCGGCATTCGACAGTAATGACTGGTCTGGCTCTTTGCGATCGGTACCGATTCAGGATGGTCCAGTTGATGAATTACCGTTAGGTGCTCCAGATGGACTGGATGATTCGCCTGCAGAATGCGCAAGTCATCCGACTCTTGGAGAACTTTGCGATGAAGAATGGGACGCGGCAGCGAAACTAGAAGTCAGGTCGGCCTCCGATAGAGATATATTTACATTCAGTTCAGATTCAGCAAGTGGTATTACTTTTAAAGACATCGCGGATCTTGGTGTTACTCAGCAAACAGCTTTAAGAACGAACCCTGATTCTTTGATTGTTGAAGCAGTTGTGTCAGGTCAACAACGTCTTGATTATATAAGGGGAGATAATTCAAATGAAGGTAGTTTAGCTGGTGAGTATCGTGCTCGTAAAACAGTTGCTACTGGAAGCTCAAAATTGGGTGATATTATTCACTCGGCACCTTCATTTGTAGGTAAACCAGATTTGTTTTATCCAGATAATTTAGAAGCGTCAAGTTATAACGCTTATAAAATTGCTCATAAGAACAGGACTGGTGTTGTATATGTCGGAGCAAATGATGGTATGTTGCATGCATTTGATGCGTCAACAGATAGTAGTAAAGGTGAAGAGCTTTTTGCTTATGTGCCGGGTAAGCTGGTATATAAATTAAATGAACTAACATCGCAGAACTATAATCAGCGCCATGCTTATTTTGTTGACGGTAGTCCTGTTGTGTTTGATGCATATGATGGTGGCTGGAATACATTGTTAGCTGCATCAGCAGGTGCGGGTGCTCAGCTTGTATATGGTTTGAATATTACATCGCCATCATCATTTGGTGAGTCAGATATTTTGTGGGAGTTTACCGATGAACCCAGGGTTTCAGGGAGTAAAACATTTGGTGATATTGACCTCGGTTATACTATTGGTGATGTCTCCTATGCCAGAATGAATAATGGTAAATGGGTTGTTATTTTTGGTAACGGTTTTAATAACACAGAAGCAGATGGAAATGTGAGTACTACGGGTAATGCGGCTATTTATGTAGTGGATGCATTTACAGGGGAATTAATTAAAAAATTCGATACCAAAGTAGGAACGGCAGAAGATCCGACTGGTGCGGGCCGTTCGAATGGTATTTCACGTGTAACGCCTATTGATATGAATGGTGATTTTAAAGTTGACTATTTATATGCTGGAGATTTATTCGGCAATGTCTGGAAAATGGATGTAACGTCTTCAAGTGTGGTGTCATGGGACTCGAGCTGGTCTTCAGGGGGGGATCCTAAGCCATTTTATATTGCAAAGGATTCCAATGGTGATGTTCAGCCTATTACTACGGCAATTTCTGTAAAGCGTCATCCAGAGAGAATTTCTAATACATTAGCCTTGTTTGGAACAGGTTCTTATTTCACTGTAAATGATGCGACAACTGTCCAGACGCAAACATTTTATGCTATTTGGGATGATGATACGGCAGCACAATATGATAGAAGCCAGTTGTTGGAACAGGAAATTCTAAGTGTAAATAATGTAGTGGGCGATGATGGGGTTAACCGTGAATTTAGAGTGACGTCGAGTGCTAATGTTGATCCAGCCAATTATAAAATTGACTGGAGTACTGATAAAGGCTGGTACATGGATCTGGGTTACGGTATTGATGTAGGTGAGCGGGTTAATGTGGAGCCATTACTCCGCGGAGACAGGATTATTTTTGTAACGTTAACGCCAGATCCAGATCCATGTAATGATGGTGGTAGTAGCTGGATTATGGAGTTAAGCTCAAATGATGGTAGCCGTTTACCGCAGTCGCCATTTGATGTGAATGGTGATGGTCTTATTAGTGATCTGGATGTTGTTAATTTTGGTGGCGATGCGGACACGATAACATCTGGTGTTAGATCTAAAGAGGGTATAGTTGCAAAACCGGGTATTCTAAATACCAAGGGTAAAAAAGAGCTTAAATTCTTTAGTGGTACTACAGGTAATATTGAAACAGTAACTGAATCAATTGATGAAAATAAAAGAGATCGTCAGTCATGGCGTCAACTAAGATAGGAAGGCTCCGATGAAAAATTTTTTTAAACAGATAGTGTTGGGTTTTTTATTAATATTCTCAGGGTTTGTTTTTAGTCAGCTAGCAGTAGCAAATGAAGGTTTTGGCTCATCGTCTATTGTGAATATTGATAAAACAAAAAAAATAATTGATTTTGGTGATCAAAAATTTAAGTATGATAAAAATACAGTTGTGTATAGTTTGCAGGGTAAAAAGTTTGATATAAATGTGCTGGAAAAAGGTATGGTTGCAAAAGCAGGTTTTAATCCAGCGCAACGGTATGTTGGGTACCCCGTATTACAGTCGGTGCATTTGAAGTCCACCATAGATTAATGTATCAGCAATATAAAAGGTTTAGTGTTATGAAAAGACAGGCAGGGTTTACCTTAATAGAGCTAATGATTGTAGTTGCTATAGTTGGTGTATTAGCAGCAATAGCTTTTCCAGCATTTCAGACTTATTCTGACAGAGCGAGTAGAACGGCTAACTGCAAAGGCCCGCTTCTGGAAATCGCCATTGAAATGGAAGAATTTCATGCAGTTAACCGGACTTATCCGCCGGTAGGGTTGTTGAGTGCAACGACTATTCCTTATGACGGCAGTAGAGGTGACTATGTGTATGAGATTGCTGAATCAACAGCTACTACTTATGTGCTTCAGTGTACAATTCCGAGTGATAAAGATACTGATTGTGGTTCTTTAAGATATGATAATTTTGGCCGTAAGTCTGCTCCGAATGCGACAGATAGATCGTCTGAGGAATGTTGGAGATAACGATAGTCACATTAGATTTTAAATTTCTTAATTATTTATTTTTTTAGCTCTTTAGGCAACTGAAAAACAATATTTTCGGTTGATTCATTTTTATCTGCCAGGCTTGCGCCAAACCAGGTCTGTATTTTTTCTATTACTTCCTCTACCAGTAGCTCCGGCGCAGAAGCGCCGGCAGTTAGGCCAATATTCAGTTTGTTTTTAAACCAGCCTTTCTCAAGTTCATTTGCATTATCAATAAGGTAGGAGGGGATGTTGTTTTTGATGGCAAGTTCTTTCAGGCGATTTGAGTTTGAGCTATTGGGGGAGCCAACAACAATAATCATATCGCAGGATTTTGACAGGTCTTTAATTGCATTTTGTCTGTTCTGGGTGGCGTAGCAAATATCATTTTTTTTCGGTCCCTGAATATCTGGAAATTTGTTTTTCAGTTCAGAGATAATGTTTTTTGTGTCATCAACCGATAGCGTGGTTTGTGTTACATATGCAATTGCAGAGTCTTTATTTATATTCAGATTTTTAACGTCTTTGGTGTCTTCAACCAAATATATCTGTGCTTTATTATTACTGAATTGTCCCATCGTGCCATCCACTTCAGGGTGACCGGCGTGGCCGACTAAAATGACATTGGTATCATTTTTTGCATAGCGGGCTACTTCCATATGTACTTTTGTAACTAAAGGGCAGGTGGCATCAAAAATTTTCAGTTGTCGGTTTTGGGCTTCCTGTTGTACTTTTTGTGAAACCCCATGGGCACTAAAAATAACAGTTGAATCATCTGGTATTTCGCTTAATTCTTCTACAAAAACAGCACCATTATTTTTTAAGCAATTAACGACATATGTATTATGAACAACTTCGTGACGTACATAAATAGGCGCACCAAAAATTTTCAGTGCTCGTTCCACTATTTCAATGGCTCTATCAACACCGGCACAAAAGCCTCGGGGGTTGGCTAGTTGTATTTTCATAACTTTAACTGTCTTATAATATAGAAATTATTTTAGCCGTGAATTTTATAACACGTCCTGCAAGGGGGTGGCTAAAATCAACCTGAACTTCGTCCTGTGAAATGCTAACGATAGTTCCCATAATTTCTGTGTCATCAGGCCCATCAAAAGCAATGACCTGATTTTCTTCTGGAGGCATGTCTTTGGGAAAATCTTCAATGGGTAAGCTGTGAATGTTATCTTCATGGCGTTCTCCAAAAGCCAGCTCAGGAGATAATTCAACGGATATTGTTTCGCCCTCGGGTTTACCGATCAGGGCATCCTCCATGCCCGATGTCAGGCTGCCATTGCCTATTTCAAATTCAATGGCTTCTTCATCAAAATTAGATTCAACTTCAGTTCCATCTTCTAATTCCATTTTAAATAAAAGTAATAATCGGCTATTGCTACTAACTGTCTTCATGTGGGTTCTTTAGTGTGTCGTAAATTAATAAAATGGCGCCTATTGTAATAGCCGAATCGGCAATGTTAAAAGCAGGCCAGTGGTGTTGCTGAAAATAAACATCGAGAAAATCAATGACATGGCCATATATAGCACGATCGATGAGGTTGCCTATGGCGCCACCCAGTATAAAAGCCAGAGCGGTATATTGCAGAACCTGATGTGTTTTTAATTTATTTATCCAGAGGTATATAAAAATACTTACACCACTGGTTAAAATAAGAAAAAACCAGCGTTGCCAGCCACCTGCATTGGCAAGAAAACTAAAAGCAGCGCCCTTATTATACATAAGAGTCAAATTAAACATGGGCATGACCTGGACTGGCTGATGATAATGTAAAAAATGATCTGCAAGTACTTTACTTAGTTGATCCAGTACAATGATTAAAATAGTAATCCAGGCCCATTGCTTGATTTTTATCTGGCTATTATCAGGCATAATGTCTGGTTTCACCTTCGCCATCAACGTTATCTACGCAGCGACCGCATAATTCAGGGTGGTTTGAGAGTGCTCCTACGTCTTCACGCAGGTGCCAGCAACGAGTGCATTTAGCGTATTTTGATTTCTCAACGCTGACACTAATTGTTTCGCCATTACTTAATTCTATTTTTTCTATTGAGTCGGGCGTTTCACTTTCCGTATGTATTGATGCGTAAGAGGTTATTAATACAAATCTAAGCTCGTCATTAAGTGAGCTTAGAGTACGATGTAATTGATCACTGCAGTACAGTTTAACTTGCGCATCCAGTGAAGAACCAATTTTTCCAGCAACACGAATTTGTTCAAGCTGTTTACTAACATGGGTTCTTGTTTCGCGAATGACGCTCCAGAAATCAAAATTCATAGTCTCTGAAGGGCTTAAGTCGAATAATTTCTCATACCAGGTCTCAAGTAAAACAGAGTCGCTATGTTGTCCGGGAATTTCATTCCAGATTTCTTCGGCAGTAAAACTTAAAATGGGTGCCATCCAGCGTGTCATCGCTTCAATGATATGGTGTATTGCTGTTTGTGCAGAGCGGCGTGCGATACAATTTATATGTGTGGTGTACTGCCGATCCTTAATCACGTCAAGATAAAAACTGCCCATGTCTTCAGAGCAAAAATTATGCAATTTTTGATAAATAATATGGAAGTTATAATTTTTATAAGCTTCGATTATTTCTTTTTGAATTTGCAGTGTCTGTGCAACAGCCCATTTGTCTAATGCGAGCATGTCTTTTTCTTCAAGCATATCCGTATCAGGGTTAAAGCCATTCAGGTTAGCCAGAAGAAAGCGTGAAGTGTTGCGAATACGTCGATAAGAATCTGCTGTGCGTTTCAGGATTTCATCAGATACAGATATTTCAGCGCTATAATCTGTTGAGGCAACCCAGAGACGCAAAATATCAGCACCTAATGAATTAAATATTTTCTGTGGCTGTATAACATTACCTAAGGATTTGGACATTTTTTTACCGTCGGCATCAACGGTAAACCCATGGGTAAGTACTGTTTTATAAGGTGCATTGTTTCTGATGGCAACAGATGTTAACAGGGATGACTGAAACCAGCCTCGATGCTGGTCAGAGCCTTCGAGGTATAAATCCGCGGGCACATCCAGTTCTTCTCTTTGTTCCAGTATTGCCGCATGACTAACACCTGAATCAAACCACACATCTAAAGTGTCTGTCACCTTGTCATAATTAATTGCATCATCACCTAGTATGTCTTCTGCTGATTTTGAGAACCAGGCGTCTATGCCGTCCTGCTCAATATTACTGGCAATTGTTTTTATAAGTTCCTGGGTATTTGGGTGCAGCTCTCCTGTTTCTTTATGAACAAAAAGTGTAATGGGTACACCCCATGTTCGTTGACGTGATATACACCAGTCAGGGCGGCCTTCAACCATGCCTTCAATACGTGCCTTGCCCCAGTCGGGCATCCATTGTGTTTCATTAATTGCCGTTATTGCCTGATCGCGCAGATCATTTTGTTTCATACTGATAAACCACTGTGGAGTGGCACGGAAAATAATGGGTGTTTTATGTCTCCAGCAATGCGGGTAGCTATGTTTCAGTTTGCGAAATTTTAGCAGTGCATTATTCTCTCTGAGTTTTTCAATGATTGCATCATTTGCCTTGTTAATATGCTGGCCTGCAAATATTTCTGTATCGGGTAAAAACACACCATTACTGCCAACAGGGTTGTAAACATCAATGCCATATTTTGTGCCAACAATATAATCGTCCTGACCATGGCCTGGTGCAGTATGTACGGCACCGGTTCCTGCTTCAGTTGTAACGTGATCCCCAAGAATAACGGGTACCTGTCGAGTGTAAAACGGATGTTGTAATAACTGGTTTTCCAGGGCGCTACCATTACAACGGCCAATGATGGTGAATTTTTCAGTTTCATAGCGTTCAAGTGCACTCTCATGTAGTGCTTCAGCTAGCAGCAGGTTAATGCTGCCAACAGGTGTTTCTGCTTTAACCAGAACGTATTCGAAGTCGGGGTGAAGGGATACAGCCATATTTGCTGGCAGCGTCCAGGGCGTAGTTGTCCAGATAACCGTAGCGACAGGTAAATTATTTTTTTCAGCATCACATGCTTTGAAAAAAGCGTCAGCGTCAATGGCTTTAAATATAACGTCAATGGCTGAGGATGTTTTATCCTCATATTCCACTTCGGCTTCGGCAAGAGCAGAGCCGCAATCAAGACACCAGTGAACAGGCTTGCTCCCTTTGTGTAAATGTCCTTTGTCAATTATTTTTCCAAGTGTACGAACGATATTAGCTTCATACTTAAAATCCATGGTGAGGTAAGGGTTTTCCCAGTCACCTAAAATACCTAAGCGAATAAAGTCATCTCTTTGGCCGTTAACCTGTGTCTGTGCATATGTGCGGCATTTATCACGAAAAGTCTTCGCATCTATTTTCTGGCCTGGCTTGCCCACTTTTTTTTCAACATTTAATTCAATGGGTAAGCCATGGCAGTCCCATCCAGGAATGTAAGGTGCATCAAAACCATCAAGTGTGCGGCTTTTAATAATAATATCTTTTAATATTTTGTTTACGGCATGGCCAATATGGATGTTGCCATTAGCGTAAGGAGGGCCATCGTGCAAAATGAATTTAGGTCGGCCTTTGCTGGCTTTGCGAATTTTTTGATAAAGATTTTTTTCCTGCCATTGCTTAAGCATTTCTGGTTCACGTTTAGCCAGGTTTCCACGCATTGGAAAATCTGTTGCTGGCAGGTTTAGAGTGTTTTTATAATCTGTTGTTTGTTCAGTCACTTGTTTTTCTTCTCAAATAAATTCTGGTTTATTTAGTTGTTACTGAGGCAAAAAAATCTTTTGCTATTTTGCTATCTTTAACAATCTGTTGTTTTAAATCATCAAATGAATCAAAACGTTTTTCATCACGTATTTTCTGTTTAAATTCAATACATACTTTCTGGCCATATATCTCTTTATTAAAGTTGAACAGGTGCACTTCCAGTTGTAGGCTTTGTCCGTCAACAGTAGGGCGTTTACCAATATTGGCAACACCTTTTTCTGAAAAATTGTTTTCTCCCGTCATGTGTACTGCGTAAACCCCATGAATAGCGGTTGCATGACGATGTAGTTTTATATTGGCAGTAGGGAAGCCAATAGTACGTCCACGTTTATCGCCATGCGCAATACGGCCACAAATTTGATAGGCTCGCCCGAGCATCTCTTCAGCCTGTTTTAACTGATTCTGTATAAGAGCCTGTCTTATTCGTGTACTGCTAATGCGTTCATTTTTATAACAGTAGCTGTCTGTATTATGGACTTCGAAGTTGTATTTTTTTCCTGCCAGTCGCAGGGTTTCAAAATCACCACAGCGCTTATTTCCAAAGCGAAAATCATCCCCTACTAATAAATACTTAACATTCAGTTTTTCAAGTAATATATTTTTTATAAATTCATTAGCCGATAATTTCGCAAGATTATGATTAAATTTTGCACATAAAAAGTAATCTACATCAGTATTTTGTAAAGCGCACCATTTTTCTCTTATACGGTGCAATCTGGCTGGTGCAGTGTGTGGGTCAAAATATTCCATGGGCAAAGGTTCAAAGCTCATAATACATGAGGGTAAATTTC
Source organism: Gammaproteobacteria bacterium (assembly GCA_016744065.1). Lineage (GTDB taxonomy): Bacteria > Pseudomonadota > Gammaproteobacteria > SZUA-229 > SZUA-229 > SZUA-229. Next base: position 60,697 of record JADGFA010000003.1, read on the forward strand.
GTTTCTGTGCTGCTTTTTTCAGGTTTTTTAAAATTTCCAGGTGTCCAAGGTGTACACCGTCAAAATTACCAATTGTCAGGGCGCAGCCGCGATGCTCTTCACTCAGGTTGTGCAGGCCTCTGATTAGTTGCATTGCTAATGTCTGTCCACGTTAAAAAAGGAGAGAATTATACCTGATAATGCGGCGCATGTGGGGCTGAGGGCACGGCTAATTAATGTTGCAAATGTTTTAGCCTGAATCCTGAAAGGAACAAAGTCGCAGTGTAAATAAGTACAGCAATTGTAACAAAGCCTAATAAATATGGGATACGGTCTATCAGCGGCCAGTTTAACCAGCTATTCACAGGCGGAGTTAAATAGATTAAAAAGAAAGCCATTAATATATTAGCAATCAGGGTTTGAAAGAGTAATTTGCTCCAACCAGCCTGGTGTTTATAAATGCCCTGTTGTTTGAGTGCCCGATAGAGCATAAATGCATTCATATAGGCTGATCCAGAAGTGGCAAGTGCCAGGCCTGTGTGTGGGCCTTCAAATCCGCCCATGACCATAGGAATAACAAAGAGTAAATTTAAAAACATATTGGCAATCATTGCTTTAATACCAATGCGCATGGGTGTCTGGGTGTCTTGGCGCGCATAAAAACCGGGTGCCAGCACTTTAATATAGATAAATGCGGGTAAGCCCAGCGCGTATGCCATCAGGCTTAATGATGTCATTTGTGTATCGTGTAAAGAGAATTCACCATGGCCAAACAATGTGGCCAGTAAAGGGCCGGCTAATAGTAATAAGCCGAGTGAGGCGGGTAGTGCAATGAGTGTGACCAGCTTTAAAGCCCAGTCGATGGTCTGGTTATATTGTTTAGTTGATTGATTGGCATGCTGCTTCGACAGGCTGGGTAAAATAACAGTTGCGAGCGCAATACCCAGGACACCTAGAGGGAACTCAACCAGGCGGTCGGAATAATACAGCCAGGAAACGCTGCCAGTGATGAGAAAAGAGGCAATAACGGTATCGAGTAACAGGTTTATTTGGGCAACGGATGAACCTATGATGGCGGGCAGCATTAATTTCTGTATTTTTTTAACGCCTTCATGTGCGTATTTAAATTGAGGTCTGGGGAGTAGTTTTAATTGGGCTAAAAAAGGTGTTTGAAATAGTAGTTGTAAAAAACCGGCCAGCGCCACGGCCCAGGCCAGTGCCATGACTGGCTGTGTAAAATGCTCTGCTCCCCAGAGTGCCGCGGATATCAGGGACAGGTTAAGTAACACCGGTGTAAAGGCAGGCACTGCAAATTTGTTGTAGCTATTTAATATACCCCCGGCAAAAGCGGTAAGGGCAATGAAAAAGATATAGGGGAAGGTAATTGCCAGCATGTCTGCAGTGAGTTGAAAGCGCTCTGATCCTGCGGACTCTGTGCTGGTAAAGCCTGGTGCGAACAGATAGACCAACAGGGGAGCTGCCAGCGAACCAATAATACTTAGTATGAGTAAGAACCCGCCAAGTGCCCCTGCAACATGATTAATCAGGTCTTTAAGGTCGGAGAAGCTTCGGGTCTCTTTGTATTCGGAAAAAACAGGTACAAAAGCCTGGGAAAATGCGCCTTCTGCAAACAGGCGGCGCATAAAATTAGGTATTTTAAAGGCAACAAAAAAGGCGTCTGTGCCGCCATCTGCACCAAAAAAAGTGGCAAAAATTATATCACGGGCCAGGCCCAGTATACGTGACAGAAAAGTCATTACTGCCACTACGGCTGTAGATTTAAATAACATGGTTAAGTTCGTGAAGCTGCATTATTTCGATGGGCCTGATATAAGCAGGCTAGTGGTCTTCCATATGTAAAACGATTTGTTCATAAACATAAGCGTTAATTACCAGTTTTTGATCATCCGTTAACTCTAAAAACTGTACACCATATTTGTTTAACATGTCTTCATTATCGTCCCTGTCTTCAGGGGTGGAGATATTTCTAATAATAGCTTTGATTCTTAAGTATTTTTTTATTGTGACAATTTCCAGTTCAATAGAAATGTTGAGTTCATCGTCGAGCTTGCCAAGTTCTTTTTTTGTCTGTAGTAGTGCGCCGGTAGCGCTGGTATTTAACATGGAAATAGAAAGGCTTGTATTTGGCTCTGTTAAGGTTGTAACTGAAACTACAATTTCTGTTTCTACTCTTCGGGAGCTACGTACTGTAATGCATTCAATATCTTTAGGGTGGCGTAAATGCACATGTGGGTAAGGAATGCTGTAATATTTGATGATAGACGACTCAAAGCCATAAACATCATTGCCCTGAAGCATCCGTACGACAAAGGGCTGGTTTTCTTTTAGCAGAGGGAGTTTTCCATTAACGCTCGGTGCGCTAATAATGATACTTTTGTTTGGACTATAACCAATTATCTTGGCAATGAGTCTTTCACGTCCATCCTGTGGGATGAACTGTAATTGAATCGGATCGCCCAGCTTAACTTTGAAGTCTTTTTTCTCTTCCATATTCTTATTTTTAGTTGTAATTGACGCATATTACACTGATTTTCAGACTATTTAGTATGCTTTCGTATGTAATATGTGCATTTAGCGTATTCAGGCTTGACAAAAGGCTCTCAAACTGGAAAAATCTGCGCCCCGTTAGGATATTCTCTGAAGAAATTTTATAGAAATATTCTCAGACAATATCAGGATTTATAGGAAAGAATAAATTGGCTAATTCACCACAATCAAAAAAACGTGCCCGTCAGGCAATTAAGCGCCGTGCTCATAATGTAGGCATGGGTTCTATGTACCGTACTTTTGTAAAAAGAGTCGTATATGCAATTGAAGCTGGTGATAAAGCCGCTGCAGAAACCGCATATAAGGCAGCAGTGCCTGTTATCGACAAAATGTGCGGTAAAGGTCTGGTGCATGCAAACAAGGCTGCTCGTCATAAGAGTCGTATGAATTCAAGAATTCGTGCAATGGCATAAATCTTAGTGATCTGTACTTTCGAAAAAGCCGGCCATGAGCCGGCTTTTTTGTGCGTGTAGTGCAGGCTTGTTTATTGCAGGCATGCCCAGCTTCTTATTGATGCTAATCAAAAGAGTGCTGGTTTTTAAATTAGCACCATATTATCGCGATGAATTAATTCCGCTTCATCGACATAACCCAGTATAGCTTCAATCTTATTAGAGCTTTTGCCACAAATTTTAGCGGCCTCAATGGCGTTATAATTTACCAGTCCATGAGCAATTTCTTTACCCTGGTGATTAATGCAGGACACCATTTCGCCGCGAATGAAGTTACCGCTTACCGAAGTAACACCCACAGCTAACAGGCTTTTACCGGATGTTAGTAAAACTTTGCTGGCGCCTTCATCCAGTGTAAGTTGACCGCTCACTTTCAGGTGGCCTGCCAGCCATTGTTTGCGGGCGGCCATTGGCTCAGTGTCGGGTAATAGCAAAGTGCCCGTTTCTTCGCCCCTGATAATATCTGACAGGGCGTTGTTGTTGCGTCCATTTGTGATCAGGGTGCGAGTGCCTGATCTTGCTGCGCGTTGAGCAGCACTCAGCTTTGTGCTCATACCGCCCTGGCCGAGCATGCCGCCGCTACTGCTTGCCATTTTGTGTAATCGAGCATCGTTTGCCTGTCCGGTCGATATAAATTGAGCATCCGGATTTTTTCTGGGGTCTTCGCTAAATAATCCCTGTTGATCTGTGAGTATGATTAGAGCATCTGCTTCAACCAGATTGGCGACCAACGCGGCCAGGGTGTCATTATCGCCAAAACGAATTTCATCGGTTGCAACTGTGTCATTTTCATTGATGATAGGGATTACGCCCAGGTCTAATAGTGAGCGTAAGGTGCTGCGAGCATTCAGGTATCGACGACGGTCAGATAGATCATCGTGGGTGAGTAATATCTGGGCGCTTACTATATTGTGCTGTTGAAAAAAGGATTCATAAGCCTGTACCAGTCCCATTTGACCTACTGCAGCGGCAGCCTGTAATTCATGTAATGCCTTAGGGCGGTTCTGCCATTTAAGGCGTACCATACCCTCTGCAACGGCGCCAGACGATACCAGCAATATTTCTTTGCCCTGTTGGCGTAGTTGAGCGATTTGTTCGGTCCAGCGCTTAATGGCTGTTGTATCCAGTCCGCTGCCATCATTGGTGACCAGGGAGCTACCAATTTTGATAACCCAACGTTTAGAGCTGGCAAGTTGTTGGCGTGTTTTCATAGGCTTATTCTATACAGAAAATCAGGCGGTGACATAGAGGAGCGCGCGCGTATTAAAATAAAGCAGAGGGCTTTTGCGTTAAAGCGGCTTATTCTGCTTCATCCTTTGCTGCTAAAGTAGCATTAGCGCTTTTTATATTGTCTTTTTCTTCCTCTAAATAAGTCATAATATCAAATGTTAAAGATTGTGTGCCATGTTTGCTGATGGCGGAAATTCGATAACAGGGTCCATTCCAGTTCAGTCGTTTAATAATGTCATCACAGGCAGCCTCCGCTTCCTTATCAGGTAGCAGATCAGTTTTATTTAGAATTAGCCAGCGTGGCTCATCGAGCATTTCAGGATTGTATTTTTCCAGTTCATGTAAAATTGTCTGTATGCTTTCTACCGGATCTATCTGATCATATGGGGCAATATCAACAATATGCAAAAGTATATGGGTGCGACTGAGGTGCTTTAAAAATTGAATGCCCAGGCCAGCACCCTCTGCGGCTCCCTCAATCAGGCCGGGAATATCGGCAATAACGAAGCTTTGTGAGGAGCCTACATCAACAACACCTAAATTAGGGTGTAAAGTCGTAAAGGGGTAATTAGCTACCTTGGGCTGAGCATGGGATACCGCACGAATAAAAGTTGATTTCCCCGCATTAGGCAGGCCCAGTAGGCCAACATCTGCAAGTACTTTTAGTTCAAGGCGTAATTCGCGACGTTCACCCTCACTACCGTCAGTTGATTGCCTGGGGGTACGGTTAACTGAGCTTCTAAAGCGTGTATTGCCCAGGCCATGAAAACCGCCCTGGGCGACTAATAATGTCTGTTCATGTTCGGTGATATCGCCAATGAGTTCACCTGTATTCTCATCGTATACAAGCGTGCCGTTAGGTACCTGCACAAACAGGTCGTCACCTTTTTTGCCGGTCATATTTCGCCCTGAACCTTTTGTTCCCGGGCGTGCGGTGTAGGTTCTAACGGTACGAAAGTCTGATAGCGTGTTTAAATCGTGGCTGCCAATAAGAAAAACACTGCCGCCATCACCACCATCGCCACCATCTGGGCCACCACGGGGGATATACTTTTCGCGCCTGAAGCTGACAGTGCCATTGCCTCCGTCACCGGCAATAACTTTTATTTTTGTTTCATCTACAAAGCGCATGATTAGTAAGCCCTCGACGGCTATTTTTTTTAACAGATTAGTCCAGAAAGCGAGAAGCACTTGCTGAGACTTTATATAGTTTGCTTACCCTTCGTCTCTTGCTTTTCTGTATCAAAATCGTTTGTGCATAAAAAAACCCTGCTATGAATTATCATGAGCAGGGTTTTTAAGGTTTCACTAAGACCCTGAAGGGTAAAGGGATCTTTAAGCAGCAACCACGCTCACTGTGCGACGGTTTTTCGGGCCTTTAACCGAAAATTCCACTTTGCCTTCTGCTTTAGCAAAAAGCGTGTGGTCGCGGCCAATGCCTACGTTGTTGCCAGGGTGGAACTGGGTGCCGCGTTGACGAACCAGTATGTTGCCAGCTAATACTGCCTGACCACCGTACATTTTAACGCCTAAGCGTTTACTTTCCGATTCGCGTCCGTTACGCGTACTACCAGCGGCTTTCTTATGTGCCATATTATTTGTCCTATGTTAAGGGCCGGATGTTCTGGCCTCTTGTTTCAGGTATTAACCAGTAATGCCGGTTACTTTAATTTCAGTATAGTACTGACGATGGCCCGTGCATTTCTGATGGTGCTTACGGCGACGAAATTTCATAATATGAACTTTCTTGTGACGGCCGTGTGATAATATCTCACAAGTTACCTTGCCACCTTCCAGTAGTGGGCTGCCGATCTTTAGTTTGTCGCCATCAGCGATCATAAGTACCTGATTAATTTCTATTGAGTCACCCTCAGCGCCTTCCAGTTTTTCAACCTTCAGATATTCACCTTCAGTAACCTTGTATTGTTTACCACCGGTTTTAACTACAGCGTACATACCGGATAACTCCTAAAATTATATGTTAAGTTTTCTGTTTTCAGAAAGGGTGCGAATTGTAGCGATTTGGCGCCCAACTAACAAGCTAAAATGTACTTAAAGGGGGCTTTTTATTGAAAAAAGATGGAAATAGTGCTCTTTAAAGAGTCTCGTTGTGAGTTGTTGCTTGAGACTTGGGGTGCGATACACCATAATCCGCCCCATTATTATATACAACAAGCCCTAAACAAACATGCAAGTAGACAATATAAAAGCACTCGTCGCAGATGATATGAACGCAGTGGATGATGTGATTCAGGCACGTCTTTCGTCAGATGTTGTGCTAGTAAATCAACTTAGCCATTATATTGTTAATTCTGGAGGTAAGCGGTTACGCCCGGTTTTAAGTTTGATGGCATCTCGTGCTTACGGTTATGAAGGTATACAGCATCATAATCTTGCGGCAATTATTGAATTTATTCATACCGCTACTTTACTACATGATGATGTGGTGGATGAGTCTGAGCTACGTCGTGGTCAGGAAACAGCTAATGCCCTGTTTGGTAATGCTGCCAGTGTGTTAGTAGGGGATTTTCTCTATTCTCGTGCTTTTGAGATGATGGTAGACGTGAACGATATGAAGGTGATGAAAATATTAGCTGAAACCACGAATGTGATTGCAGAAGGTGAAGTGATGCAGCTAATGAACTGTCATGATGCCGATACGACAGAACAGCGTTATCTGGATGTTATTCATGCAAAAACAGCCAAGTTGTTTGAGGCAGCGACACGTTTGGGTGCCGTATTGTGTGGTCGGCCCGAAGCAGAAGAAAAAGCGATGGCTTCTTATGGCATGCATCTGGGTACGGCTTTTCAGTTAATAGATGATGTGCTTGATTACAGTTCTTCACGTGAGGAGATGGGTAAAAATGTTGGTGATGACCTTGCTGAAGGAAAGCCAACTTTGCCATTAATCTTTGCTATGAGGAATGGTACTAAAGAGCAGTCTGAAGTTGTAAGAAAAGCGATTGAAGATGGCGGGCTGGATTATTTAGAGCCGGTAATGCAGGCAATAAAAGAAACCGGTGCAATAGAGTACACAGAAACAACGGCAAAAAATGAAGCGGGGTTAGCGATAAAGCAGTTAGAGCATCTCCCTGAATCTGATTACAAGCAGGCACTACATGATCTGGCGCGTTATTCGGTTGATCGTTCTTTTTAGCTTATCGAGAGTATTGCTTAGAGGTGTAGGCGCATATTATCAAACAATGTTTAAATGAAATGTCCGTGCTTCCAGGTATTGAGCTGTGAATAAATTAGCACAAAAAATTTGTAAAAATAGTTATCTGCTTGTTTAATGCGTAGTCATCAAATATTAATCGTTTCATAACGCAAAAATTTGATATTTTCTGGCCAGTCATTTTTATTTAATCCAGCTTTTTCTTTTAGGTGGCTTAAAAAGAGGTTGGCTGTTGGAAGTTGCTCCCAGACGGAGGGTAGAAAAGTTGCTTTATGATTACCTGCTTCGAGGATAATTCCGTCAATTCCAGGTTGTAATTTTTTTAATAAATCGCTTTCGGAAACAAAATTAATTGATTTAGTGCTTGTCAAAATTGAAATAGAAATTTTAAGTTTTTCAATTTCATGCTCTGTGACGTGATTGAATCTAGGGTCTTCAAATGCAGCTGCATATGCATGGCTGGAAACATCAGTGATTAACGGTTGGCATGCTTGCAGTGTGCCGATGCATCCGCGTAATTTGTTATTTAAATGCAGGGTTACAAAGCTTGCGCCCTGTGTTTGTAATAGCTCACTAAATGTATCTGGTTCAACAGGTAAAAAACATTGTTGTTGCATTCCATAGATAATAGAGTTTTTTGCTGTTTTCAGTAGTTCGTATTTATCATTGCTGGTTAAATTAATAAATGACATATGAACCATAACCTACAACGCGATCTTTGTTTCCGCTGGTGTCGCCGGAGTTTCTTAAGTCGAGACATTTTACATTTAATTGATGCTTTTTTGCTAAAGTTAATAGGCCGTTTAATGGGTTGCGGCCACAGGCATCATTGTAGTTTATTTTCTCGGGTTGTAATGTTTCAATATAACCCGAGGTTAAAAAGTCCTGTTTTTTAGCGGTTTCATAAGTGTGAAAGTGGCTTAAGTCAGTGCTAATAACAAATAAAGTTTCCTCATTTTCCCAGAATAGTTCGAGTAAATTTGATATGTTTTTGTGATTGCAGTTACCGACGAGTAAAGGCGTTAATTCAAAATCATTTAATAAAGTCTGTAAAAAAGGTAAATGAACTTCAAGAGAGTGTTCCTCTTTGTGAGCCAGGCTGTCTGGATGTACATAATTTAATTGTTCGGCTTGTTTGCATAATGTTGAATTAATTTTTATTGTACCAATAGGTGTTTCAAAATAATCAGCATCAGGTGTTGCAACACCATTAAAAGAAAATCGATGTGCTGGGCCAAGCAGCACAACCTGTTTTATTTTATGCGCCAAAGGTTCGAGTAGTTTATAAGCGCTTGCCGCAACAGGGGCACTGTACATATAACCCGCATGTGGTGCGATTATGGCTTTCGGTATGAGGTTTAAAGAAGGGGGTGCCTGAGTTAAATAGTTAAGGATGTCTGATGATAACTGCTCTGGGTCGGAGGCATAAAATATACCTGCGACAGCGGCGGTGCGTGTGTGTGAATTCGTGTTTATCATTGTGATAACCATTCAGCAGTCCTGCTATAGTTATAACATAGAAAGGCGTTGTTTTATGAAGAACTTTGCAGATAATACGGTTTCTACAAAATACTGGCATGGTCTGGATGATGGTCGTGTGCAATGTGACTTGTGCCCTCGATTCTGTAAATTAAAAGAGGGGCAGCGAGGCCTGTGTTTTGTCCGTGCTAATCAACAAAATCAAATAGTGCTTACATCATATGGGCTTTCGAGTGGTTTTTGTATTGACCCTGTAGAAAAGAAGCCGCTGAATCATTTTTTGCCAGGTACACCTGTTTTGTCTTTTGGTACAGCTGGTTGTAATTTAAACTGCAAGTTTTGTCAGAACTGGGATATTAGTAAATCACGTGAAATGGTCAAACTGGCTTCAAAAGCCAGTCCTGCCACCATCGCAAAACAGGCAAAGCGGAACAACTGTAGAAGTGTGGCTTTTACTTATAATGACCCAGTTATTTTCCATGAATATGCCATTGATGCTGCTGAGGCATGTAATGATTCAGGTTTGAAATCTATAGCTGTGTCGGCGGGTTATATAAATGAAGAGCCCAGATTTGAATTTTTTGATGCAATGGATGCCGCTAATATTGATTTGAAGGCATTTACGGACAAGTTTTATTACCGATTGACAGGAGCGCATTTACAGCCTGTGTTAGAAACACTGTGTTATTTAAGGCATGAAACAAACGTCTGGTTTGAGATTACCACTTTACTTATACCCGGTGAAAATGATTCTGATACTGAGTTGCATCAAATGTGTGAATGGCTAATGGATAATCTGGGGGCGGATATTCCGTTGCATTTTAGTGCGTTTCACCCAGACTGGAAAATGCGAGATGTGCTTCAAACACCTGTAGCAACATTGATTCGTGCCCGGGAAATTGCTATGAAAACAGGTTTACATTATGTGTATACCGGAAATGCCCATGACGTTATAGGGGGAAGTACTCGTTGTTATTATTGCAGCCACTTACTGATTGAAAGGGACTGGTATGAATTAGGCAAATGGGGTGTAGGTGCTGGTGGGTGCTGTGAATCTTGTGGAGCAACACTACCGGGCGTGTTTGAGGCGTCACCTGGTGACTGGGGCGCGCGTCGATTAGCCATATTTGTCAGTGATAAATTGGCCTAAATAGGTTATTCTTAGCGGTGTGTCTTTATGAGTAAAGGCGCGGTTGATACAAATAATTAGTTTGTGATGTATTAAGATAAAAATAACTTAGAGAAAAGACTTGAGCAAAGGCACGTTATATATAATCTCAGCTCCTTCCGGTGCAGGTAAAACCAGTCTTGTTAAGGGATTAACGGCTAACGGTGGGAGTATTGTTGTATCAACATCGCATACGACCCGTGCAATGCGAGAGGGTGAAAAAGATGGCGTTGATTACCATTTTGTAGATCAGGAGGCATTTCTGTCTATGGTCGGTGGTAGCGCCTTTCTTGAGCATGCGCAGGTATTTGATAATTATTATGGCACCTCTCAAAAACATGTAGAGCAGCAATTGTTACAGGGGCATGATGTTATTCTGGAAATTGACTGGCAGGGTGCACGGCAGGTACGCAAACAGTTTCAGGATTCATTGTCGATTTTTATTTTGCCGCCATCATCCGGGGCGTTAAAAGAGCGATTGCAGACTCGCGGCCAGGATAATGAAGAAACGATTGATCGCCGCATGAATGATGCGGTGAATGAAATGTCACACTATGCCGAATTTGATTATATCATCGTAAATGATGATTTTGATATCGCATTACAGGAACTCGGCAGTATATTTAAAGCAAACCGGTTACGTCAACTTCAGCAAGAACGTAAACTGGAAAATTTACTAATTGAATTATTGAAATAGAGGGTAGAGAAGAATGGCACGTTTAACAGTAGAAGATTGTTTACCAAATGTAGATAATCGTTTTCATCTTGTATTGGTCGCTTCAAAGCGCGCACGTCAAATCGCGATGGGTGCAGAGGCCCTGGTTGAGTTAGATAATGATAAACCAACGGTGCTTGCGTTACGTGAAATTTCTGAAGGTCTTGTGGGGCCTGAAATTTTAAATGAAAAGGCTGAAGAGCTTAATATGATGCCAGCTGCAATTTCTGCAGAAGAAATTAGCAAGGAAATGTAAACCTGTTCCCAGGAAATATAATATGGCAATAAGTCCTGATCAAACAGAGATTGATGTAAAGGATTTATATGGAGATCCATCCCGTTTTTTGATATCTGATCTGTGTCGTATAGTTGAAGACTATATGAATGAAGATCAGGTGCGTGATGTGTATCAGGCATACTTATTTGGTGCGCAAGCACATGAAGGTCAATTTCGCCAAACTGGTGAACCCTATATATATCACCCCATTTCAGTAGCTCGCATTCTGGCTGAAATGCATATGGATTCAAAAAGTATCTGTGCAGCTATTTTGCATGATGTGATTGAAGATACCCCCGCAACTAAAAAAGAAGTCGCTGAAAAATTTGGCGATGATGTTGCAGAGCTTGTGGATGGCGTTAGTAAGCTTACTGAATTTAAATTCAAAAATAAAAAAGAGCAGCAGGCAATTAATATACAAAAGGTATTAATTGCTATGGCGCGCGATATTCGCGTTATTCTTATTAAGCTTGCTGATCGATTGCATAATATGCGAACACTGGGTGTAATGCGCCCGGATAAGCGTCGTCGGATTGCTCAGGAAACACTTGATATTTATGTGCCATTGGCACGGCGTCTGGGTATTAATACCTTAAGGCTTGAACTTGAAGATTTGGGTTTTCGTGCAATGTACCCTATGCGTTATCGGGTTCTTGAGTATGCAATGCTTCAGGAAGCGGGTAATAGAAAAGAAGTTATTCATAAAATTCATAATGGCCTGACATTGCGTTTAGATGAGTTAGCTATTGATGCGCAAGTTAATTCACGTAGAAAGCACCCTTTTAGTTTATATAAAAAAATGCGCGAGAAGAGTCTGGCGTACCGAAATATTTTTGATGTTTATGGTATGCGGGTTGTTGTCGATACGGTTGACGACTGTTATCGGGTTTTAGGTGCTGTACATAATTTATTTAAACCGATACCTGGAAAGTTTAAAGACTATATTGCTATTCCAAAAGAAAATGGCTACCAGTCATTGCACACCGTTCTATTTGGACCTCATGCAATACCAATAGAAGTACAGATCCGTACAAGTGAGATGGATAATTTTGCAGAAACAGGTATTGCTGCTCACTGGCTATATAAAGAAAACTCAGGTAATGAAATTGATGTGGGTGGACGTACTCGTGAGTGGTTAACGGGCATTTTAGAAATGCAGCAGGCTGCTGGAGACTCGGTGGAGTTTTTAGAGAATGTGAAAGTAGATTTATTTCCTGATGAGCTTTATGTCTACACGCCAAATGGTGATATTGTTAAACTACCCAAAAATGCTACACCTGTCGATTTTGCTTATTCAGTTCATACTGATGTTGGTCATACCTGTGTGGCAAGTAAAGTTGATCATCGCTTTTCTCCATTAGATACACCTTTGTATAGCGGGCAAACAATAGAGGTAATTACCTCTGATGGTGCGCACCCGAATCCAGGGTGGCTGGACTTTGTTGTAACGGCAAAAGCTCGAACGAATATATTAAATTATTTAAAAAATATACGCTCAGAAGATGCTATTGCTCAGGGGCGAAGATTATTGTCTCGTATGCTGTTAGAAAAAAATATTACACTTGAAGAGATGCCAGAAGAAAGTTATCAGTTTTTACTGGACGAGTATGGTTTCGTTTCGATGAATCAGTTGCTTGAAGATATTGGTATGGGCAATCGTCCAGCAGGTTTGGTTGCACGACGTTTATTTCCAGAAGAGCTGGATGAAAAAAATCAGAAAGATGATCAGTCATCAGGTGGATCTCCGCTTGCTATTCAGGGTACTGAGGGCATGGTGGTTTCTTATGGTAAGTGTTGTCGCCCTATACCTGGAGATCAGATTATTGGAAAGTTAAGTAAAGGGCGTGGTCTTGTTATTCATCAGGTGAATTGTAAAAATATTTCCAGTGAACGCCTGCATAATGAAAACATGATTGATGTTAAGTGGGCTTTGGACCCAAGTGGAGAATATTCCTGTCAGTTAAATTTACATGTGCAAAATGAAAGAGGTGTGTTGGCGCGACTGGCAACAATTATTTCAGATGAATCTGCAAATATAGAGCACGTAGAAGTAGAAGATAAAGATGGTATATCGACTAATATTTCATTTCTTATTTCAGTTAGTGGGCGAGATCATCTGGCAAAAATTTTACGTCGCCTTAGACGTGTAAGTTCCGTTATGCGTATAATGAGAATACAGTGAATATAGAGAATGCATTAATATGAAAAAAGAAATTATTTCTACTGATAAAGCGCCACAGGCTATAGGTACTTATTCACAGGCTGTAAAAGTTAATAATACTGTTTATATATCAGGTCAGATCCCGCTTATACCTGAAACGATGGAGGTGCTCGATGGATCAGTTGAAGAGCAGATTCATCAGGTATTTAAAAACTTACAGGCAATAATAACCGAGGCAGAAGGTACGTTTGATAATGTGGTTAAGTTAAATATTTTTTTGACGGATCTGAGTAATTTTCCAACAGTAAATCAGGTTATGGCTCAATATTTTTCTGAGCCATATCCTGCACGTGCAGCGATAGGTGTAAATGAATTGCCTAAAGCTGTATCAGTAGAGATGGATGCTATTTTAGAGTTATAACTTCAAAGAGCAGATATGCCCTGAAGCAGAGTAAAAGTGTTGTTATTTGTAGGTGTGGGCTGTAATTACAAACCTAGTTACAGATAATAATGATAAGCATGAGCTCGTATAGGTTACCCGTATTGGTAAATTCCCTTCCCCATTTTAATGATTTGACGCAACTTAAAGGTGTTGGCCCAAGAGTCCAGGAGCGTTTAAGTAAGCTTGGTTTAAATAATATTCAAGATGTTTTATTTCATTTGCCCTACAGGTATGAAGATCGAACACGTATTGTTCCCGTGGGATCATTACGTCATGGATATTCTGCTTTAATTGAAGTGACTATAGATTATGCAAAAATTGCTTTTACTCGTAAGGGTAAAAGTCGACGAATGTTATTATTACATGTAACCGATGGTACAGGGAGCCTGTTGTTGCGGTTTTTTTATTTTAATAAACAGCAACAACAAGCGTTGGTTGAGGGTACAAAGCTACGTTGTTTTGGTGATGTACGTTATGGCTCGTCATCTCTTGAAATAGTGCATCCAGAATATACACAAATAAATGCAGAAACATCTGAGCCCGTTGACGATTCATTAACACCGGTGTATCCCGTAACAGATGGTATTAGTCAGATTTTGTTGAGGCGTTTATCTGGGCAGTGTCTGGACTTGCTAAAGGAAGAAGCGCTTCTTCCTGATTATTTGGACTTGCCTGTGTTGGGGCAGAAAAAGCATTACTCACTTGCCAGAGCATTAAAGTATGTTCACAGGCCGCCAGCAGATGCAAACGTTAATCAGTTGTTTGAAGTGAAGCATGCCTCTCAGTTGCGTTTAATATTTGAAGAGTTGTTGGCTCAGCATTTAAGTTTGCAAACTTTACGTAAAAAAAATAGAAAATATTCTGCCGTTAGCCTTAAAAGTAATAATTATTTTTTATATCAGTTTATAGAATCATTGCCATTTGAATTGACCATGGCGCAACAGAAAGTTAATCAGGCTATTCTTCAGGATCTTGAATCGGGTGTGCCAATGATGCGTCTGGTGCAGGGTGATGTTGGCTCAGGAAAAACGGTTGTTGCTGCGCTTGCATGTTTAAAAACGGTTGAGTCGGGTATGCAGGCTGCAATTATGGCGCCGACAGAAATATTAGCTGAGCAGCATTATAAAAATTTTACCAACTGGTTTGAGTCATTAGGTATAGAGGTTGCCTGGCTTTCTGGTCAGATAAAAGGTAAAAAAAGAAACCAGGTATTAAGCAAAATTTTAGATGGAAGCGCTCAGGTCATTGTAGGAACACATGCCTTATTTCAAAATGATGTGCAATATAAGTGCCTGGCGCTTGCAATTACTGATGAGCAGCATCGTTTTGGTGTGCAGCAACGTATGGCTCTGGCAAAAAAAGCAAATATTAAAAATAAACTGAATAAATTAGCGCATCAGTTAATTATGACAGCAACACCTATTCCTCGTAGTTTGGCAATGACGGCTTATGCGGATCTTGACTATTCAGTGATTGATGAACTGCCGCCGGGAAGAAAGCCAATAACAACGGTTGTGGTGCAGCAGGAAAGGCGAGAGGAAATTTTAGAGCGAATATATAAAGCCTGTAGTAAAGGTAAACAGGCTTATTGGGTATGTACTCTGGTTGAAGAGTCTGAGTCATTACAGTGTCAGGCGGCACAGAATACAGCGGAAATTTTACAGAATGTATTACCTGATATTAATGTTGGATTAATTCACGGGCGGTTAAAAGCGGATGAAAAAGCCAGTTTGATGCAGGACTTTAAGGATGGTATTACGCAGTTACTGGTTGCAACAACCGTAATTGAGGTAGGTGTCGATGTACCTAACGCAAGTTTGATGATTATTGAGAATGCAGAACGATTAGGCTTGTCTCAGCTGCATCAGTTACGAGGCAGGGTTGGCAGGGGAGAGGAGGCGAGTCATTGTGTGCTGATGTTCAAAAGCCCTCTAAGCGAACAGGCAAAAGAGAGGCTGGCAATTATGCGAAAAACAAATGATGGCTTTGAAATTGCCAAAAAAGACCTGCAGTTAAGGGGGCCGGGTGAGGTGCTGGGAACACGTCAGACAGGCCTGATTCAGTTAAAAATTGCCGACATAGTACGTGATGAATATATGCTTAATGAAGTGAAAGTCATGGCCCAGAGTTTATTGGGTGAGTCACCTGAAAAGGTGAAAGCTCTGATTGACCGATGGGTCGGTGTCGCACAGCAATATGTAAATGTGGGGTAGTCACCTGTAAGGGCTTATAGTAATAGAGATACAGAAATGGTGTGTTTAGTCTGTGTCTTTTGTTCCTTAAGCCTGCATTTATATTGCAATATGTTGTTTAAAAACATTCTGAGTGCTGGCTTAAAGAAAGAATGTAGTTGTATATAAATATTTTAACTGTAACACACTGAAATAGTTCTAATTTCAGGTAGCTATTCATCATTTACTCGTCTATTTTTAATAGATGAAATATATATATCCTATAAGTTGCGGGAACTCCAGATGTTGGGAATGATAGATGACGCTGGGTTGTTCGAGAGTAGTAAAGATCATGCCAAAATCTGGCGTGAACAAATCCGACTTGTTGAAGAGAATTCTGTACTTAGTAATATTGTCAGCTTTGTTATTGCCGTATTACTGGCACTGGTCTTATGGCACGATGAATCTCATAATTTGATTGTTTTCTGGTTGTCATACATGTCTGTAATAACATTTATCAGGCTTGTTATGGGATATATGCAGAAAAATGGAGAAACCAATAATCTAGTCCATGATGTCTTTGGCCGCTGGTATTTAGTGGCAATATTATTAACCGCTTTTGGCTGGGGTATGGCAGGTTACCTGTTGTATCCAGCAAGCCCACCACAACAGTTAGTCCTTGGTTTTGTTCTTGCAGGTATCGCTTCAGGTGGTGTTTCTGTAATGGCACCAATACTTAAGCTATATTATTTGTATTTATTTCTGGTTATATTTCCACTCACAGTTCAGCTTTTTATGGCAGGTGATGAGTTTACTATTCTGGCTCTGATGACGGTTATATATATGTTTGTAATGGCCAGTATTGGGGCGCGCATTAATAAAACAGTTCTGAAGTCGCTGGAAGTGCGTTTTCATAATGAGTCATTGATAAAGTTTATGAGTCAGGCACGAAATGATTCAGAGGATCTGAATGAAGAGTTATCAAAAGAAATTGAACAAAGAAAACGAGCAGAGAAAGAGCTACATAAAGCGAAGGAAGTGGCTGAAGCGGCAAGCAAAACTAAAAGTGAGTTTCTTGCAAATATGAGCCATGAAATACGCACACCAATGAATGGGATTTTAGGAACTTTACAGTTATTGCAGGGTTCTGAGCTGAATATAAGTCAAAGAGAGTATGTTGGTATTGCATACAGCTCAGGTGAAGCTTTACTTTCACTGTTAAACGATATTCTTGATTTTTCAAAAATTGAAGCAGGAAAGCTTAGGCTTGAATATATACCTTTCAACTTACAAAATTTAACCAGAGATTTAACTGTACTGCTTAAACAAAAGGCGGATGAGCGAGATGTTGAGCTGATAAGTGAATTTGATTCTGAAATACCGATGGTAATAAAAGGCGACTCTGTTCGAATCAGGCAGATTCTTGCAAACCTTATGACGAATGCGATTAAGTTTACTGAAAAAGGCAAAGTCACAGTAAAGGCAATTATTCTGGAAAAAACAGAAAAATCCATTCGAATACGGCTTGAGGTAAATGATACAGGTATAGGGATAGCTGAAGAGTCCCAACGTAAATTATTTAACTCGTTTACACAGGCAGATGGTTCAACCACGCGCAAATACGGTGGCACTGGTTTGGGTCTGGCGATTGTAAGGCAGTTGGTAACCATGATGCGCGGACGACTGGGTGTGGAAAGTGAAGAGGGTAAAGGGGCATGTTTCTGGATTGAAATAACGTTTGAAATACCCGTTGATGTAGAATTAGAAAAAGAGCAGGAGGCACCTCAGGAGGTTATTGAGCTGCTTGAGGGTAAAGTGCTGTTGGTTGAAGATAACCCTGTTAATCAGCTTGTCGCTAAAAAAATGCTAGAAAAGGTAGGCTTGAGTTTTGAAGTGGTTAATGATGGTGAAAAAGCTATAAGTAGATTGAAGTTACCACATAATTTTAATTTAGTATTAATGGATTGCCAAATGCCGGTAATGGATGGTTATGAAGCGACCCAAGCTTTGAGAAAGCATGAAGAGGATAATGAGAGTAAGCATCTTCCCGTTATTGCTATGACGGCAAATGCAATGGAAGGTGATAAGGATAAGTGCCTTGCTGCAGGTATGGATGATTATGTATCAAAGCCAGTAAACCAGCAATCACTTAAAGAAACCCTGGTTAAGTGGTTATAATTTTAAAGTGGTGTAAAATCATTTACTCTAAAATTATGTAGTACAAAAATGTCGGGTCATCACACACGGTTACATTGGTGTAATCAAAAACACTGTTTTTTAATGGCATCTAATGATGAAATTAAATCATGGCTATTTGATTCTGGTTCATTAACAGCGCGTTTAATAAATTACTGTGATGGAAAGTTTTCAGTAAAGGTGCTGTCTGTTAAAAGAGCGACGCCGACGCCTGATGAAATAAAGGCTTTAAATTTAAAAACAAGAAGTCAGGCGATTATACGCCAGGTTTTATTATTGTGTGATGGTCAACCGGTTGTTTATGCGAGAACAGTAATTCCTGTATCAAGTATGCGTGGTGCATTGCGAGGTATTATATTACTAGGAAATAAATCACTGGGAGCTGTTTTGTTTGCAGATAAAAAAATGCGCCGTAAGCCAGTGGAAGTCACTTCAGTCAACGCCTCCCATGCGTGTTATGCCTGGACCGGATATTCTGGAAAAGAATCTATCTGGGGTAGACGTTCTGTTTTTATTCTTAAAAATCAGGAATTACTGGTAAGTGAATTTTTTTTACCTGACTTGCTAAAATAAATACTGTAAGAAATTTTTATTTTAGCAAGTCAGGAATAGTCCCGTTAAGGATGTAGCGTTGTCGGATATTAATAAGCTCCGTTTATTTACGGTTTAACAAGTCCAAGTCGTAGTGCTTCCAGTGTAGCCTGAGCACGGTTAGATACATTCAGTTTGCCATAAATGCTTTTCAGGTGGCTTGCCACAGTATTTGAGGTTATACCTAAAATTTCAGCTGCTTCATTTCTGCTTAAACCTTTAGCTATTGCGCTGAGTATTTCTTTTTCACGCTTGGACAGATCAGGTTTGTCTGAAGGTTGTATGTCACTGTGAAAATGATTGATCATTTTACGTGCAATAGCGGGTGAGATAGGTGGTTCACCTTTAATTATGCCCTGAAGGCTCTGTATGAATTCATCCGTGGTCTGTTCTTTTAGCAGGTAGCCTTGAGCACCTGCTTCCAGGGCGGGGAATAGATAATTATCATCATCAAAAATAGTTGCTACAACACAATAAGTATCTGGGGATTTCTGGTTAATTTCACTGATAATCTCGACACCATTACCATCAGGTAAATTCAGATCAATCAAGGCAAGATCAAGCTGATTGTCATTAATTATTTTTCGGGCCTGTGCCAAACTGGATGCTTCAAATAACTCCACTTCAACAAAAGCCTGTCGAATTATTTCGGTTAGCCATTCACGTGTTTCTGGGTGGTCTTCTAAAATGAGTACATTTTGCATATTATTATCCAGTATGATCAGATATCATAAAATTTATTCTTACACAACTGCCTCTGTTTTCACCGGTTTCCGGGTCATTCAGGTTAAACCAGTTGGCGTTGCCGCTTAGTTCCTGGGCTCTTGTCCTGATGTTATTTAAGCCTTTGCCAGGAATACAGTTTTTTAAATCGAAGCCCTGGCCGTTATCACTCACTTCAACGGTAAGTTGTCGTTGCTTTAACTCAATAATAATTTCCATAAACTGTGCGTTAGCATGTCTAATAACATTGGTTGTTACTTCATGCAGCATTCGATTTAAATTTATGTGCTGCCTGGGCGTAAAGCTTAAGTCCTTCAAGTTTTCGCTCTGGTGCCATATCAATTGCATACCGATGGAGTTTAGACGATCCTGTATTTCAGATCTGGCATCAGTAATAGCGTCTAGTATCGATGCTGTTGATTTATTGTCAAGAGTATAGATGGCATTTCTGAGTGATTTAAGGATACTGCGTGACAGGGCAATGGTATGTTCGTCTTTTACGCTATGAATTAAGGTTAGCATACGCGCAGCGACATCATCATGCAGGTCTCGAGCGATACGTAGGCGTTCTTCTGTTGCGCCTTTCTCTACAGCCTCTTCTATGGTGATGAATTGTTTCGTTAGTTTTAAAAGGGAGTTGGCAAGCTCAATATCATCTGTGTTGAACTGCGTGGCGGAGTTAGATGGGGTCAGTATATAGCTGTGTTTAAGTAATATAGAGGGTACTTCAAGGACTTTGCTTTGTTCATTGATTTGACATTCTGTAACTGGATGAGTTGAATGTGAAAGTTTACAGTCTGAAAAAAAACGTTGCAGTATTGATTTCCAGCGGTTATCTATGGAGGTGCCACTACTGGAAAATTCTTCAATTAAAAAAGGTAAGTTTTTTTCCAGACTCTTATGCACAGAGGGTGACCTGTTGTTTATATAACTCTAAATATTAGAGTTACTTCTATAAGTGATTATATACGACCCATTGCAGAAAAACTTTTTATAAAGGGAGATGCCATGACAGGGTTCTTAATCATGGATTTATAATCACCTTCAACAAATTTTAATTTTCCAGTCGTGTAGGCCAAGCCTAATCCAGTTGAACTTACTTCTCGTTTAATCCATTCTTTCCAGTGATTTTCTTTTGCCCGTAAATCCCAGTTTAGTTGTTGTTTACTGTAATCTCCAGCTTCAATAATGTAGCCATTTTCTATAATAATATAGGACCTGGGTTTGTCTTCATCAGGAAACCCATATCCTATAGTAGAGGAAAAACATATTTTATTGAGTGTTTTTGCTAAATAGGGATCTTTGTTCCACTCATCTTTGTATTTTTCCATCCATGTATTATCAAATAATTTCAATATTTGCTCTCCATATAATCCATAACAAAGCTGAATAAATTCAGTATGATTTTTTATATTTACGTTTGTTTTTACGATAACCTGTCTACGCAGGTTTGTTTAATTATTTTGGCGAAGCTATTTTAGCTCCATTGTCATGGCATGTATATTATTTTGTTTTAAAGTGCTTAGTGTCTCACGTAATTCAGAGGGGTTACTAAAGGGGCCAATACGCACGCGGTGCCATTTGTCGCTGTTGATATTAACGCTTTGAACTGTTGACATTACGCCGAGTAGAGCAAGACTGGCTTTCAGTCGTTCTGCATCTTGCTGGCTTTTGAATGAGCCAGCCTGTAATAAATATTTTTTACCTGTATAAGTTTTAACGGGTTTTGATATTACATTTGAGGAATGACTTTTTATTTCTTCAGTCTCAACCTCCGGCTCGGGAACAAATACTTCCAGTTCAGACAAAATAGTATAAAACTCAAAGCGAGGCTTTTTATTATTAGTTTCGTCTTCATTGTTTTGAGGCGGATTTTCCTGCTGCGCTTTGACTTCTAATTTTTTTTCTTCGCGGGCTTTTTTCAATTCCTGTTTTACGGCGTCTGTAAAGCTAACATCTTCTGCCGGCTGTTTATCGAGATAGATAAGAAAGGAGGCGAATAGACCAATAACAAGGCCAGCCAGCATCCAGATATATCCAGGAACAGGTTTTTTATTTGACATGTGGCGTCCTTTTAAGTCACGTGAAGCTGCCATTACATGCTTTCCGGGGCGCTAACACCTAGTAATTTAAGGCCATTATGCAAAACGTGACGTGTTGCATTAATTAGAGATAAGCGTGCATTACGTATATTATTATCTTCGACAATAAATTTATAATTTTGTACGTTGTAAGATGAATGTAGTTCATTTGCAAGTGAACGTAAGTAATGAGCAAGCAAATGGGGCTCTTCATTTAGCGCCGATTTTTCAACAATTTCGGGATATTTTGCTAATGAAGTAACCAGCGAAGTTTCATGATCTTCTGTTAAAAGTGCCAGGTTTTCACTTCCATTTAAAGCGTCGTAGCTTAAGTTTTTTTCTTTCAGCTGGCGGAAGATACTACAGATACGGGCGTGTGCATATTGTATATAATAAACAGGGTTATCACTGCTCTGTGACTTTGCCAGATCCAGATCAAAATCCATATGCTGTTCACATTTACGTAATACATAAAAGAAACGAGCTGCATCGTTGCCAACTTCGGCACGCAATTCACGCAACGTAACAAATGAGCCTGAGCGTGTTGACATGGGAACCCGGTTTCCACCTCTGTAAAGTATGGCAAACTGAACTAATAATACATCCAGTTTCTCTACGTCATTTCCCAGGGCCTGTAATGCAGCTTTTACCCGAGGAATGTAACCATGATGGTCTGCACCCCAGATATCGATAACTCGATCAAAACCGCGATTTAGTTTGTCCATGTGGTAAGCAATATCGGAAGCAAAGTAGGTGCTTTGTCCATTGTCACGAACGACCACTCTATCTTTTTCATCACCAAATTCAGTTGACTTAAACCACAGGGCACCATTTTTTTCATAAATATAATTTGCAGCCTGTAGTTTTTCTACAGCCTGTTTGATTAAGTCCTTACCTGCCAGACTTCGTTCAGAAAACCATTCATCAAATACAACGCCAAAATCTTTTAAGTCGTCACGTATATCGTCAAGAATAATATTTAAACCCAGGTCGAAAATCTGCCGATATGACTCGTCGCCCAATAATGTTTTTGCTCGGTTAATCAGTGCATCAATGTGGACTTCTTTGTCGCCTCCATCAGGTTCATCTGCTGGAATATTTTCAAAAACAGCAGTGACCGGATGCATTAAATTTTTATCATGTTGGGCAAAAAGCTGTTTTGCAATATCTTTTACATATTCGCCTTTGTAGGCATTTTCTGGAAATGTAACTTTAATTCCACAATGTTCAAGGTAGCGAAACCAGACACTGGTCGCCAGTATGTCCATTTGACGACCAGCATCATTTACATAGTATTCACTGTGCACATTAAAACCAATAGCCGAAAGCAGGGAGGCAACAGTTGCACCATATGCTGCTCCACGACCATGGCCTACATGAAGAGGACCGGTTGGATTGGCTGAAACAAACTCAACCTGAACTTTACGCCCGGCTCCAATGTTACTCAGTCCATAAGTTTCAGCCTGCGTATTGATGGTATTAACGATGGATAGAGTATTGCTCTGGTTTACAAAAAAATTAATAAAGCCTGGGCCGGCAATTTCAACTTTATCAAGATCATTATTTTCAGGTAGTGAGTCAATTAATAACTGGGCCAGTTCTCGAGGGTTTTTACCGGCGGGTTTTGCCAGCATCATTGCCAGGTTACAGGCGAAGTCTCCATGAGCACGGTCTTTAGTGCGTGTAAGCTGGATTTCAGGTGAAACCTCAGATGGGAGAGCACCATTGGTTTTCAGGGTGCTTAGTGCCTGTGTGAGCAGGGTCTGAATAGTATTTTTCAATTTGCTGGCCAGTAAAAAATCAGAGGGCGAATTTTACATGTAGATAGAGGGGGATTCCAGTTAACTAAGTCTGAAAAGTGTTTATTTTGTCGTAGGTGCATAGCTTGCCCTTTCTGGTCAGGTAATAAAGGTTTAAATTTCTGCCAAAACACATTCGGTCATTGTTATAGCCTGTTTTAGGTAGGCATTACCAAACAAATTTAGATGATTAATGATGTGATATAAGTTATAAAAATTTTTACGCACAGTATAGCCATCATTTAATGGCCAGACTTCGTTATAGCCAGTATAAAAAAGGGGTTCAAAACCACCGAAGAGCTGTGTCATAGCGATATCAGTTTCACGGTCGCCATAATAAAAAGCAGGGTCAAAAATAACCGGAGTACTTTCCACCAGTGCGGCGACATTACCGCCCCACAGGTCGCCGTGTAGCATTGAAGCCTGAGGGGTATAATTTTCAAATAAGCAGTCAAAATCGCTTAGTAATCGGTCTGTTCCGCAGGAGAGAAGCTGATTATAGCCGTTACTTTCAGCGAGTTTTAACTGGGGTAATAAGCGTTGTTCTCGCCAGAAATTAACCCAGTCATCAGATAGCTTGTTCTGTTGTGGGGTCGAACCAATTGTGTTATCTCTGTTCCAGCCATATTGTCTGCATGTGATATTGTGCATATTGGCCATTTGCTGTCCCAGTATAACTGGATCAGGGTGACCTGAAAGAGCCAGGTATTCAAGTACCAGAAAAGCCTGGGAGCTTGTCTGGCCAAAGCACACGGGGCGTGGTGTGCGAATTGTAGAGTGATCAGATATTTCTTTTAATGACAGTGCCTCAGCCTCAAACATATCGCCATGTCTGGCATTATTGATTTTTACAAAATAGGATGACTTGCCGTCACTGAGCCGATAGCTTTCATTGATACAACCGCCGCTTATCGCTATGTGAGAGTGAATCTCAAAATGTTGCTGCGTGTGCTGGCTTATTTGTTCAGACAGGTGTTGCCAAAGACTCATATGAGTTGCTCTTAACAGGTGCTGGAAGTATATAATGTTATATCATGGTGTTAGCCAGTTAATCTACAGAAGTAAAGTATGTCAAATATCCCATCATATGAAGAAGTTGAAAATGTAATCCATGCTTTTTATGCAAAAGTGCTACATCACCCTCAGTTAGGGCCTTTTTTTGAGCATATTGATGATTTTGCTGAGCATGAAGCGCGAGTCGTAGGGTTTTGGTGGGTCAGTATGGGGGGGAAGCTGGAAAATTATTCTGGCAGCGACATGATCGGTAAGCATTTTCCATTGGGTATAAAGCAGGAAGACCTGGAAATCTGGTTAGCTTTGTTCAGTGAAACACTGGAGCAGCAGCTTGCTGAAAATAAAGCGCTTTTCTGGATGGATAAAGTAATGAAAATCGCGGCAAGGCTAAAGCAAATAGTGATAGATAATCAGGTGGCTGGTTTACAGGTACAGGGCAAGTAACTTGCTGACAGGTTTAATTGTTTGTATTTTATAAGTAATCGTGATGATCTCAAGAGAAAATATATCCTGCTTTAAGAAAGAGAAAATAATGGTTATGCACATAAGACTTTAGTTTAGTTCAGCACCTGATTGTTTTTTAGGCAAAATAAAGTGTGAAACCATAACTTATTGATTTTATTGAATTATTATATTGATTGAATTGTGATCAAAGTGTTCCGCAGGGTATAAAAAGAGAGAATCTGAGGCTGTTTCCAGATGTTATCAACAGACTTATCCACAGAGGTAGTGGATAAGTTTTTATTTTCATATAATTCAATTAGTTATATGTCTCTAGTTAGAGTGTTACTTTAATAAAGTATAGTAAATATTGTTTCAAACTTGTTAAATAGCATAAAATATATGATAAAAAAAGCATTCAAGGGAACCACTTATGCACATTGATTATAAGTGATCGAGTGTAAAAGTTAAAATAGCTATATATATAGTGTTTCAGTAGATTTATTTGTGTAACTTATTGAAATTTATAGAGTTTATTTATGATTAAAAAACGATCAATTTGATAGGGGGTGCGCTGGAATCAGTGGTTTTCACCTAAAAATATAAGTTTTCCACAGAGTTATCCACAGCTTTTGTGGAAAAATAAATAACAGGCCTGGGATATATTTCAAGCTCCAATTAATAAAGTTACACTGGCACACTACATATATGTCTAATTACACCATTGCTCGTGTTGCTGTACCCGTACCACTGTATAGCCTGTTTGACTATCTGATTCCTGCTTCATTTGATCAGATGCCTGCCAGGGGCTCTCGTGTGCGTATACAGTTTGGGCGAAAACAACTGATAGGCCTGGTTATTTCTCTGGAAAAAGAGTCAAGCTTTCCAGTTTCAAAACTTAAGCCAGTTATAGAAGTTTTAGATACCCAGCCATTACTACCGGTTGACCTGATGGGCCTGCTTGAATGGGCTGCTGGTTATTACCATCATCCCCTGGGTGATGTGATTTTTAGTGCCTTGCCAAAGCGTCTCAGGGATGGTGTAGAGGCAGAGTTAAAGTCTGAAAATCATTGGGCACTAACTGAGTCAGGTCGTTCATATGATACAAGCGGCCTCAGGCGAGCGCCTAAACAGGCTGCTTTATTGTCATATATACAGGATTCACCTTTGTCTGAATTGACCGGTGATCAGTTGAATAAAGACTGGAATAACTGGCGATCACCATTACAGGAGCTAGTTAAAAAATCACTGGTTGAGGTAACAGAAAAAGTGCAAAGCGCAGTTGCATCTTCATCCAGTTATTTTGGCGATAAAACAGATTCAACGTTTAAGTTAAATTTACAGCAACTCAGTGCAGCTAAAGAGGTGACTGGTGCACTGAACTCGTATCAGGCATTTCTCTTACAGGGCATTACGGGCAGTGGCAAAACAGAAGTGTATCTAGAGATTATTGAGCATGCACTGGCACAGAATCTTCAGGTGCTGGTACTGGTGCCTGAAATTAGCCTGACACCTCAGTTGACGCAACGTTTTACCCAGCGACTTAATACGATTATTGCCAGCTTGCATTCTGGCTTAAATGATACACAAAGACATGCTGCCTGGGTTCAGGCAAGTAAGGGTATTGCACGAGTTGTTATTGGTACGCGTTCGGCTTTATTTACGCCAATGCCCGATTTGGGTTTAATTATTTTAGATGAAGAGCATGATGCATCGTTTAAGCAACAGGAAGGTTTTCGCTATCATGCAAGAGATCTTGCGCTGGTGCGTGCAAAAAATAATAAGATGCCGGTGCTTCTGGGTTCTGCTACGCCATCATTTGAAAGCCTTGAAAATGTTTCACGGGGCCAGTATTCCTTATTAAAATTAACTCAACGGGGAGCGGCTAATGCACGCCCTCCAGAGATAGGTTTGCTTGATGTGTGTCGACGCCCTATGGAAGATGGAATTTCTGATAAATTATTAAAAAAAATAGAAGAACATTTAAGTAATCAGGGACAGGTTTTACTTTTTTTAAATCGTCGTGGTTATGCGCCTTTATTAATGTGTCATGAATGTGGCTGGACTACTGCCTGCCAAAGATGTGATGCGAATATGACTTTGCATCATCATAACCAGCGTTTACGTTGCCATCACTGTGGTTATGAAAAGCCGGCTCCCACAAGGTGTCCGGAATGTGATCATGAAAGTTTATACATACCTGGTGCTGGTACCGAACGTATTGAAGTTGCATTAAAAGAAAAATTTCCGTCAACTGTGATTAGTCGTATTGATCGAGATACCACGCGGCGTAAAGGCGAGCTGGATAGAAAATTAAATCAGGCCAGGTCTGGAGAGGCAGAAATACTGATTGGTACACAAATGCTAGCAAAAGGGCATGATTTTCCGAACGTTACATTAGTTGGAATACTCAATGCAGACCAGGGTCTGTTTAGTGCTGATTTTCGGGGTACTGAACATATGGCTCAGTTAATTATACAGGTATCAGGTAGAGCGGGCAGGGGAGAGAAAGCCGGAGAAGTTATTATTCAGACGCATCATCCTGAGCACCCTTTACTGCATACACTGTTAGAAAGTGGTTATACAGGGTTTGCAAAAACAGCCCTGGTAGAGAGAGCGCAGGCCAGTTTTCCTCCTTTTAGTTATATGGCTATCGTGCGTTGTGAATCAATACAGAAGGATCATGGTGTTGCCTTTTTGAATGAATGCAGGCAAGCATTAAATTATGAAGGTGTTGAGTTATTTGGGCCATTACCTGCACCTATGGAACGACGAGCTGGGCGTTATCGTTGGCAACTAATTTTGTTATCTAAGGAAAGAAAAAAATTACATGCTGTGTTGCGACATTGGGCGCCTGAAATAAGTAAACTTAAAACAGTTAATAAAGTCAGGTGGTCAATAGATGTTGATCCGCAGGATATGTTTTAGGCAATATTTAAATATAAATTCATTGTTAACTTACAGTCGTATCGTTTTTGTCTTTTACAGTAAAATAGATTTTTATAATTAATAAAGTTAACGGTGTGCTGTGCATAAACAGGTCAAAAATATCGATGGGCTTACTCAGGCTGCCATTAAATAACATTTTTAATTTTTCCCATAAGTGCGGCTCTTGCATAAAAGGGGCTAATGCAAGAAAAAGTGCCGCAATTGCCAGGGCGGGTGTGGGGATTTTATTGAGGAATTGTCTCATCATTTAATTTTTCTAAAAAATCTTTATCATCAATAAAAGTAAATGTCTGGTGGCCAAAACGAATACGATCTTTATGTTTTAATTGCTTGCAGGTTACCTTGCTTTTGTTAACAAAGCTGCCATTTTTGCTATTTAGGTCCATCAGGAAATAGATATCATTGCCATGATGGTCGCGTTCAGTAAAAATTTCCGCATGGTTAGAACTGATAATCGTTTCATCAAGCTGGATAAGGTTTGTATTTGACCGTCCAATACTTACATGCTCATCATTAATTAAAAATTGCCGTGTTAACTGACCGTTTTCACTTTGAATGATCCTTGCCATAATGTCTCCGCTTTACCTTTAATCATTTAATTGCCGTTTTTTTTAAGGCAACCAGTATATATTAGGGTTTGGTTAATTATTAGTCAATATATAGTAGGTGCAGTAACCTGATTATAGGGTGCCCTTCTTTATTCTGCCAAACGGTATCAGGCAATCAGTTAATTTTGTCGAGGTAGCCTCAGGAAGAGGCATAAGTAAAAATTACATGCATATAAAATTATAATATGTTAGTATGTTCTAATAAATTTTAATTGGCCAGTCTATTGCTCCCCCCGGTTGTATACCCAGTAAGAGCCCTTTCTGGTCTGATATACAAGACATCAATGGAGTCGAATTATGACCACAGGTATGAAATTAAAACAGTTTCTGCTACATGAAAAACGTACGGGTATTGATCTACCTTACGATCTAATCGAGCTAATTCACGAAGTGAGTATTACCTGTAAGGAGATTGCGGCTACGGTTAGCCGTGGTGAACTTTCGGGTGTGCTGGGTGTTGCTGGCACAGAAAATGTTCAGGGTGAAGCCCAGAAAGAGCTGGATATTATTACTAACGACATAATGGCCGACCACCTTAGCGTAACAGGCCTGGTTGCAGGTATGGGCTCTGAGGAGATTGACGATCCAATTGATGTTCCATCGAAAGAGCGTGGAGAGTATTTGTTAATGTTTGACCCATTGGATGGCTCTTCAAATATTGATGTTAATATTTCTGTGGGAACTATTTTTTCTGTTTTAAAAGCGCCGTCTGGTTGTAAAGAAACGCCTAAGTTAGATGATTACCTGCAAAAAGGTACTGAACAAAAAGCAGCTGGTTTTGTTGTTTATGGCCCGTCGACAGTATTCGTGCTGACAACAGGCCAGGGTGTAAATATGTTTACACTCGATAGTACGATTGGTGAATTTGTACTAACAACAGAAGGTGTTTCAATTCCTGAAGAAACAACTGAATATGCAATCAATATGGCAAATCGTCGTTTCTGGGATGAGCCTATGAAGCAATACATTGAAGATTGCCAGTTGGGTGAAGATGGTCCATTAGGTAAGCGTTATAATATGCGTTGGGTTGCTTCAATGGTTGCAGAAGTTTATCGTATTTTGATTCGTGGTGGCATTTTCATGTATCCATACGATAACCGTGACCCATCAAAGGCGGGTAAATTGCGTTTAATGTATGAAGCAAATCCAATGGGTTATATTATTGAGCAGGCTGGTGGACTAGCATCAACAGGCTATGGTCGTATAATGGAAGTTGATTCAACAGGTTTGCATCAGCGTGTTCCAGTCGTGTTGGGTTCATCTTCTGAGGTTCAAAAGGTTGTGGAATATCATGCAAAGGCTGAAAAAGTAGCCTGATAATATATTCGTAACGGAAATTATATTTGTTATAAAAAAGCCAGGCCTGTCCTGGCTTTTTTATGTGTGTGGCTTGCTTAAATAAAGTGGTTTTACTCGGTAAGTGAAATGGGTGGAGCCGTGTTATTTAATGCATAGTATGGCGTATCGTCATTATGGAAGGATGTTGTTTTCATTTGTATATGTCGATAATGTGTAATTGTTTCTGTTTGCGTCAGGGTCTGGCATATAAATGCTATTAAATTTTAAGGCAAAAACTTTTTTTTGTACTCTTCTGTTAAAGCAAGTGCCTGTTGTTGTTCATTCTTTTTTAGTTGTCTAAAAGTAAAGCGGGCATTTTTTTCGGCGTTTTTATTGTTCTGGTTTGCAGCCAGTTTAAACCAGACAAAAGCCATGATTTTATCCTGTGTTATCCCCTGTCCTTTGAAGTAAAGTCGCCCTAAATTTGCCTGTGCATCTGCCGCGCCTTTTTTTGCTGCTTTATCATACCAGCGAAATGCTTCGGGTAAATTTTTTGGTATGTTCTGCCCCGTCTCATGAATATATCCCAGGTTATACATAGATGGCGTATTGTTATTTTCTGCACCACGATAGTACCAGCGTAATGCCAGGTCATGATCCTGAGGCAGGCCTTTTCCATGTGTATAAAACTGAGCAAGATAATAACAGGCATTGCCATGATTTTTGAGAGCAGCAAGCCTTAGCCAGTGCTCGGCCTGTATCAGGTTCTGGCTAATGCTTTTATTATTGGTATATAATTTTCCAAGACGAAACTGAGCATCCGCATCATTCTGTTCAGCCGCTTTTGTTAGCCACTTAATTGCCAGTTCAATATTTTTTTCAACACCCCGCCCATCGTTATACATAACACCAAGGTTATACTGAATTTCACGGTCACCTGATTCTGCTAATGGTGTCCAGTAGCCTAGAGCCTGTTCATAATGGCCTTGTTTGAATGCCTGTAGGCCGTCTTCACGCGCATCTGCATGACTGGTTTCAGGCAGGTAAATTAAAATAGATAAAAGTAATAATGTGAAAATTGTATTTAGCATAATTTTTCTTGTTGATAGCGTTTTACCTGGTGTAGAAAGCTTTTGTACTGATTATGTTCTGTTAAACCCAGTTCATCTGTTATCGGCAGTTTTGGATAATGCTGTAATATGGCATTAACGAAAACGCCAGCGGTTAACCCGGATACTTCATTGTTATTATTAAATACAGGTATGTTTTTTATTCCACAGCTAGGTGATTTACTTTTAAAAATATAACCATGAATAGAGTTTAGTTGAGCTGGCCGTTGTTGACAGTACTTTTGCATTTGGGTGGTGACATCTATGGAGGCATCATCGCGGCCATACATTTTTATTTTTTTTATACTACCACCCAGTTGTATTGGTGGTCGGGGTACACCCAGGCCAATTTCAACTTCAGGACATACGGCAATTACATCGAAATATTGCCTGATAAACGCTATAAGCTGAGGGTATTCTTTTATATTGCCATCGTAACGTACTCTGTCACCGAGTAAGCAACGGCTCACCGCAATAAGGGGTTTTGGGGCTATCGGTTTGAGCCCATTTTTGTTGCTCTTTCACGTGTTTTGTTTGCCTCAACTGCCTGTAGTCCTGCATCCCAGCCTGGCATTGTTTCTGGCCAGCCAAAGCTATGTTGGACAATTAGTTCACTCAGGGCGTTGATATGGAAGTCATTGGCATTCAGGCAGGGAATATAATCAAAGAGTACGCCGCCTCGATTTAAAAATAGCTCACGATTCTCCATATTAATTTCTTCCAGTGTTTCCAGGCAGTCTGCTGAAAAACCAGGGCAGATAACATCTACATTTTTTATACCCTGATGGGCAAGTTGTTTCATGGTGATATCAGTATAAGGTTGCAGCCATTCTTCACGGCCCACTCGTGACTGAAAGGTTACTTTCCACTTTGTTTCTTTTAGTAGGAGTTTTTCTGCAACCAGTCGGGCTGTTTTCTGGCAATGGCAGAAGTAGGGGTCTCCGTTATCAACATAACTTTTAGGGATGCCATGAAAAGAAAATATTAACATATCTGGTTTTCTATCCCGCGTGCTCCAGTGGTTAATAATGGTTTTTGCCAGTGCGTCTATATAGGCCGGTTGATCATGATAGCTGTTGATAAAGCGCATATCAGGTAACCAGCGCCATTTCTGTAATTCGCTGGTAACGGCATCAAATACAGATGCCGTGGTCGTGGCAGAGTATTGTGGGTACATCGGCAAAATAATAAAGCGTTTTGCACCTGCAGAGCGCAGGCCGCGCAGGCCTTCAGTAATGGAGGGGCTGCCATAACGCATCGCTATATCGACTATAACCGTACCGCGAATTTTACTGTTTAATTTTTTCTCAACTTTTTGTGCCTGTAGTTTGGAGATCTTTATGAGAGGGGAGCCCTCATCTGTCCAGATTTTTTTGTACATGGCGGCGGTACGGCGGGGCCTGAATCGAAGAATAACACCATTGAGCATTAGCCACCAAAGTGGTCGAGTCGTCTCAACTACCCTGGGGTCCCAGAGGAATTCCGCCAGATATTTACGGACGGCTTTTTCGCTTGGTGCATCTGGTGAGCCAAGATTTATGAGTAGAACACCCAGGCGCTCCTGAGAGCCATGGGCGTAATTAGGGTGATTTAAATAGCGTGACATTCATTACAACTTATAAAGTAGTTACATTTGTGCATATTTTGATGCATTTTTAGTTTTTTGGCATTCAAGCCGTGGTCTTCTGGTTGTATAATAGCTCGTTAATTTTCTACCTTACAAGTATTTTGATTAGCTTTTTTTAAACGGGTTATTAGTTCTACTATAGCTTAGCAATAAAAAGTTATTTGAAAACCTGAATTTATATTGTAAAAGCAGGAGTTAAAGAATGCCAATACGTCTGGTAATACCAAACGAAATAGCACCAGGTGAACGTCGTATCGCATGTGATCCCGTAGTTGCTAAAAAATTATTAGAGATCGGTGTCGAAGTGTGTATGCAAAAAGGTGCGGCTGCATCTGCACATTTTGCGGATGAACAGTTTGAGGGAGTGACTCTGATTGAGTCAGCCAAAGAGCTATACAAAGATGCTGACGTGATTTTTAAGGTTCAGCCCCCCACATTAGATGAGCTAAAGATGATGAAAGATGGCTGTGTGATCGCGAGTTTTATGGCGGCACATAAAAGTCAGGACCTTATTAAAGCCATGTGTGATAAAAAAGTGACCAGTCTGGCTATGGAGCTGGTGCCCCGTATCACGCGTGCACAGTCTATGGATGCTTTATCGTCTCAGGCGGGTATCGCAGGATATAAGGGCGTGATTATGGGGGCAGATAAAGCTTCCGTTTTCTTCCCGATGTTAACCACGGCTGCGGGGACTATTCGTCCGGCTAAAGTGTTGATTATCGGAGCAGGTGTTGCCGGGCTACAGGCCATTGCAACTGCAAAACGACTAGGTGCCGTAGTGGAAGCTTATGATGTGCGCGGTGCAACAAAAGAGCAGTGTGAATCTCTGGGTGCTAAATTTGTTGATACCGGCGTCAGCGCAGATGGTGAGGGTGGTTATGCGCGCGAGCTGACGGACGATGAGAAAAAGCAGCAGCAGGATGTGTTAGATAAACATATCGCCATGTCTGATGTGATTGTAACGACGGCAGCTATTCCCGGTCGTCCATCACCTAAGATTATTAGTGCAGATGTGGTTGCTAAAATGAAAGTGGGCTCTGTTATTGTGGACCTGGCTTCTGAAGGTGGCGGTAACTGTGAGTTAACAAAACCCGGTGAAAGCGTAGATTTTGAAGGTCGAGTGACTATTCTCGGGCCATTGAATGTCGCCAGTCAGGTGCCCATTCATGCCAGTGAAATGTATGCAAAGAATTTATTCAATCTGCTGTCACCGTTTATTAAAGAAGGTGAGCTGGAGCTGGACTGGGAAGATGATGTCATTAAAAACACCGCATTGACTCATGGTGGTGAAATTAAAGCTGAACGTTATAAAGAAGGGGCAACATCATGATTGAAATTGGTGGTTTTACCGCACTCTATATATTTATGTTATCTGCCTTTACCGGTTATGAAGTTATTAGTCGTGTACCGGTTATATTGCATACACCGATGATGTCGGGTTCTAACTTTATACATGGCATTGTATTAGTGGGTGCCATCGTCGTAATGGGTGGTGCGGAATCAACGCTTGAACAGGTGATTGGCTTTATTGCGGTTGCGCTTGCTGCTGGTAATGCGGTGGGTGGCTATGTCGCCACGGTACGTATGCTGGAAATGTTTAATCCAAAAGATAAGAAGGGCGAAGCGTAATGGATATATTTATTCAGGTAGTTTATTTCATTACGGCCATTCTGTTTATTTTGGGTTTGAAAAAAATGAGCTCACCGGTAACGGCAACAGGCGGTATTGTCTGGGCAGGTATCGGCATGGTGGCAGCCTCTCTGGTTGCTTTCTTTGAGCCGGGTGTATTTGAGCATACGGGTAATGTAGTGCTTATTGTTGTGGCGATTGCAGTCGGTTCTGGCATTGCATACACCACAGCTAAGCGTGTACAAATGACCGATATGCCGCAGATGATTGCTATTTATAATGGCATGGGTGGCGGTGCCGCCGCGGCGATTGCGGCGGTTGAGCTGGTGAAAATGGCAGGAAGCTCTGATGTTCCAGGAATGGGGCATCATTTAAGCACAACCGCTCAGGTGCTTGCGGTTATTGGTGCGTTAATTGGTGCAATTTCATTCTCAGGTTCTGCTATCGCATTTGCCAAATTGCAGGGCATTATGAAGAAAACCATTCGTTTGCCTATGCATATGATGATTAACCTTATCCTGTTTGCCCTGACGCTGGTGGCGGGTGCCATTATTGGCTTCAGTGATGACGTTAGCATACAGTTGGTTTTATTGTTTTTTGTCATGGCACTAGTATTTGGTGTGATGTTTACTACGCCTATCGGTGGTGCTGATATGCCAGTTGTCATCTCATTGTTTAATGCGTTAACAGGTCTGGCCGTCGCTTTTGAAGGTTATGTGCTGGAAAATGCGGCAATGATTATTGCTGGTACCGTGGTGGGTTCTGCGGGTACATTACTGACTCAGTTAATGTCGAAAGCGATGAATCGCCCGATTAGTAATATCCTGTTTGCCAGTTTTGGATCTGATGGTGGTGATGCTGCTGAAGAAGACATCGAAGGCAGTATGAAGGAAATTCAGGGTACTGATGCCGCTATCATGATGGCCTTTGCAGAAAAAGTGATTATTGTACCGGGCTACGGTATGGCGGTAGCTCAGGCTCAGCATAAAGTGTCTGAGTTAACCAAGTTGCTTGAAGCGCGAGGTGTGAAAGTGATGTTTGCAATACATCCTGTGGCTGGGCGTATGCCTGGCCATATGAATGTATTGCTGGCTGAAGCCGGAATAGATTACGATAAAATTCTGGATCTGGATGAAGTAAATCCTGAATTCCCAACCGCAGATGTAGCGCTGGTAATCGGTGCTAATGACGTAGTGAATCCGGTTGCTCGTTCTAACCCTGATAGTCCGATATATGGCATGCCTATACTGGATGCGGATATAGCGAAAAACTGTATTGTGATCAAACGAGGTAAAGGTTCTGGCTTCTCAGGTATCGAAAATCACCTGTTTTATGCAGATAATACCCGTATGTTATATGGCGACGGTCAGAAAGCGGTTGGTGAGTTAATTGCCGGTATAAAAGAACTATAGTCATCAGGGTCAGGGTATTTGATGTAAGTAGTCAGTGAATAAATGCGTGCGTGTAAGCTGGTCTTATCGTTAAGATCTACAATAAAGTCGGCTTATTCGTATATACTCAGTCATTAAATGCAAAAAATTTAAATTGGAATATTAAGAGATAACCGTGCAACAGCCAAATAGTGAAGTTCTAAATTTATCAAAAACGGGCAAGAAGCTCATGAGACAGCGTCGTTTTCGTGATGCTGAAACAGTATTTATGGAAGCACTCGATATTGAGCCTGCTAATAGTTATGTGCTGGTTGGTCTTGGTGATTTGTTCCGGATGTCTAATGATTTTAATAAGGCGATTAGTTTTTATACTCGCCTGTTAAAATCAGATGAAAGTAATGTTTTTGCATTGCGCGGAATAGGTGATTGTTTTCGTGGTTTACGTCAGCCGGATAAGGCTGTTGAGTTCTGGGCCAGATACCTGGAAATCAATCGGGGAGATGTGCATGTAATGGTGCGTCTTGCAGATGCTTATAAAAGCATGGACATGTCTGAAAAAGCTGAAAAATTGTATATTGAGTCTATTAAAATTCAGCCTCGTGATCGTTATGCTCTAATGGGGTTAGGTAACCTTTATTATAAAAATCGTGAAGATGATAAAGCCCTGGGTTATTTTGAAACACTGTTATCACTAGATGAAAATTATGTTGCTGTTCTGACTATGGTTGGAAATATTTATCAGCGTAGAAGTGATTATCAGAATGCAGAGAAATATTACCGTAAAGCAACTGAACTCGAACCTGATAATTCATACGCTTTATATGGTCTTGGTAATTGTCAGCGCGGTGCAGGTCATCTTGATGAAGCGATTGATCTATGGGGTCAGATTTTAGATAAAGAACCTTATAATCAAAATATATTAAGTCGTTTAGGTGATGCCTGGATAAGTAAAGACGAAACGGATAAAGCGCGTGAGTTATATGAGCGCAGTTTAGACTTAGGATTTGATGCATTTGCGTTAATAGGTATGTGTCGCATCTATCGCGAAAGAGGTGATTTTGTTGAGGCTGAATCCTGTTGTAATCGGGTGTTAATGGAGAAGCCGGGTTTTGAGCGGGCTATTGAGGAATTATCTCTGGTACTGATTGATAAGGATCATGCTAATAAATTAGCCTGATTTAGTTTTTTAGTTTTAGTCTGTTCGTATCTCTGCAAGCCCTAATCTTCATGGGAATTAGAATTCTGTGGTGTCGCTTACTTAGCGACCTACTTTCTTTTCAACAGCAAAAAGAAAGTAGGCAAAGAAACGCCGTCCTTTACTCGCTTGTTCTCATTAAAAAACGAATGAGAATTCCCGAAAATTGTCCCGATAGTATCAAGTTATTTTTTTAACCTGTTAGTTTATCACTCTGTTAGCGGGTCGTCCCGGTAAGCCGTCCAGGCTTATCGTGACTCAAAATCACATCCCTGTGATTTTGCCCCTAGGTGCATACAATTTTCGGCAAGCTCCAGAGGAGAGGAAAATCAAAACCGATATAGAGTGAAATTTCAAAGTAATATCATTCTATTTTTCATATCGTTATTCCTGCGATTAAATTTTCTGGAAAGATTTGAACATGCTTACATGGCCTGAAAAGCGAAGGATAGGACTCCGTAGTAAGGCAGGAATTTAGTGGTTGTGGATTCATAATAATAAATCCAGCATGTAAATTACAACCAGTCGATATAATCTGTTTGAGCCTCTATTCTTTTGATTTATTTTCCCCATTACTCGAGCTGATGAGAGAGTGATTTATTTGGAGTTTTCCGCGAGGATGTCTGAGCGAATTTGTCTTTTAATTCGTGAGTTCCGCAGTGGCCAAATAAATCGGGAACGAAGAAGGTACTTTTATTTAGCTTTTTAAATAAAAGCTTGAGTTAAGCGGGGCGGCATTTTTTTGGTGACTTTCTTTTTGCTGAAGAAAAGTAAGTCGCCAGAAAGGCGACACCATAGAAATCAAATTCCCATGCAGCCAGAGGCTTGCAAAAAACGAATAGTTGAAACTAAAAAACTACCCCTTCAACAAAGTGCCAACACCCTCATCAGTCAATAACTCAAGTAACACCGCATGCTCAACCCGCCCATCAATAATATGCGACGTCTTAACACCCGATTTAACCGCATCCAAAGCACAATTAATCTTAGGCAACATACCGCCATGAATCGTGCCATCAGAAATATAATCATCAACTTCTTTAGTGCTCAAACCCGTGAGTAAATTATCCTGTTTATCTAAAATGCCAACTGTATTAGTTAATAGCAATAATTTTTCAGCACCTAGAACGGTTGCCAGTTTACCCGCAACCAGATCAGCATTGATATTGTAAGATTCACCATTTACGCCCACACCAATGGGTGCAATAACCGGAATAAAATTATCATCGTCTAGCATTGAAACAACGGATGGGTCAATTGTATCGACTTCACCAACATGGCCAAGGTCTATTAATTCTGATGGTTTATCAGCATCAGGAGGTAAATGCATTTTATGAGCACGAATCAGGCTACCATCTTTACCCGTAAGGCCAACGGCACGACCGCCCTGTTGGTTAATCAGGGTAACAATGCTTTTATTAACCAGTCCGCCTAAAACCATTTCAACTATGTCCATGGTTTCTGTATCAGTAACACGCATGCCCTGAATGAACTTTGATTCTTTGCCTACTCGTTTAAGTAGCTCGGCAATTTGTGGGCCACCACCATGTACAACAACCGGATTAACACCGACCTGTTTTAATAAAGCGATATCGCGTGCAAAACCAACTTTTAATTTTTCATCGGTCATGGCATTACCGCCATATTTAATTACGATGGTTTTGCCGTTTAGTTTCTGTATATAGGGTAAAGCCTCGGAGAGAACTTTTACTACGGAGCTGGCTTTCGTGTTATCCATATTGATTTTATCGTGTAAGTAAATTATTTCTGGAGTTAATGTTTTAAAAATTCAATTTAATAGAATTGTCTGTGGCTAAAATCTGTTTACGGAAGTTTTCCTGAACTTCGGCTAAGGATATTTCATCTTTTGCTTCAAAGCGTAATACCAGGCAAGGTGTTGTGTTTGAGGGGCGAATTAATCCCCAGCCTTTAGCCCAGGTGACTCTCATGCCATCAATAGTAGAGATGTCTGCATTTTCAAAGTTAGCCGTGGATTTAAATTTATTCATAAAGGCGTGGTGCTCGCCTTCTTCAAACATGATTTGAATTTCTGGGGTATTGCAGCTATCCGGCAATGCACTAAATATTTCAGAAGAGGTGCCTTCTTTTTTACTTAATATCTCCAGCATACGTGCAGCGCTGTATAAGCCATCGTCAAATCCATACCAGCGTTCTTTAAAGAAAATATGTCCAGACATTTCACCAGCAAGCTCTGCACCGGTTTCTTTCATTTTGGCTTTAATTAATGAGTGGCCTGTTTTCCACATTAATTCTTCACCACCCATTTTGGTAATTTCTTTACCCAGGTTGTAGCTGGATTTGATGTCATAAATGATCAGTGCGCCAGGTACGCGAGATAAAACATCTTCGGAGTATAAAATCATCTGACGATCTGGCCAGATAACGTGCTGCTTGTCATCGATCACACCAACGCGGTCACCATCACCATCGAATGCCAGTCCTAATTCAAGTTTGTTTTCTTCAATAGAGGCGCAAACATCTTGCAGGTTTTCAAGTTTACTAGGGTCAGGGTGGTGGTTAGGGAAGGTACCATCCACATCGCAAAATAACTCGGTTACTTCACAGCCCAGTTTTTCAAATAATTTAGTTGCGATAACACCCGCTACACCATTGCCACAATCAACCGCAATTTTCATAGGTCGCGCGAGTTTTATATCAGATACAATACGTTCCAGATATATATTTAGTAATGCTTCTTCGCGGTAACTTCCGCTGCCTGTGTTAAAATCACCGGATTCGATTAAATCATAAAGCTCTGTTATATCATCACCGTAAAGTGTCTTGCCCGCCATTGACATTTTAAGGCCATTATATTCTGGTGGATTGTGACTGCCAGTTACCATTATGCCGGTGCCAGTATTTAAATGGTGTGTTGAAAAATATAAAACAGGCGTGGGTACCATACCTACATCAATAACATCACAGCCTCCAGCGTTTAAACCCTCAGTTAAGGCAATAGATAATTCTTTGCTGTGTAATCGGCCATCACGACCAATACAAACTTCACTTACATTCTGTTTCAGGCATTCAGTTGCAAATGCCTGTCCAACCAGACGTACTGTGTCGGGTGTTAAATCGGTGGCAACAATGCCACGGATATCATACATTTTGAAAATAGCTGGATTGATATTATTCATTAATCTTTCCTGATAATGTTTTATATTTAATTGCCATGTATTTGAGTTTTGGGCAAGTGCGTAATGCTGTGTTTTCTAATACTGATATGGAGTCGCAGTTAGCGTTATTTATGGCCTGAAGAGCCGAAACCACCATCACCACGTTCACTGTCATTAAACTCTTTAACGGTTTCAAGTTCTACCTGTAATACCGGCAGGATAACGAGCTGTGCAATTCTATCTCCCGAATCAATAGTGAATTCTTTATTGCCACGATTCCAGCAGGAAATAAACAGTTGTCCCTGGTAATCTGAATCAATTAAACCGACGAGATTGCCTAAAACAATGCCGTGTTTATGGCCTAAACCGGAGCGGGGTAAAATAGTGGCTGCGTAACCCGGGTCAGATATATGAATAGCGATTCCAGTCGGAATTAATTCAGTCTCGCCCGGTTTGAGTGTTAAGGAGCCATCAATGCAGGCACGTAAATCCATACCAGCGGAACCATCGGTAGCGTATTCGGGTAAAGGAATCTCAGAGCCAATACGCGGGTCGAGTATTTTAAGTTGTAATTTCATCATATTTTTTTGCCAATAAAGTGATTAGTTGTCTGGCTAGCTGCATTTTTCGGCAACGCTCTAATGTAGCTTCTCCATTGCTCCAGAATACGTGTAGTGCATTGTATTCACTATTAAAGCCTGTGTCTTGTTCATCTTTATTTTCTAGATTATGAGCAACCAGATTTGCTGCAATCATGTGTAATTTTTTGTTTTTTAGCTTTTGCAGCGCATAATCTTTCAGATTTTGGGTTTCTGCTGCAAAGCCTAAGGTAAAAGGTGGGCTATCGAGTGCCGCAACTTCCTTTAATATATCAGGGTTAGGGGTCAGTGTGATTGATAATTCGTCATCTGTTTTTTTAATTTTCTGGGGCAGTGGTTTAGCTGGGCGGTAGTCTGCTACTGCTGCAGTCGCAATAAAAATATCCTGTTCTTTGATGTCATTCATAACGGCCTGATGCATTTGTAGAGCAGTGTCCACGTCAGTGCGTTTGCTATGTTCCGGTGTCTCCAGGTGTACAGGGCCTGTAATTAGTGAAACAACTGCTCCCTGTTCAATGGCGGCTCTGGCAATAGCAAAACCCATTTGACCAGAACTACGGTTGCCTATAAAGCGCACCGGGTCAATGGGTTCATATGTAGGGCCAGCGGTAATCATAATCTTGATACCCTGTAATTCCCCTGTGGAGAATAACTGCGTGCATGAGGTGATCAGTTCATCTATTTCAAGCAGGCGACCAGGGCCAACATCGCCACAGGCCTGACTGCCTGATGCGGGCCCGAAGACTTTAACTCCAGATTTTTGCAGTTGTTGTACATTTTTCTGAGTTGTCTCGGCCATCCACATAACATGGTTCATTGCCGGTGCAATGGCTATTTTTGAGCTGCTGGCAAGGCAAATTGCGCTTAAAAGTTCATCTGCGCGGCCTGACGCCAGGCGGGCTATGCTATTGGCCGTTGCGGGTGCGATCAGTATTAAATCTGCCCAGCGAGCCAACTCAATATGTCCCATAGCCGCTTCTGCTTCCGTATCCAGTAAGCTGGTGTGAACCGGATGACCGGACAGAGCCTGAAAGGTAAGTGGTGTAATGAATTTGGTCGCGCCGGGTGTCATTACTACACGTATACTGGCTCCTGCATCCTGTAGGCGGCGCACCAGCTCAGCTGCTTTATAGGCGGCTATACCGCCGCAAACGCCGAGTAGAATATTTTTATTATGTAAAGAAGCCTTCATGCCGTGCATTTTAACCTAAAAACAGAGCTTACCCCAGAGGCTAAAAATGATGTGTTCCTTATGTGTGTTGTAGAATTAGATTAGTCTTTTTGATTTTTTAGCTTGATGGGTTTAACTGGTTGGCAAATAAAAAAGGGGGGCGTACACTCAAGGCCCCATAGAAAAAAGGATGTCTCTATGCCAATAACTGACTGGCCAATTGAAAAACGACCGCGCGAAAAACTCCTGGCTCTAGGTAGCCAGTCTCTTTCCGATGCTGAACTGCTGGCAATTTTTTTGCGTACGGGTACCTATGGCAAAACAGCCGTAGATTTATCAAATGATTTATTAGAAGGCTTTAATGGTTTGAGACCATTATTGAAAGCAGACCAGAATTCATTTTGTAAGCATTATGGCCTTGGCACTGCAAAATATGCCCAGTTGCAGGCAGCGCTTGAAATGGCCCGGCGTTATTTAAATGAAGGCTTTCGCCGTGGGGATAGCTTAACCAGCCCGCAGGAAACACGACAGTTTTTAAGCAGTAAATTGCGTGATTATGCCTATGAAGTGTTTGCCGTGTTGTTTCTGGACCAGAGGCATCGGGTGATTGAGTTTGAAGAAATGTTTCGTGGCACTATTGATAGTGCCAGTGTGCATCCCAGAGAGGTCATTAAGAGGGCATTGGAGCATAATGCGGCTGCAGTTATATTTGCACATAATCACCCTTCGGGGGTGGCTGAACCCAGTCAGTCCGATGAAAGAATTACCCGAAAGTTAAAAGAAGCTTTAGGGCTTGTGGACATACGGGTACTGGATCACTTTGTAGTGGGTGATGACGTGATTTCATTTGCTGAGCGAGGACTATTATGACAAAAAAGTTTAATTTCGTTTGGCTTTATAGCTCTGTCCCCAGCTAAAAGATTTAACTTTATACTTATTCTTATCTTTCACCTGCTGCATTGCAGGTGCATTATTTGGCAGCCATAACCGTATATTTGCTTTCAGGTTGTCAGGGTTACTTTGACTAAATGCATCAGGGTTAAGCTCCACTATCTGGTATAGTAGCTTTTCACGTAGGCCTGCATTGTCGGGTAATAAATGTTTTACAATATCACCGAGTGTTTCTCCCGGAGCCACATCCCAGAAATTTTGGCTTATTGAATAAACCTCAATTCGTTTTGCCTGGCTAGCGGGTGACTGTGAGTAAACAACACACGGCAATATAATAGATAAGAATAGAATTAAACGTTTATTCATACTTAATATTATAGTCAATAAAAATTATCAAATACCATTGTGCATTTATTTAAAATAAAAAAATTACATTTTCTGCACTGCGGGCCAATTAGTTTACAGTTAAAAGCAACTGAAATTATAGGTATCAGTGGTGCTTCAGGTTCTGGTAAGTCAAGGTTACTCAGAGCACTGGCTGATCTTGACGAGCATCAGGGGGATATCCAGCTGGATGATATGAATCAGCAACATATTGATGCGCATCTGTGGCGACAGAAAGTGGCGCTACTATCAGCGGAAACCAGTTGGTGGTTTGATACAGTTGGTGAGCATTTCTCAGGATTTTCGGGGGCGCACATTAATAAGCAGTTAAAATCGTTGGGTTTTTCAGCAGACTGCCTGGGCTGGAGTATTGCACGTTTATCCAGTGGGGAAAGACAACGTCTGGGATTAATCAGGTTGTTGCAGAATCAACCAGACGTTTTATTGCTGGATGAACCGACGGCAAATCTGGATAGGCATAATACAGGCCTGTTTGAAAATACAGTGATGGAATATTTGCACGCAAGGCCTGCCTGTGCAATTTGGGTGAGCCATGATGATGAGCAGCTGCAAAGAGTCTGTAAAGAAAAACATATAATTGAAAATGGAGAGCTAATACATGCTGATTGAACTGAGCTTTCTTGATTTAAGCCTGGCAGCTATTCTGGTTTTATTGCTTGGTGTGTTTAGTGGCATT
Organism: Gammaproteobacteria bacterium; assembly: GCA_016744065.1. Lineage (GTDB taxonomy): Bacteria > Pseudomonadota > Gammaproteobacteria > SZUA-229 > SZUA-229 > SZUA-229. The sequence continues at coordinate 104,024 of JADGFA010000003.1, forward strand.
ATGGGTCTGGGGATTACCAGGCAGTTATATGTTGCAGCGATACGCACAACAGTGCAGCTGTTATTGATTGGCCTGGTATTAAAGACACTTTTTTCCAGTACATCAGTCAGTTTTATTGTGTTAATAGCGTTTATTATGATCTCAGTTGCCGGCTGGGAAATATTATCCAGACAGCAGCGAAAATTAAAAGGCTGGTGGGGTTTTGGCATTAGTGCCGGTTCATTATTTGTTTCATCATTTATTATTACGTTATTGTGTTTGTTTACGGTGATTCAGGCGGACCCCTGGTATTCACCACAATATGCAATTCCATTATTAGGCATGTTGTTGGGGAATACGATGACGGGGATTGCGCTGGGTATGGACCGTTTAATTCAGGATGCATGGCGACAGCGGCCAGTCATTGAACAGCGTCTGATGCTTGGGCAAACAGCCTATGAATCTATTAACGATATACGCCGTGAGGCGATGCGTGCAGGTATGATTCCTATTATAAATTCTATGGCGGCTGCGGGTCTGGTTAGTTTGCCCGGAATGATGACAGGACAAATATTGGCGGGTGCTGCGCCCGTTGAAGCTGTAAAGTATCAAATTTTAATTATGTTTATGATTACGGCAGGCACAGGAATTGGTGTTATATCGGTTTTATGGTTAATATCAAAAAGATTATTTGATGAGCGTGAGCGTTTGTGTTTCAGGAGACTATTGAAAAATATTCATGCATGAAAGTTTATAAATGGGAGCATTACTATCCCGTTAAGCAGGGCCAGGCCAGGCTATAGTTTTAAAGAGTCAGTTTTATATGTTTAATAAAATTAAAATTTACGCATACTTATTTACATATCATTTAAGTACGTTTTAGCTTCTTCGCCTGGATCAGGTAATCCTGCTACGCGCCATGCATTTAAACAGGTGCCAAATAGCTCATGAACCCATTCTTCACTTTTGTGATTAGCGTGACAAATATTATGTATAGCGGGAGCAACACCAAAAACATTATAATGTTTTCGCATTGCGTCGATTACTTTCCAGTGGTCAGTTGTTAGTATTTTAATATCTAGATCTCTGGCTATCACAAGAGCGATGTCATGATTCCAGTCCTGTGTATTTTTAAGTAGGCCGTATTCATCTAGTTGTATTTCATTCAATGCTTTTACGGGGGTGACCATGATCTTCTCCTTAATCAGGATGGGGCTTTGGCAATACTGGTTTCAAGGGACGTTTACAGTCTTCAGGAAAGGTTTCTAAAACGGATGCAGGATCAGCCAAAGTGTGCTCTGTAAGTATGCTCCAAAATGACTTGTTTGATAGTGTGTTTTATCTGAAACTATATATATTTATAATTTTTTGAGAGAAAAAGATGAATAATGATTCTTACGATGAAATGCTAGCTGAAGTTCAGGCGTTTCATAATAAACATGATTTTAAAAATACCGGTGGCGAAGAGTTGATGTATCGAATTGCTTTAATGGTAGAAGAGCTGGGTGAAATATCAGCCTGTGCAAGTAAAGGAAAGTCAGCTGAAGCGTTAGCAGAAGAATGTGCAGATTTAATGATTCTATTAATGGGGACGGCGATTGCTCAAAATTTTGATTTAAAACAGGCGTTTTGGCAAAAAATGAGCAAAATAATGAAGCGAGAGTCAAAGATGATTAATGGACGTATTCGGGTGTCTGAGTTCAGGGGTTAAGGTATAGAGAGGCGCTAAATCTGCTATTTTCATTTATTCTTATTTTAGTATCTATACGTGCGGCGCATAACACCTGTTTTTTATCCATGAATAACTTCAAAAAAACAGGTGAAGTGGGCTTAAGTTTTTTATGCTTGTGTTGAGTGCTTAAAGCCTATGCTCATAATGAGTCTGCTCTAGTTGTTATTAAGAGGGTTCCTTTAGTGTTTGTCCCAGCATGGTTTGTTCGCGTATATACATGACTAATTCACCTTCCATTTCATTTTTAGTTAAATATGGGCCTTGTTGTTTGCCTCCCCGGGTTTCAAAAAACCAGACGCCGTTAGCACAGAAATAGCGTTCATTTCGAAATGGAATAGTACAGTTTTCTCCAGCTCTATGTTGTTGCATGGGAACCTCATTTTCATTTATAAATAGATGCTTTAATCAGGCGTTAATTAAAATACCTGATTAAAGCATAATCCAGAAGTATGAAAATTCAATTGTAAAACAGGAGGATATGACGAGTGGTATGCTTCGTTTATGTGTATCACTTATTTAAGCTATTGATTTAAACGAGTTTACGAGTTTATAAAATATTTATATGGGAAAGAGAAGGTAATTAGTTAAGCTTATCCATCTGCTCATGTAATTGAATAAATTCATTTAAGTCGGCCTGCATAGCTATTTCATTGTCATATGGGCCTTTTTGCCCACCGTCTCTAAGTTCAAAATACCATAGGCCATTAATTTCATATGCGCGGCTGGTGCGCTGAGTATGACCACGTCGACAGCTTGTTTTTTCATTGCTTCGTTGCTTATTCATCTCAATCACCTTTGTTATCTAAATGAATAATTTAAGTCAGTTATCCAGGAATATAAACTGAGGTTTTACAAGTCTTTCATAATCTTTATAGTCTATTTGAATAGCCTCTAAATGTGAGCCGGCATTAAAGGCAATTTTTTCATCTTCAGACAGGCTTTCAGCAATATATACATCCATATCATAGAGGCAACCAAAAGGGGGCATGGCACCTACTTCACAGTCTTTGAAGTGCGGGGTGAATTCTGATTCCTTAGCAAGTTGAATATCCTGAGTGCCTAAAGCATGGCGCAGAATATCGAGATTAACTTTATAATTTGCCGGCACAACAGCCATGGCCAGTTTATTATCTGCCTTTATGATAACGGTTTTAGCAAGTTCTCGGCTGGGAATATGTGCACTTTTCGCAACTTCGACGGCTGTAAATGCCATAGAGTGCATAATCGATACATATTTAATATCATTTTCGTCAAGAAGCTCTTTAAGTAATTGTGAAGGCATAAATTAGTTTCTCACTCCTTAACTTAAAAAATAAATCTAAATGGCTTTTGAAAACCGTTGACTGTTTTGTGTGTCATTCAGGTACCGATCGAAAGTCATGCAGATATTACGTATTAATAAGCGCCCTCTACCTGTTACATTGATAGAATCATTGCTCATTTCGATAAGTCCATCATCGCACATTATGGCTAGTTTATTTATTTCATTTGCAAAATATGTATTGAAATCTATATTGAATTTAGACTCAATAGCAGAAAAATTCAAATTAAAATGACAAATAAGCTGCATAATAACCGCTCGTCGTAACAGGTCATCCTGATCTATTTCTACGCCGCGAAAAACCGCCAGTTTACCAGCGCCAATTAATGCCTGATATTCATCCAGTGTTTTTACATTTTGAGCGAAGCTATTGTCAACAGTGCCTATAGATGTAATCCCCATACCCACCAGGTCACAGTCTGCGTGAGTCGCGTAGCCCTGAAAATTACGGTATAACTTACCCTGTTGCTGAGCGATGCTGAGTTCGTCATCGGGTTTGGCAAAATGATCCATGCCAATATAAACATAACCGGCATTGGTTAATTGTTCAATGCTGTGTTTTAAAATAGCCAGCTTAATTTCAGCCGATGGCATTTCCTCTTCATTAATACGCCGTTGAGGTTTGAATAAGGTTGGCATATGCGCATAGTTAAATAATGAAATTCGATCAGGGCTAATTTCAATAATACGCTGTAAAGTAGCGGCAAAACTATTTTCAGTTTGCAGTGGTAAGCCATAAATCAGATCGGTACTGATTGATTTAAAACCAAATTCCCTGGCACTGTTCAGTGCTGTCAGGGTTTGCTCTTCAGATTGAATACGGTTAACGGCTTTCTGTACCGCGGGGTCAAAATCCTGTACGCCTAAACTCATGCGGTTAAAGCCGATTTCTCGTAATAACTGAATGCTGTCACGAGTAACTTCGCGTGGGTCAATTTCAATTGAATATTCACCCTTGTCATCATCATGTAAATTAAAGTGCTGCCGTGTTACCTGCATTAATTCAGTCATTTGCTGGTGACTGATAAAGGTAGGCGTCCCTCCTCCCCAATGTAACTGGTTTACTTTTCTTGATGAGTCAAATAACTCACCCTGAAGAGCAATTTCTTTGTGCAGCATATTTAGATAAGGGTCTGCCTTACTGCGATTCTTAGTGATCACTTTATTACAGGCGCAGTAGTAGCAAATTGTGTCACAAAAAGGCAGATGAAAATAAAGTGATAAATCACGCCCTGTCTGATTTGATTTTGCTGCCTGTTGGCGGTATTCAGTTTCAGTAAAATCGGGCGTAAACTGTACAGCCGTAGGGTATGAAGTATATCTGGGGCCAGCGATATCATATTTTTTAATTAACTGGGTATCAAATTCTATGTCTGCCATGGGGGGTCCACTTATTTCTGTTATGCCATGATATCTCTATATTATGGCTGTTTTATTGATTTAAAACAGTTACTGACTAACTTGAAGGGTATATAGACTGGTATTGTGCAAACAGGTAAAAATCAGATCTTTTGAATACGTTTTTATGTAAAGTATATAAGCTGTTGAATTTGATAATGATAAACCTGATTTTTAGATGTTGCTCGATATTTTAAGTGGTGTTTTTATCAGGTAGGTGTGATGCAGGTATTACCCTGCTTTAAAAATTATTAATATAGTGCCTTAATGATTTCATCAATTAATTGTTCAATATCAGCTTCAGTGTGGTCTGCTCTTAATGTTATGCGTAAGCGGGCTGTATTTTCAGGTACGGTGGGTGGGCGAATGGCAGCTATATGGAAACCCTGAGTAAGTAGCCGTTGGCTAATGTCATTTGCTTTTTTTGAATCGCCAATAATGATGGGTTGAATCGGCGTATTTGATTCGAGTAAATTTAATTCAGTTTGTCTGGCAAGTGTTTTGAAATAATGGATATTATTAATGAGTGCCTGTTGGCGCCAGTTTTCTTTAATTAATAACTGTAGACTGGTGCGCGTTGCCTCTGCAATTGCAGCGGGCATTGCCGTCGTATAGATATAACAGCGCGCCGTTTGAATCAGGGTCTCAATCAGTTCTTCTGAGCCCGCAATAAAGGCACCCGCTGTGCCCAGTGCTTTGCCCAGGGTTGCCATATAAATCGATATATCTTTGGGGTTTATTTGTTGGTGATTGAGTGAGCCGCGTCCTTCTTTTCCTAGCACGCCAAAACCATGCGCATCATCTAGCATTAACCGCGCATTATGTGTTTGGCAGTGAGATGCCATGAGTTGTATATTGGCTTCATCCCCATCCATACTAAAAACACTATCTGAACTGACCAGCTTTTCACGGGCTTCGCAGCCACGGAGTTTATTTGCTAAATGATCATAATCTTTATGCCGAAAACGTATCAGTTGACTATTGCTGATATTTGCGGCGTCAAGTAATGATGCATGGTTTAATTTGTCTTCAATGATACTGTCATTTTTGGAGTACAGGCTTTGTGCGACACCTAAATTCGCCATATAGCCGGTAGAAAATAATAAGCAGCGGGGGAAATTACAGAAACTGGCGAGTTCCTCTTCTAGTGCATGGTGGGCCTGTGTGTGCCCGTTGACCAGGTGGGCGGCGCCACTGCCGACACCGTAATGTTGCGTTGCCCTGATAAACGCTTTTTTAACCTCTGAATGATTGGCCAGCCCTAAATAATCATTGCTGCAAAAATTTAAAACGTGTTGATTATTAAGGGTAATTTTGCGCCCCTGGGGGCCTTGCAGAATCTTGCGACTTCGATATAAGTTCTGTTGTTTTCGTTGCAGTAGATATGGCTTTAAGTCTTTCATCGGTGTGCTTTATCGTAAGCGAGTTGTCGGCCTGTATTGATAAACGGGGCTCACTTCAGCACGCTTATTTTGATGCAAAAGTGGGCCCGGTGTGTGATAACAAAAATGACCCGGAAAGCAAAAATATATGTGCTTTCAGGAATGGCAGGCTTCCGCTTTCAATAGCGCGCCATGTTCAGTATCGCTGGGTTTAATTCCCAGCCGATTAAATAAAGCGAGGTCATTATTGGTTTCGCAGTTTTCTGTGGTGAGTAATTTATCACCATAGAAAATAGAGTTAGCGCCAGCAAAAAAACACATCGCCTGCATTTCATCACTCATTTCATGGCGACCTGCGGACAGACGTACCTGTGACAGGGGCATTAATATTCTGGCAGCAGCAATACTACGAACGAATTCAATACTATCAATACCATCTGCACCGAACAGAGGGGTGCCTTCAATTTGTACCAGCATATTAATCGGTACGCTTTCTGGGTGTTCTGGCATGTTTGCTAGTTGCTGTAACATTGAAGCACGATCAGTTGCATTTTCACCCATGCCTAAAATGCCGCCACTGCATACATTAATACCTTTATCGCGAACACTTTGTATGGTGTCCAGGCGATCCTGAAAAGTACGTGTGGTAATTACATTGCCATAAAATTCAGGTGATGTATCCAGGTTATGATTGTAGTAATCCAGCCCGGCATCTTTCAGGCGCTGGCTCTGTTTATCTGACAGCATACCCAAAGTGACACAGGTCTCCATGCCCACTGCTTTTACCGCGCTAATCATATCGATGACTTTATCCAGATTTTTGTCTGTGGGGTTGCGCCATGCGGCTCCCATACAGAAGCGGCTAGAGCCATTTGATTTGGCGATTTTTGCTTTTTCAATAACCTCATCCAGAGGTAACAGGCGCTCCCTTTCGATCTCAGTATTATGCTTGCTGCTTTGTGAGCAATAACCACAGTCCTCAGGGCAGGCACCGGTTTTTATGCTTAGCAGGCTGCTAATCTGTACCTCATTATGGGCATGAAACTGACGGTGCAGAGTATGTGCTTTAAATAATAAGTCATTAAAGGGTTGTTGTAGCAGGTTTTGTATTTCCTGTAACGACCAGTTATGGCGGGTAGTTGCACTGGTCGAAGAAGCATTAGTTTGAGTCATGGAGTATAAGTCTATATATTACAAGAGGACGATATAATACCTGATTTTACGTCTTAAAAGGGATATATAAGGATACATGGATGTATGAATAAGCTACTGAATTTTTTTTATCCACCCCGTTGCCAGCTTTGTGGCAGTGCTCATAATTTATCTTTTGATGGTCAGTTATGCGCTGACTGTAAAATTGATTGTCGCCTTAATAAAGCGGCCTGTCGGTTATGTGCTGCCCCATTAGATGCATTAACAGGTACGTTAGAGGCTCAATCGAGCATATGTGGGCAATGTATTAAGGCGCCGCCAGTTTATGATGTTTGCTGGAGCCCCTTTATTTATGCACAACCCCTCGAATGGATGATCCAACAATTAAAGTTTAATGCTAAGCTAAACTTTATATCTCTATTATCAAACTTAATGGCAGGGCAGCTACCTCAGATATACAGGGAGTTGAAGCCTGATGTCATTATTCCTATGCCATTGCATAACAGGCGATTAAGGCAGAGAGGGTTTAATCAGTCATACTTACTTATTAAACCAGTCGCAAAGGTTCTAAATATACCTATAGATTTGAATTCATGTAAACGTGTGCTCGATACAGATCATCAAACAGGAAAAAATGCGCGTCAACGGAAGTTAAATATAAAACATGCATTTGAGTTTATCAATAAAAATAACTATCGGCATGTTGTTATTTTTGATGATGTGGTTACCACAGGAGCCAGTGTTTCTGAGTTAAGTAAAGTGCTTAAAAAAAATGGTGTAAAAAGAGTTGACGTATGGTGTCTGGCAAGAGCTAAAAAATAAAATTGAAATGCAGTTATGGACAGAAAAAAAATAACGTTTAAAAAAGATAAAAATTTATCTAAAACTGAAATGCAGGAATGGATGTTTCAGGAAAAGGTAAAAATTCTTTATCAGAACCAAACTCAGAGCTGGGTTATTTCAATATTGGCTTCCGCTATTCTGGCGTACCTTTCTTTTGAATCTAATAATGAAGTTGCCGGGTTTAGCTGGTGGTTTATTTTTGTTGTTATAACGCTTGTGCGTACCTGGAATACACAGCAGTTTCACCAGGCCCTTAAAGAGGACAATATTCAAGATTATTACCGTTGGTTTAATCGGTTTTATATTGCAACAGTGGCAGCAGGAATTGGTTGGGGTGTTGGTGGTTTTGTTATCGGTTTGTCTTTAGACCCACTGGGACAGGTGTTGATATTTACCGTGTTTATTGGTGTAGGGGCGGCGGCCACTCCATTGCTAGGTATCGCGCAACGAATAATGTTGAGTTTTCAGGCCGTATCCATAATACCTTATGTGGTTTATATGTCTATTTTGCTGGAGAGGCGTGGGCTGGTGCTATTATGTATGTTCCTTATTTTTATGGCGGGTGTTGTCGCTTCTATCCGGCGCATGAATAAAACGCTTACTCAAAATATGGCTTTACAATATAAAAATTTACAAATGGTTGATACTTTATCTGAGTCAAACCAGCAGCTGCAAAATGCAAATGAAAAACTTAAAACGCTTTCACTGGAAGATACGCTCACTGAATTACATAATCGTCGATATTTTGAAATACAGCTGGAAATAGAGTGGAGAAGAGACTCACGAGAACAAAAAATTCTAACGCTTATGATAATAGATATAGATTATTTTAAACTTTATAACGACACCTATGGACATGCAGAAGGTGATGAGTGTCTTAAATCTGTTGCGCAGGTTTTAAAATCCTGCTTACACCGTACAACGGATATTATTGCTCGTATTGGTGGGGAGGAGTTTGTTGTTATGTTGCCAAATATTAATACAAAAGGCGCTTTGAAATTAGCAAAGCAGATGCAGCATCAACTTGATCTTTCGGGTTTAGTTCATGCAACATCACCGTTGGGTGATAATGTTACCGTTAGTATTGGTGTGGCTTCAGTTATTCCTGGGGAGAGTGCGACTGCTTTAAGCTTGTTTAAGGCGGCAGATAAGGCACTGTATAAAGCTAAATCTAAAGGTCGCAATCAGGTTGTTGTTGGTGAAATGGAGTTACAGTAAGTAATTATTTATTTTGTCTTATGTAGAAGAATTCTTCATATAAATTACTGGCAGGTCGGGTTCGCATTAATGAATAATATGTAATTCAGACCTGAGTTAATGACTGATGCAGGATGTTATTTATGAGCCTTTTCTCTGGCATCGTGTTTCGCTTTTTTGAGTTGGCGAAAGCGAACTACATCCTGGTTGAATGTTTTAACAAGCTCGTCACGTTCATTTTTTTTATCTTCAGTATATGCGTAGTTATTCTCTAGTTGGCGACCCACGGACTCAATCTCGTGGTGTAAGTTTTTTGGTGCGATACGGCCTGCCTTTTCAATAGATGCTATACGGTTTTTTACACTAGATAATTTTTTTTCATCATTTTTAATCAGTGTTTCTGCAAGTGAAATTTGTGAATCAATGGCATCAAGCCGTGCATCACGTGCAATGACCAGATCATTTTCAGTAGTGAATGTATCAAGTAGTACTCGATCTCTTAGTGCTTTTTTGCGAGCTATAATCAGGCGTTTTTTGTTTTCAACAGCTTTGAGTTTTTGTTTTTTCTGTGATTCTGAAAGTTCTTTTTCTGTTTTCATTGCTTTAGATGTGCGCAGAGTGACTCCCTGATCGTTGAGCAATGAATGCTCTTTACGCAGGTATTTTGAAGGCACACGATCACCATAATGCGTTTGTCCCTTCTCATCTACCCATTTATTTAACCCTGCATAAGCGTAAGGTGTGAGTAGAAAGCTGACAAAAAAAACATTAAGAAACTTTTTTTTAAAGCTGGCATTAGTAATAAACATTAATTTTAATATTGCTGATTATGTATTAGTGTAAGTACATTATATTATATTTATGTATCTAGCTGTTAAGTATAGATATAATTTTGTTTTTTTCCGTAATAGTGGGGCATTTAGGGCAAAATAGCTCACTTTAAGCGCAGTAATGTACTCTATGGTTGATATTTCAGAGCAAGTCCTTCTTTTTTTAATTTCTTTATTGGCTAATTTCTTTTCTGCACTTGCTGGAGGGGGTGCGGGTTTGATTCAGCTTCCGGTATTGATTTTTCTGGGGTTGCCATTTGGTCTGGCTCTGGCCACTCATAAGGTGGCGAGTGTGGCGCTGGGCGTTGGAGCAACATTTCGCCATCTTAAGTCTAGTCGCCTGGAACGGTGGTTTGCGATTTATATTCTTGTAACAGGTCTACCGGGGGTTATTTTAGGTGCAAGTATTATTCTACAGGTTCCTGACAGGATGGCGCAGGTTGCATTGGGGCTGTTGACTATAGGACTGGGGGTTTATTCATACCTGTCTCCCCAGTTAGGTCAGGTGTTGCAAAGTAAAAACAGGCATCGAAAAGGCATGATTATCGGAGGGTTGGCTATTTTTGGAATGGGTGTGCTTAATGGCTCCTTAACATCTGGAACCGGTCTGTTCGTAACGCTCTGGCTAGTGCGCTGGTTTGGCCTGGATTATAAAACGGCTGTTGCGTATACATTAATACTGGTAGGCATCTTCTGGAATGGGAGCGGTGCGGTTACTTTGGGGCTTTTAGGTGAAATTTACTGGTTATGGGTGCCGGTATTAATCGTGGGTTCTCTAATAGGCGGTTACTTTGGCGCACATGTGGGAATAGTTAAAGGTAATAAAGTGATTAAGGTGACCTACGAAGTGGTGGCATTGCTGATAGGTTTAAAGCTTGTTATAGGCTGAGTTTTACGTGGTTGTAATGCCCTGAAGCAGGACTTCACCAGTTTTATTTTACAGTAGTTTTTTACTCTGCTTGGTACATGTCCATTGGGGGGGTATCTGTTTTTTGAAGTCTGCACCCCTGTTTTAAGAGCATCAGGAGCTGTACAGAGCTGTTTATTGTTTGCTAGCCTGATTGGAATCACCACATGGGACAGAGTGCAAAAAGCGCGCTCTGTCCCTGATGGGTATGCTCCACGCAGTGTTCTTTTTTGTTCATAAATTAATCGGAACAAACATTCGTTTATGGCTAACGGCAGTAACTAATCAATACCGTATTCCGTACGATAAAACTGCATAGCATCGAGCATTTCTTCATCACCCTTATCCTGAAGATATTGAATCAGGTGATTCATGCCAACAATGCTAAATACATCTACGCCATACTCGTCATGCAGTTCCTCTACAGCGGATAGTTTGCCTGAGCCTTTTTCCTGGCGATCCAGGGCAATTAAAACGCCCGTAGTTGTGCCGTTGTTGTGGTCGATAATATGTATTGCTTCACGAATAGCCGTGCCGGCGGTAATGACATCATCGAGTACCAGTACCCGGCCTTCAATACTGGAGCCAACTATTGAGCCGCCTTCCCCATGATCTTTAGTTTCTTTGCGGTTAAATGCATAGGGAATATCCAGACCATGGTCAATCTGTAGAGCCATCGCGGTTACGGCGACCAGCGGGATGCCTTTATAGGCTGGGCCGAATAAAAGGTCGTATTCAATATTACTGTCAACAATAGCCTGGGCATAACAGCGCCCCATTTCGGCGAGTGCTTTACCCGTATTAAATAAGCCGGCATTAAAAAAATAAGGGCTCTGGCGGCCAGACTTCAGCTTAAAGTCGCCAAACTTTAGCACATCATATTGCAGCGCCAGCTCAATAAAATCTTTCTGGTAATCTTTCATAATCTACCCTGTTTGGTCAGCAGCATGTAAAATGCACAATTAACTTAATTAATGATCTATAACACATGCGTATTATATCAGTTAACACCAATGGAATTCGAGCGGCAGCGCGAAAAGGCTTTTTTGACTGGTTGAAAAAGCAGAAAGCAGATGTAGTTTGCATTCAGGAAACTAAAGCACAGTTACATCAACTGGAAGATAAGGTGTTTCACCCGCAGGGTTACCATTGTTATTATCATGATGCAGTGAAAAAAGGCTATAGTGGGGTAGCTGTTTATTGTAGAAAAAAGCCTAGAAAAGTATATATGGGTATAGGAATGCATGATGTCGATCAGGAAGGGCGCTATATAGAAGTGGAATTTGAAAAAATAAGTGTCATTTCATTATATATGCATTCTGGATCTTCCTCGGAAGAGAGGCTGGCATTGAAGCTTGATTTTATGCAGCGTTTTATGCCTTATCTACATAAGTTAAGGCGTAAGCGACGAGAGTTTGTGATTTGTGGTGACTGGAATATTGCCCATAAGCAGATTGATATTAAAAATTGGCGCAACAATCAGAAAAATTCCGGTTTTTTACCGGAAGAGCGTGAGTGGTTTACCAGATTAATTGATGATGTGGGCTATGTGGATGCTTTTCGTGTGGTTAATCAAAAACCTCATGAATACACCTGGTGGAGTAACCGGGGGCAGGCATGGGCAAATAATACGGGCTGGCGCATTGATTATCAGATCATTACACCTAAATTAAAAGAAACAGTTAAAGCGACACACATTTACAAAGACGAGCGTTTTTCAGATCATGCGCCTCTAACAATTGACTATGATTATATTCTGGAATAATTAATATTAAAAACAATCAGCAAGTTAAAAATTATTCATGGAAGAGTGCATTTTTAAAGTATAAACATCCACGCATTATTGCCATGTTATTTTTGGGATTTTCTGCGGGCCTGCCTTTATTACTTGTCTTTGGTACATTATCTGCGTGGCTCGCTCGTAGTGGTATCAATAAAAGCACAATTGGTTATATTAGCTGGGTTGCATTGTTGTATGGTCTTAAATTTCTCTGGTCACCATTAGTTGATCGTTTAAAGCTACCCATAATAAACTCAATTTTTGGGCAACGACGAAGCTGGATGCTGATCGCTCAACTGGGGGTTATCGTGGGGTTGCTAATAATGTCATTTAGTAATCCGAACAGTCAGTTAAATATGCTGGTATGGGCTGCAATACTCGTTGCATTTTCATCGGCTACTCAGGATATTGCGATTGATGCCTGGCGCATAGAGGCAATGCCAGTTGAATCGCAGGGCGCTATGTCAGGCACATATCAAATGGGTTATCGCCTGGGTATGTTACTGGCGGGTGGAGGTTCTTTTTTCATTGCGCATTACTACTCATGGCCCATGGCTTATTCCGTTATGTCTATGGTTATGATCGTTGGTGTTGTAACAACCATTATAATTTCTGAGCCAGAAAGAAATATTACGGATGATACCTGGAAGCAGGAAAAGCGCGTTATTGATTTTCTTGAAAACTCAACACAGATGTCCAGTAGAGGAAGGAGGCTTTATGCATGGGTTATTGGTGCGGTTGTTTGTCCTTTTACAGAGTTTTTAAATCGCAATGGTCAGTTTGCCATTATCATTTTATTATTCATCGGGCTGTTTAGAATCAGTGATATTTCAATGGGAATTATGGCTAACCCATTGTATGTTGATATTGGTTATAGTGATTTGCAAATAGGTTTTGTGACGAAAACGATTGGTCCAGTTGTGACTATTATTGGTGCGCTTTTGGGTGGCGTGCTGATTATGCGGTATAAAGTTATACCTGTGTTGATGATAGGTGCAATTTTGGTTGTTGTAACTAATTTATTATTTATTTTAGTGGCGTTAAATCCACCGGATACAATATTTCTTTCCCTGGTGATTGGTGCTGATAATATAAGTGCTGGTATAGCAGGATCAGCATTTATAGCTTATTTATCAGGTTTAACAAATAAAGCATACACTGCTACGCAATACGCATTATTTAGTTCATTGATGCTATTGCCAGCAAAATTTATTGGTGGTTTTTCAGGCAGTATTGTTGAGTCATATGGTTATGTGGAGTTTTTCTTTTATACGGCGGCGCTTGGTTTTCCAGCAATTGTCTTGATAAAACTATTGAGTAATAATGAAAAAAAAATTATGCCTTAATCAGGTGTTAAACTTTACGTCATGACATTGTGTGTTTAATTTATCATTAAGCATATTTTTAATAAATCTTCATGTAAAATTGCCGAATGCCTGAATTCACAATATTGCCACCTTTATCATTATATATTCATTTACCGTGGTGTGTAAAAAAATGCCCCTATTGTGATTTTAATTCACATACTTATGATTCAGGCTTGCCAGAAGATGAGTATATTAATGCACTGATAAGTGATCTTGAATACCAGTTGCCAACAATATGGGGTAGACGTATTATCTCCATATTTATTGGTGGAGGTACTCCCAGCCTGTTTTCTGCGGAATCGATTCATAAAATACTGAGTACAGTTCGCAGTCACTTAAACTGTTTGCCTGATATGGAAGTCACCATGGAGGCCAATCCGGGGACAGTTGAGCAGAATAAATTTAACGGTTTTTATCAGGCGGGTGTTAATCGGCTGTCAATTGGAGTGCAGAGTTTTGACGACAAAAAACTACTGGCTCTCGGGCGTATTCATAATGCCGATGAATCTTATAATGCAGTGGCGGTTGCCAGAAAGGCGGGTTTTGAAAACATTAATCTTGATTTAATGTTTGGTTTGCCCGATCAAAACCTGCAACAGTGTTTGAGTGATTTGCAGCAGGCAATTGATCTATTTCCTCAGCACATTTCGTGGTACCAGCTTACGATAGAGCCTAATACTTTCTTTTATAATCAACCACCTGTTATCCCAGAAGACGATGATATCTGGGAAATGCAACAACAGGGACAACAGTTGTTAGCCGGTGCTGATTATTTACAATATGAAATTTCAGCTTACGCAAAAAATAATCAGCAATGTAAACATAATTTAAATTACTGGCAGTTTGGGGATTATCTGGCGTTGGGTGCAGGAGCCCATGGTAAAATTAGTCGAGCTGATACAGGTGAAATAAACCGCTATTGGCAAATTCGTAAGCCAGCAGATTATATGCAGGCGAGTGTCGAAAATAAAACTTCAGGCAGGGAAAGCATAAAAACAGATCAAATTATCTTTGAGTTTATGCTCAATAGTTTGCGCCTGAAGCAGGGGTTTGAAATACAGACGTTTGAGCAAAATACAGGTTTAAATGTTAGCCTCATTTCAACCCGATGTGAGCAGGCAATAGCAGAGGGGTTGTTGCAAAGAAAGGGCGAAAGTTATGCCCCAACCGAGCGCGGATATTTGTTTTTAAATGATTTAATTAATCTGTTTAGTTAAGGTCTTTGCGGTTATTTTGTTTTTTTGCCCATTATTTCATCAAGCATTTTTTGTTGTTCTTCTGCGCGGTCATTCATTTGTTGAGATGTATCTTTTGCATTACCCATCAGATCTTTAACGCCTTCAGGTGAGTACGGATTGCCAATGCGTGAAACACGTGATTTTTGAGTGGTTTCCTGCTCTTCTTTTTCAGGGGCTTTATAAGCATTTAACAGGTTGGTGTTGGCACGAATTTCCTTTTTCTTATATGCGCCCTGGCCAACGGGAGGTGTAGAGCCGTAATGGGTTATGCCTTTGTCATCAACCCATTGATAAACAGTTACATCTTTCTCAATCACGGCATTGCCTATTTCGCTTATTCCTTCTGGGGCTTTTCCAACCATATCTGATATGCCAGGAATCTGAAATCCACCGTCACCGCCGGTGAGTATATATTTATAACCAATGAACATGACGCCCAATGTAATACCTGCTTTTAATAATAATTTAAATATAAAACCCACCTGCAACTCCCTTGTTTTAATACGATGAAATATAGCTGGAATACAGCCTGTATCGTTATTTTAGATTGATTTGTAGATATTAACAGAAAAACACGTCTATTACCCCTTGCTGATTAGGTGCTAAGCGAGTAATATACGCGGCTCTTTACGGTAGCAAGGCTATGAGGATCTCGATATGAGACCAGGTATACACCCCGATTATCATGATGTTAAAGTAACATGTAGCTGTGGCAATGAATTTGACACTCGCTCTACTTACAAAAAAGATGCACTTTCTATTGAAGTGTGTTCACAATGTCACCCTTTCTTTACTGGTAAGCAGAAGATATTAGACTCTGCAGGTCAGATTGATAAATTCCGCAAACGTTTTGGTGGCAAGAAGTAATTCTTTGCTATTTAAAGCTTATTTGCTAAAAAAGGCGCTGATTTTCAGCGCCTTTTTTTATGTGCTACCTTTCAGTGCGTTTGCGGGTGTTTGTCCTCCTCAGCATATTGATGAGTCAGCCAGGGTTAATTATGTTTATGATGGCGATACCCTGCAATTAGAGGATGGTCGCAAAATCAGGTTGTTAGGTATAGATACACCTGAAATCTTCAATAAGCAAAAAAATATAAGCAAACAGACTAAACTCAGCGGTGAGAAAGCCAAAGCAGCCTTACAGAAGCAGTTGAGTCTGGCAGATCAACGGATTAGCCTGGCTTATGGTTCACAGCGATTTGATCGATATAACCGTACACTGGCCCATGTTTTTTTACCCAATGGCACAAATATACAGGCCTGGTTAATAGGGCAGGGTCATGCCGTTGCTTTTACAACACCGCCAAATGATAGAATGAGTGATTGTTATAGGCAACAGGAAGAGGCCGCCAGAAAGCTTGAGTTGGGTATCTGGAAAATGTCCCGATACCAGTTAAAACAAACCTCACAGTTGGATAAAACCAGCCAGGGATTTTATCGACTACAGGCAAAAGTCACACGTACCCAGAAGAGCCATTTTGGTGTGACACTTTATTTAGACGATAATGTTGAAGTTAAAATTTATAAAAATGACCTGATAAACTTCAACGCCTATATGTTAAATAACCTGGTGTTTAAAAATATACAAATTCGAGGTTGGTTGCATGTTAAAAAAATACACAATCAAACACAGAAAAATCCTCGCTTTATAATGACGCTGCGTCATCCGGATGCTATTAAAGTGATACACTGAAGAAATAATAACCTGGCCTGAAAAAATGAATGAAGAAGATAAGAAGCGCGCTCTCGATTATCATCGGTTTCCCTCACCTGGAAAAATTGGCACGGATATAACCAAACCCTGTAATACACAGGATGATTTGTCACTGGCATACACTCCCGGCGTAGCTGAACCGGTGAGGGCTATTGCTGAAAATTCTGAAATGGCTTATGACTACACTGCAAAAGGAAATCTGGTTGGTGTTATTACTAATGGCAGTGCGGTTTTAGGGTTGGGTAATGTAGGTGCATTGGCGGGTAAGCCGGTAATGGAAGGTAAAGCTGTTTTATTTAAACGTTTTTCAAATATTGATGTATTTGATATTGAAGTTAATGCGGATGTGCCTAAAGATTTTATTGATACAGTCGCACGTATTGCGCCCACTTTTGGTGGTATTAATCTGGAAGATATAAAAGCACCAGAATGTTTTGAAATTGAGCGTACCTTAGACAGTATGCTGGACATTCCTGTTTTTCATGATGACCAGCATGGTACGGCAATTATTATTGCTGCTGGTTTGCTTAATGCGCTCGATTTACAGGGTAAAAGTGCAGAAGATGCTCGCATTGTCTGTATGGGAGCCGGAGCAGCTGGAATTGCTTCCATGCGTTTACTGCAGGGCCTGGGTGTACGTAAAGAGAATATGATATTACTGGATCGAAATGGTGTTATTCACACTGGTCGAGATGACCTTAATATTTACAAAGCTGAATTTGCCGTCAAAACGGAACGTAGAACGCCGTTGGATGCGATGCAGGATGCAGATGTGTTTATTGGTGTGTCGGGGCCTGATTTACTCACAACAGAAATGGTGCTTGCAATGGCATCTAACCCTATTGTTTTTGCCCTGTCTAACCCAACGCCTGAAATAGATCCTGAGCTGGCAAAAGCAACCCGGAGTGATTTAATTATGGCGACCGGTAGAAGTGATTATCCGAATCAGGTAAACAACGTGTTGGGCTTCCCCTATATTTTCAGGGGGGCATTAGATGCTGGAGCAACAACAATCACTCAGGAAATGCATATAGCGGCTGTAAATGAGATTCGTAGCCTGGCAAAAGATCCGGTACCCAAATCTGTGTTAAATGCTTATGAGCTGGATCATCTGGAATTTGGCCCTGATTATATTATCCCCAAGCCAGTTGATCCCAGATTGATTGAGCGTGTACCTGCGGCGGTAGCTCAGGCGGCAATTGATAGCGGTGTTTCCAAACATCATCATGAGTAAATAATATATCTGCACCGGATGCAGCGTATTATTTTAAGGTGCAAAACCTTAGCTATTATTTTAATACAAGAGCGGCCCCCCGAAGAAAATTTAGTCTAAACTAACAGTATGAAAGTGTAATTTACAGGGGGGAGTATGAAGAAAATTACAGTCGTAGGTGCGGGCCGTGTAGGTGAGTCCACTGCACAATTTATAGCTTCAAGAGATCTCTGTCGTCAAATTGTATTAATTGATATCCGTGAGGGCGCTGCTGAAGGTGCTGCTCTGGATATTCAGGAAGATGCTCCCCTGTTTCGTTTTGATACGCGCCTGACTGGTGGTACTGATTACTCTTTAATGGCCGATTCAGATCTTATTATTATTACTGCGGGTGTTCCCAGAAAACCAGGTATGTCACGTTCTGATGTGCTGGAAACCAATGTAGCAGTAACCGATATTATTATTGAAAACACCCTGAAGTATGCACCGAACAGCAAGATGTTATTTGTATCAAACCCGGTCGATATACTGACTTATAGAGCATGGCAAAAAACGGGCTGGGATCGCAGCCGAATTTTTGGTCAGGCCGGTGTGCTGGATTCAACTCGAATGGCCAGTTTTATTGCAATGGAAACCGGCTATTCTGCTCTGGATATAGATGCAATGGTGCTTGGTGGGCATGGTGATTCAATGGTGCCTATGATGCGCTATACCACCATTTCAGGTATTCCCGTCAGCCATTTTATGGATCAGAAAACCATAGATGATATTGTTACTCGAACTCGAAATGGCGGCGCAGAAATTTTAGCTTTGCGTCAGAACAGTAGTGCATTCGATGCACCTGCTGCGGCAGTTGCTGCCATGGTTGATGCGATTGTAAATGATCGTAAACGTATTTTGCCGACAGTTGCTATTCTTAAAAATGAATATGGTTGTGATGAGCTGGCTATTGGTGTGCCTTGTGTGCTGGGTAAAAATGGTATGGAGAAGGTTATTTCCCTGAAGATGAATAAAGAAGAACAGGTTAATTTTGACCAGTCAGTTGCTGCGGTTGAAAAAGATATGGAAACATTAGCCAGGTTATAGTTGTACTGGTTGTTACAGATTCCCTGACATACTGTTAATATAGGCCAATGAGTAAACGCGCCTATTTAATTGATTCCAGTATCTATGTTTTTCGTGGCTGGCATGTGTTTGATGATGCTATTACTGATATAGATGGAAATCCCACAAATGCAGTATATGGTTTTACTGAATTCTTATACCAGTTATTCGAACAGAAACAACCTGAGTATATTGCCTGTGCATTTGATGCTCATCAGACAAATTCCTATCGTCGAGAAATTTTTCCTGAATACAAGGCAAACCGTTCTCCCGCACCCGATGAGCTGATTGTTCAGTTTCGTTATTGTCGGGAGTTCTGTCGTGCTATGGGAATACCTGAATTTGGCAGTAATCGTTTTGAAGCCGATGATATTATAGGTACCCTGGCAACCCGTTTAAGAAAAGAAGGCTTTGATATTACCGTTGTTACAGCGGATAAAGATTTAACGCAACTGGTGCTAGGTGAACGAGATGCATGGTGGGATTTTGCTCGAGGTAATGTTTTAAATGCCAGGGGAGTAGAAAAACAGTTTGGTGTAGAGCCTGAAAAAATAGCTGACATGCTGGCATTAGCTGGGGATAAGGTAGATAACATTCCAGGTATTCCTGGAGTGGGATATAAAATGGCATCGAATTTATTAAATAAATATAAAGATGTTAACGATATTCTTGAGAATATAGAGAATATTTCAAAAATGAAATTTCGGGGTTCGGCACGTATACAAAATCTGGTGGAAGAGCATAAAGCGTTATTGCCTACAAATAAACGTTTGACTGAAATAGTCACCGATGCGATTTTTGACAACCATGATCAGCACATTGTATGGAAGGGTATACCTGATGAAGATGGTTTCCATGAATTATTTGATCAGCTAAATATAAGTGACCAGAGAAGAAAACGCTGGTTACAGTTATAAAATAGAAAATCAAATGAGCCAGTTAATTATATTTAATAAGCCCTATGGCGTTATTTGTCAGTTTAGCCCCCATGAAAAACATCAAAGTTTAGCTGAATATATTAGTATAAAAAACATTTACCCGGCAGGACGACTGGATCATGATTCAGAAGGTCTGTTGTTATTAACCGATGATGGTAAGTTGCAGCATAAAATATCAGACCCAAAAAACAAAATGAAAAAAACCTATTGGGCGCAGGTAGAAAAAGAAATAACACCTGAAGCAATAGAGCAGCTTAAAAAAGGTGTTGTATTAAAAGATGGTAAAACAAAATCTGCGCAGGCAAAAATTATTCTCGAGCCAGAAAATCTGTGGCTAAGAGACCCTCCAGTAAGGTTTAGAAAAAACATCCCAACAAGCTGGATAGAGCTAACCATATCAGAAGGTAAAAACCGTCAGGTAAGAAGAATGACAGCAGCAGTCGGGTTTCCAACGCTGCGATTGATTCGTTGTCAAATCGGTGATTGGAAACTGGGTGAACTTCAGCCAGGAGAAAAGCAAGCTGTAAGTTAGCGAAGTCGATTAACGGATGATTTTTTAAACCCAGTAATCAACAAAAATACCGGCAAAAACACAAAATCCAAACCAGTTATTATTTACAAATGCCTGAATGCATTTCTGTTTATCACGGTCTTTAATTAAAAACTGCTGGTAAATAGCCAGCCCGGTTGCAGCGCTTAAACCAAGATAATAATAAAGCCCCAACTCAGAGCTACTGCCAATTAATATCAGATCAAAAATTAATAAAGCCTGTAGTAAACCCACGATTAATTTATCGGCCTCACCAAATAAAATAGCCGTAGATTTAACGCCGACCTGTAAATCATCCTCTCGGTCAGCCATGGCATACATGGTGTCATAAGCTGTTGCCCATAATATTGTTGCCATAAAAATAAGCCAGGTGACCGAGGTGATTTCATTGGCCTGTGCAGTAAATGCCATTGGGGCTGCCCAGCCAAAAGCGATACCTAAATGAACCTGTGGCATATAGTGAAAACGTTTGGCAAAAGGGTAGCTGGCTGCCAGTATGATACCTGCAAAGCTCATGTATATTGTCAGGGTGTTCATTAGCAAAACCAGAGAAAAAGCGCTTAATGAAAGTACGCCAAAAACGACCAAGGCCTCTCTCTCTGTGATGCGGCCAGCAGCAAGAGGCCGGTTTTGAGTGCGTTCAACATGCGGATCAATATCTCTGTCGGCAAAATCATTAATAGCGCACCCGGCGGAGCGCATTAAAAACACCCCGATTACAAATACACATAATACCAGCGTATCTGGGGTGCCTTTAGCCGCAATCCATAATGCCCATAGTGTCGGCCAGAGTAACAGGTAAGCACCTATTGGGCGATCCAGGCGAATGAGTAGAGCGTATTGTTTGAGGCGGTCAAGCAGGTACTGGTATTTGGGTGAAGTATGCAGTGTTTTGAGTTTATTCAATAACAACATTGAGTCGGGGTGTTCCAGTGGTAGATGTGCTGGTATATTACCTGACCTAAATTAATAGATCACTACAGGTTTTATGATGTCAGAGAAATACGATTACGATTTAATTGCTATTGGTGCGGGTAGCGGCGGTTTATCTGTGGCAGAGCGGGCTGCGGCCTATGGAATGAAGTGCGCGGTTGTAGAAAGTGGCAAAATGGGTGGAACCTGTGTGAATGTGGGTTGTGTACCTAAAAAAATCATGTGGTTTGGGGCTAATTTGTCACATGCGCTAAACGATGCAAAAGATTATGGCTTTGACCTGGAAAATAAAGGCTTTGACTGGGGGCATCTGGTTAATAAGCGTGAAAATTATATTTCAGGCATTAATAACTGGTATCACAACTATCTTGCCGATTCGAATATAGATGAGTTAGTGGGGTTTGCTTCATTTGTAGATGAGCACACGCTTGATATAAATGGTAAACAGGTCACCGCGAATCATATTATGGTTTCTCCGGGAACAACACCTACCGTACCCGATACAAAAGGTGCGGAATTTGGTATTACATCAGATGGTTTTTTTGCATTAACTGAACGCCCTGAAAAAGTGGCTATCATAGGTTCAGGTTATATTGCCGTAGAATTAGCCGGAGTATTAAATGCACTGGGTAGCGAAGTATCTATGTATTTGCGTAAGGAGCATTTGCTGCGCTCATTTGATGCCATGTTGCGTGAAACCCTGTTAGAAGAAATGCTTGATCAGGGGGTTAATATAATGCCCCGAACGCAAATTACCGAAATTATTAAAGAAGCAGATGGCACATTGTCCTTATGTGATGACAAAGGCAATAAGAATACAGGTTATGATCAGTTGATCTGGGCTATTGGCCGTCACCCCAATACTCAGGGAATGAATCTTGATGCGGTTAATTTACAGCTTGATAAGCAGGGCTATATCGAGACAGATATATATCAAAATACCAATGTAGAAAATATATTTGCCTTGGGTGATGTAACCGGTCGAGCGCCTTTAACACCTGTAGCGATAGCGGCAGGGCGACGCCTTGCTGATCGTCTTTATAATAACCAGACAGATCGACACCTGGATTATAAAGTGATTGCGACCGTTGTTTTTAGTCATCCCCCTATAGGAACCGTTGGTTTAACTGAAGGTGAAGCACGCAAAGAACATGGTAATGCGGTAAAAATATATCAGACACGTTTTACGGCTATGTATAACTCAATGACACAGCATGAAGTGCCAACAGCCATGAAATTAGTGTGTATAGGCGCTCAGGAAAAAGTGGTCGGCTGTCATATTATTGGGCCAGGTTCAGATGAAATGTTACAGGGATTTGCCGTGGCGATGCGAATGGGGGCAACTAAAAAAGATTTTGATGATACCGTTGCCATACACCCAACAAGTTCAGAAGAACTGGTTACCATGCGTTAAAAAATAGAAAAACACAAAACAGAAACTAATTGTTTTTAGTCTTAGTGTTTTTTTCTGATATCCACTGAGACATATATTTGGTGCTCATCATAGAGTGGTGCTTTAGCATAGCGCCGGTAAAATTGTTTAATCGATGTTGTTCCAGGTTTTTTTCGATGTTAATTATTTTATCAATTAATCGAGCACCATGTTGATGGCTGTCATATCGTGAATTTAATAATATGTGAGCCAGTTTCTGTGCTTTTAGCCATGTTGTTTCATTGGAATATAGTTTTACGGCGGCGCTTACAAACTCAGTTAAATCATCTGTAATTGTACCGGGCCATGCTTCATGTTGAAACATGCCTTCACTACCGATTGATGTTGTGATGCTCGGTGTTTGCATTATCATAGCGTCTATTAATTTACCTTTAATGCCGGCGCCAAACCTGATTGGGGCTAATAAAACGCGCGATTTTTCAATCTCTAAAAAAGCATTTTCTGCCCATCCCTTAATTAAAAAACCTGTTTCAGGGTTGTTTAGGGCTGTTGCTTTCGGTGGCGGGTAGGAGCCATAGATATGTAATTCAACATCAGGTAGCTGCTTTTTTATTAAAGGCCATATTTTCTGTAAATATAAAACTGCATCCCAATTGGGGGCATGTCTAAAATTTCCAATAGTTACAAAATGCTTTCGAGAAGAAAAAGGGCGAGTTTTAGTTGGGCAGGTTTTCAGGTCAATCATAAAAGGCAGGTAATGAAGTAAGCTGGCATCTATATTAAATGTATTGATTAATAATTCCATTTCAAAACTGGAAATAATTAAAGAAAAATCACAGCGTAATATAGCGGCTATTTCACGCTTTGCTATGTCATTGAATAAAATTGATTTTGTGAATTCACATCCGGTTTTATGGGCGTGATGGCGGGCATTGCGTAGGCACTGTAAATCTTCAGTGTCTAAAATTTTAATTGCATCAGGGCAGTTTTTTTCAACTCTCCAGCCAAATTGTTCCTCCATCATAAAACGGTCAAACATAACGATGTCTGGTTGGTATTTAGTAATATAGCTGTCAAAACTGTTGCAGTTTAATTTAATGCTCTGGCTTGAGATGCCCTCATTTTTTAAATTAATCATATGCTCTGTTGGTTGAGAGGGTGTGGCAAATTCAACCTGCCAGTTCTGGCGTATATACAGGCGTAAGATTGACATCATATGTCGGCCGGCAGCAGATGAGTCTGGTTCTGGCCAGACATAACCGATAATGAGTATTTTTTTCATTAAGACTTTTTCATGATTGGTGTGTGGTTGTATATTCGGTTAAATCTAATAACTTATGGTGTCAGAGTGACAGAATATTGATTTCATGTCTAATTAATGTAAATAATATCTGATTTGTATGCATTGGTATAAATTCAGGGTGGTAATGACTTAATATAGAGAAGGGGGGCAGGTAATAATTTATCAAACGCCTAATAAAGGGAGGTGCTTGATAGAATGGTATGTCAGAGAAAGCTGGATACAGTGTTTAAGCTCTTCAGTTGGAATATCGGCAGCTATATTGAATATAATCGCTCTGTTTCCGTCATAAATAAATGTATCACTATAAATTTCTTTAAAGGTATCAATTAGTTTTGTTTTGCAGTGAAAATACATCATGTACTGATCAGGGTATTCTTCTTTCCAGTCAATTCTAATGGTGCTTCCATTTTTACTTGTATAGCTAGGCTCACCCCATTTAAGTGTTTCGTGAACGATGGATTCATTTTCAATGTCCAGCGCTGTTTCAATTATCAGGTTGCGCAGAAATAATAATTTTTCACACGCTATATCAGGGTATGTTTTTATAAGGCTGAAAGTGTCCTGATTTTCAATAAATACCATTTATATAACCCTGAGTTACTTATAAAATTAAAGTTTTTGATATTAATAAACAAAGCAGCAGAGATATTATTTAACTGTATATATCAGATAAAATAGAATTATCCTGCTGCTTTAATGTATTTATTTTGCTATTTTCTAACGCCTTCAATGGAGAAGATTAAATCAAGCTCTTTTGAAGCTGGGCCAAGATTTTTAAGAATGCCGTAATCAGCCAGAGCTATTTTGCTAGTTCCTTCAAATCCGATACGGTATCCACCCCAGGGATCTTTTCCCTGATTAATATAATGCGTGTTTATAGTGATAGGTTTGGTTACGCCATGCAGTGTGAAATTTCCTTTCAATATAGCTGAGCCATCTTTTTTTTGTTTAAAAGAAGTGCTTTTAAAAGTAGCTTTTGGGTATTTTTTTACATCAAGAAATTCATCTGATCTGAGGTGCTTGTCTCTTTCTGCATGATTACTGTCAATGCTGGCGGTGTTAATGGTGACATTTATTTTTGATGCATCAGGGTTTTTTCCGTCATAGTTAAAATCACCATCAAAATCATTAAAGCGTCCTCGTAACCAGCTATATCCAAGATGTGAAATTTTGAACTCTATAGAAGCATGCATACCTTTTTTGTCGATGACATAATCATCAGCAAAAGAATTTGTGCTCATAAGTGCTAAAGAGATAAGAGTGTAGTAGATTATTTTCATAAAAATATTCCTGTTTATGGTTGATAAAAAGTTGTTAAAATAAGTAAGTATTCGGTATTAATTTTTTATTCCAAGCATACGGGTTAATGTTCTGTCGTGATTAAAAAAGTGATGTTTTATTGCGGCACCTGTGTGTAATAAAAAGAGTATAACGAGGATTTTTGTAGTTATTTCATGGATATAAGCAAACAGGTCAGTGTTTTTTTCATTAAGCTGCATAATCGAAGGAACTTCAAACCATG
Source organism: Gammaproteobacteria bacterium (assembly GCA_016744065.1). GTDB lineage: Bacteria > Pseudomonadota > Gammaproteobacteria > SZUA-229 > SZUA-229 > SZUA-229. The sequence continues at coordinate 129,820 of JADGFA010000003.1, forward strand.
AAAATACGTCTATGCCTGCTCCTTTTGCAGTAGCAACAAAATACCCACTAATACAGATGGTAAGCAATAAAAAATAGAATAACAAATGTGTTATTTTGGCCAGGAAAATTTCCCATTTTTTATAAGTGATTAATGGGGCTGGGGCGATTGTACCTAGTTTCAAAGCCAGCCTGATTATTAATAGCGTAAAGAGACTGAGGCCTATGCTTTTATGCCACCAGGGCGCCTGATGATACCATTGATCATAATAGTCTAAATCAACCATGTATTCACCTAGAAAAAACAAACCAATGATAATAATCGCCATAAACCAGTGCAGTATAATAGCTGATAATCCGTAATTTTTTATAGTATTGGTCAGTTTCATTTTATTCCTTGTCTGTGCATTGAATAGTGATAGCTATTGTCATAAAAAGCCAGATTTTTTTAATGCATTATTAATACATGTTACTCATGTCAAGTATTTGGTCTGTATATACGTTTTTATAACATGAGTCGTCGAGCATCATTTTTGCTTACTTAGCAAAGTTTTCAGGACGTGTATTTGTTGGCGAAGATCCGGTCCGATTAGCTCATTTAAACTCTGCTCATTAGATAATGAGACTATACCGGCTTTAGCAAGGCGTTCATGTAATTGTTCAGGGCTAATTTGAGCGACAAGAGCTAATGTTGTTAGAGGCGCCTGAGATAGAGCCTTGATGGGGATAGCAAAAGAAGGTTTGTCTTTGTTGCCTGCAGGCATAAAACTAACAAGCAGAGCAAGTGTAAATATACCTATTAGCAATTGCCCCTGGCGTGTTTTGATATGTCGTTTAAAGCCTGAGAAATTGATTGTCAGATGTAATATAACGCCTGTCAGAAGAGTCCAGCTTAGCCATTCATGTGCCATTTTGTTAAGACCGGTATCAAGATGAAAAAACATAAGAACGCCTGTTATGGCAGATAATAAAAAGGCCCCCGCTGTGATCGGTGTAACCCATTCGCTTTTTATTACCATTGATAGCACCTGTTTGATTGAAACCATTCGATTAGCTGTTGGGATAATTAATATTAAGAATAATGGTGAAAATATTTAAAGTTTTTCAACAAAAATGGTGATACCCAAAGCCTTAGTCGGCTTCAGATATCATTTATTAGCTATAAGCTATTTTTAAAGTTACCTCGTTTAAATTTACACATTTTTTGATTGTCCATTTTTTCGATCTGTTCAGGTGTTAATTCCTTGCGGATACGATTTATGGTTTTAATGCGTTGAACAGTCATGTCGGCCATAATTTCTGCTTTAGTACTGGCTAATTTCTGTACTTTTTCAGCATCATAGTTTTCAGCACGAGCCTGTTTGCGTAATGCCTTTCGGATATCAATCATTTCATCCTGTTTGGCATCCATTTGATCACGTTGCTCATTTTTTATTTTTCGAATAGTCTGGCGTTGTTCTTTACTGAGATCCAGGTTGCCCATCATTTGCATCATCTTGTCTCCACGAAAACCACCGCGATTATGATTTCCTGGACCATTACAGGCATGGGCTACACCCGCGGCAGCCATCGTTAGAATGCTACATGTTAAAATACTACCAATAACCCAATTACGTTTTTTCATAATATTGCTCCTGTTAAATTAATAATTGATTGATATATAAGGATTAACTGTTTCAATTAAAATTATGCATAAAACCTCTGCAAGTTTGGGTCAATAACAGGTAAAGTTTTGTAAAGACCTGTTTAAAAAACCGATCGTTCGATAGCAGACCTTAAGTGTAATGTAAAAATAATACAGCTCTGTGATACAGGGCATTAATTGTTAACGGCGATAAATTTTTAGTTTTACCGGGAAATTTTCAAATGAGACTGTATCATTGCTGTCCTGGTTATCGTAGCAAGAGCTGGAAGACAAAAGATATTACTTAACTGCTTGTTTTAGAGTGTAAATCTGTTTTCTGTCTGTTTATTCATTACATATTTTCTGGTTATCAGAAGGATATACTACTCCTTTTATTGTTGCAAATGCAAATCATTCGTATTATTATTCGCGCTTTGTTGTTGTGCTGTTTTATTCTGTATGAAAAAGTATTTAATTATTCTTACTGCATTATTTTTGCAGGTGTATGTGGGCTTGAGTCAAGGGAGTGAATATCAGGTAAAGAAAGACTCTGAAGCCTATTATGCCGAACTTGATGATCCTGAAGCTACTGTCCTGAAAGGTGTCACAGTTAATGGTGAAGCACCAGAAGCGACTAAGGCTGAGGCCGGATTTGAGGTTCAGAACATTGAAGTAGATGAGTTTATGAATGTTTCTACTGATTTGAATGGTGTCATCAAAACATCACCTGGTGTCATTATCAGAGAGACGGGAGGCTTTGGTTCAAACTTTAATTTGTCGATTAATGGCCTGTCGGGAAAACAGATACGCTACTTTGTAGACGATATACCCATGGAAAATTTTGGTTCTGCGCTGTCATTAAATAATGTTCCAGTCAATATGGTCAGTGGCATAGAGGTATATAAAGGCGTAACACCTATTATGTTATCGGCCGATGCACTGGGTGGGGCAATCAATATTATTACGCCGCCGTCAGATGAAGAGTTTGTAGATGCATCATATTCTTATGGTTCATTTAATACGCACAGAGCGGCATTGCTCGCACAGTCTTCTTTCAATGATAAATATTATTTTCGTATTTCATCGTATTTAAATCACTCTGACAATAATTACTGGATGGATAAAATTCCAGAAGTTGACTCGTACGGTAACCAGATCGGTACGATGCGTGTAAAACGTTTTCATGATGAATATTCATCCGGCATGTTGAGCATTAAGGCCGGTATAACAGATTCAGAGTTTGCCGATGACTTATCGGTATCGGCTACCTATGCGGAGAACAGAAATAATGAACAACATCCCGATACATCAATAAATAATGTATATGGTGGATACCATACAATTAATAATACCTGGCTGGCTTCTATAGCTTATAAAAAAGAGTTGGATAAGCTCAGGCTCAAGGCATATATATTAACCGGGGAAATAACGGATACGGTATATGATACCTTGTCTCGGGATTACGACTGGAATGGTCAATATACGATTAACTCTGATTCTAGTCAGGGTGAGTTGGGTACCAAATCAATTTTTGAACGTAAAGATAATATTTTTAGAGCCAATATATATGCTGCTTATCAGTTAGATGAAGCGTCATATGCTGAATTAAGTCTAGCGACTAATTTTCTGGATCGTTCTGGGAATGACAGCATTAATGAAGTTAATACCTCATTTTCCTTTCCCAACTCTGTAGATAAAAGCGTACTCGCTGGTGGCTATGTTATTCACAGTAAAAATCAGAAATTTCATGGATCAGTGTTTGCAAAAAAGTATATTTATGACGCAAGAATTAATGCAGAGCAATACCTTAGAAACGGCATATTAACTAATGTGGAAACATTAGTTGATCAGGATGCAACGGGTTATGGCTTGACCGCTAAGTATGACCTGAAAAAAAACATTGAACTGAAGTCATCTTATGAAAGTGCATTTCGATTTCCTGAACCAGATGAAACGCTAGGTAGTGGAAAATATATTCGTCCCAATTCAGAACTTCAGCCAGAAGAAAGCCAGAATCTGAATATAGGTATTTACCATACGCTGGATCTAGATGAGCACCATATATATTCAGGTGTCAATATGTTTTATCGCAGTGCAGATAATTTTATTCGATACGTTCCTGAAGTTATTTACGGTGCTTATGAAAATCTGGAAAAAGTTAGAGTTGGTGGTATTGAAATTTCTACATCTGCAATTATTAATAAAAATTATAACCTGCAGTTCAATGCTACATGGCAAGATCTAACCGATAAAACTCGGGTCGATTCAGACGGTGGTATGAATACAAATTACGGAAATAAAGTACCTAATGAACCCTATCTTTTTGCTAATTTTAAATTAGGAAATAATATTTATCTTGGAGGAAGTAACTGGTTTACAGCAAGTTGGACAGCTAATTATGTACATCAGTATTTTTTAAAATGGGAAGGTTCGGGTAATTCAGGTGATAAATACTTTATTCCAACTCAGCTAACACATGATCTTGATTTCGAGTATTCCAGTGGGAATGGTAAATACAATATAGCAC